>NZ_JBFAJZ010000014.1:71029-136573 GCF_040655475.1 Nocardia sp. NPDC050413 | reverse complement strand
AGCGGCGTAGCGGCCCGGCCGCGAGTTAGCCGCCGTTGCGCATGCGCGAAGCGCGAGCAACGGTGGCTAACTCGCGGCCCTCCAGGGGCCGCGCTCGAGCGCGCCAGCGCTCCAAAAACACAGCCAGCACCTCATGGGCGCAATACACCGAGTGCCTACCCTGCCTACACTGCGCGGCATGCGCGTGGAACCTCCCGAGACCCAGCTGAGCGAACGCGAGCGGTTCGGGATCCGGGTCGAGATCGGCGTCGTACTGCTGGTGACTTTCGGCCTCAGCGGGATCAGCGCGGGCCTTTCACTGCTCGATTCCGCGCTGTCACCGGGTGGGGTCGGCGGGCGAACAGTCGCGCTGAACGCGTCACGCTCGAACAACTCGGTCATCGACCTGTTGTTTCAACTCGTCGGCATCACGCGGCTGCTGGCGTGGGCCGCGCTCGGCCTCTACCTGTTGTGGCGCAGCGGAATCGGGCCGCGCCTGGTCGGTTTGGCGCGGTTCGGCCGCACCGACGCGGTCGCGGGTGTGGTGCTGGCGGCGGTGATCGGGATACCGGGGCTCGGCCTGTATCTGCTCGCCCACGCGCTCGGAGTGAGCGTGACCATCGTGCCGAACTCGATCGACGAACACTGGTGGCGCCTGCCGGTGCTCATCGCGTCGGCCTGTGCGAATTCGGTCGCCGAGGAGGTGATCGTTGTCGCCTACCTCATCAGCAGGCTGCGCAAACTCGGTTGGTCGGAGAACGGTTCGCTGCTCGCCTCGGCGCTGCTGCGTGGTAGTTACCACCTGTACCAAGGTCTGGGTGGTGGGCTGGGCAATATCGTGATGGGTCTCATCTTCGGCCGATACTGGCAGCGGACGAACCGGCTGTGGCCGCTGATCCTGGCGCACGCTCTCATCGATGCCGTCGCCTATCTCGGCTACAACGTGCTGCGCGGACGCGTCGGTTGGCTACCGTGACGGCGTGTCACCGCGCGGCGCGCTAACGGTCGGGCCGACCATGGGTATGCAGTAGTGACCGCGCACGCAAACCCAGCCCGCGCACCCCACGATCAGTAGAGTTCGACAGTGATGAACGGCGACAACCCACGCGATGATCCACGCAGGCGCCGGGTGCCGCCGCCGACCGGCCGCCCCGGCCCGCCGCCCGATGCCCGGCGACCGCCGCCTGTCCCGGGCCGACCCGCGCCCGACGCCCGGCGCCCTCCGCCCGTTCCCGGCCGCCCCGGTCCCGCACCCGATGCGCGGCGTCCCGTGCCGCCCCCGCCCGGGGCGGGCCGACCCGGCTACCCGGCACCCGAGGGGCCGACCGTCCGCCACACCCCGCACGACCGCCGCCCCGCTTCGCACATCGAACCCACCCAGGTCCTGCACCGTGACGGCCGCGACAACCAACCCCTCGCGTACTCACAGGCGCCTCAGCCCGCACAGGCGCCCCCGGCTCCCCGCGAGCAGAAGCCGCGCAGACGCGAACCGGTGCAGCACGCCCCGACGCAGCGACCGGTCCCCCATCACGACGCGGTTCCGCCACGTAGGCGCACCCCACCGCCCGTGGTCGGGGGCCGCGCACCACGTCCGCCGCGTCCCCGTCGCAGGCGCCACCCGTTCCGCTGGTTCACGGTGGTGGTCGTCGCGCTGATCGTGGGCATGATCGCCGGTGTCGTCTACCTGGACAACTCGCTGACCCGCATCCCCGCCCTCGCCTCCTACAGCGACCGGGTGGGCGACACTCCCGGCACGAACTGGCTGCTCGTCGGTTCCGACGGGCGCGGTGACCTGTCCGAGGACCAGGAAGCCGAACTGGCCACCGGCGGTGACACGGGCCCCGAACGCACCGACACGATCATGCTGGTGCACATCCCGTCGTCGGGCCCGACCACCATGGTCAGCCTGCCGCGCGACTCGTATGTGAGCATCCCCGGCCACGGCAAGGACAAGCTCAACGCCTCCTTCGCGCTCGGCGGCGCACCGCTGCTCGTACAGACCGTCGAGGTAGCCACCGGCGTGCGCATCGACCATTACGCCCAGATCGGTTTCGGTGGTTTCGCCAGTGTCGTCGACGCGCTCGGCGGTATCGAAATGTGTTTGGACCAGCCGATCGTCGACCCGCTGGCCGGTTTGGACCTGCCCGCGGGCTGTCAGGAACTCAGCGGCCCGCAGGCACTGGGTTTCGTGCGCACCCGCGCGACCCCGAACGCCGATGTGGACCGGATGAATCATCAGCGCATGTTCATGTCGGCGCTGCTGAAGAAGGCGACGAGCATGGGCACGCTCGCCAATCCGTTCGCGCTGTGGCCGATGGCGACGGGCGTGGCAGGCTCGCTGAAGGTCGACGAGGGCGACCACATCTGGAACCTCGGCGCGCTCGGCTGGGCGATGCGCGGCGACACGGTGACGACCAGCGTGCCGATCGGCGGCTTCACCGATACCGATGTGGGCAATGTGCTGCTCTGGGACAAGGCCAAGGCGCCCGGCTTCTTCGACGCGCTCGCCAAGGATCAGCAGATTCCGGAGGATCTGCTCACCCGGTAACGTCGACTCATGGCCGACTTCACCGAACTCCTGCGTGACCAGATCCGCCACGGACTCACCGCGGCCCAGCAGTACCTGGCCGCGGCCGTCTACTTCGACGCGCAGCGATTGCCGCAGCTCGCCGACCAGACCTATGCGCATGCGGCGCGACATCGCGGCCACGCGCTGCGCATGGTGCAGTACCTGCTGGACCGGGACGTGGCGGTGCGGGTCGGCGGGCTCGACGAGGTTCGTCCCGATTTCGATGCCCCGCGCGAGGCGATCGCGTTCCTGCTCGCGCGCGAGGAGACGATCACCACCCAGATCAGCGCGCTCGCGGCGACTGCTCGCGCGGCCGGCGACTATCTCGGCGAGCAGTTCACGCAATGGTTCCTGCGGGAGCAGGTCGACGAGGTCGCCGCGCTCACCACCTTGCTCGCCGTGCTCGACCGCGACGGCAATTTGTTCGATGTGGAAGAATTCGTTCGGCGCGAACTGCCGGGAACTGCGAAAACGTATGCGACGGCCCCGAAAATGGCGGGCGAAGGCCGGGCTTAGTTAGGAAATACTTGCTTAGGAAATACTGTCCTCAATAAGGCTGCACTTGGATGACAAGCCTTCTGACCAGCGCTAATGTGGCCCGCATGTCGATTCATCCGGAACCCCCCCGCAGCAAATTCCACAGCCTGCTCCAAGACCAGATCCGGCATGAGTTCAACGCCGAACATCAGTACATCGCCATTGCGGTGTGGTTCGACAACAACGACTTGCCGCAGCTGGCCAAACGGTTCTACGCGCAGTCGGTCGAAGAACGCAATCACGCGATGATGATCGTGCAGTATTTCCTCGACCGCGATATCAGCGTCGAGATCGCGGGCATCGACGCGGCGAAGTCGAGCTTCGAGAACGCACGCGAGCCGATCGAGCTGGCGCTGGCCCAGGAGAAGACGGTCACCGATCAGATCGTGCGGCTGGCGAGTACCGCCCGCGAAGAGGGCGACTACCTCGGCGAGCAGTTCATGCAGTGGTTCCTGAAGGAACAGGTCGAAGAGGTCGCCGCCATGACGACGCTGCTCAATATCGCCGAGCGCGCCGGGTCGAACCTGTTCGATCTCGAGGCCTTCATGTGGCGTGAGCTGAGCACCCCGAAGGACGCCTCGGGCGCGCCGTCGGTCGCCGGCGGCAGCGTCTGACCCGCAATTGGTGAAGGGATCGACCCGGGTGTACCGGGCCGATCCCTTCGTCGTCTCACCAGCCGGAGCCGGAACCGCCCGAGCCGGTGTTGGCGAGGATGGTGCCGATCACCATCTGTGCGAGACCGGCAACAGAGCCGAGAAATTCCATGATGTCCTCCGACTTTCACTGACGCCGAGCGTCGGCGTTGGGGTCAACCTACCGACCGAACAGTGTGAAAGTGGAATGTTTCGTTAATTTCATGCGCACGGAAATGTTCAGCGCAGGGTGACCTGACGCGAACGCAGGCCGTCGCGCGAACGCCGCTCCTCGCTCGTCATCGGGGCGTCCGAGGCCAGTGCCTCGGCCAGGCGCGCACCGAATTCGCGTGCGGGCGCCTCCCATTCGGTGGGGTGGCGCTCGGGATCGAGGTCGAACACCGGAACGAGCACACCGTGGGTGCGGAAGGAACCGGCAAACCGCGAACCCTCGCCCATGTGCAGGCCGCCGCCCGCGTGCACCCGCGCCAGCGCGAGCATCAGGGCGTCCTCGTCTTCCGGACGCACCCATCGCACGTGCGCCTTCTCGCCCGCGTCGACCCACCACGCCGCGCCGACACCGTCGGCACCCAGATCCAGGCGGGCCGAGGGCATGATCGCCTGCTTGGCCTGCTCGATCGTCGCGGCGACCTGCGGGTCGGGGGTCACGCCCTCGGGCACCCACCAGTCGAAGTCCTGGTGCACGGTGAGCTCCAGGTCGGCACCGGGGTCGATGACGTCCGCCAGGCGCGGCCCGCCCTCGACGGCCTCCGGGGCCGTGAGCGACTCGCCCGGTTCGGCCGACTGCGTCCACAGGATCGCGGCGGCGATATCGGCCGACGGATCGGCGCCACGGAACTGCATCTGCGTGCCGACGAAGCCGACCGGCTCGTCACCGGCGCGCACCAGGGCGGCGACCGCGCCGGGCAGCACCGTCGCCAGGGTGACCTCGCGCTGCGCGGCCACGCCGGGCGCCAGCTTCAAGGTCGCGGTCGCCGACGGCACGAACTCCCGCAGCGCCACCAGATCACATTCGGCAGCAAGACCTTCGAACGGTCGCGTCACGACCGCCGATGCCTGCTCCTGCGCCGCACGCCGCTCGGCGAGACGCTGAGCCCGATTACTGTCGGGCTTAGGACTGTTCCGCTTGCTTTTACCCACGGCACGGAGTTTATGGCCGCCGATCACGTCGCGGCCCCGCGCCCCCGTTCTCGGAGTCAAGCGCCGAGAACCGCGGCCCCGGCCGCCAATGTCACAGCGTGGCGAGCAGCGCTTTGGTGCGGCCCGGGTGGTTGGTCGCCACCCAGCTGACGCCGAGGTCGGCGCACAGCTGCACATCCTCGGGATCGTCGACGGTCCAGCAGTAGGTGGCCCGGCCGGCCGCGGCGGCCTTGTCGACGAGTTCCGGGTGCTCACGAAGGGTTTTCACCGACGGACCGACCGCCGTCGCGCCGACCGTCGTCGCCGCGCCGCCGCCGAGGAAGCGCGAGGATTCGCCGAGCAGCACCGTCGGCAGCAGCGGTGCCGCGCGCCGGATGCGCCAGACGGCGGTGGCGGCGAACGACATCACCACCGCGCGCGAATGATCCGCCGAGGCGGGGGTGGCGATGCCGAAGCGCTGGAGTTCGGCGAGCACCTTGTTCTCCACCAGGGCGCCGTAGCGCACGGGGTGTTTGGTCTCGATGAAGAGTTTGGTCGGGCGGCTGCGCCAGTCGAGGACGAGGCCGATGAGGTCGCTCAGGGCGAGCACGCCGGCCGGTGCGTCCTCGGTGCCGAAGTTCATGTCGCGCAGCTCGTCCAGGGTCAGCTCGCTGACCAGGCCCGTCGCGTCGGCGGTGCGGTCGACGGTGCGGTCGTGCACGCACACGAGGTGGCCGTCGCGGGTGAGCCGGACATCGCACTCCACCCCGTCGGCGCCCTCGGTCAGGGCGAGTTCGTAGGCGGCGAGAGTGTGCTCGGGAAGCTCCCCCGACGCACCACGGTGCGCGACGACGAACGGCGCGCGATTGCCCTGACTCACTTGGCCACAACCTCCTTGTGCGGATTCTCGCCCGGCTCGGCGGATTCCGAACGTTCTGTCTCCTCGGCCGTACTCGCACCGCCCGGTTCCACCGGCGCGATGACCTCCTGCGCCGGGTCGGCGGCGATCAGCAGGCGGTGCGCCGAACGGGGATTCCCACGCAGGTCACGTCCCTCGAGCAGGCGAACCGTCCACAGCGTGAGCACCGCGAACCCGGCCGCGCACAGGTCGGTGAACCCGGTGAACGAGACACCGTCGGCCTCGGCTTGCAGGGTAGAGGCATTGCGCCACAGCGTCGCGGCGAGGAACAGCACCCCGCTCGTCGCCCAGGCAGCCCACCAGATCCGCACCGCACGCAACGCGCGTGGATCGGGATGTGCCGCGGCGAGTTCGGTGAGGAAGACACCGGGCCAGACGAGGTTCACACCCGGGATCACGCAACCGGCGATCAGTGTCCACGATCGGCGCGGGTCGCGGCTGCCGTGTGCCGCGTAGGCGGCACGGCGGGCCTCGATCAGCCACGAGACCAGCGACAGCGCCGTGAGCAGCGCGAGGATCGGCGCGAGCGTTCCGAACAGCCACACGGTGGCGTCGGAGATCCAGAGCAGCCAGCTCGGGATCAGGCGGGTGCGGTTCTGCAGCAGGATCAGGTAGCGGCCGTATTCGGCGAGGCCGGCGAGCACGAACGCCGCCGCGGTCATGACGAGCAGCCGGTCACGCCGGTCGGCGATGCCGCGCAACGGCCTGCGCGGTGCGCGCGGCTGGGCGGGCGGCGGATCGAGCAGACCCCAGCGCGGCACCTCGGTGTAGCGGGGAGTCGGACCGGGGTCGGCGCGAACGGTGCGTGCGTTGACGCGGCGGTCGCGATGATCGGGCCTGCGGGCGACCCAGCGGTAATTGCGTTTCTCCGGCGGCGCGTCCACCTTGCCCGGTGACAGCAGCACGCCACGGCAGCGCGGGCACCAGTGCATCGGCGCGCCCTGCACGGCCCACCGCGCGCCACAGCGTGCACATGGTTGCACCACCGAACTCACCCGCGCACCCCGTTCCGGACTAGTAGATCTTGGCTTCGTGGTCGCCGTCGGCGACCACCGGACGGCCGGTCTGCTGCCAGGCGACCATGCCACCGGCCACATGACAGGCCTCGTACCCGATGTGGGTCAGGTACTTGACCACCTCGATCGAGCGCCCGCCCTGCCTGCACACCACGTAGACCTCGGCGTCGATGTCGATGTCGTCGAGACGGGCGGGGACGTCGACCATCGGGATGTGGATGGCACCCGGTGCGTGCCCGAGCTCCCATTCGTCGGGTTCGCGCACGTCGAGCAGCTGGGCGCCGGGGACCGGTTCCGCGCGGTCGAACCCGGCCGGTACCTCGCCCACCGGCACCGTGGGGACATCGGAGCTCGTCACGCCTCGATCCTGCCATGCCCGAAGCGGTGCCGGGCGCCGTGTGCGTGGTCTGTGGACCGATCTCGGTTATCCACAGAATCCACAGCTCGATCCACAGGTCTCAGCAATCGATCAGCACACAATCGGGCGAGTCCGCCCGTCGAGGGGGATTCGAGCTGGTTCGCGCGGCATGGGAACGACCGATCCGGGACTCCCCTCCTGACATCCCGGAGCGGTCGTTCGCCGCTGACGTCGGGATTTCGCGTCCGCAATGATCCCGACATCTACTTGGACGCACGCCGGGCCGTTTCGGTTCCATAAAAACGACATCACTAGTGAAAATCCCATTTCGTGGGATCTGGGCGGGCGGATCGGTAGCCTGAGCGCATGAACCAGAGCAGGGGGCTACTCGACAGTTTCGACCGCAACGGCCTGAATACCGCTTTGTCCGAATCGACCTGTCTCGGTGTGGAGGTGGACGCCGACGCGGGCAAGCTGCAGCTGTGCCTGGCGGTGCTCACCCAGCCCGCCGACGGCGCCGAACCCGGTGAGCGCAAAGTGCTGCTCACCTTCACCGGTGTCACCCGCGTCGCCGCGTCGCTGCGCATCCAGCGCTGGGACGACATCGACGCCCGCGTCCTTCCCCTCACCATCGACCAGCTCGACGAGGCCATCGAGAGCTTCGGCGGCGGCGGCCTGCACGGCTGGGAGTTCATCGACGTCGACGACAGCGGCTGGACGCTGTGGAGCGAGCTGCTCAGCTTCGACACGGTGCTCGACCAGCGCATCGCCGCACATGTCATCGAGTTCTCCCAGGAGGAGGGCATCGATCCGCGCGAACTCGACGTCCGAGTATGGTTCGACAAGATCACAATTACCGACCTGGACGGCCGCGAGATCCCGATGGCCGAGTTCGTCGAGGGCGGTCGCCGCTGGTGGGCCGCCCACGACTCGGGCGACGCCCGCGCAAGCAAGGCAGACGTCGCGCCCCCGCTGTAATCGGCTGGGCCATCAGAAATACAGCCCGCGCGTCGTCGGTTGCACGAATCGGGTGTACGAATGATGGTTGGTGTGCTCGATCGGATGGGCGCACACAGCCCGACACAGGAAAGGGACAACGTGGCCGAGTACACGCTGCCGGATCTGGATTACGACTACAGCGCACTGGAGCCCCACATCTCGGGGCAGATCAACGAGATCCACCACTCCAAGCACCATGCCGCCTACGTCGCCGGCGCGAACACCGCGCTGGAGAAGCTGGAAGCCGCGCGCGAAGCGGGCGATCACAGCGCCATCTTCCTGCACGAGAAGAACCTGGCCTTCCACCTGGGTGGTCACGCCAACCACTCGATCTGGTGGAAGAACCTCTCCCCCAACGGTGGTGACAAGCCGGAAGGCGACCTGGCCGCGGCCATCGACGACCAGTTCGGTTCGTTCGACAAGTTCCGCGCGCAGTTCACCGCGGCCGCCAACGGCCTGCAGGGTTCGGGCTGGGCCGTCCTGGGTTACGACACCCTCGGCCAGAAGCTGCTGACCTTCCAGCTGTACGACCAGCAGGCGAACGTGCCGCTCGGCATCATCCCGCTGCTGCAGGTCGACATGTGGGAGCACGCCTTCTACCTGCAGTACAAGAACGTCAAGGCCGACTACGTGACCGCGTTCTGGAACGTCGTCAACTGGGCCGACGTGCAGGACCGCTTCGCCCGCGCCGTCAACCAGGGCAAGGGCCTCATCTTTGGGTGAGTAGTACTTCCGTGAAGGGCCTCCCGGCGTTCGCCCGGGGGGCCTTTTGCGTGGAATGACCAGTTCCTGGCACTCAGTGGTACTTGTGTGCCAATAGGGTTCGGGGCTATTCCTGACTTATCCGTAAGTCGGGAGGTCGTCATGACTGTTCAGGGGCCGATCGGGTTCACGCCGTTTCAGGCGGATGGTCGTTTGCGGGGATTCGTGGTGTCGGGGCGGTGGCCGGATACCACCAAGGAGTGGGCGCAGGTGCTCGTGCTCGCCGTGCGGGTGGCGTCGCTGCCTGGCCTGCTGCTCACCAGCACGGTGTTCGGGGTGCGTGAGGAGTTGCCCGACGATCCGGAACCCGACACCGTCGGTCTCGTCCTCGCGGAGGGCCCGGTGGTCGGTGACCAGGCGATCGAGCCGGGGCGTTTCGCCGAGCATGTGCCGCCCGCCCTGCTGATGCTGCATCCGCCGTCGCAGACCCGGCCGTCGCTGCCCGAGTGCGTGGGCGCCGCGTCCGGGTGCGTGCTGCTGCCCGGCGTGCCGCATCTGGGTTTGGAGCATCGGGCCGCCTGGGCCGAGGCCGAACTCGACGGCACCGTCACCTCCCTGGTGAGCCGGGTGGGCATGGATCTCATCAGCGACCCGGATACCGCCGTGCTGGCAATGCTGTTGGCTGCCTGAATCTTTCGCGACCCCGGCCCGGCGAATCGCTGGCAACAGGGTTTCCCGATCCGGAATTCAGGGGAACCGAACTATCCGGGCCGCTCAGCCAAACTTATTGTGTCCGTTGCCCTTTCGATGATGCGATGTTGGCATTCCGGGAGCAACCGCGCTAGGGTGGACGACAGCGAAGGGGAGTAGCCCGCAATCGCCCAGTCGACATACTGATCGCCGCCACCACCGGCGCGGTCCGGCTGCGCGAACCGGTAGTCACCGGTGGGCGAGACCTTCGGCCACGAAACCGATCATTCGACCGGTGTGGCTGAAGGCATCCCGTCTCAGCCGCAGGCCGGAAGTTGTTACCTGGGAGCTGAATTCATTGATCGCCACGATCCTGCTGAGCTTCGGCGTGATCTTCCTGGCCGAGCTGGGCGACAAATCGCAGCTGATGGCGCTGACCTTCTCGCTGCGCTACCGCTGGTGGGTCGTCCTGGCCGGAATCAGCGTCGCCAGTGTCGCCGTGAACCTCATCGCCGCGGGTGTGGGCCACTTTCTCGGCACGGCGTTGCCGGCTGGTGCCATCGCGGTGGTGACCGCGCTCACCCTGCTGGCCGTCGGCGTGTGGACCCTGCGCGACGCGCTCGCCTCGGCCGACGACACCGAGACCGCCCCCGAACCACCGAGCACCCGCAATGCGTTTCTCGTGGTGATCTCCGCCTTCATGCTCGCCGAACTCGGCGACCGGACCATGTTCGCCGCGGCCGCGCTCGCCTCGAACAACAGCTGGCTCGCGGTGTGGATCGGCTCGGTGGCAGGCATGGTCGCCGCGGGTGGGCTGGCGATTCTGGTCGGCAAGTTCGCGGGTAAGCACCTGCCCGAGCGCGGGATCGCCATCGCCTCGGGTCTGCTGTTCCTGTTCTTCGCCGGTAAAACCCTGCTCGACGCCTTCGTCCCCGGCGTCGACGGCGTCGCATCCCTCGCGCTCGCCCTGCTCGCCCCCGCCCTCACCGGCGCCGGGGTGCTGGCCTGGCGGTTCTCCCGGCGTGAGCGCGAGCCGGTTGATCAGCCGGCGAAGGCGTTGCCGTAAACCGTGCCCGAGCGCTGCGCCAACGCGATGAGCTGATCCTTCAGCTCCCACAGGCTGTCGAGGTCGCCCCCGGCGATCTTGCCGGTGACCATCGCGCCGATCGCCGCCGCCAACGTGGCGCAGGCGAAACGCTGCTCGTCGGTTTCGGCGCCGAGCATCGCCGCGACCACCGTGACGAACCGGTGCTGTAGGTCCATCCGGGCCGCGATCGCTGCCGGTCCCGCGGCGTACACCTCGACGAGGAACAGCCGCGCGGAGGCGGGATCGTCGATCAGGTGCTGGAAGTAGGCGGTGAGGATGCGGTCCATCCGGGTCGGCGCGTCGGCGTCGGCGAGTTCGGCGATGGTGTCCTGCAGGCGGTCCGAGAGGAGCTTGGAGGCGCGGTCGAAGGCGGCGCGGAAGCAGTCCTCCTTGGAGCGGAACTGCTCGTAGAACGTCTCGCGTGACACCCCGGCGCGTTTGAGCACCGCCGCGACCGGCGTGCCGACATAGCCGCTCTCGCACATTGCCTCCCCCATCGCGACGAGGATGCGTTCGCGCTGGGACGCGACCACTTCCTCGCGCGAGAGGCGGTGGCGCCCGCGTGGCAGCTGACGCAGGGTCGATCCGGGTTCCTCACTCATTGCCGTTCCATTCTGCGCGGCCGGGCCGGTTGGTCGGTGGTGAACGGTGCGTCCTCGTTGCGGGCGATCTCGACGGCGCGCGCCACCCTGTTGCCGTGTAGTCGTTGCACGACCAGCTGGGCGAAGGGGCGAAGCGGCCGGGCCATCGCCACCCACCACGGCGCGTACACCGTGGCCTTGCGGCGGGCCACTGCCCGTTCCATGGCGTCGACCGCCGGGCCGATCGGCGAGATCCCCGCCAGGCTCGTGCCGCCGAGGATGGTGTGCGCGGCGGCGGTGTCGAAGCCGCGCACGGTCATGTCGGTGTCGATTCCCGCGAAGTAGGTGACGCCCACTTTGGCTCCCGTGGAAGACAATTCGAAGCGCAGCGTTTCCGCGAGCGCGGCCACCGCGGCCGCCGACGCACTGTAGGCGCCGCCGAGCGGCAGCTGCACGGCACTCGAGATGGACGACATCATCAGGACGTACCCATCCGCGTGCGCGATATACGGGCCAGCCGCCTGCACCGCGTACGCCACACCGAGGACGTTCACCGCCAGCGTCTCCTCGAGCACCGACGCGTCGCCACCAACCATCGCCATCTGCTTGGCGATCCCCGCGTTGGCCACCAGCACATCCAGCCCGCCGAGTTCGGCGATCAGCACCGGAATCACCCGCCCCACCTGGGCCGGGTCGGCCACATCGCAGTAGCGCCACGGCACATCACCGCATTCCGCGGCCACCTCGGCGAGCAGTTCCGGCTCGATCCCGAGCAGCGCGACCCGCGCCCCCTTCGCCGCCAGCCGCCGCGCCAGCGCAGCACCGATCCCGCGCGCGGCACCCGTGATCAGGACCCTGCGCCCGGCCACGCTCGGACCGGCGAACGATCTCATGACGGCACGCTACCACCGGCAAACACCGCTGTTCGCGACGATTTCGGCTACGCCGAGGTAGGGGTGCGCCACACCACACCCCGGAACGTTATGGTGCATTATTGGCAGAAGGCCGATAAGGCCGAAAACCACGACCGGTCTCGGCGCGTCGCCGCCTCTGGACTGACCGAAGGGTGCGACGAAGGAGTGCCCGTAGGGAGGGAAGAGGCGGCGCTTAGCGCCGAGACCCGCGGCGCCAGCCGCCAATAAACACAGGAGATTTTGTGGAGATTTCTGGTTCCGCCGCAATCGTCACCGGAGGCGCGTCCGGTCTCGGCGCCGCTACCGCCAAGCGCCTGGCCGAGGCGGGTGCCACCGTGTTCGGTCTCGACATCCCGCAGTCCATCGAGCGCGCGGGCGACAGCGTGCCCGACGGTGTCACCCTGATCGCCGCCGACGTGACGAGCAACGACGAGGTCGCCGCTGCCGTCGCCCAGGTGACCGAGGGCCCGGCGCCGCTGCGCATCGTGGTGAACTGTGCCGGTGTCGGCTGGGCGGGTCGCATCCTGTCGAAGAACGGCCCGCACGATCTCGAGCTGTTCCGCACCGTCATCACCGTGAACCTGCTCGGCACCTTCAATGTGATGCGGCTGGCGGCCGACGCCATCGCCAAGACCGAGCCGGTGGACGAGTACGGTCAGCGCGGCGTGGTCGTGAACACCGCGTCGGTGGCGGCGTTCGAGGGCCAGATCGGTCAGATCGCGTACTCGGCGTCCAAGGGTGGCGTGCACGGCATGACCGTGCCCGCCGCGCGTGACCTGGCCCAGTTCGGCATCCGCGTGAACACCATCGCCCCCGGCATCATCGATACCCCGATGCTGGCCGGCGTCACCGAGGACTACCGCAAGAACCTCGAGGCGGGCGTCCCGTTCCCGTCGCGGCTGGGCCGCCCCGACGAGTACGCCCAGCTGGTGGAGTACATCGCCCGCCACGACTACCTCAACGGCGAGACCATCCGCATGGACGGCGCCCTGCGCATGGCGCCCAGGTAAGCAGTCGAATACCGAACGGCGCCTTCCCTTTCGGGAGGCGCCGTTCGGCGTTTCTACAGGACGCGCTCGAAGGTGATGAGGGCGCGGCCCGGGCCGTTGTAGTTCGCGACCGGTCCGGTCACCGTGAAGCCGAGGCTGCGGTGGAAGTCGATCGAGGTGTAGTTCGACGGTGAGGTGATGGCCGACACCAGCTTTCGGCCGTCGGCGCGCACGATCGTGAAGAACTCGTCGTAGAGGGTGCGGCCGAGGCCGGATTTGCGGGCGTCGGGACGCACGGCGACGAAGTGGATGTAGGCGGCATCGGCGTCGGCGGGCGAGCCGAAACCGATGAGGAATCCGGAGATTCCGGCGTCGTCGGAGGCGATCAGGCTGGTGCGATGGAAGTGGTCGAGGAACATGCGCGGCAGGTTGTGCGTCACGGCCCGCCCCCACCAGTCGTCGACCACCCCGATCAGTTCGTCGTAGTCCTCGGGACGTGCTCGCCGGATCTCGTGCCCACCCATATGTCCATGGTGGACCGAAATCGCTTATTCGGCACGGTGTTCGATCCGGTTCACGCGCCGACGGCAGACCGGTCCACCGGTTCGATGGGTAGCCGCAGGGCCGCGGGGGCACCGGCGGGCACAACGGGAGCACGCGGTGGGACCGGCGCGATCCGACGGTACGGCTGCCCCATCGGCGGCCGCGGATCGGCCTCGCCCCGGTTCGGCCACAGCGCGGCCGCCCGTTCGGCCTGCGCGGCGATGGTGAGTGACGGGTTGACGCCCAGGTTCGCCGAAATGGCCGAGCCGTCGACGATGCTCAGTCCCGGATAGCCGTGCACCCGGTGGTAGGGGTCGATCACGCCGGTGGCCGGATCGGCGCCGATGGCGCAGCCGCCGATGAAGTGCGCGGTCATCGGAACACCGAAGACATCGGGCCAGGTGGTGCCCGCGGTGGCGCCGAATTTCTCGGCGACCCTTCGGGTCACCTCGTGCCCGGCCGGAATCCAGGACGGATTGGGGTGGCCGTACCCCTGCTTGCTGGTGTAGCGGCGGCCGAACAGCCCACGCTTGGTGTAGGTGGTGATGGAGTTGTCCAGGCTCTGCATCACCAGCAGGATCAGGGTTCGCTCGCTCCAGCGTGTGGTGCGCAGCAGACGAACGGTGCGGATCGGGTGACGGCCCGCGATGCCGAGCACCCGCAGCCAGCGCGGTGTGCGCTGGTCGCCGTCGACGAGGTATGTGTTCAGCAGGCCCATCGCGTTGGAACCCCGGCCGTAGCGCACCGGTTCCACGTGGGTGTCGGGCGTCGGGTGGAACGAGGAGGTGATCGCCACCCCGGTGGTGACCTCGATGTCGGGATTCACGGTGGTACGGCCCGCGCCGAGGATGGCCTCGGAGTTGGTGCGGGTGAGCACACCCAGGCGCGGCGACAGCGCGGGCAGGACGGCGCGGTCGCGCATGCGGAACAGCAGTCGCTGGGTGCCCCAGGTGCCCGCGGCGAGCACCACGCGGTCGGCGGAGAACGTGGTGCGCTGCTTGCGGAGCCAGCTGCCGGTGCGCTCGGTGTCGACGAGCCAGGTGCGGTCGGTTTGCGGCCGCAGGGCCGTCACGGTGGTCATCGGCAGCACGGTGGCCCCGGCCTGCTCGGCCAGCCCGAGATAGTTCTTGACCAGCGTGTTCTTGGCGCCGTGCCGACAGCCGGTCATGCATTCGCCGCACTTCACGCAGCCGGTGCGGGCGGGGCCGACACCGCCGAAGTACGGGTCGGCGTCGGTGCGGCCCGGCTCGCCGAAGTACACCGCGACGGGAGTCGGCACGAAGGTGTGCCCGACGCCCATCTCCTCGGCCACCGCCTTGATGACGGTGTCGGCCGGGGTGTGCAGCGGATTTCGGACCACTCCCAGCATGCGGGTGGCCTGCTCGTAGTGCGGGGAAAGTTCGGCTTCCCAGTCGGTGATGCCCGCCCACTGCTTGTCACCGAAGAACGCCTCCCCCGGCTTGTACAGCGTGTTGGCGTAGTTGAGCGACCCGCCGCCGACACCGGCTCCGGCCAGGATGAAACAGTCGCGCAGGCGATGGACGCGCTGAATGCCGTAGCAACCGAGTCGTGGCGCCCACAGGTAGCGGCGCAGGTCCCAGTTGGTCGAGGCGAAATCGGCGTCGGCGAACCGGCGGCCCGCCTCCAGCACGCCGACCCGGTATCCCTTCTCCACCAGCCGCAGCGCCGTGACGCTGCCGCCGAAACCCGATCCGACGATCAGCACGTCGTAATGGGTGTTCACGTCCACCATTGTGGCGAGCCTACGAGCCGGGCGCCGAACCGTAATCGGGCTCGACTGTCCTTGCCCGAGGCCATATATCGGCGCACGCACGACTGGGAACTGTCACAACACCGCCGAAGCACGGGGCCACCTGCCGCAGGCGACCGTCCAGCCGTAAGACCACGGCCTCGGCCGCCGGCGGGAGCTGCCGCCGCACCCCAGGCGAAGAGCCGCCCCCGACGAGAACTGCTGTGCCGCAGCACAAGCAGTCACGCCGAGGGCGGCATCGTGTCACACGGTGCGGGTGAGACGCTCGGTCAGCAGGTGGGCGAAGCGGGCGGGGTCCTTGAGTTCGCCGCCCTCGGCGAGCACGGCCGTGCCGTACAGCAACTCGGCCGTCTCGGTGAGCTCGGGGACCTTGCCCGCGTCGGCGTCGGACTTGCGCGCGTCGTAGGCGTCGCGCAGGCCGGTGACCAGCGGGTGGGTCGGGTTGAGCTCGAGGATGCGCTTGGACTCCGGCAGCGCCTGGCCCGAGGCGCGGTACATGCGCTCGAGCATCGGGGTGAAGTCGAAGACGTCGCCGACCAGGCAGGCCGGTGAGGTGGTGAGCCGGTTGGTCAGGCGCACCTCCTTGGCGACCTCGGACAGGGTCTTGCCGAGCCAGGTGAGCAGATCGGCGAAGTCCTTGTCCTGCTGTTCGCGCAGGGCCTCGGTCTCCTTCTTCTCCTCCTCGGTTTCCAGGTCGACCTCGCCCTTGGCGATGGACTGGAACTTCTTGCCGTCGAACTCCGGCACCGAGCCGACCCACATCTCGTCGACCGGGTCGGTGAGCACCAGCACCTCGAGCCCCTTGGCCTTGAAGGCCTCCAGGTGCGGCGAATTCTCCACCTGCGCACGGCTTTCGCCGGTCATGTAGTAGATCGCGTCCTGGCCGTCCTTCATCCGCTCCACGTACTGGGCGAGCGTGGTGAGCTCGGACTCGGAGGCGGTGGAGGCGAAAGAGGAGACGGTGAGCAGGGTTTCGCGGTTGTCGGTGTCGGACAGCAGGCCCTCCTTGAGAACCCGGCCGAACTGGGTCCAGAAGGTCTGGTACTTGGTCTGATCCTCGGCCGACTGCAGATCCTTGACCGTCGAGAGCACCTTCTTCACCAGGCGCTTGCGGATCATCTGGATCTGACGGTCCTGCTGCAGGATCTCGCGTGACACGTTGAGCGAGAGGTCCTGCGCGTCGACCACACCCTTGACGAAGCGCAGGTACTCCGGCATCAGCTCTTCGCAGTTGTCCATGATGAACACCCGGCGCACGTAGAGCTGCACGCCGCGCTTGTGCTCACGGGTGAACAGGTCGAACGGCGCGGTCGAGGGCAGGAACAGCAGCGCCTGGTACTCGAAGGTGCCCTCCGCCTTCATCGGGATGATCTCGAGCGGATCGTCCCAGGCGTGGCTGACGTGGTGGTAGAACTCCTTGTACTCCTCGTCGGTGACCTCGCTGCGCGGGCGCGTCCACAGCGCCTTCTGCGAGTTCAGCGTCTGGTCCTCGACGACGGTCTTCTCGACCTTGTCCTCGCCCTCGCCCTCCATCACGGTCCGCTCGACCTGCATGCGGATCGGCCAGGCGATGAAGTCGGAGTACTTGCGGACGATCTCGCGCAGCTTCCATTCCTGCGTGTAATCGAAAAGGTGATCGTCTTCGTCCGGCTTCTTCAGCGCCAGCGTCACCGAGGTGCCCTGCGGTGCGTCGGTGACGGTGTCGATCGTGTAGGTGGAGCTGCCCGCGGCGGCTTCCCAGCGGGTGCCCTCGGTCTCGCCCGCCTTGCGGGTGGTGAGGGTGACCTTGTCGGCGACCATGAAGGTCGAGTAGAAGCCGATACCGAACTGGCCGATCAGCTCCTCGGCCGCGGCGTCGGACTTGGCTTCGGTGAGTTTGCGGCGCAGCTCGGCGGTGCCGGACTTGGCGAGGGTGCCGATCAGATCGATCACCTCGGCACGGGACATGCCGATGCCGTTGTCGCGCACGGTCAGGACGCGCTCGTCGGAGTCGACCTCCAGCTCGATGTGCAGATCGGCGGTGTCGGCGACGAGGTCCTTGTCCTGGAACGTGGCCAGCTTGAGCTTGTCCAGTGCGTCGGAAGCGTTCGAGATCAGCTCCCGCAGGAACGTGTCTTTGTTGGAGTACACCGAGTGGATCATCAGCTCGAGGAGCTGGTGGGTCTCGGCCTGGAACTCGAGTGTTTCGACTGCTTCTGTCACGCCGACAATGTTATTACCGGGCGAAGTCCTTGAGCGAGGGAACCTCAACTACAGCTCTAGTGGTCATCCATTCGCGCAGCACCTGGGTGGCGCGCACGTCGTCTTCGTTGTATTCGAGCAGCCGGGTGCGCTGGGACAGGTCGCTGTCGGCGTCGTAACCGACGGCACGGCGGTACCAGCCCATCGACGCTTCACCACCGGCTTCGGGATCGCGCCAGCCGAACCCGGCCACGGGGGCGATCTTCTTGAGGCCCTTGCCGTTCGGGCAGATGAACTGGTCGGTGACGGCCTGGAACATGTCGACCCACTCGGGTGAGTCGACGAAGGCGCGCACCTCCTCGTGGGTGGGGATTCCGGGTCTGCCCGCGAAGCGCCGGGCCGACTCGTAGAGCCACTTGTCCTCGGCGGTGCGCGAATAGCAGTAGGCGGCGAAGGTCTTGCCCGCCGCGTGGGCTCGCGCGCGCTGCGCCATCAGCCAGGTCCAGAACTCGCCGAAGGAGCGGCCCTCGTCGTCGGTGGGCAGCGGGTCCCAGGTGACGAAGGGGCGGTACACGTCGTCGAGCAGGGTGCCCCAGAGGTAGGCACCGTCTTCCTGGTAGCTCTCCAGGTCGACATCGATCTCCACGTCGGCCCGGCGCACGCTGACGGTGTCGAAGCGCCGGACCAGCGGCGCACCGGCGATCCAGGCGCGCGCGGTGACGACGGTCTCGGTGAACGGGCCGTGCTGCCAGTCGTCGGGTTCCTCGCCGACCCAGGCGGCCAGTTCGTCGATGGTCTGCACGCCGTGCACGCGCAGCACCTCGGCCCGCGAACCGGGCGCGACCAGACTCACGTCCCGCATCGCCGCCAACGCACCCTCACACCCGGGCTCGGCAGTGCCTGCCTGCTGCGCTCCCGAGGGCCCTGCGTGGTCACGCTCCGCTACCTCCTCCGGGCCCGCCGGTCGCTGCGCCGGATCGGGGCCACGCACCCACCAGGGGCACTGCCTGCACTCGGGCACCTTCGACGGCTGGGTGGGCAGTTCGCCGCGCACCACCGCGATGCGGTCGGCGTAGCGCAGGTCGTAGTCGGCGAGCACACCGGTGAGGTCGTGCACGAGGATGCGGTCGAACGCGAGACCGATGGCGCCGCCGACCAGCGCGGGACTGGCCAGGCCGTGGCGCTGCAACATCCGGTAGAGGTGGGCCAGGCGCTGCTGGTCGCGCGGCTGGGGACGCAGCTTCACGTGCTTGTCGCGCCGCGGCTCCCAGCGGAACAGGTCCGAGGTGAGCGGGTGGAAATCGGCCGGGTCGGGCCGGCGCGGGTCGGTGACCTTGTGGTTGACGACGATGATCGGGATATATCCGCCGCGATCGGCGTCGCGCAGCAGGAACTCGGCGCCACCACGGCGGCCGGTGTCGGGTTCCTGGGGCAGCAGACCACCCCAGATACGCGACGCGCCCGCCCGCATCGCGGCCATCGTCGCGTCGGCGCGCGCACCGGCTCGCAGCGCCGGATCGATCACGACCCAGTCGTCCGGGGCGGCGCCGACCAGTTCGTCGCGGACCTTGGTGCGATACGCGGTGGCCGCCTCGCGCCGCTGCTGCACGCCCGGGTCTTCCCTGACCTCGGCGAGCATGCCCGGATTGGCGGCGTCCAGGCGCAGCCGGTGGCGGCAACCGATGAGCGAGCGCGCGTCGAGGAAGGCTGTCGGGGAGCCGCCGCGAGCGGCCGAAGTGGCCGTTGTGGGCTCGGTTTCGAGCGCAGCGGAAGCCGGGGCCGGGATCGTCACCGGCCCGCTGTCGAAGTTCTCCTCGGCTGCACGCACACCAGCAGTATGGTCCTTACCCCCGACACATTGCCCAATCGCTACCCTGATCCCACTACGCTACGAAGTACGGCAGGCCGGTCCGGACGGCGCTGCCTCGTGACTTGGCGAGCATGACGGAGGGCCTGATCTCATGGGGTTGTTCAGCAAGCGTAAGCGGCGGCCAAGTCGTCGCGCGGAGGCGAAGGCGCTCAAGCACAAAGCCGCCGTCGAGGCGAAACTCAGCGCCAAGAACGAGCGCAAGGCGGCCAAGGCGGGCGAGCGGACCACCCGCCGCGCGCTGAAGGCGCAGGCCCGCACCGAGGCCAAGGTGGCCAAGGCGCAGATCGCCGCGCTGCAGGCCGAGGAGAAGGCGGCACAGAAGCTGGCCGCCAAGGCCGACCGTGAACTGTTCAGCGCGGCCCAGATCCGCAAGTACATCGGGGTGGCGCGGGTGCTGATCCCGGTGCTCGCGCCGCTGGCCTACCGTGGCGCCACCCTGGTGCGCGGGCAGCTCGACGCGCGCAAGGCACAGCAGCTCGGCATCGGTCTCGACCAGCTCGGCGAATTCAGCGGCCACGGCGCCCGCCTGCAGGCCCGCATCACCAACACCGAGAACGCGCTGGACAAGATCGCGGCCGACTCCCCCGACGGCGAGACCAAGAAGTTCGTCGAGGCGGCCCGTTCGCGGCTGACCGACCTCACCGTCGCCGTGCGCACCGCCGAGCAGATGCCCGCGGCGCGCCGCAAGGCCGTGCACACCTCCATCTCCACCGAACTGTCGGTGCTGGAAAACGACGCGCTGGCCCGTCTCGGCGTCCGCTGAACCTGTGACGACGCCGCAGCTCACCTCCCGCCTGCGCGGTGGTGGCTGCGGCGTACTCGTCGGCGCGCTCGCCGTCGCCGCGCACGGTATGGCCGGTGGTGGCGTGCCGCGCTCGGCGGAAATCGCGCTGTTGCTGCTGGTTTCGCTCGCGACGGGCGCGTTCGCCGGGCGCCGGGCTCTCCCCACCTTCGCGCGTCGTGCCGATACCGGGTGGTTGCGGGCAGCGGGAGCACTCCTCGGCGGTCAATGGGCCGGGCACTACGCGCTGACCGGAACGCTCGATCATCACGGCGGTGTTCTCGATGTGCTGCACCTGCCCAGTGCGCCGATGGTCGTGGCGCACCTGCTGGCCGCGTTCGTCTGTGCGGCACTGATTCTCGTTGCCGAACAGCTGTATCTCGTTGCGTCGGGCGTGATCCGGGCGGTGCTCACCGTTCCGCGAATCGACATCACGCACCGTGCCGCGCGCTGGACGGAATCCGTCGACATCGTCCTCGGCACCCGCCTGGAAGGTGTGCGATGTCCGCGCGCACCGCCGCTGTCCGCCTGATCTCACTCG
This sequence comes from Nocardia sp. NPDC050413, assembly GCF_040655475.1. NCBI lineage: Bacteria > Bacillati > Actinomycetota > Actinomycetes > Mycobacteriales > Nocardiaceae > Nocardia > Nocardia sp. NPDC050413. The sequence continues at coordinate 115,774 of NZ_JBFAJZ010000014.1, read as the reverse complement.
ACATCAGAACTCTTCGGACAGAAGGCATTCCATGCACAACTTCATCACCCGTGGGACGGCAACGGCCGGTCTCGCGGCCGCACTCGTGCTCGCCGCCTGCGGTTCGGCGGCGGCGCACGTCACCGTCGACGCGCCCGGCGCCGCCAAGGGCAAGTACACCGTTGCCACCTTCAAGGTGCCCAACGAATCCGACACCGCCTCCACCACCTCGGTGAGCGTCACCGTGCCGAACCTGAAAAGCGTTCGCACCGAACCGATGCCGGGCTGGTCCTCACGCATCGAACGCAACGACAAGGGCGAGGCGGTGGCTGTGGCCTGGACCGCCGAGCCGGGCAACCCCGGTGTCGGACCGGGCCAGTTCCAGCGTTTCGTGCTCTCGCTCGGACCGCTGCCCACCCAGGACGAGGTGACCTTCCCCGCGCGGCAGACCTACAGCGACGGCAAGGTCGTCGCCTGGGATCAGGCGAGCACGGGCGGCGCCGAGCCCGAATACCCCGCGCCCACACTGGCACTCAGCGAATCGGGTGGTTCCGACGGCGGTGACCACCACGTCGCCACCGACGAGCCCGCCGAAGCGGAGTCCGACTCGGTGGCTCGCTGGACCGGCGGTATCGGCCTGGCACTCGGACTGTTCGCCGCCGCGCTCGGTCTCGGGCTCGTCGCGCGGTCGAGGAAGTCGTGATGGAACGCTGTCAGACTCCTGCGGTGTCCGGGCGCTCGCGACAGACCTCGCCCCACGTCGTCGTGCCGAACGAGGTTGTTGCCGAGATCAATCGATCGGCGCGGCGTCGCCTGGCACGGCGGTTCGCCGTCACCCTGGTCGCCGGCCTGTTCGCCCTGATCTTCGGCGCGACCGGCATCGCGAACGCGCACTCCGGTGCCGTGAGCAGCGTTCCCGAGGACGGTTCGTCGATCGAGGCGGGCCCGGCGCGCGCGAGCATCACCTTCAACGAGGAACTGCAGCAGACGTTTCCGTCGCTGACGGTGGTCGGCCCGGACGGGCGCCTGTGGTCCAAGGGCAAGCCGGTGGTCGAGGGCCGCACGGTGAGTGTGGAAGTGGGTGAACTCGGGCCGGTCGGCGAATACACCATGGCGTTCCGGGTGACCTCCGCCGACGGTCATCCCGTCAGCGGGACGCGGACCTTCACCCTCACCAAGGAAGGCACCGGGACACCGGGCGCCAAGCCGGGTGAGGACGAGGGCTCCGACGGCGAAGAGTCCGGTGGCGTGCCCGTGTGGGTGTTCGTCGCCGGTGGTGTCGTGCTGTTCGGCGTCGGTCTCGCAGTGGCGCTGCTCGGCACCGGCCGCAAGAAGTAGCCGCCGATGACGACCGGAGGCCGGTGGCGCGTGCTGGTTCCGGTCGTCCTCGCCGCCCTCGCCGGGGTGGTGCTCGCCTGGATACTGCGCCGGATCGGCGGTTTTCCGGCGGCGGCGTGGGCGCGGGTGATCGCCGACGGCGCGGGCGCGACAGTGCTCGGGCTGGCCGCGCTGCCCCGCCTCGACCACCGGCTCGCGGTGGCGTGGCGGCCGGTCGCGGTGCTGGCCACGATCTGGCTGGGCGCCGAGTTCACCGTGCTGGTGTGCGAGGCGGCGGGCATCGTCGGCGTGCCGGTGCACGAACTCGCCGCGGGCGAATTCGGCACATTCCTCGGCAGGCTCAGCGGCGGGCAGATCGGGATCGCCATCCTCTTCTGCACCGCCGCCGTCGCCTGCTACGCCGCATGGGCGTTCCGCCGACCCGATGACGCCTCGGCCGACCTGGTCCTGGTGTTCGCGGCGGTCGCGCTCGCCCTGCGGCCCATCACCGGGCACATGTCGCAGCAGGTGCTCGGATCGGTGCTCGTCGCGGTGCACGCCCTGGCCGCGGCGGCGTGGTTCGGGCTGTTGCTCGCGCTGGCACTCGTGGTGCGCACGCGCGGCGGCTGGGCGAACGCGCTGCCCCGCTACTCCACCGCAGCCGCGCCGCTGGTCGCGGTGCTCGCGGCGACCGGGCTCATCGACGGCCTCGTGCGCCTCGGCTCGGTGCCCGCCCTGGTGACCACCGGCTACGGACGGATCATGCTGGCCAAGGTGGTCGTGCTCGCGATGCTCGCCGGGCTCGGCTGGTGGTGGCGACGCACCTGGGTGGGCCGGGCCGCCGAACACCGCGTCACCGCCGACGTGTCGGTCCGCAACGCGGCGATCGAGGTGACGCTCATGGCGGTGGCGCTCGGCTTGGCCGCCACACTGGCCGTGACCGCTTAGACGCCATACAAACGCATTACAGTTGCCGGTATGAGCGACGTGAGGATTGTCGAAGACTGCGCAGCGCCTGCCGAGACGGCATTCGCCTTTGTCAACGACTATCGCAACCTGCCGAAATTCTGGTACGGCATCGAGTCCTTCACCCCGGTCACCGACCAGACCGAAGGTGTGGGCGCGAAGTTCGACGGGAAGATGAAGCTCGGCCCCGCCTCGCTCACCTCCCGCATCGAGGTGGTGCGCTGGGAGGAGGGCTCGGTGATCGGCACCAAGTCGATCAAGGGATTCGAGATCCTCTCGACGTTCGTCTTCACGCCCAAGGGTGCCGACACCAGCACCATCGACGCGCACATCCAGTACTTCGTGCCCGGCGGTATCGCGGGCAAGATGCTCGGCCGGACCATCGAGCCGTTCATCAAGATCGCCGTGAAACACACCACCGAGGCCCTCATCAGCGAGATCGAGAAGGCCCACCGCCCGACCACCTGACACAATCGGCGTCATGACCGAATCAGCGAATGTAGTGGCAACCGCCGATCTAGCCGATGAGATCGGCCCCGAGATCCGCAGCTGCGATACCCAGTTCATCCAGTTCGGTGGCCGTCAAGCGTTCGCCGGGCGGATCACCACGATCCGTTGCTTCCAGGACAACCTGCTGGTCAAGCAGACCCTCGGCGAGCCGGGCGAGGGCAAGGTGCTGGTCGTCGACGGCGGGGCGAGCGTGCACACCGCGCTGGTCGGCGACATCATCGCGGGCCGCGGCGTGGACAACGGCTGGGCGGGCGTCGTCGTCAACGGCGCCGTGCGCGACTCGGCCATCCTGCGCACCCTCGACATCGGGGTGAAGGCGCTGGGCACCAACCCGCGCAAGAGCACCCAGACCGGCAGCGGCGAACGCGATGTGCCGGTGGAGTTCGGCGGCATCACCTTCGTGCCGGGCGAGATGCTCTACAGCGACCACGACGGCGTCGTCGTCCGCGCGGAGGACTGAGAACTCGCACAGGGTGCGGGTCAGCCCTCGCTGACCCGCACCTTGTGACCGGCTAGGACAACCACGTCGCCGACCTGCAGTTGCCTGCCGCGGCGCAATTCCACCTCGTCGTTGACCCGGACCAGACCCTGGGCGATCACCGACTTGGCCTCCGAACCGGAATCGATCAGGTTGGCCAGTTTGAGGAATTGCCCGAGCCGGATGACCTCGTCATCGATCGGCACGTCCACTGGTTCCGACATGCGCTAATACTTACCCCGTCGGGAAATCCGGTAGTCCACCGGGCCCCACGGTGACGAACACGCCGTCGGCGACCCCCTGCGGTTCGCACCTGCGGGCACGCACACTGGATCGGTGACTTCCACGCGGGCCGAGCAACACCCCAGCAGCTCTGTCGACCGAGTGCCCCATCGCGCGCACGGCAGGTTCTCGGAGGTACCGCACGTCACCGGGTTGGTGCTCGGTGTGTTCGCGGTGCTGTGCGCGCTCTGGAGCCTGTCACCGGGGTTGCGGCAGCTCACCGAGGTGCCGCGCGATTATGTGGACACCCACTATTTCGACGCGCCCGACACGAGCCTGGTGTGGGCGCTTGTCGTCGGGTTGCTGGCCGGTGCGGCGGCGAGCCGCAAACGGGTGGCGTGGTGGTTGCTCGTCATCTATCTGACGCTGTACGCGATCACCAACATCGTCGACTACGCGAGCACGCGGGAGCTGGACCCGCTGGTGGCGTTCGTCGTGCACGGTGTGGTGCTGGCGATCCTGATCGCCGCCCGCGCGGAGTTCTACACCCGAGTGCGGCCGGGCGCGGTGCGCAAGGCGCTCGCGGTGCTGGTGGGTGGCTGTGCGTTCGGGTGCCTGCTGGGTTGGGGCCTGGTCGAGCTGTTCCCCGGTTCGCTGCCGCGTGGTGCGCAGCGACCGCTGTGGGCGGTGTCGCGGGTGACCGCGGCCGTCCTGGTCGACAACGAACACTTCGACGGGCACCCGCCGGGCTGGGTGGATTTCGTGCTCGGCCTGCTCGGCGCCCTCGCGCTGATCGCCGCCGTGATCGTGCTGCTGCGGTCGCAACGGGCGGACAACGCCATGACCGCGCTCGACGAGTCCGCGCTACGCGGTCTGCTCGCGACCGGCGATGGGGACGACTCGCTCGGCTACTTCGCCACCCGCCGCGACCGCGCGGTCGTCTTCGCCCCGAACGGCAAGGCGGCCATCACCTATCGCGTGGAGCTCGGCGTCTGCCTGGCGGCCGGTGATCCGATCGGGCCGAAACAGGGCTGGCCGCAAGCTGTCCGGGCCTGGCTCGAGCAGGCCGACCGATTCGGCTGGGCACCGGCGGTGATGGGTGCCAGCGAGCAGGGCGCGATGGCGTATCAGCAGGCGGGGCTGTCGGCGCTGCGCCTCGGCGACGAAGCCGTGCTCGACACCCGCACGTTCTCTCTCGCCGGTCCCGCCATGAAGCCCGTGCGCCAAGCCGCGAACAGATTGCGCAAGAACGGCTTCGGAATCAGGGTGCGCCGGGCGAGCGAGATCCCGCCTGCCGAATTCGCCGAGGTGATCGCGCGCGCCGACGCCTGGCGCGACACCGAGACCGAACGCGGTTTCTCCATGGCGCTGGGCCGCCTCGGCGACCCACTCGACGGCGACTGCCTGCTGGTCGAGGCGATCGACCACGACGAACGGGTCCACGCCATGCTCTCGTTCGTGCCGTGGGGGCGCACGGGGGTGTCGCTGGAACTGATGCGCCGCGATCCCGCGAGCCCCAACGGCGTGATGGAGTTGATGATCTCGCAGCTCGCCCTCGATGCCGATCAGTACGGCATCACCAGGATCTCGCTGAACTTCGCGGTGTTCCGCTCGGTGTTCGCCGAGGGTGGTCGCATCGGTGCCGGACCGGTGCTGCGCGCGTGGCGCGGTGTGCTGCTGTTCTTCTCGCGCTGGTGGCAGCTCGAGGCGCTGTACCGCTCGAACGTGAAGTACCACCCGCGCTGGGTGCCACGGTTCTTCCTGTACGAGGACCGCAGGCAACTGCCACGGGTCGCGATGGCGAGCGGCCTGGCCGAAGGGTTCCTGCCGCGCCTGGGCCCACAACCCGACCCGGCTGTGCACACCGGGACCACGCCCGCCGTTCCGGCGACGGTCACCGGTCTGCACGCCGACGGCAGCGCCCCCGACGACATCGACGCCGACGAGGAGTCCGGCCCACGCCGCCCCGAACAGGTCCGCGTGCGGATGACCACCCTCGACCGCCTCGCCGCGAGCGGCGTCGACCCCTACCCCGCCGCCTATCCACCCACCCACACCATCGCCGACGCACGCCGCTGCCCGCACGGGACAACCGTGCGCGTGGCCGGTCGGATCACCCGCATCCGCGACTACGGCGGGGTGATCTTCGCGGTGGTCCGCGACTGGAGCGGTGATATCCAGCTGCTCATCGACCGCGAACGGGTCGGTGCCCGCGCGGGCGAATTCAGCGCCGACTTCGACCTCGGTGACCTCATCGAGGTGAGCGGCCGGATCGGCACGAGCAGGCGCGGCGAACTGTCGCTGTTGGCCCAGGACTGGCGGATGAACGGCAAGTGCCTGCACCCGCTGCCCGACAAATGGCGTGGCCTCACCGATCCGGAGGCCAAGGTCCGGCGCCGCTACGTCGACATGGCGATCAACGCCGACAGCCGCGAACTGCTCGCCAAACGCAGCGCCGTCCTGCACTCGCTGCGTGAGTCACTGCACGACTGGGGTTTCCTCGAGGTGGAGACACCGATCCTGCAGCAGGTCCACGGCGGCGCCAACGCCACCCCGTTCCGCACCCACATCAACGCCTACGACCTGGACCTGTACCTGCGCATCGCGCCCGAGCTGTACCTCAAACGGCTGTGCGTCGGCGGGATCGAGAAGGTGTTCGAGATCGGGCGGACCTTCCGCAACGAAGGCGTGGACTACAGCCACAATCCGGAATTCACCATGCTCGAGGCGTACGAGGCGCACAGCGACTATCTGCGGATGATGCAGCTGTGCCGCCGTCTGATCCAGGACGCGGCGGTCGCGGCCAACGGCGCCGAGGTGGTGCTGCGCCCCGACGGCACCGAGGTCGACATCTCCGGCGAATGGCGGGTGCGCACGGTGCACGGCGCGCTGTCGGAGGCCCTCGGCACCGAGGTGACCGCCGCGACCGACCTCACTCGCCTGCGCGAGCTGTGCGACACGGCCGGTGTCACCTATCAGCGCGGCTGGGACACCGGCCAGGTGGTGCTCGAGATGTACGAGCACCTGGTGGAGGCGAAAACCACCGAGCCGACCTTCTACCTGGACTTTCCCACCTCGGTCTCACCCCTGACCCGGTCCCACCGCAGCACCGCTGGCGTGACCGAACGCTGGGATCTGGTGGCCTGGGGAGTGGAACTCGGCACCGCCTACAGCGAGCTCACCGACCCCGTCGAACAGCGGCGCCGCCTCACCGAACAGTCCATGCTCGCCGCCGGTGGCGACCCCGAGGCGATGGAGCTCGACGAGGACTTCCTGCAGGCCCTCGAGCACGCCATGCCGCCGACCGGGGGCCTCGGTATCGGGGTGGACCGGGTGGTCATGTTCATCACCGGACGCGGCATCCGCGAGACTCTGCCGTTTCCGTTGGTGAAACCGCGCTGAAATCGGGTACACGGACCTTGGCTGTAAACGATCTTGCGCGACACAGCGATGAACCACTGCGTGCCGCGGGTTTCCGAACGAAACGCGCAGCGACAGCAGTACTCTCGGATGTTCCGGCACCGGGAGGATGCCGGGACAAAACACCATCGGATGGGGAAGAATATGTACCTTGACCTGCTGACATCGGCCGCCCTGGTCGACCCACAGGTGCTCGCGGGCAGCATCGACACGCTCGCCGGCTCGGACCTGGTCACCGAACTGGCCGCGAAGAAGAAGGGCAAGAAGAGCAGCAAGGGTCTCATCATCGGCGGCGTGTGCTGCCTGCTGGTCGTCCTCGCCATCGTCGGCCTCGTCTTCATGCTCAAGAACAAGAAGAAGAACGACCAGCCGCCGAACCAGCCGCCCTACGGCGGCGGCCCGGGTCAGGGTGGTCAGCCGCCTTACGGCCAGCCGCCGTACGGCCAGCCATGATCTGATGTCGCCGGGCTCGCGGCAGCGCACACGCGCGCCGCGGGTCCGCACTCGGCCGCCCTGGACGGACAAGACACCTCGCCATGGGGCACAGTGGGTGACGTGCAGCTGATTCTCGTGCGTCATGCCCAGCCCGACAAGGTCGTCGCAAGTACCACCGCCGCCGATCCCGGTCTCACCGACATCGGTCGGCGTCAGGCCGAGCGGGTCCCAGCCGCGCTGGCCGCCCACGAGATCACCCGCATCGTGTCGAGCCCCCAGCGCCGTGCCCGCGATACCGCCGCACCGACCGCGCTCGCCCGCGACCTGCCCGTCGACATCATCGACGACCTCGCCGAATACGACCGCGACCTGCCCGCTTACATCCCCATCGAAGACGCCAAGACCGAATTCGCCGACGCCTACACCCGGATCAAGGCCGGTCTGCTCCCCGAGCAGATCGACGGACCCGCCTTCACCCGTCGCGTACTGAACGCCGTGGACCAACTCGTGGCCGCCACCCCGCACACCGAGACGGTCGTCGCCTTCGCCCACGGCGGAGTCGTCAACGTGCTGCTCGCCGACATCCTCGGCCTGGACCGCCCGCTCACCTTCCCCGTCGACTACTGCTCGATCACCCGGATCCTCTACTCGCGCAGCGGCACCCGGACGGCGGCGACGATCAACGAGTCCGGCCACGTGTGGGACCTGCTGCCGCGCAACCTCGCCCGCACGACATAGAAAAGCCGGGTGCGAGAAACTCCCGCACCCGGCTTCACCTGCGAAAACTCAGGCGTGCGAGGCGATCCAGTCGCGCATCCAGGTGATGGCGGTGTGTCCGCCACCCACCGAGTAGCTGCCGTACAGGTGGTGCGCCTGCGACTTGTAGAACTGCTCGAGATCCTTGGCCCGCTTCTGGTTCGCCGCGTCCGAGAGCTGCGCCTGCAGCACCGGCACACCGCCGTGGGCCATCAGATCCTGCATGATCGCGCCCGCCTCGATCTGGTAGCGCCACATGTTCGCCGGGTTGGCGTCCGAGCTCTGTGCCAGGAAGCCCGCGAACCGGGTGACGAAATCGTCGGTCGCGGTGGCGCAGTACAGGTCGTCGACCGCGCAGATGGTGCGGGTGCGGTCGCTGAGCCAGCCGAAGCCACCCGGCCGCGCGCCACCGGCGCCCGCGCCCTGAGCATGCGGGCCGACCTGCACGTCGCCGGGTGCGCGGCGCGGATCGGAGATCAGGCCGACCGCGGCCACCCGATCGGCCGGAATGGTGCTGAGCCCGGTGCCGATCTCGGCCGCGAGATCACCCGCGGCGTCGGCGCCCTGGCTGTAGCCGACGAGGGCGGCCTTGGTGTCACCGCACTGCGCGAGCTTGGCCGAGATGAGGCCGCGCGCCGAATTCACCGCCTGCTTCTTGGAATTGCCGTAGACATCGCCCTCCCACGGGAAGGCGGTCGCCGCGTAGGTCACGTAGTCGACGTCGACATTGCGCGGCAGCCCGTTGGTGACGCCGGACAGCATGCCGGGCCCCGGCGGCTTGTCGATGCCGGTCTCCCAGGTGCCGGGAATGGCGACGACATAGAGACTCGGGCAGGCAGGCGCCGCGCTGGCACTCCCGCTGCCGACAACGATTCCGGACAACATCGCCGCGGACGCACCGAGCGCCGCGACAATCTTCTTCACCTGCATACCGCTCCAGTTCCACCTTGCTCGCCGCTGGAGAGCAAACCCCGTTTTACGTGTGGCTCCCAGACCTCGCCGCGAATGACAATAGAGGTACCGCCACGCCTGTGCCACACGAGTATGACGAGCTTGTCCGATCGTTGTGACAGAATTCATTTCGGCCGAGTGAGCCCCGCGCTCACCCGGCCCGCAGCGGCCTAGACCTCGAGGTCCTCCTCGATGCCCTTGAGCCGGTGGCGGGCCAGGGCGAGGTTGGCGCGGGTGCGGTCCAGCGCCAGGTAGAGGAAAAGGCCCTTGGACTTGCGGCCGGTCATCGGCCGGATCACGTGGTACTGGCCCGAGAGGGTGATGAGCATGTCCTCGATCTCCTCGTTGAGACCGAGCTGCTCGATGGTCCGCAGCTTCGCGCGCACCACCTCGGTGTTGCCCGCCGCCGCGACCTGCAGGTCCAACGACTTGCTGCTGCTGAGCATTCCGAGGGCCATGCCACTGCTGTAGTCGACGACCGCGGCGCCGATCGCGCCGTCGATCACCATCATGTCCTTGAGCGCCAGATCCATATTCGACATGTCGTACCTTTCAATCGTGCGCCGCCGCCAGATGAGCGGCGATGGCGCGAGCTACCGGACGCGACTCCAGGTGGAGTCGGCCGACGTTCACATCCGGGCCCGCGAGCACGGTGAGCGCGGTGTACCCGGCGGCGTAGATCACCACCTGCCCGTCGCTGCCGTGCACGACGACCTCGTTGAAACCACCGCCGTGCGCGGTGCTCGCCAACCGGTACGACAGCGACAGCTGTGCGGCGGCCAGCGCCGCCATCCCGGCCGGTTCGATATGGGCGGGTAGGTCGTGTTCGATGAGCAGGCCGTCGCTGGAGGCGACGACCGTGCCGGTGAGGTGGGGGACGCGCTCGCGCAGGGCGGTGAGCTCGGCCTGGACGGCCGGGTAGCTCTGCGGCAGCGGTCGCGTGGTCTGGTCCTGGCCGTACGGGGTCGGCCCCGTGAGCTCCGAACCGGTCGGCTCACGTTCGGGCAGCGGCATTTTGGTCAACTTTCCCCTCCACTCGCCGAGCAGCTTCCTGCGCCCGGTCATGCCAGCTCCGCCAACGCCGTCCTGATGCGGATCAGGAGCGCGCGATCCACCTGCCGCCAGGGTTGGTCTACCGGGGGTGTCCAGGAGTAGGTGTCCGCGCCGCGGGAGTTCCCGTCCGCGGTCCGGGCGGTCGTGCCCGGAGTCGGAGTTGTCGCGTAGGGGGTCCGGGCGGCCGCGCTCGCTTCCTCGACGAGCGCGTGCCTGCCCGAAGTCGGTGGGGCGACCGGTGCGGGGACGCGGCGTGGAAGCGGCGGTCCGGTGCCTGAATTCTGCTGTGCGGCGGCGTAACCGGCGCGCGCCGCGTGGCGACCGTGCTCGGGCGGCGGCGCCGCGGCGAGGTGGCGGGTGCGACGCTCCTCGGCGTCGACCGACTCCGGCGCCTCGATCAGCCCGGCTCTGGTCAGGTCGCGGACGGCGACGAGGCAGCCGTAGGTGGTGCGGCCGAGCTCGCGGGCGATGTCGGCGATGGTGCGATGGTTGTCGGCGGCGGCGAGCACGTCGGCCTGGCCGACGGTGAGCACCGTGCGTTTGCGAGGTGCCCGGTACGCGGGCGAGACGGGGACCGTCGACACCATGTCGGCGGTCCACGGACCGGCGTCGGGGCGTCGGCGCCGCGCGCATTCGCTCACCAGTGCGTGCGGCGCGATCCGGCACACCGGAGCGAGCCAGTGCTCTTCCGTCGGAACGAATTCCGCTTCGGCTTCGGTTTCGAGCAGAAAGTAGGCCGCGTCGTAGGCCGAGAGCCTGGCGAGGGTCTCCAGGCGTGGGCGGCGCAGCAGCGCACCCGGCTCGCCCGCGCGGGCACGGCGCAGGTCCTCGTCGGTCGCGACACCGGCCTCGACGGCCAGCCGGTCGAGACCGATGGTGCGCCGGCAACCGACGGATGCGATGGCGCCACGGGCCAAATGGAATTCGCCGTCGCCCGCCCGCAATATGCCGGTGGAGCCCTGTTCTTCGAGCCGCTGGAGTTCTTCGGCGAGGGCCGCGCTCATCGGTGCGCCATTTCTTCCAGCGCGGCCTTGAGCTGATAGCGCGCCATTCCCAGATTGGCGGCGGCGCCGTCGAATACCGCGTGGACGAAAAGTCTTCCCTCGAAATCGCCGTCGAGCAGGTGCAGCAGGTGAAAGCCCTTGTCGCGGCACACGATAAGCTCACGGACGTCGTCGTCGGCGGCGGTGCTAGAGAGCGCGGTGCACGCGAGAACCGTCCGCATGACGTCGGTGGTCCCCGCGGCGTCCTCGTGCTCGTCGACGATGTCGTGCGCACCGACGGCGGCCACCGCCAGCCCGCTGGCACCGTCCACCAGCGTCACGCCGCACGCACCGGGAATGTCCATGATGCGTTTCAGGCAGCCGTCGAGAGAATTCACCCGCGCCCCCGGTCTGTCCTCGAAAATGTTCGACAGCACGAGACGCTATACCCGCCCGCAAATTTCCGCATCCCGAACGCGGGAAAATTACTGCGCCCCCGAAGTTTGCTGGTGGTTGCTGGAAAACCGCTCGGTATCAATACTTTTCGGTAACCAACGGGTCGGTTCGCCGGTACCGCTCGAAGCCCGTGGTCAATACCGGTTTCCATCGTTCAGCGACCCGGTGGCGAACTTCCGTTTTAATAGTCTTCGCAGAACTCGCCATAGTGCGAATGCACGTCGGCGCCACTCAGCGGGTGCCCCCACTTCGGTGGTAGTCGATGACAGGTCGGAACCGAGTCGCGTTCGAGGCCGGCTGGATCAGCCGGCGGCGCGGCGATACCAGGATTCGGCTTCCCGGTGCGCCCCTTCGGATTCGAGCAGCGCGGCGAGATTGGCCATCGCCTTCGGATGACCGAGATCGGCGGCGCGCCGGAAGCAGCGCCGGGCCGCCGTGATCGCGCCCCGACGACGCAGCAGCAGACCGAGATTGTTGATCGAGTCGATGTCGCCCGCCGCGGCCGCCTCGTCGTACCACGCTTCGGCGTCGTCGAGCCGGTTGTCGTCCTCGAGCAACCGCGCGAGGTTGTACATGGCGTCCACGTGCCCCGCGAGTGCCGCGTGGTGGTACCAGGTCTCGGCCTCGGCGATATCGCCGCTCTGATACAGCATCGTCGCCAGGTTGTACATGGCGTTGGCGTTGCCGCCCGCCGCCGCCCGCCGATACCAGATCTCGGCCTCGGCCAGCTCCCCGAACTGATCGAGCAACACCGCGAGATTGTTCATCGAGCGCGTATGCCCCGCCGCCGCCGCCCGCCGGAACCAGTACTCCGCACCCTCGTAATCGCTGTGATCGTGGTAGAAGTGGGCAAGGTTGTGCATAGCGGTACCGTCACCGCGCTCTGCTGCGCGGCGCAGATACGCCAACGTTCCCGGCGGCAACGGCACAGCTCCCCCTCGGATCTCCCGTACACCTCGTCACGGAAAGTCTATGTGCTGCAAGGAAGATCGGCCACGTCCATTATCGGCACCCCTAAGTCTTTGAGCGCCATAAGGATTCATACCCGACGCATATCCCTGGCAAACTCCCGCGCCACCTGCGGTGCGACGACGAAGGCGCCCACGGACTGAGGAGTCCGTGGGCGCCTTCGGTCGAACTGATTACCGCTGGGCGACAGCGGTCGGGGGGATCGGCGCGGGGAGCGCGGTTTCACCCTCGAGGTACTTGTCGACGGCGGCCGCGGCGGCGCGGCCTTCGGCGATGGCCCAGACGATGAGCGACTGGCCGCGACCCATGTCACCGGCGACGAAGACGCCGGGGATGTTCGTGGCCCAGTTCTTGTCGCGCTGGACGTTGCCGCGGCCGTCGTAGCCGACGCCCAGGTCGGTCAGCAGGCCCGGCTTCTGCGGGCCGACGAAGCCCATGGCCAGCAGCACCAGGTCGGCTTCGAGGGTGAAGTCGGTGCCTTCGACCTTCTCGAAACGGCCGTTGACCATCGTGACCTCGTGGGCCTCCAGACCGGTGACCTTGCCGTCCTTGCCGACGAAACGCTCGGTGTTCACGGAGAACACGCGCTCGCCGCCCTCCTCGTGCGCCGAGGAGACCCGGTACATGAGGGGGTAGGTCGGCCACGGGGTGGAGCCTGCGCGCTCCTCCGGCGGACGGGGCATGATCTCGAACTGGTGCACCGACTCGGCACCGTGGCGGTGCGAGGTGCCGAGGCAGTCGGCGCCGGTGTCGCCGCCACCGATGATGACGACCTTCTTGCCCTTCGCGTGGATGGGCGGCAGGCCTTCTTCGTCGGTGATGTCGTCGCCGAGCTGCACGCGGTTGGCCAGCGGCAGGAACTCCATCGCCTGGTGGATGCCGTCGAGCTCACGGCCAGGGATCGGCAGGTCGCGGGCGATGGTGGCGCCACCGGCGAGCACGATCGCGTCGAAACGCTCACGCAGCTGCTCGGCGGTGATGTCGACGCCAACGTTCACGCCGGTTTTGAAGATGGTGCCTTCGGCTTCCATCTGTGCGAGACGACGGTCGATGACCGACTTCTCCATCTTGAATTCCGGGATGCCGTAGCGCATCAGGCCACCGATGCGGTCGTCGCGCTCGAAGACGGTGACGGTGTGACCGGCACGCGTGAGCTGCTGCGCGGCGGCCAGACCGGCCGGGCCCGAACCGACGACGGCGATCTTCTTGCCGGTCAGGCGGGTCGGGTACACCGGGGTGACCCAGCCCTCGTCGAAGGCGTTCTCGATGAGTTCGACCTCGACCTGCTTGATGGTCACCGGCTGCTGGTTGATGCCGAGCACGCACGACGCCTCACACGGCGCCGGGCACAGCCGCCCGGTGAACTCCGGGAAGTTGTTGGTGGCGTGCAGCCGGTCGATGCCCTCGCGCCACGAGTCCTTGTACACCAGGTCGTTCCACTCGGGGATCAGGTTCCCGAGCGGACAACCGTTGTGGCAGAAGGGGATACCGCAGTCCATGCAGCGGCTGGCCTGCTTCTGCAGGGTCTCGTGGGAGAACTTGTCCTCGTAGACCTCTTTCCAGTCGAGCAGACGCAGCTCGACCGGTCGACGCGCCGGGAGTTCCCGCGAGGTGTGCTTCAGAAATCCTTGTGGGTCAGCCACGAGCCGCCTCCATAATCGCCTCGTCAACGTCCTTGCCGCTCTTCTCGGCTTCGGAGATGGCGAGCAGAACCTTCTTGTATTCGCGGGGCATGACCTTCACGAAGTGGTTCACCTGCTGGGACCAGTCGCTCAGGATGCGTTCGGCCACAGCCGAACCCGTCTCGTCGCGGTGGGTGCTGATGATGTCGCGCAGCCAGGTGAAGTCGTCACCGGAGAGCTGCTCGATCGCATCGGCCTGATCCGGGTTGACGCGCTCGGCGAGCGTGCCTTCCGGGTCGTAGACGAACGCCACACCACCGGACATACCGGCACCGAGGTTGCGGCCCGTGCCACCGAGGATGACCACGCGGCCACCGGTCATGTACTCGAGCGCGTGGTCGCCCACACCCTCGACGACCGCGGTGGCGCCGGAGTTACGCACGCCGAAGCGCTCGCCCGCGACACCGTTTATCAGGATGCGGCCGCTGGTGGCACCGAACATGATCACGTTGCCCGCGATGATGTTGTCCTCGGCGACGAAGCCGGCGGGCGCGTTGAGCGACGGGCGGACCACGATGTGACCACCCGAGAGACCCTTGCCGACATAGTCGTTGGCGTCACCCTGCACGCGCAGCGTGATACCGGCCGGAACGAACGCGCCGAAGCTGTTGCCCGCCGAACCGTTGAAGGTGATGTCGATGGTGTTGTCGGGCAGGCCCGCGCCACCGTAGAGCTTGGTCACCTCGTGGCCGAGCATGGTGCCGACCGTGCGGTTCACGTTGGTGATCTTGGTTTCGATCTTCACGGCCTTGCCACGCTCGAGCGCGGGCGCGGCCTGGGCGATCAGCTCGTTGTCCAGCGCCTTGTCCAGACCGTGGTCCTGGGTGCCGGTGCAGCGGGTGTCCTGGTTCATGAACGCCGTCTCCGGCATGTCAAGGATCGGGGACAGGTCGAGCTTGGCGGCCTTGAAGTGCTCCTTGGCCTTGGCGGTGTCGAGCAGGTCGACCCGGCCGATGGCCTCGTCGAGCGTGCGGAAGCCCAGCTCGGCGAGCAGCTCACGCACCTCCTCGGCGATGAAGAGCATGAAGTTCTCGACGAACTCCGGCTTGCCGGTGAAACGCTCGCGCAGCACCGGGTTCTGGGTGGCGATACCCACCGGGCAGGTGTCGAGGTGGCACACGCGCATCATCACGCAGCCCGAGACGACCAGCGGAGCGGTCGCGAAACCGAACTCCTCGGCGCCCAGCAGCGCGGCGATCATCACGTCGCGGCCGGTCTTCATCTGACCGTCGACCTGGACGACGATGCGGTCGCGCAGGCCGTTGAGCAGCAGGGTCTGCTGGGTCTCGGCCAGGCCGAGCTCCCAGGGACCACCCGCGTGCTTGAGCGAGGTGAGCGGCGAAGCACCGGTACCGCCGTCGTGGCCCGAGATGAGCACGACGTCGGCGTGCGCCTTGGACACACCGGTGGCGACGGTGCCGACACCCGGCTCCGCGACAAGTTTCACGTGAATCCGAGCCTGCGGGTTCGCGTTCTTCAGGTCGTGGATCAGCTGCGCCAGATCCTCGATCGAGTAGATGTCGTGGTGCGGCGGCGGGGAAATGAGACCCACGCCCGGCGTCGAGTGCCGCACCTCGGCGACCCACGGGTACACCTTGTGCGCGGGCAGCTGACCGCCCTCACCCGGCTTGGCGCCCTGGGCCATCTTGATCTGGATGTCGGTGGCGTTGGTCAGGTAGTGCGCGGTGACACCGAAGCGACCCGACGCGACCTGCTTGATCGCCGACCGGCGCCAGTCGCCGTTCTCCTCCACCTCGAAGCGAGCGGGGCTCTCGCCACCCTCACCGGAGTTGGAGCGGGCACCGAGACGGTTCATCGCGATCGCGAGGGTCTCGTGCGACTCGGCCGAGATGGAGCCGTAGCTCATCGCGCCGGTCGAGAACCGCTTCACGATCTCGCGGGCGGACTCGACCTCGTCGATCGAGATCGGCGCGCGCACGCCCTTCTTGAACTTGAACAGACCGCGCAGCGCGGCCAGGCGCTCGGACTGGTCGTCGACCAGCTTGGTGTACTCCTTGAAGATCGAGTACTGGCCGGTGCGGGTGGCGTGCTGCAGCTTGAACACCGTGTCCGGGTTGAACAGGTGGTACTCACCCTCGCGACGCCACTGGTACTCACCGCCCACCTCGAGCTCGCGGTGGGCGCGCTCGTTGCGGTTCTCCAGGAACGCGGTGCGGTGGCGGATGGCCACCTCTTCGGCGATCTCGTCGAGACCGATACCGCCCAGCGGCGAGCGCAGGCCGGTGAAGTACTCGTCGACCAGGTCCTGGGCCAGGCCGATGACCTGGAACAGCTGGGCGCCGTTGTAGGAGGCGAGGGTGGAGATGCCCATCTTCGACATCACCTTGAGCACGCCGTTGCTGGCCGCGGTGCAGTAGTTCGCGACGGCCTTGCGGTAGTCGGCGGCCAGGTCGCCGGTGCTGGCGGGCAGCGCCAGCGAGCCGCGCTCGAGCATGTCCTCGATGGACTCGAAGGCCATGTACGGGTTGATCGCGGCGGCGCCGAAGCCGACGAGGGCGGCCATGTGGTGCACCTCGCGGGCGTCACCGGCCTCCACGACCAGGCCGACCATGGTGCGGGTGCGTTCGCGCACCAGGTGGTGGTGCACCGAGGAGGTGAGCAGCAGCGACGGGATCGGCGCCAGCTTCTCGTTGGACTCACGGTCGGACAGCACGATGATGCGCGCGCCGCCGTCGATCGCGGCCGAGACCTGAGTGTTGATGGCCTCGAGTGCCCGGCGCAGACCCTCGCCGCCCTCGGCGACCGGGTACAGACCGCGGACCACGACCGAACGCAGCTCGGGGTGGCTGCCGTCGTCGTTGATGTGGACCAGCTTGGCCAGCTCGTCGTTGTCGAGGATCGGCTGCTCGAGCGCGATCTGCTTACACGACTCCGGGCCGGGGTGCAGCAGGTCGGCCTCGGGGCCGATGTTGCGCTTGAGGCTGGTGACGACCTTCTCGCGGATGGCGTCCAGCGGCGGGTTGGTGACCTGCGCGAAGAGCTGCGAGAAGTAGTCGAACAGCAGGCGCGACCGGTTCGACAGCACCGCGATCGGGGTATCGGTGCCCATCGAGCCCAGCGCCTCACCGCCGGTCTTGGCCATCGGGGTGATGAGCAGGTTCAGGTCCTCGGTGGTGTACCCGAAGATCTGCTGACGGATCAGCACGCGGTCGTGCGACATGTGCACGTGCGGGCGGTCGGGCAGGTCGGCCAGGCGGCTCACGCCCGCGTCGAGCCATTCCTGGTACGGCTCGGCGCCGGCCAGTTCCGACTTGATCTCGGCGTCGGTGACGATGCGGCCCTGCTCGGTGTCGACCAGGAACATCTTGCCCGGCTGCAGGCGGATCTTCTGGACGACGGTGGACGGGTCGATGTCGAGCACGCCGACCTCGGACGCCAGTACGACCAGGCCGTCCTCGGTGACCCAGATGCGGCCCGGGCGCAGACCGTTGCGGTCGAGCACGGCGCCGATCTTCTTGCCGTCGGAGAAGCAGACCGAGGCCGGGCCGTCCCACGGCTCCATCAGCATCGAGTGGTACTCGTAGAACGCCCGCAGCGCGGGGTCCATGTTCTCGTTGCGCTCCCACGCCTCGGGGATCATCATCATGATCGCGTGGTGCAGGTCGCGCCCGCCCAGGTGCAGCAGTTCGAGCACCTCGTCGAAGCGGGCGGTGTCGCTCGCGCCGGGGGTACAGACGGGGAAGATCTTGTTCAGGCGGTTGTTGCCCGCCTCGTCCTTGCCGAACACGTCCGAACGCAGCAGCGCCTCACGCGCGCGCATCCAGTTCTCGTTACCGGTGACGGTGTTGATCTCACCGTTGTGGGCGACCCGGCGGAACGGGTGCGCCAGCGGCCACGAGGGGAAGGTGTTGGTGGAGAAGCGCGAGTGCACGATGCCGATGGCCGACTCGACGCGCTCGTCCTGTAAGTCCAGGTAGAACGCGCGTAGCTGCGGCGTGGTGAACATGCCCTTGTAGATGAAGGTCTCGCCGGACAGGCTCGGGAAGTACACCGACTCCTTGCCGACGGCGCCCTCGCCGGGACCCGCGTTGCCGAGCTCGTGCTCGATGCGCTTGCGGATCACGTAGGCGCGACGTTCCAGGTCCATGCCCGAGAGCTGCTCGGCCGAGTTCTTGGGCGAGCCGATGAACAGCTGACGGAAGGTCGGCATGGCATCGCGGGCCAGCGCGCCGAGCGAGGACTCGTCGATCGGCACCGCACGCCAGCCGAGTACGGCCATGCCCTCTTCGGCGACGATCTTCTCGACGCCGTAGGCGGCGCGCGCGGCTTCGCGGCGGGCCTGCGGGAGGAAGGCGATACCGGTGGCGTAGGAACCCGCCTCGGGCAACTCGAAGTCCACAACCGCGCGGAAGAACTTGTCCGGGAGCTGGATCAGGATGCCCGCGCCGTCGCCGGAGTTCGGCTCGGCGCCCGCGGCACCTCGGTGCTCCAGGTTCAGCAGTGCCGTGATGGCCTTGTCGACGATGTCTCGACTGCGTCGTCCGTGCATGTCGGCGACGAATGCGACGCCGCAGGCGTCGTGCTCGTATGCCGGATCGTAGAGCCCGGTGACACCGGGTGACCTGTGGCCAGGAAGTTGCGTCATGCCTCTGCCTTCAAGAAAGTCGGCTGTCGATGATCGGCCACCCAGCAAGCTGAGCGTGGACCCTTCGTCGTTTCGCCTCCGTCAAGACTGCGTCCGTACGATCCGAAACCAGCGGCGATGATGGTTTGCGGCGTGCAGTCACGTCTCCAGTTGTCCACCCGCTTCGTTGACGTAGTGGGGGTGCTCAGAGGTAACGGGACGCTTACATGTCCCTTACCTCCGCGCGGGGTTTCACCCGCTACTCTTGGCCCGGTTTCACCGGACCCCGAACAGGTGGTTGTGCCGAACAAGGGTGCGTTCGGCGTAAGAGCAAACGATAAGTCAGACCGCAGACCCAACCAACTAAGGTTGGGCTTAGTAACCCTGTCTAGCTGGGGTTTGTAACGCCAGCCCGTATCGTCACGCGCGTCGTCCAGTGTAAAGCAGGGCGGGGGCCGGATCGATCCCGCAGAACCGGCGCCGACCTGCGCGAACACTGCCGACAGGCGAGCCGGAACCGGCCGGAGGTGTGTGACCTTCGACCGAACTCGCCTGCATCGCAGCAGGATTCCCCGGCAAAGCGCAGGTCAAACCTATGGTTTCCCCGCTAACCAGGGCCGTCGGGGGTGAGATATTCCCGACAGCGCCCCGACATGCCCTGGTAGCCAGCCGACCGTACGGTCTGCGCGTGAGACGCTCTTCACAGCACATATCCAGCTAACGGGCGGCAGTGTCGTTCGCCACACGATGCCCCCGAAGCGGCCACCGATGCGGCTCGCCGGGACCGACACGCCGAGGTCGGCGGCCCGCGCCGACTGCCGGCGCGATGCCGGGAGTTCGGATCTGTGAGGCTGACCACAAATACCGCTTCGCCGCTCGGTGTGGCGGCGCCGGGCCTGTCACGCTGACACCACGAATCCATGACAGTTTCGCCACGCGAAAGAACCGGGGAGAAGGTATGACCGGCACACTCGCCTGGCTCGGCGGCGGCCTCGTCACGCCTTCGCGCGACGATATCGGGCCCGACCACGCCGGATATGTCGTCACCGGCGCCGCAGTGGCGCTGTTCGCCGTGGCCTCGGGGCTGGTCACCGCCGTCGCGCTCGCCGCCGCCGACGGGATCGGGTTCTTCTTCGTCGCCGTGCTCGCGCTGCTCGCCGCCGTGGCGGCCGGTGCGATCGGGCGGGCGCTTGCCACCAGAAACACCACCGACGACCGGCGCGGCACCGCCGCGCGCGTCGGAGTCGGCGTGCTGGCCGGGGTGTTCGTGGCCGAGCTGGCCGCCACCGTGCTGCTCGGCGGGATCGTCGACCGCGAGCTGGACGTGCGCGCCCACGCCGACGCCGAACAGGCGCCTGCCGTCGCCACCGCGCGCGCCGAGTACGACCTCGCCGTCGCCGACCGCGCCGCCCTCGACGCGTCCATCGCGACCGCGCAGGCCGACATCGACCGCAACCTCGTCATCGCGCGCTGCGAGTTCAATCCGACCCCGGAGTGCCCGCAGACCCGCATCACCGGTGTTCCCGGTCGCGGACCCGAGGCCCAGACCGCCAACGAGATGCTCGACGACGCCCGCAAGCAGCTCGCCGCCGCACAGGCCCGCACCGACGGCCTCGACCAGCGCGTGCGCGCCGAAACGGCCGAGCTGGCCGCGGCCCGCGCCGACGCCTTCGCCGAGGGCGATCGCGGGATCGGCGCCCGCTGGCTGGCCATGAACGGCTACACCGCCGATCACCTCGGCGGCGCCGCGCTTCGCCTGCTGATGCTGGTCGCGGGAATCGCGCTGGCGTTGTTGCCGCTGCTGCTGCGCTGGTGGCGTGGGGAGACCGCGCTGGACCGCAAGGTCGCCGCCGACGAGATCGCCGACCGGGCCGAACGCGCCGCCGACGCCGCCATCGCGGTGAAACAGGCCGAGGTGCGCACCGAGACGGCGGTGCTGCGGGCCGACCAGGAACTCGACTCGCAACGACTGGCCATCGAGGCCGACGGCGTGATCGATCGAGAACGTCAGCGAACCAGGATCATCGCCGCGATCGGCGGTTTCGAGCTCGGGTACACCGAGCCGCATCGAAAGGACGAGTCCGTGGCTCTGGAGCCGACTTCGCAGCAGCAGCTGCCCGCCGGATACCTCCCGCACGCCCTGCCGCACGGCCAGGCCGGTGCGCTGGTACCCGCCGAGCAGGCACCGCCGCAGGCGCCGACCGGGGGCGGGCTGGAGCTGCCGATCATCGGGACCGTGCCGTTCACCGACACCGCCGCGCGCTGGATCCGGCCGCTCGTCCCGTCGTTCGTCGCCAATGCCATCGACTCGGCCACGCATCCGCTGCGGACCGCGCGACAGGCGTTCGAAGAGGTCGAGGAGGTCACCTTCACGCTGCGCCGCAGCCGGAAGGTGACCGTCGATACCCAGGACTCGCAGCAGCAGTTCCAGCAAGCGCCGCAGCAGTCGTATCAGCTGGCGCCCGGGCAGCAGGGCTACCTGCCCGCGGGTTATCCACAGCCGCAGTACAACCCGTACGCGCAGCAGATCGCGTCGAATGTGGTTGACGCGCCCGGCCGGAACTACCACCCGGATCCGCGCCAGTACCCTGGGCAGCCGAGCTACACCGCGTTGCCCGCCGGACAGGGCACGGCGCTGCCCGCCGCCGGGCAGGGTGAGCTGGCCGGGTCGGATACCCAGGAGCTGCCGGGTGGTCAGCAGCGTCAGCTGCCGCCCGCGCGATAGCTCAGTGGACATCTGTTCACTGGGCGCCAGCGGTGATCGATCGCACCGATCAGCTCCGGTTGTGAACGACAAAATGCTCGGTCAGCAGTTGTTATACGTACCTGATTCACCAGTGACCTAGCTAACAGAGTCGCCTGTTCAGGTTGGTTCGGTTTACAGTTCGAGTGTGATCAGCGACGTACGCTCCGGGACGTCTTCGCCCTGGGGTTCGCCCCTGCTCGGACCCGCCGAGGAGAAGGCGACCATCCGCCGGGTGCGGGTGCAGTTGCTGCTCACCGCTCCCCTGCTCATCGCCAACCTCATCGGCATCGCGATGACCATCGTGCTCGCGGGGTTCGTGCTGCCGGGCCCGAGCATGTTCACCGGGCGGCTGCTGCTGGTGAACGCCGTCTTCACGCCGCTGTGCGCGGTGGCCGCGCTCGCGGTCGGCACGGTCTGGGGAACCGTCGCCGGGCTGCGAACCATGCGCTGGGCCACCGATCCCGAGCACGTGCCGACACCGGCCGAACAGCGGGTCACCGTCTCGGCGCCGCGCTGGATGGTGCTGCAGCAGGCGATGCTGTGGACTCTGGCGCTCATCGTGCTCACCGTCGTGTACGGCGTGATCGAGCCGGGGCTCATCCCCAAGCTCATCCTCGCCATCGGGTCGGCCGCGATCGTGGTGTGCGCCAACAGCTATCTGATCGTCGAATTCGCGCTGCGGCCCGTCACCGCGCGGGTGCTGCAAGCCGATCCGCAACGCCGTCGTGGCATCGGCGTGTTCGGTCGCACCATGCTGTCGTGGCTGGTCGGTGTCGGTGTGCCGGTGGCGCTGGCGATGGTCGTCGCCATCTGGGCGCTGGCCGATCCCCAGGTGAGCAAGGCGCGCCTGGCCGTGTGCGTGCTCAGTCTCGGCGGGTCGGCGTTGCTGTTCGGCATGGTGCTCATGGCGCAGGTCGTCGCCGCGACGGTCGCGCCGATCCGTGGTGTGCGCCAGGCGTTGCGCCGGGTGGAGAACGGCGACCTCGACGCCGAGATCGCGCTCTACGACGGCACCGAGCTCGGTGAGCTGCAGAGCGGTTTCAACCACATGGTGCACGGCCTGCGTGAACGCGCCATGATCGAGGACCTGTTCGGAAAACACGTCGGCCACGATGTCGCCATGGCCGCCATCGCGTCGCGCCCCGTCCTCGGCGGGACCGAAACCGAGGCCGCCGCCCTGTTCATCGACATCATCGGCTCCACGACCATGGCCGCCACCCTTCCCGCGCCCGAGATCGTCGGCATCCTCAACCGCTTCTTCGACATCGTCGTCGACGAGGTGGAACGCCACGGTGGTCTGCTCAACAAGTTCGAAGGCGACGCGGCCCTCGCCATCTTCGGCACCCCCGCCCCGCTGGAAGACGCCGCGGGCGAGGCCCTTTCGTGCGCCCGCGCCATCCAGCGCCGCCTGCGCGACACCTCCGACCTGGACGCGGGCATCGGCGTCGCCGCCGGGCGTGTGGTCGCGGGCAATGTGGGCACCCACAACCGCTACGAGTTCACCGTCATCGGCGATGCGGTCAACGAGGCGGCCCGCCTGTGCGAACTGTCCAAGCAGTACGAACAACGCCTGCTCACCTCCGCGACCACCCTCACCAAGTCCGCGCCGACCGAAGCGAACCACTGGATCCTCGGCGAGCAGGTCACGCTGCGTGGCCGCCTGCAACCCACCCACCTCGCCCTTCCGCACACTCCGTGAACCCACTCCCCCGGCCGGGCCCCGCTAGACTCGGGCCGTGCGCCCCGTCGTGACCACGGTCGGCGCCGTCGGGGCGGGCATCGATCCGGCACAATCGCCGACGGTCCCGATCCGCCCCCTGCGATTTCGCGAGCTGCTCGACGAGCCGTTCGCCCTGATCCAGGCCCATATCCGGCCGCTGGCCGCGCTCGCGGGGGCAACGCTCACCCTCGCCGTACTCGGTGTTCTCGGCATCACCGGCCTGGTCTCGCACCTCACCGACGGCTCCGACGCGGGTACCGCGTGGGCGGTGGTGCTGGCAACGGCCGTATTCGGGTGGTTGTCGCGGTTGGTGCTGCGTGGTGTGACCGTCGCCCTGGCGCTGGCCGACTTCGCCGGCGCGCGCATCGGCCTGCGGGCGGGCATCCGGACCGCCGCGCAGCACGGCGGGCCGCTCGTGCTCGCGCAGATCATGTTCTCGCTCATCGGGATCGGTGTGCTTGCGGTCGGCAGCCTGCTCGTCATCACCTATCCGCTCGCCCTGATCTGGCTGTCGAATCTGCGGGCCCGCCGGTTCGTCACCGAACCCGTGATCATCGCCGAGAAGGCCGGTTACCGGCAGGCCGTTGCCCGCTCGAAAGACCTGGTGGAGGGCGGGAACTGGAGCATCGGCGGACTCTGGCTCACCCAGCGAGTGCTGTTCGCCGTGCTCGCGGTGCCTGCCTTCGGTATCCCCTTCTTCCTGTCGGACTTCTCCGGCACCCACCGATGGGCCTTCATCACGCTGGTGGTCGGTGGTCTGCTGCTGGTGGTGACGGTCGCCGAGATCGTGGAAGCCACCAGCCGGGTGCTCTGCTACATCGACCGCCGCTGTGTCCGTGAAGGGCTCGACATCCGCATCCCGGGTGAGAACCGATGAACGACAACCAGTTCGGTCCCCCGCCACCGCCCCGGCTCGGCCCGGCCGCCGACCATCGCGCCGAAGCCGAGAACGCCGCGGGCCGCCGCGATTTCGACCGTGCCGTACGTGAGCGCTTCCGTGCGGTCCTGCGCGGACTGGAACAGAACGGCAGCCTGCCGGTGCGCCGCTCACGCACCGCGCAGGAAACCGCCGACGACGCGACCCTCGCCCTCCCACCCGAACAGTCCGCCGAATTACATCCGGCGGCAAGCACTTTCGACGAGGTCGTGTACGGTGGCCGCCGCGCCACCGAGGACGAATACCGCCACCTCGAATACGCCGACCGCTACTCCCAGCACGCGCCACCACCGGCCGTCGAGCCGGTCGACATCGAGATCGTCGACACCGAACCCGCACCGCGCCGACAACTTCCGCCGCTCCCGGCGATCCTGCGCAACCCACGGTTCTGGGCCGTCCTCGCGGGCATCCTGTTCCTCGGCGTGCTCCTGTACGCGGGCCTGCAATCCTGCGGCGCGCCCAACGCACCGACCCCACCCGATCCCCCACCGGCCACCGACAGCCCACCGGACCGGCCCGACGACCTCCCCGACCCCGTCGGCGGCGACTCGATCTTCAGCACCCTGCCCGGCTGGCTGGCCTACGGCGGCCTGCAACTGCTCATCGCCTTCGCCGTCGTGGTGTGGTGGCGGGCCCGCAGGCGCGGCGCACTGGTCGGCGAACCGCGCCCGGTGGAGGTAGCCGCCAACGAACTGCTCGCCGGCCAGGCGGGGCTGTACCGCCGCTCGGGCGACGTGGCCCACGTCGCCCACATCCTGCGCTCGGCGACCCTGCGCCGAATCCGGCCACGCCTCGGCGCCCGAACCGACGACCAACTCGTCACGACCATCGCCACCCGCCTCGGCACCCCCGCCGCCCAGATCGGCACCGTACTGTTCGGCCCGGTGCCCGACGAACCGACCCTCTACCACGTTGCCGCACACCTCGAATGGATCGAGACGGAGCTCGGATGACCGACAACACTGTCCTGCAGAAGACGCCGACCGCGGCCGAGGCCGGGGCGGCGCTGGCCGCCTTGCGTACCGAGATCGGTAAGGCGGTGGTCGGGAACGATCAGGCCGTGCTGTATCTGGTGCTCGCGCTGCTGTGCCGGGGGCACGTGCTGCTGGAAGGTGTGCCGGGCGTGGCGAAGACGCTGCTGGTGCGCGCGCTGGCCACCTCGCTCGACCTCGAGCACGCGCGGGTGCAGTTCACCCCCGATCTGATGCCGGGTGATGTCACCGGGTCGCAGATCTACGACCCGCATTCGGCCGAGTTCACCTTCCGGCAGGGGCCCGTGTTCACCAACCTGCTGCTGGCCGACGAGATCAACCGCACCCCGCCGAAAACCCAGTCCTCGCTGCTGGAATCGATGGAGGAGCGCCAGGTTTCGGTGGACGGGCAGCCCCGGCCGCTGCCCGACCCGTTCGTGGTGATCGCCACCCAGAACCCGATCGAGCAGGAGGGCACCTATCCGCTGCCCGAAGCGCAGCTCGACCGGTTCCTGTTCAAGGTCGACATCCGCCTGCCCGAACGCGACGACGAGTTCCGCATCCTGCAGCGCCACACCAACGGCTTCGATCCGCGCGACCTCGGTGCGGCCGGGCTGCGGCCGGTCGCCGGGCCGGCGCACATCGCGGCCGCGCGGGCCGCGGTGGGCCAGGTGACGGTGAGTCCCGAGGTGCTCGCCTACATCGTCGACCTGTGCCGCGCCACCCGGTCCTCGCCCGCAGTCGCGCACGGTGCGTCGACCCGTGGTGCCACCGCGCTGCTCGCCGCGGCTCGCGCCTTCGCGTGGCTGAACGGGCGTGGGTACGTGACCCCCGACGATGTGAAAACCGTTGCGGTACCGGTGCTTCGGCACCGTCTGCAGTTGCGTCCGGAGGCCGAGCTGGACGGGGTGAGCGCCGAGGGTGTGCTCGCGTCGTTGCTCGGCTCGGTGCCGGTTCCGGTGTAGCGGTGGTCGTCACAGGCCGGTTCGCGCTGCTCGCCGCGACAGCGGGCGCGCTGGTGATGTTCGCCGTTCCGTCGTTCGGCGGTGTGCTCGGCGCGAGTTCGCTGCTGCTCGTCGTCCTGCTGATCGATGTGGCGCTGGCCGCCCGCCCGAACACGCTGACCGTGACGCGCGAACCGTTGACCGTCGTCCGGCTGGGCCGGGAGACGGAAGTCGAACTGGCCGTGACCAATACAGGCCCCGCCACGGTTCGTGGACTCCTGTGGGATGCGTGGCCCGAGAGTGCGCGCGCCGAATACCGCACGCGCCGCCTGGCTTTGGCACCGAACACCCGGATCCGCTTCCGCACCAGGCTGAATCCGGTATATCGCGGTGACCGGGTGGCCGGTCCGGTGACACTGCGCCTGCTCGGACCACTCGGCATGGCCGGGCGGCAGGCCCGCGTCGACGCGCCCGCCCGCGTCCGCGCGCTGCCCGCCTTCCGCAGTGAGCGCCTGCTGCGGTCGAAGGTGAAGCGGCTGCATCACCTCGAGGGCCGCAATGTCGCCAATACCCGTGGTCAGGGCACCGAATTCGATTCGTTCCGGGAGTACGTGGCAGGCGACGACGTGCGAAGCATCGATTGGCGGGCCACCGCGCGCGCCACCGATGTGCTCGTGCGCACCTGGCGGCCCGAACGCAACCGGCACATGCTGATGGTGCTCGACACCGGCCGGGTCAGCGCGGGCCGGGTGGGCGACGGCACCAGGCTGGACTGCGCGATCGAGGCCGCCCTGCTGCTCGGCGGGCTGGCCGGCGCGGCGGGCGACACCGTCGACCTGCTGGCCTACGACCGCACGGTGCGCGCGGAGGTGACCGGCGCCGGCGGTGCGGGCCTGCCGATGAAACTTATGCACACCCTTGCCGGGGTCACGCCGCAGCTTGTGGATACCGACACCGACGGCCTGGTTCGCACCGTGCTCTCCCGCGTGCGCAGGCGCGCGCTGATCGTGTGGTTCACCAGTCTGGACGGTCCGACGGTCACCGAACACCTGCTGCCCGCGCTGCCGACGCTCACCCGACGGCACCGGGTACTCATCGTCTCGGTAACCGACCCCGACATCGCCGCCGCCGCTCGCGACCGGGAAACCGCCGATGCCGTCTACACCTCGGCCGCCGCTGAGACCGTGCTGGCCGAGCGCGCGGTGGTGCGGGAATCCCTGCGCAGGCGCGGGGTCGCGGTGGTCACCGCGGCGCCGGATCAGCTGCCGGAGGCGCTGGCCGACGAGTATCTGGAGCTCAAGCGGTCCGGTTCGCTCTGAGTTGTGGACAGCCCGAGTTTCCACCGGCACTCACAGTTCATGCACCGATTCACCAACAGGTTGTCCACAGGGCGAGCCTGTGCACAACTTCTCAGCGCAGCGAAAGCTGCTGGCGCCGAGACAGAATCGCGCCGATCACGTGATACGGGGGATAACCGGCGGGCACCTGGGTGCGGACCGCCGCGCACATCGACTCGGCCAGCTTCGTCCCCAGGTGGTGCTGGGCGGCCGGGGTGAGGGTGCGCAACCTGGTGAGGTACTGCCGTGCGGCCGTCGCGAGGTCGTCGGACAGGCCGGTCGGGTCGAGCTGCGCCGCCCAGCCGGTGAGCCACGGTGGTGCGGCCGCCAGAGCGGGCCGGGGAAGCTGCTGACGGGTGTGCACAACCACCGTGCCCGCGAGCACGTCACCCACGCGCCTGCCCTCGCGTGAGCACAGCGAGGTGATCACCGCGACCGCGCCGAAGCCACCGAGCATCCAGAAGTCGACGATCGCCCCCGCCAGCCCACGGGTGAGCGCGTGCCGAAAATCCGTCGGGCCCGCATCGGCGCGAACGACCCGCAGCCCGAACGCCATCTTTCCCAGGGACCGTCCGCGGGTGAGGGTTTCACTGCACACCGGGTAGCCGACCAGCACGGTCACGATGGTGACCACCGCGAGTACCGACATCCACGCCTCGTCGGCGGCGCTCCACAACAGCATCAGCATCCCGGCGTAGAACAGGCAGAAGGCCAGTGTCAGCTGCAGCATCAGGTCGATCAGGAAAGCGCCCGCACGGCTGGGGATACGCGCGATGGGAAGTTCGAGCGCCACCGCTTCGCCGGTGGTGAATTCGGCCATGTGGCTAGCATTCCCGATATGGACACCGATGCCTACAGCTGGGCGCGTCAACGGTCGTGGTATCGGCTGGATCAGCTGGTCCGTCAGCGCAGGCTCACCGGGGCCGAGGCCGACGAACTGATCGCCCTGTACCGCTCGGCGTCCCAGCAGCTGGCCAAGCTGCAGGGTCATCGCGCCGATCACGAGATGCTCGCCGGGCTCAGCGCGCTGCTCGCCCGCGCGCGTGGGCGCGTACTCGCGGCGCGCGCACAGCCGTGGCGCGAGATGGGCAGATTCTTCACCAGGGGATTTCCGGCGGCTGTGTACAGAGCGTGGCCGTGGTGGTTGGGGACAACCGCGATCTTCCTGCTCGTCAGCACGGTGATCGCGGTGCTTGTGGACAACTCGGCAGGCGCCCGCGAAGCCCTGGGGATTCCCGAGGGCGATCACTCGATCATCACCGGACCTGGGGGTTCGTTCGAGACCTACTATTCCGAACACCCCAACGACGCCTTCGCCGCCAAGGTGTGGACCCACAATTCCTGGGTTTCGGCGATCGCCTTGTTCACCGGCGTGCTGATCCTCCCGGCTGTGTATGCCCTGTTCATGAACGCGCTGAATCTGGGGATAACCGGTGGATTGATGGCCGACGCCGACCGGCTCGACTCGTTCTTCGGTTTCATCCTTCCGCACGGAACGCTCGAGCTCACGGCGCTGTTCGTGGCGGGTGGTGTCGGCTTGAAGCTCGGCTGGACGCTGGTCGATCCCGGTCGGTCGAGCCGGGCCGCCGCGATGGCTCGGCAGGGCCGGGCGACTGCCACTGTCGCGCTCGGGCTGGTCGCGGTGCTGCTGGTGTGTGGCTTGCTCGAGGGCTTCGTGACGCCGAGCGGCCTGCCCGCGCCCGTGCGCATCGCCCTGGGCTTCCTGGCCGAGGGCCTGTTTCTCGCCTATGTGTTCGTGGTGGGCCGCCGGGTCGCCGAAGAACAGGACGCCGCTTCCGCGCTGCCCGAGGCCATGCCCGATCCGGCCCTGCGATGGCTGCCGAAGGTTCCCACGCGGGGGTGATCACGCATCTGCACGTGCATTTGTGCGGCAGGCAACTCCGAGCACACCTCGGCTGTGAGCCCACTGGGCAATCAGCAGCTACGTGAGGTTACGAGTTGGTGAACTCCCCCGATTTGAGTTCCGCTGGCCGCAGCGAGTCGAGCTCGAGCTGCGGCCAGCGTTGCCGTTAACTGTACACAATCGTTATGCCCATGCAACCCCCAACGCGCAGGTTAGGGGTATCGAGTGCGGGTCTGCGAAGACGTGTGAAGCGCACGCCCTCCACAACTACAGCTAACTCCTGGCGCTTCGCCGGGACGGCGATCGCACACACCAGGAATTCACCTTCGGCAAACCTGGGACCAACGGTCCCATGCGTTCGATGGGGTGGTCCAGGGAATATTGCTGCCCATTGCCCGCACCCCCGACTGCGCCCCGCGCATAGCCGATAACCTGCGACAACGGCAATCGAATTTCGGTTGCGCGATACTTGGAGCCTTAAAAGAAACCTTAAGTTGGTTTACAAGGCTGCAAACATGATCGACAACTAGCAATCAGGTCGAATCACCTGCCATACAGCTACTTACTGCGCGGCTGACAAGTTGCGCAGAGCCTCCCGAACGGCGCGAGACGGGCAGTGAAACAGCTGGAAGACGGCCGGATTACCGCGCTGTGATCTTCGCCTCACCGCCCCCGAACGGCGAAGCCCTACGATGACGAGATGACCGGGGTCAAGGACCGTTTGCTCACCATCGTTGCCGGCCAGCTCGGTAATCCGCACGGACCACTCGGCAAGGTGGTGGCTTTTCTCCTCAACCGGGGGAACAAGCGCGCCATCGCGGGCGCCGTCGACGGCGCCGCCCCCGCCGCGGGTGCGGATGTGGCCGATATCGGTTTCGGCGGCGGCGCGGGCCTGGCGATGCTGCTGGAGCGAGTCGGCCCGGACGGCGTGGTACACGGCATCGAACCCTCGCCCGACATGCTCGCCCGCGCCCGTGGCACCTATGCCATGGAGGTGGCCGAGGACCGGCTCGTGCTCGCCGAGGGCACCCTCGCCGCCCTGCCGCTGGCCGATGCGAGCCTGGACGCGGCGATCACGGTGAACACCATCTACTTCCTCGACGACCTGCCCGCCGCGTGTGCCGAACTCGACCGCGTGCTTCGGTCCGGCGGCACGGCCGTGATCGGCATCGGCGATCCGGACGGGATGGCCCGGATGCCTTTCACCCCTTATGGATTCACGCTGCGCCCGGTGGCCGAGGTGACGGGCGCGCTCACCGGGGCCGGATTCACGGTCGAACAGCGCACCCTGCCCGGCCCGCCGTTCCCCTTCCATCTACTCGTCGCGCGCAAGGGGTGAGCGTCGCCGGAAACGACAAAAGGCCCGATCCCGTGGGATCGAGCCTTTTGCTCTCTGTGGGCGAAGGGGGACTTGAACCCCCACGTCCTTACGGACACTGGCACCTGAAGCCAGCGCGTCTGCCATTCCGCCACTCGCCCGAGCGACTCGAAAAACCTAACATGCTCTCCGGCTGAAAATAAAATCGAGCCTCTGACCTGCGGTGATGCGGAGGTGTTCGGCTCGGGAACCGGGGCGCCGCGCCGGGAGTTACCTGGTAGGAGGATCGTGGATATCATGCAAGGAACGTGGTCGGGTTCGGACACGCCGTAAAGGGCACTCCGACAGGACGGACACGCGCACCGAAGGGAGGGCTGTGATGGGCATCGTGTCGAGATTCGAACGTCGCTTACAGAGCGCCGTCGGTGACGTGTTCGCGAGGGTGTTCGGCGGCAGCGTCGTTCCCCAGGAGGTAGAGGCCGCGCTGCAGCGCGAAGCCGCAGATCGGATCCAGGAACTGGAGGGCGGGCATCAGCTCGCACCCAACAGTTATGTGATCACGATCAACGAATCAGATTTCGGGAAACTCGACGCAGATCACGACCTGACGACCAAGGCGTTCGCCAAACATCTGCAGGATTACATCCGCGAGCAGGGCTGGCAGACCTACGGCGAAGTGCACGTGGCGTTCGAGGCATCACCTACGCTGCACACCGGAATGTTCAGAGCGAGCGGCCGCGTCGACCCCGACGCCGGTCGCGGGACCGTCCCACCTCGCCCCGGACCGCCACAACGACCCGCACACCCGCAACCAGGAGCTGGCCCCATGACGCACAACTCAGGCTACGAGCCAAGCCGAGAGCCCGCGGAGTCCGATCCACGCAACCGCGGGTACGCACCGCCGCCCGCCGCGCCTGGGGCTCCCTATCCGCCTGCCGACGACTACGGCCGCGGTGGCTACGGCGCGCCCGAGGGCCAGCCCGGCTACGACCCCGCCTACGGCCAGCAGGGCGGCGAGTACCACAACGGGTACGACCAGGCCCCGCAGCCGGGCTACGGTCAGCCCGGGTACGGCCAGCAGGGCTATGCCGAACCCGGATACGACCAGCAGGGCGGGTACGGCCAGCAGGCCTACAGCCAGCAGGGTGGTTACGGCCAGCCCGGGTACGCCGAGCCGGGCTACGACCAGCAGGGTGGTTACGGCCAGCAGGGTTACGCCGATCCGCAGCAGGCCTACGGCCAGCAGCCCGGCTACGGCCAGCAGGGTTATGCCGAACCCGGATACGACCAGCAGGGCGGCTACGGCCAGAACGGTTACGCCGAGCCCGGCTACGGTCAGTCCTCCGGTTACGGCGCCCAGGCGGCCGGTTACGCCGAGCCCGCTTACGAGGAGCCGGCCGGTTACGGCCAGCAGGGTGGTTACGCCCAGCCGCAAGCCGGTTACGGCCAGCCCGCGGGTGGTTACGGTGCCCCGGCCCAGTCCAGCTACTCGGCCACGCTGCAGCTCGACGACGGCAGCGGCCGCACCTACCAGCTGCGTGAGGGTTCCAACATCATCGGCCGCGGCCAGGACGCGCACTTCCGGCTGCCCGACACCGGTGTGTCGCGCCGCCACATCGAGGTCCGCTGGGACGGCCAGACCGCCATGCTCTCCGACCTGGGTTCCACCAACGGCACGCTGGTCAACGGCTCGCCGGTACAGGACTGGCAGCTCGCCGACGGTGACGTCATCCGGGCCGGACATTCCGAGATCCTGATCAGGATCGTCTGATCCCGTAAGCTGCGCGGTGCAGGTCACGTGTCGACGCCGTCGGCCCTATGATGCTGCCATCACACGCACGGCCCCGACCTCGGGGCCCGCAAGCCAGCACGCTGGTGGGGGTCACTTCGTCCCCTGCCGTACCGACGTACCCGGGCGAACAGGAGGTGGAACGCCGTGCAGGGATTGATCCTGCAATTGACCCGCGCGGGGTTCCTGCTGCTGCTCTGGTTGTTCGTCTGGGCCGTTCTGCGGACCTTGCGCAGCGATATCTACGCGGCATCCGGTATCCGGATACAGCCGAGGGCCGCACGCGGAGCGCGTGGTTCCATCGGTCTGCCATCCCTGAGCCGAGGCCAGAAGGGCGCCAAGTATCTAGTGGTGACTCATGGTTCACTAGCCGGCACTCGCATCACACTCGGCACGCAGCCGGTCCTCATCGGCCGCGCCGACGATTCGACGCTGGTACTCACCGACGACTACGCCTCGACCAGGCACGCGCGACTCTCTCAGCGTGGTGACGACTGGTACGTGGAAGACCTCGGTTCCACCAACGGCACGTATCTCGACCGCGCGAAAGTCACCACCGCCGTCCGTGTTCCGCTCGGCACTCCTGTCCGGGTCGGCAAAACAGTGATCGAGCTGCGATCGTGACACTTGTTCTGCGCTACACCGCGCGAAGCGACCGCGGACTCGTCCGGGGCAACAACGAGGATTCGGTCTACGCGGGCGCTCGCCTGCTAGCCCTCGCCGACGGTATGGGTGGACACGCCGCCGGCGAAGTCGCCTCCCAGCTGATGATCGCCGCGCTGGCGCATCTCGACGACGACGAACCCGGCGAGGACATCCTCGGCAAGCTCGACCGCGCCACCCGTTCCGGCAACGCCGCCATCGCCGACCACGTCGAGGCCGAACCCGAACTCGACGGCATGGGCACCACGCTCACCGCCATCCTGTTCGCCGGCCGCAAGCTCGGCATGGTCCACATCGGCGACTCGCGCGCCTACATGCTGCGCGACGGCGAACTCACCCAGATCACCCGCGACGACACCTTCGTGCAGTCGCTGGTCGACGAGGGCCGCATCACGCCCGAGCAGGCGCACACCCACCCGCAACGATCGCTCATCATGCGTGCCCTCACCGGCAACGAGATCGAGCCGACGCTCATCATGCGCGAAGCCCGCGCCGGTGACCGGTATCTGCTGTGCTCCGACGGACTCTCCGACGTGGTGAGCGACGAGACCATCGGCAACACCATGCGCGAGGGCAACACCGACGAGTGCGCCGACCGGCTCATCGAATTGGCTTTGCGCTCAGGCGGTCCCGACAACGTCACCGTTGTCGTCGCCGATGTGATCGACCTCGACTACGGGCAGAGTCATCCGATCGTCGCCGGTGCCGCCTCCACCGAGGAGGAGGAAGACGCGCCGCCGCCGAACACCGCGGCCGGCCGCGCCGCCGCCATGCGTCCGCCGCGCGCCCAGCCGCGCCGGGCCGCCGCCGCTCCCCCGCCGCCCGAGACCAAGTCGCACAAGCTGCGCTGGCTGCTGCTGTCGGTGGCCTTGATCGTGGCCGTCGCGGTGGGACTCGTGGTGGGCTACAAGATGATTCGCAGCAACTACTACGTGGGCGCCGACAACGATCAGGTGGTCGTGATGCGCGGCCTGCCCGGTTCGATCCTCGGTTACGCCATCCACGACGTGGAGCTCACTGCCTGCGTGAACAGCAAGAACGAGATCACCCTCCTCGAAGTCGGCGCCACCGCCCCCACCGGCTGCAAGAAGCTGATGGTCAGCGATCTCAAGCAGACCGGCCGCGACCAGGTGGAGCGCAGCCTGCCGCCGGATTCGCTGGCCCAGGCCCGCGAGAGCATGCGTCGGCTGACCGGCGAGGTGCTCGACCCGTGCCCCAAGAAGGAATCGGTGCCGCAGCCGGGTGTGCTGCCCACCGAGCTTCCCCCTGCCACCCCGGCGCCCGCGCCCGGCCCCGGTGACCAGCCCGCGACGGCGACACCGACGCCCGCACCGACCACTACGCCCGCCCCGACACCTTCCCCGCAGATCTCAGGGGAGAACTGCCGGGTGACGGACTGATGTCCGCACCGGCACCACCGTCGGCGGGGGCTTTCCCGAGTCCCCCAGGCGGATTCGCGCCCGCACCGCCGCCCTCGACGCGGCGGAACCAGGAGCTGTTGCTGCTGGCGGGCGCGGCGGGTATCACGACGGTGTCGTTGTTCATCGTCGAGGCGAGCCAGGAACAGTCGATCACCTGGGACATCGCCAAGTACGGTGTGGCGTTCCTCGCGCTGTTCGGAGTGGCGCACCTGGCGGTTCGCCGGTTCGCGCCGTTCGCCGACCCACTACTGCTACCGATCGTGGCGCTGCTCAACGGTCTCGGTCTCGTCCTGATTCACCGCCTCGACCTCGCCGACGCGCAGCAGGCGGCATACGACTCGAGCCCCATCCCGTCCCCGGACGCCAACCAGCAGATCATGTGGACCGGCCTCGGCATCGTGGTGTTCATCAGCCTGCTCATCGTGTTGCGTGACTACCGCACGCTGGCGCGCTACACCTACACACTAGGCCTGGTCGGACTGATCGCGTTGGCGATTCCGGCACTGTTGCCGAGCCGGTTCTCCGAAGTCAACGGCGCCAAGATCTGGATCAAGCTCCCCGGATTCAGTGTGCAGCCGGGCGAATTCGCCAAGATCCTGCTCATCATCTTCTTCGCGGGTGTGCTCGTCGCCCAGCGTGACCTGTTCACCGCCGCGGGCAAGCATTTCCTCGGCATGGAGTTCCCGCGTCCGCGCGACCTCGGTCCGGTGCTGATCGTGTGGGTCGTGTGCATCGGTGTGCTCGTGCTCGAAAAGGATCTCGGCACCTCGCTGCTGATCTTCGGCACGGTGCTGGTGATGCTCTACATCGCGACCGAACGGGTGGGCTGGTTGCTCATCGGCGGCGGCCTGCTCGCGCTCGGCTTCGTGTTCGCCTACCAACTGTTCGGGCATGTGCGCGTGCGCGTGGACACCTGGCTGCACCCGTTCGACGACTACCACAACACCGGCTACCAGATCTCGCAGTCGCTGTTCGGTTTCGCCACCGGCGGCCTGGCGGGCACGGGTCTGGGCAGCGGGCGTCCGCAGCAGGTGCCGTTCGCCAAGACCGACTTCATCGTCACCACCATCGGTGAGGAACTCGGCCTGATCGGTCTGGCCGCCGTGCTGATGCTGTTCCTGATCTTCATCGTGCGTGGGCTGCGCACGGCGCTCGCCGTGCGCGACAGTTTCGGCAAGCTGCTCGCGGCGGGCCTGTCGTTCACCATCGCCATCCAGATCTTCGTGGTGGTCGGCGGCGTCACCAAGCTGATCCCGCTGACGGGTCTGACCACACCGTTCATCTCCTACGGTGGCTCCTCGCTGCTGGCCAACTACGCGCTGCTCGGGTTGCTGATCAAGATCTCCGACGCCGCCCGCGCGCCCGCGCCGACCCGCAAACGCGCACCGGCGCCGATCGCCGAGGCGTCGACCGAGTTGTTGCGCAGGTCGGAAGGCAGGGCGAGCGCATGAACACTCCACTACGCCGGGTCGCCGTCGCCGTGATGGTGATGGTCGTCGCGCTCCTGGTGAACGCCACCTATCTGCAGGTGGTCAAGGCCGACGACCTGCGCGCCGACCCGCGCAATGTGCGCGTGCTGCTCGACGAGTACTCGCGCCAGCGCGGCCAGATCTCGGCCGGCGGTACCGTGCTCGCGGGGTCGGTCGCCACCGACGACCGGTACAAGTACCTGCGCCAATACCCGAGCACCCCACCGGCTTACGCGCCCGTCACCGGGTTCTACTCGATGCAGTACGGCAAGACCGGGATCGAACTGGCCGAGGACCCGCTGCTCTCGGGCAACGACTCGAGCCTGTTCGGGCGCAGGCTCGTCGACATGTTCTCCGGTCGCGACCCGCGCGGCGCCAACGTGATCACCACCTTGAACCCGGTGATGCAGCAGGTGGCCTACGACGAGATGACCGCCAAGGGCTACACCGGTTCGGTGGTGGCGATCGAGCCGAGCACCGGCAAGATCCTGACGATGGTCTCCACCCCGAGCTACGACCCCAACGAACTGTCGGGCCACGACGGCGCGGCCGGTCGGGCGGCGTGGGACCGGCTCAAGAACGACCCGTCCCAGCCGATGCTCAATCGCGCGGTCTCGCAGACCTATCCGCCCGGTTCCACGTTCAAGGCCGTGGTCACCGCCGCCGCGCTTGCCAACGGTGTGAGCGTGGACGACCAGTTCACCGCCGCACCCAACATCACCCTGCCCGGCACCAGGACCACGCTGGAGAACTACAACGGCGCCACCTGCGGTGACCAGCCGACCGCCTCGCTCACCGAGGCCTTCCGGCGGTCCTGCAACACCGCGTTCGTCGAGCTGGGGATGAAGGTCGGCGCCGCCGAACTCAAGGACCAGGCCGCGGCCTTCGGGATCGGCCCGCACCGCGGCGTCCCGATCCCGGTCGCCGAGTCGACGGTCGGGCCGATCCCCGACAACGCGGCTCTCGGCCAGAGCAGCATCGGTCAGCGCGATGTCGCGGTGACCCCGCTCGACGTCGCCGTGATCGCCGCGACGATCGCCAACGGTGGCTCCCGGATGCAGCCGTACCTGGTCGACCAGACGCAGGCTCCCGACCTGTCGGAACTGAGTGTGACCGAGCCCTTCTCGGTGGGCCAGGCCGTGAGTCCACAGGTAGCGTCGAGCCTGGTGAACCTGATGATCGCCTCCGAAGCCAACACCGCGGGCGGCGGCCGGTCGCCGTACCAGATCGCGTCCAAGACCGGCACGGCCGAACACGGCAGCAATCCCCGTAACACCCCGCCGCATGCCTGGTATATGGCCTTCGCGCCCGCGCAGAACCCGAAGATCGCCATCGCGGTGATCGTCGAGAACGGCGGCGACCGGGCGCTGGCGGCGACCGGCGGCTCGGTGGCCGCACCGATCGCCAGGTCGGTACTGGACGCAGGCCTGGCAGGGGGCTGAACGAAATGAGTGTGCGAGTGACAACACGGGGGCCCCGATGCTGAACAACGGCGCCATGATCGCCGACCGCTACCGCCTGCAGCGGCTCATCGCCACCGGCGGTATGGGTCAGGTGTGGGAAGCGATGGACACCCGGCTCGACCGCCGGGTGGCGGTCAAGGTCCTCAAGACCGAGTTCTCCGCCGACCCGACGTTCCGTCAGCGGTTCCGGGTCGAAGCACGCACCACCGCGCAGCTGAACGCGCCGGGGATCGCGGGCATCTACGACTACGGCGAGACCACCGACCCGTCCGGCGGCGAAACCGCCTACCTGGTGATGGAGCTGGTGCAGGGCGAACCGCTCAACGCCGTGCTCAACCGCATGGGCAGGCTCTCGGTGATCCAGGGCCTCGACATGCTCGAGCAGACCGGCCGCGCGCTCGAGGTGGCCCACGCCGCGGGTGTGGTGCACCGCGACGTGAAGCCGGGCAACATCCTGGTGACGCCGACCGGTCAGGTGAAGATCACCGACTTCGGCATCGCCAAGGCCGTCGACGCATCCCCGGTGACCAAGACCGGCATGGTGATGGGTACCGCCCAGTACATCGCCCCCGAACAGGCCGTCGGCGAGGACGCCACCGCCGCCTCCGACGTGTACTCCCTCGGCGTGGTCGGGTACGAGGCGCTGGCAGGCGTCCGCCCGTTCACCGGTGAGGGTGCGATCACCGTCGCCATGAAGCACGTGCGCGACGCGCCGCCGCCGCTGCCCGCCGATCTGCCCGCCAATGTGCACGAGCTGATCGCGATCACCATGGCCAAGGATCCGGCGCAGCGCTACCGCAGCGGTGGCGAGTTCGCCGATGCCGTGGCCGCCGTGCGCGCCGGACACATGCCGCCCGTGCCCGGTGGTGCCGCCGCGTCGATGACCGGGGCGACCCGCGTACTGCCGCCCGGCCCGACCACCGTGATTCCGGCCGCCGACTACGACGGCGCGACCATGCGTTTCGGCAATCAGCCGCCGACCGGCGGATACGCGGGCCCGGCCACCCAGGCCGCCGCGCCCGCCGCCGTCGCCGCGACCAACGATGCCAAGAACAACCAGAAATGGCTGATCGCGCTCGGTGTGGGCGCGCTGCTGCTCGGCGGTGGCGTGATCTGGCTGCTGTTCGGCGGCGAACCCAACCGCGACACCGGCCCGACCACAACCACCGTGCAGACCACCGCGCCGGTGGCTCCGCCGGTGACGACCACCCGTCCGCTGCCGCCGCCGGTCACCTCCGAGGAACCCGCGCCGACGCAACCCGACCGCCCGACGACGACCACGCCGGAACCGACGACGACAACGGAACCGCCGACCACCACGCCGGAACCGACGACGACCAAACCGGAACCGACCACCACCGTCCCCAAGACGACCAAACCGGAACCGACCACCACGAAACCGGCGGCGGCGACCACCACCCGGGACAAGCCGCGTATCCCCACCTTCGATCTACCATTTCCGAATGAGGACAACAACGCCGTAGGCCCGAACATAGGACAGCAATGACCACCCCGAAGAATCTCTCCTCGCGGTACGAGCTGGGCGAGATCATCGGGTTCGGCGGCATGTCGGAGGTGCACAAGGCCCGCGACGTGCGCCTCTCGCG
Organism: Nocardia sp. NPDC050413; assembly: GCF_040655475.1. Classification (NCBI taxonomy): domain Bacteria; kingdom Bacillati; phylum Actinomycetota; class Actinomycetes; order Mycobacteriales; family Nocardiaceae; genus Nocardia; species Nocardia sp. NPDC050413. The sequence continues at coordinate 76,763 of NZ_JBFAJZ010000014.1, read as the reverse complement.
CGACGTCGCGATCAAGGTGCTGCGCGCCGACCTGGCCCGCGACCCAACGTTCTACCTGCGCTTCAAGCGCGAGGCGCAGAACGCGGCCGCGCTGAACCACCCGGCCATCGTCGCGGTCTACGACACCGGCGAGGCCACCGTCGACGACGGGCCGCTGCCCTACATCGTCATGGAATACGTCGAGGGCGACACCCTGCGCGACATCGTGCGCGGCAAGGGTCCGCTGGCGCCGCGCAAGGCGATGGAGATCGTCGCCGATGTCTGCGCCGCACTCGACTTCAGCCACAAGGCGGGCATCGTCCACCGGGACATGAAGCCCGCCAACATCATGATCAACCGTGCGGGCGCGGTGAAGGTGATGGACTTCGGCATCGCGCGCGCGATCGCCGACAGCTCCAACCCGATGACCCAGACCGCCGCCGTGATCGGTACGGCGCAATACCTTTCACCCGAGCAGGCGCGCGGCGAGACCGTCGACGCGCGCTCGGACGTGTACTCGGTCGGCTGTGTGCTGTTCGAAATCCTCACCGGCCAGCCGCCTTTCACCGGTGATTCGCCGGTCGCGGTGGCCTATCAGCATGTGAAGGAGGACCCGCCGCTGCCGTCGTCGGTGAACCCGGCGGTCCCGCGCGAGCTCGATTCGGTGATCCTCAAAGCGATGGCCAAGAACCCGGCCAACCGCTACCAGACCGCCGCGGAGATGCGCGCCGATCTGATCCGCGTGCTCGGTGGGCAGAAGCCCAGCGCGCCGATGGTGATGAACGACGAGGACTACGCCGGCTACGACGAGCCCGCGCCGCGCCGGTTCCACGACCGCGACGACACCTCCGAACACCCCGCCGTCGGCCCGCCCGCCGAGCAGGGCAATCGCACCGGTTTGATCGCGCTCGGCGTCGCCGCGGCGCTCGCCGTCGCGTTCGGCATGTTCTGGGTGCTGATCGGCCCGGGCAGCAAGCCCGACCAGGTCGCGGTGCCCGACCTGTCCGGCAAGACCGCGCAGCAGGCCGAATCCGAGCTCGTCAAGGCCGGTTTCAGCGTGGCCGTGCAGCAGAAGCCGGACGGCAAGGTCGCGCCGGGCAATGTGATCGCCACCCAGCCGCTCGGTGGGTCGCGCATCGACGAGGGCAGCACCGTCACCCTGCAGGTGTCGACCGGACCCGCGCAGGTCGCGGTGCCGCGCATCCTCGGGATGACCCAGGCCGAGGCCGAGCAGGCGCTGAATTCGACCGGGCTGCAGATGGATCCGAACGTACAGCGGCGCGCCTCCAGCGTCGCCGACACCGACCGGGTGATCGGGCAGGAACCGACCGCGGGCGTGCGCATCGACATCGAGCAGCCGATCGTCATCGTCATCGGCAGCGGGCCCGAACAGGTCCGGGTACCCGATGTGGTCGGCCAGGACATCTCCGTCGCCGAACCGAACCTCACCGTGAGCGCCGGATTCAAGGTGGAGGTCAAGGAGGTGCTCTCGCCCCAGCCGAAGGGCCAGGTGCTCTCCACGAGCCCGGCGGGCGGCAGCAACGCGGAGAAGGGTTCGACCATCACCGTGCAGGTGTCCCTCGGCGACCGCATCACCGTTCCTGACCTGACCGGGCTCACCCCCACCCAGGCCCAGGAGAAGTTGCGCGCGCAGGGCTGGACCGGTCAGCTCAGCCAGACGACGGTCATCACCCTCGACGGCAGCGCCTCGGGCAAGGTCGTCGGGCAGAATCCGCCGGCGGGCACCTCGGTGACGATGAACGGAAACGTGATCCTGCAGGTAGGAGCCTCACCCATTCCACGGTGAGGCCCACGGGCCTAGACTTGGGCTAGCTCCATCCCACCCAGCACTGCTGAACGAGGAGGTAGCCCATGACCACAGCCAGGGACATCATGAAGCCCGGCGCTCAGTGGATCACCCGCGACGACACCGTGGCCACGGCCGCGGCGGCGATGGCCGATCTCGGTGTCGGCTCGCTCGTCGTCGCCGACGACAACGAACGCATGTGCGGCATCATCACCGACCGCGACATCGTCGTGAAGTGCATCGCGCGCGGCCTGTCACCGGAACTGACGACCGCGGCCGAACTGTGCGAGGCGACGCCGCGCTGGATCAGCGCGGACGCCGACGTGGAAGACGTGCTCGACCAGATGGAAGACCATCGGGTCAAGCGGATGCCGGTGATCGAGAACAAGCGGCTGGTCGGCATGATCAGCGAGGCCGATCTGGCTCGCCACCTGGACGACAATCAGCTCGGCGAGTTCGTCACCGCCATCTACGGGCGGCCCTGACTCCCCGTCAGCTCAGGTCGAGGTGCTCGTTCATCGACCTGGCCGCCTCGGCCAGGTCGGTGAGCTCGACGACCTCCACACCGTTGGTTCGGAGTTTGTCCACACCCTCGCAGGCCGCGACGAACAGGCTCGGTTCGCGCCAGGCGATGACCACCCTGGGGATACCCGCCGCCAGGATGCGGTCGGTGCAGGGCAGCCGGGTCGCGGTGGCGCGCGTCGAGCAGGGTTCGAGCGTGCTGTAGATCGTCGCGCGGGCCAGGCGGGGGTCGTCGGCGTCGAGTTTGTTCAGCGCCGATTCCTCGGCGTGCACCTTTTCGTCGGTCTCACGTGAGTAGCCGGTGGAGATCTCCACACCGTCGACGACGATGACCGCGCCCACCGAGTAGGCCGTCGAACTGGGCGGACACTGCCGGGCCAGCTCGATGGCCCTGTGCATGAAGCGGTGATCGAGGCTGTCTGTGTGCACCATTTCCCCTGGGTTCGGAAGTTATCCACAGCCTGTGGCATTTGTGGAGTCGGTCATGTTCAGGTTGTGCAGTACACCGGCGGATGAACTGTGAACAGCGGTATTTCCCCAGGTCGACAGCCGGAATCCGATCACAGGGCCGGTGGACGAACCGGGTCTGTGGGGGCGCCGACCAGGTAGTTCATGACAGCGACATCCCCAAGTTGTTCCACACCCGTCAAGTGGAGTCGACGCTGTGGTCCACCGGGGAACAGGGCCGGGCCGACGAAGCGGGGCGCGGCCGCGTCACCGACCAGGATCGGCGCGATCGCCACGCGGATCTCGTCGACCAGGTCGGCGGCGAGGAAGGCGGTGTGCATCCCGGTGCCGCCTTCGACCATCAGCCTGTGGATATCGCGTGCGGTGAGGTCGTCGAGCAAGGCGGCCAGGTCGAGCCGGTCGCCCAGGCACACGACCTCGGCCCTGCCTGCGAGTCGATCACCGAGCCGGACCGCGCCCGCCGTGGTGGTGTAGACGACCTTCGCGCCTCCGGTGTGCCAGAAGCGCAGCGCCGGATCCAGCTCACCCGATGCGGTGACGGTGATCTTCACGGGATACTCCGGGCGTCCCGACGCGACGCGCGTTGCCCGCCGCTCGGCGCTGTTGACCAGCAGCCGTGGATTGTCGATCCGCAAGGTGCCCGCGCCGATCAGGATCGCGTCGGACTCGGCACGCAAGCGATCGATCTCGTCGAAATCGGCGCTGTTGGACAGCAGCAGCCGCTGCGCGCTCGTGTCATCGATGTAGCCATCGAGACTGGTCGCCACCGACAACAGCACTCGCGGCCGTCTCGGCGGGGCGACACTCCCGTCGCCACCGGACGATGCCGCGGCGGCCTCGCTCACGGGGTCACCAGCGCGGCGACCTCCGCCTCGAGCGCCGACACCAGCGCCTCGGCCGGGCGTTCGCCGCAGACCTCGAGCCAGTTGGCCAGCATCCGGTGTCCGCCCTGGGTGAGCACCGACTCCGGGTGGAACTGCACGCCGTGGATCGGCAGGCTGCGGTGCCGCATGGCCATCACGATGCCGCTCTCGGTGTGGCCGACCACTTCCAGCTCCGCGGGCATGGTCTCCGGGAGCACGGTGAGCGAGTGGTATCGGGTGGCGGTGAAGGGGTCGGGCAGACCGGCCAACACGCCCGAGCCGAGGTGGTACACCGAGCTGGTCTTGCCGTGCAGCAATTCCGGCGCCCGGTCGACGGTGCCACCGAACGCCTCGCCGATGGCCTGGTGTCCGAGACAGACGCCGAGCAGCGGCTTCTCGTACTCGGCGGCGGCGTGCACCAGCGGAATGCTCGCGCCCGCCCGGTCGGGGCTGCCCGGCCCGGGGCTCACCAGTACGCCGTCGAAAGCGCCGCCTTCGTCGCCGCGGGTGAGCAGGGTGTCGAGATCGGCCAGGCGCGGGTCGTCGTTCCGCCATACGACGGCGTCGGCACCCAGCTGGCCGAGGTATTGCACCAGGTTGAACACGAAGCTGTCGTAGTTGTCGACGACCAGAACACGCATGCAACGAGGGTACGTGCCCGGCCGGTAGGTCGTCGCATCCATTACCTGGTGGGATAGCCTAGGAGACGACCAGTACCGGAGAATACGAGGACGTCATGCCCAAGTCCAAGGTCCGTAAGAAGGCCGATTACACCCCGAGCCCTGCCAGCCGTACCCCGGTGAAGGTCAAAGCGGGTCCGTCGCCTGTCTGGTACGTCGCGATCATGCTCGGCTTCATGCTGGCCGGCCTGCTCTGGCTGCTCGTGTACTACCTGGCTGCCGAGAAGATCAGCTGGATGAACGACCTGAACGCCTGGAACTTCCTGATCGGTTTCGGCCTGATGGTCATCGGACTCATCATGACCATGCGGTGGCGCTGAACTACACCGGTGTCATTCATGCACACCTGTGGATGAAGCTGTGGACAACTCGAGGATCAATGAGGGAACAAGCCGCGTGAACGCAGGTCGACCCGCCGCCAGCAAGTCATGGACCACGCCGACCGCGGCCCTGATCGCGGTGACCGGCGGCGGCCTCCTGCTGACCGTAGCGGCCGTTCTTGCTCAGGACGGCCCCTCGCGGCTGTTCCTCGGCGTCGCCGCCGTCGCGGTGCTGGCCATGGCCGTGCTCGCCCTGCGTCAGCGCCCCCGGCTCACCATGGTTCCCGGTTCCCCGCCGCGCCTCGTCGTCGGCACCCTCACCGGCCGCGACGAATACCCCCTCGACCACATCGACCGGATCCGTGTGACCTCCTACCGGCGCATCGGCCGCAAGAACACCATGCTCGAGGTCGACGTCCGCCACAACGACACCGAGCGCCTGCTGATCTTCGGTCGCTGGGACCTGGGCGCCAACCCTGCCGACGTCTTCGACGCCCTCGTCGTCAACGGCTTCGCGAAGGTCGCCACCGACTGACGTTGTTTCACGTGAAGCAAAGAACTCCCCGCCGCGACGATCGCGACGGGGAGTTCTGTTCTCGGAGTCAAGCGCCGAGAACCGCGGCGCCAGCCGCTATGTAACAGTGACCGAAGAGATGACGACCGGTTCGGTCGGGCGATCGTTGCGGTCGGTCTCCACCGCCGCGATCGCGTCGACCACCTTGCGTGAATCCGGGTCGACCACCTCGCCGAAAATCGTGTGCTTGCGGTTCAGATGCGGTTGCGGGCCGACGGTGATGAAGAACTGCGATCCGTTGGTACCCGGGCCCGCATTGGCCATGGCCAGCAGGTATCCGCGATCGAAACGCAGCTCGGGATGGAACTCGTCGCCGAATTCGTAGCCCGGACCGCCGCGGCCGGTACCGGTAGGGTCACCGCCCTGGATCATGAATCCCTGCATCACCCGGTGGAAGACGGCGCCGTCGTAGAACGGGCCAGCTTCCGTGCCACCCGCGTTCGGGGTGGTGTACGGGGCGCTGCCGTCGGCGAGGCCGACGAAATTGCGCACCGTCTTGGGCGCGTGGTTACCGAAAAACG
>NZ_JBFAJZ010000014.1:0-70934 GCF_040655475.1 Nocardia sp. NPDC050413 | reverse complement strand
GCTTCCGTGCCACCCGCGTTCGGGGTGGTGTACGGGGCGCTGCCGTCGGCGAGGCCGACGAAATTGCGCACCGTCTTGGGCGCGTGGTTACCGAAAAGCGCGATCTTGATCTCGCCGTGGTTGGTGTGCAGCGTCGCCACGGCCGTCTGATGGGGTGAGGTCACGCAGCAATGGTGCCACGCGGTCACCGCGCTGCCGGGCACCTGGTGGAGCGTGGTTTCGTGTTTGTGCCGTCGGCGGCGTTCTATGCCACAGTGGTCGCATGAAGCTTCGTAACCCGCTCATCGCCTCCCTCGCGATCGCCGGTGCGGGCGCGCTGGCCTGGATCGCCCGCAGCAAGCGCCCCCAGCTGCCCGAACCCGCCGCCGAGCCGCCGCGTCTCGGCTACTCCCGCAACGGCTCCGCGCCGGCCCCCGTCGCGGAGACCGGCGCGAGCTGAACCCTCAGCGGCTCACGGACTTCTTGTACTGCACCTGAGCCAGCGGCACGAAGATCAGCAGGATCAGCACGATCCAGATCAGCGACGTGGCCACCGGGTGCTGCATCGACCAGGCCTCCGAGGTGGGGGCAAGCGGGCTGGTGTTGCCGAACAGCTGACGGACCGACTCGGTGACCGCCGACATCGGATTCCACTCGGCGAACACGCGCAGCGGGCCGGGCAGGTCGTTGATCGGCACGAAGGCGTTGGACAGGAACGTCAGCGGGAAGATCACCATGAAGCTGGCGTTGTTGAACACCTCCGGCGCCCGCACGAGCAACCCGACCACGGCCATCATCCACGACAGTGCGTAGGCGAACAGCAGCATCAGCAGGTACGCGAGCACCGCGTCGAGGAACGACCCGCGAATACGCCAGCCGACGATCAACCCGGTCAGCGACATGACGACGAGGCTGACCAGGTTGATCACCACATCGCTGATCGTGCGCCCGAACAGCACCGCCGAGGGCGCCATCGGCAGCGACCGGAACCGGTCGATGATCCCCTTCTGCATGTCTTCGGCCAAGCCCGCGCCGGTGAACGAGGCACCGAACACCACGGTCTGGACGAAGATGCCCGCGATCAGGAATTCGCGGTAGCCGCCTTCCAGCCCCGGCACCTTGATCGCCGAGCCGAACACGTAGGCGAACATCAGCACGAACATGATCGGCGACATGGTCGTGAAGATCAGCACGTCGGGCACGCGCTTGATCTTGATGACATTGCGCTTGGCGATCGTGAGGCTGTCGCTGACCACCATCGCCAGCCGTTCTTCCAGGCTCGGCCCGGTCACCGGTGGTGTCTTGTCGATCGAGACGCTCATCGGCTCTGTCCTTCCTTGGCGTCCGCCTTCTCGGCATCCCCCGCCACGAGTTCTTCGGCCTCGTGCCCGGTGAGGGTGAGGAATACGTCGTCGAGCGAAGGCCTGCGCAGGGCGACGTCGTTGATCTTGACCTTGTGCTCGGTGAGCCTGCCGATGGCGGTGACCAGGTCCTGGGAACCGTCGGCCACGGGCACGGTGATCTTGCGCAGACCCGGTTCGATGTGGATTTCGCCGTCGGCCAGACCGCTGAGCACCTGTTTGGCGTCGGTGAGCTGGTCGGCGGTGGCGACGGTGAGTTCGATGCGGTCGCCACCGACGAGCGCCTTGAGTTCGTCGGCGGTGCCGCGGGCGATGACGGTGCCTCGGTCGATCACCGCGATGGAGTCGGCCAGGCGGTCGGCCTCCTCCATGTACTGGGTGGTGAGCAGCAGGGTGGTGCCGCCGGAGACGAGTTCCTCGATCACGTCCCACAGATCCAGGCGGGCGCGTGGGTCGAGGCCGGTGGTCGGCTCGTCGAGGAACAGCACGGGCGGGTTGGCGACCAGCGCGCCCGCGAGGTCGAGGCGCCTGCGCATACCGCCGGAGTAGCCCTTCACCGGGCGGTCGGCGGCGTCGGTGAGCCGGAAGCGTTCGAGCAGCTCGCGGGCCCGTTCCTTACTGCGCTGCGTGCCGAGGTGATAGAGCCTGCCGACCATTTCGAGGTTCTCGAAGCCGGTCAGATACTCGTCGACGGCGGCGTACTGGCCCGACGCGCCGATGCGCGAGCGCAGTGCCTGCGGATTGTTGATGACGTCGACCCCGGCAACGGTGGCGCGGCCTTCGTCCGGAACGAGCAGAGTGGTGAGTACACGGACAGTCGTGGTCTTTCCCGCGCCGTTCGGGCCGAGAAGTGCGGTGACGGTGCCTTCGGGGACGGAGAGATCCAGCCCGTCCAGTGCGGTGAGCTGTCCGTACCGTTTGACCAGACCCTCGGCGACGATTGCGTCGGGCATGATTCTCCTGATGTCGTAGTTCGCGAACCCTTGGTGGCCTCAGTATTGCCCCACCCACCGACAAGTCGCATCCTCATTTCGGGTGGTTCGCGATGTCAGATGTACAAATTTGTTCGACATGCCGAATGCATGCGACACGCGGCGAATCGGACTGATTTTTGGGTGATGCGGCGGCGGTTCAGCGCGGATTCCGGGTAACCGCACATCGACACCGACGAGAACATGTTCAGCTCGCGCGGGGCGTAAAACCTTGCCTACCAGCGACTTCCGGTGTTCGTAAGAGGTTTGTGATGTCTCACAACATTGCGACGACCGCTCCGCAGCAGCGTCCGACGGCCCCATGACGGGCCGCGACCCGAAAAATTCTCGGAAACTGATCCGTTGCGCGTACACGATTTCCGCGCGGATCGCGTAGGATCGTTCACGTCGGCCCCTCCCCCCCGGGCCGACCCTACGCGGGCCTCGGCTAACTCCCCCCCTTCGCCGAGGCCCGCTCCCCATTTTCCGGCAAGGTGCAGTTCCATCGCCCGACAGCCGGGTTCAGGCCACACGACGCGGCCACGAGAACAGCTAGTGATCCTCGTGGCCCACAGGCGCGTCGGCCCCCTGTTCGGCCACTGTGCGCCAGGCGGTAGCCAGCCGGGCCGCACGGACCTTCCCGGCGACCCCGAGCAGTGGCGCGTCCCGCTCCCAGCGCTGCCTGATCTCCTGATCCACCCGGTCCCAGTGCGGTTCCAGTTCGGTGAGCAGCGCGGCGCAGCGATCGAAGACGCCGGCGAGCGCGATATGCACGCCCGCCGACGCGGCGGGTTCGGTGCTGAGGCCACGCACGGCCGCAAACAGCGCCAGCAGGGCCGTGAGGGCGTCGGCGGGCCATTGTGCTTGTCGGCCTACCCGCACGAGCTGACCGAGCACAGCGGCGAGCACATGCAAGTCTTCGACGGTGCGGAACGGCTTCAGGTAGTCGGCATACCCGTCGCCGGGCAGCATTTCTCCCGGCGCGTCCGCGAAAGTGACGGTGGCGTGCGGGATCTCCGGTGCGAACGGCAACGGCGGCAGCGGGTTCACCGCTGCCTGCGGTCCGGCCGCGGCGAGCACGGCGCGCAGCTGCGGCTTGCCGTCGGAATGTGTGCCCGCACGGGCGATCACGAGAAACCGGGTGGCGGAGGTGCCGAGGGTGGCGAACGATTTGGTGCCGGTCACCATCCCGTCGCCGGTGACGGTCGTCGTCATGGCCGAGGGCCGCGCTCCGGTGGCCTCGGTCGCGCACATCGAACTCAGCTCGTCGGGGCCGAGCGTGGGCACCAGCGCGTGCAGCGCTTCCTGGTATCCACCGAGAAACGCGGAACCCAATGCGACACTGTCGAATCCGGCGACAGCGGCGCGGTCGACAGAATTGGTGAGATCCGCGCAGCGAGCGCGGTGACGTGCCCAGTCCGCCGCGAAATCCGCCGAATCGGCGGCACCGGGGGTGGCGGTGAGCAGGAAATCGAAAACCGAGGAATTCACAGAAGTGGAGCCTAGGGGAATCGAACCCCTAACCCCTGCCTTGCAAAGGCAGTGCTCTGCCAATTGAGCTAAGGCCCCTTACCGGTGGTGTACCGGCTGGCAACCCGAATCAGCGGGTGGTGACCTCACGCCAGAGATCGGCTTCGTCGCGCTTGCGGAATTTGGTGATACCGATGAGAACCGCGATCACAACACCGACCGTGAGGACAATCTTCATGATTCCCACCCTACTGTGATGTTCGGGAGTGGGCCTAGGAGGACTTGAACCTCCGACCTCTTCGTTATCAGCGAAGCGCTCTAACCGCCTGAGCTATAGGCCCGAACTCGATTCCGATCCCCTGCCGGAGCAGTGAACCGCAACGAGACACGAGGTTACCTTACCCGCCCGCCGATAACCAAAACGGCCGGTCAGAGCCAGTTTCCTGGTCCGACCGGCCGTGCCGGAAAGCGCGTGTTCCTAGTCCGGATCGGCCAGGGTCACCTGGATGCCACCGACCAGATCACAGCACTGGTTGTAGATGAACACACCGACCGTCGCCAGCGCGGTGAACAGCACCACGTTGATGAGCCCGATGACGCCCGCGTACCCGAAGATCGTGCCCGCGTCGATCAGGCCGCCCGAGCTGCCCTCCTGGTTGAACATCTCGCCGAGCGAGTTGTCCAGGTTGTCCCACACACCCATGCCCGCGAGCACGATGTAGAGCAGGCCGACGGCGACCATCCACACGAAGAACAGCGCCACACTGATGACCAGCGTGATCTTCAGCGTCGACCACGGATCGATGCGGCGGATCTGCACCGTCGCGCGCAGCGGCTCACCCGACGCGGCGGCCGCGATGGCCACCGGAACGGCGGGCGACACCGGGCCCGAAGCGGCCGCGGCCCGCGCCGACGGCCCGCTCTGCGGCTGCTGGGGAGCCATCGGCAGCCCGGTGTTGGCCATCGGCAGGTCCGACCCCGGATGACGCACATCCGATAGATCGGGCATGTCCTTGACCAGCTCGGGACGCGCGATGCTTCGGGTCGGCCCGTCGATACCGACGGACTTCACCATCGCGGCTTCCTTGCGCGCCGCCTTGGCCGCCAGGTCGGCGGTGGTGCGCGCGTTGGACGGACCGCTGCCCTTGAGGCCACCGCCACCCTGACCACCCGAGGACGGGCGGCCCTGGCTCGGCGCCTCACCCGGGCGGTACAGGTTGGACTGCGGTTCCCGCTGCGGCAACTGCGCCCAGCCGTCCTGGTAGGGCGATTTACCCTTGCCGTTGCCCGAGCCGTTGGCAGGCCCGTTCGGCTCGGTACCCATCCGCACGGTGGCCTGGTCGAACGATTCGTCCCCGGCGCCACCGGATTCCGGTGCCTTGGCGCCTTCGGCCGCACCCTGACGTGGGATCGGCCGCGGCTGGATCGGAGACGAGGCGACCCGCTCGGTGACGCCGTTGGTCTGGTTCCGATCGTCGTTCGACTGATTCGGTGTGGTCAATGGAATCCTCAGATCCGTTCGTTGCCGCCGCTGGTTGGGTTATTGCTCCGAGGCCGCGTCGCCGATGAGCTGATCGGGATCGGGCTCGTCGGCGTTGCGCGCGATCGCTAGCAAGGTATCGCCATCCGCGAGGTTCATCAATCGCACGCCCTTGGTCTGGCGTCCGGCTTTGCGGACCTGCTTGGCCGCGGTGCGGATGACGCCACCACTGGAAGTGATCGCGTACAACTCGTCCTCGTCGTCGACGATGAGCGCACCCACCAGGCTGCCACGCTTCGGATCGTATTGGATTGTCAATACGCCTTTTCCGCCGCGACCCTGCGCGGTGTACTCCTCGATCGCCGTACGCTTGGCATACCCACCGGCGGTCGCGACCAACAAATAGGTGTCCGGGCGGACCACATTGAGCGAGAGCAATTCGTCGTCGGTGTTGAACCGCATGCCCTGCACACCGGAGGTGGCGCGGCCCATCGGGCGCAGCGCCTCGTCGGTCGCGGCGAAGCGGATCGACTGGCCGTGCGCCGAGACGAGCAGCAGGTCGTCGTCGGCCGAGCACAGCACCGCACCGACCAGTTCGTCGTCGTCGCGCAGGTTCACCGCGACGATGCCACCGGAACGGTTGGAGTCGAAATCGGTGAGCTTGGACTTCTTCACCAGGCCCGCGCGGGTCGCCAGCACCAGGTACGGGGCGTCCTCGTAGGTCTTGAGCTGGATGATCTGGGCGATCTTCTCGTCCGGCTGGAACGCCAGCAGGTTGGCCACGTGCTGACCACGCGCGGTGCGGTTGGCCTCGGGCAGCTCGTAGGCCTTGGCCCGGTACACCCGGCCCTTGTTCGTGAAGAACAGCAGCCAGTCGTGGGTGGAGGAGATGAAGAAGTGCTTGACGATGTCGTCCTGCTTGAGGCCGGCACCCATCACGCCCTTGCCACCGCGCTTCTGCGAGCGGTACAGGTCGGTCTTGGTCCGCTTGGCGTAACCGGTCTCGGTGATCGTGACGACCACGTCCTCGCGGGCGATCAGGTCCTCGTCGGCCACGTCGCCGTCGGCGGCGATGATCCGGGTCCGCCGGTCGTCGCCGTACTTCTCGACGATCTCGGCCAGCTCGTCGCGCACGAGCGCGCGCTGGCGCTCGGGCCGCTCCAGAATGTCTTTGTAGTCGGCGATCTCGAGCTCGATCTTGGCCAGATCGTCGACGATCTTCTGCCGCTCCAGTGCCGAGAGGCGACGCAGCTGCATGTCGAGGATGGCGGTCGACTGGATCTCGTCGATGTCGAGCAGCTGCATCAGGCCGGTGCGCGCGGTGTCGGTGTTGGCCGAGCGGCGGATCAGCGCGATGACCTCGTCGAGCAGGTCGAGCGCCTTCACCAGGCCGCGCAGGATGTGGGCCCGCTCCTCGGCCTTGCGCAGCAGGTAGCGGGTGCGCCGGACGATGACCTCGAGCTGGTGGTTCACGTAGTGCCGGATCATCTGATCCAGGCGAAGCGTGCGCGGCACACCGTCGACGATCGAGAGCATGTTCGCGCCGAAGCTGGTCTGCAGCTGGGTGTGCTTGTAGAGGTTGTTCAGCACCACCTTGGCCACGGCGTCACGCTTGACCGTCACCACGATGCGCATGCCGACCCGGTCGGAGGACTCGTCGTGGATATCGGAGATACCCGCGATCTTGCCGTCCTTGACCTGCTCGGCGATCGAGTTGACGAAGTTGTCGGTGTTCACCTGGTACGGCAGCTCGGTGATGACGATCGTGGTGCGGCCACGCGCGTCTTCCTCGATCTCGACCACACCGCGCATGCGGATGGAACCGCGACCGGTGGTGTAGGCGTCGTGGATGCCCTGGCTGCCGACGATCAGGCCGTGCGTCGGGAAGTCGGGGCCCTTGACGCGCTCCATGCACGCGGCGAGGGTGGATTCCTCGTCGGCGTCGTAGTTCTCCAGCGACCAGTAGATGGCCTCGGCCAGCTCGTTCAGGTTGTGCGGCGGGATGTTGGTCGCCATACCGACGGCGATGCCGTTGCTGCCGTTCATCAACAGCGCGGGCACGCGCGCGGGCAGCACGGTCGGCTCCTGGGAGCGGCCGTCGTAGTTCGGCACGAAATCGACGGTCTCGCTGTCGATATCGCGCAGCATCTCCATCGCCAGCGGCGTGAGACGGCACTCGGTGTAACGCATGGCGGCCGCGCCGTCGTTGCCGCGGGAACCGAAGTTGCCCTGGCCGTCGACCAGCGGGTACCGCAGCGACCACGGCTGGGCCATGCGCACGAGGGTGTCGTAGATCGACGAGTCGCCGTGCGGGTGGTAGTTACCCATGGTCTCGGCGACCGGACGCGCCGACTTCACGTAACCGCGATCGGGGCGGTAGCCGTTGTCGTACATGGCGTAGAGCACGCGCCGGTGCACCGGCTTGAGGCCGTCGCGCACATCGGGCAGCGCGCGGCCGACGATCACGCTCATCGCGTAATCGATGTAGCTGCTCTGCATTTCGTTCTGGATGTCGACCGGTTCGATCCGGTCGCCCGCACCGCCGGACGGTGGCAGCGTGGTCTCAGTCATCGAATCTCCTTAGAGGGCTGATGTGTTCGCGGGCGCGCGGTGGCGCAGCACCGCTCACACATCGAGGAAGCGAACGTCCTTGGCGTTACGGGTGATGAAGCTGCGACGTGCTTCCACGTCCTCGCCCATCAGCACGGAGAACAGCTCGTCGGCCGCGGCGGCGTCGTCGAGCGTCACCTGACGAAGCACCCGCACCGACGGATCCATGGTGGTTTCCCACAGCTCCTTGGCGTTCATCTCACCCAGACCCTTGTAGCGCTGGATGCCGTCGTCCTTGTTGATCTTCTTGCCCGCGGCCAGACCGGCCTCGACCAGCGCGTCGCGCTCGCGGTCGGAGTAGGCGAACTCCGGCTCCGAACGCATCCACTTGAGCTTGTACAGCGGCGGCTGGGCCAGGAACACGTGACCCTGCTCCACCAGCGGACGCATGAAGCGGAACAGCAGCGTGAGCAGCAGCGTGGCGATGTGCTGACCGTCGACGTCGGCGTCGGCCATCAGGATGATCTTGTTGTAGCGCAGCTTGGCGATATCGAACTCGTCGTGGATACCGGTGCCGAACGCGGTGATGATCGACTGGACCTCGTTGTTCTTGAGGACGCGATCGATGCGGGCCTTCTCGACATTGATGATCTTGCCGCGCAGCGGAAGAATCGCCTGGTACATCGAGTCACGGCCCGACTTGGCCGAGCCACCGGCGGAGTCACCCTCGACGATGTAGATCTCGCACTTGCCCGGATCCTTGGAGCGGCAGTCGGCCAGCTTGCCGGGCAGCCCGCCCAGGTCGGTCGCCGACTTGCGACGCACCAGCTCACGTGCTTTACGGGCGGCCATCCGGGCCTGCGCCGAGGACACGGCCTTCTGCACGATGGTCTTCGCGTCGGCCGGGTTGGCCTCGAACCAGTGCGTGAGGTGCTCGTTGCAGGCGCGCTGCACGAACGACTTCACCTCGGTGTTGCCGAGCTTGGTCTTGGTCTGGCCCTCGAACTGCGGCTCGCCGACCTTCACGCTCACGATGGCGGCCAGGCCCTCGCGGATGTCGTCGCCGGTGAGGTTGCCGTCCTTCTCCTTGAGGAGCTTCTTCTCCTTGGCGTACTTGTTGACCACCGTGGTGAGCGCCGCGCGGAAACCCTCTTCGTGGGTGCCGCCCTCATGGGTGTTGATCGTGTTGGCGAAGGTGTGGACCGACTCGGAGTAGCCCGAGTTCCACTGCATCGCGACCTCGAGCTCGTGGCCGGTGCCCTTGCCGGTGAAGCCGACGACCGAGTTGTGGATGGCCGACTTGGTGCGGTTGATGTGGCGGACGAAATCCACCAGACCGCCCGGGTAGTGGTAGGTGCGGGTCTTCACCTTGTGCTCGACCGCCTGGGCGGCGACCTCGTCGGCGTGCTTGGGCGCCTCGGCCGTCTCGCTGACCACCTCGTCGGTGACCTCGGAATCGCTCACCCGCTCGTCGGTCAGGGTGATGGTCAGGCCCTTGTTGAGGAACGCCATCTCCTGCAGACGGCGCGCGACCGTCTCGAAGTTGTAGGTGGTGGTCTCGAAGATCTCCGGATCGGCCCAGAACCGGATGGTGGTACCGGTGCGATCGGTCGGCTCGCCCTGGACCAGCTTGCCGGGCTTGGAATCCTTGTAGACCTGGGTCCAGTGGTAGCCGTCGTTGTCGATCTCGGCTTCCAGCTTGCTCGACAGGGCGTTCACCACGGAGATACCGACACCGTGCAGACCACCGGACACGGCGTAGGCGTCGGAGTCGAACTTGCCGCCGGCGTGCAGCTGGGTCATGACGACCTCGACGGTCGGAATGCCCTGCGCGTGCATGGCGGTGGGGATACCTCGGCCGTCGTCGACGACCTCGACACCACCGTCGGCCAGCAGCGTCACGTCGACCCTGGTCGCGTGGCCCGCCATCGCCTCGTCGACCGAGTTGTCCACAACCTCCCAGATCAGGTGGTGCAGACCGCGTTCACCGGTGGAACCGATGTACATGCCAGGGCGCTTGCGCACCGCCTCGAGGCCTTCGAGGACCGTGATGGACGAGGCACCGTAGCCCGAATTGTTGCCCGATGCGTTGGAGTCGTTGGCAGCCACTTGTCGGTAGCTCTCCTTACTTGCTGATCCCTGGCGCGGACAGCTCGCAAGCGGCTGCACAACACGCGCGTCGAGGGTTCGCCGCTGGTTACGTCACCATCCTACTGGTAAGGCCAACTTACAGTGCACCTACGACACCCCTGACGTCGCCGTGAATGCGAGAACTCGGACAAGCGCGAGTGGCTTCCGCCTCGCCACATGTTTTGCCGGTCGTAGGGGCCGCTAGGGTTCGCCTCCGCCGGGGTCGCGCCGATGCGTGCTTTCCCGGGGCCTTCCACACCCGACCCGAAGTTATCCACAGGCTTTGTCCACAGGCTGCGAATCTGGGGATCGAAGCGGCGGTGCCGCAACGGAACTCGCACCGGTGACCGCCCGGCTACCCGTAGGTGTCGCGCGGGCCGCGGCCCTTGATGTGGCGTTCGCCCTTGCGCCAGCTCGGCGCCGCCGGGCCGGTGATCCGCAGGGAGGTGACCACGCCCTGCCCGACCGCCGCGTTGATCTTGGCGAGGATCTGGCTCTGCAACATCCGCAGCTGGGTGGCCCAGGCCGTGGACTCGGCGGCGATCTTGAGCACGCCGTTCTCGAGGGTCACCGGGGTGGCGTGTGCGGCGATGTCCTCACCGACAACGCTCGACCAACGACCGAAGACCATTCCCTCGGCAACCTTGCCTGACCAGCCACGATTCTTCGCGATCGAGCCCGCGAGCGCGGACAACAGCTGGGGATCGCGCGCGTCGGGGCCCGCGCCGGACCAGCCGCTGCGGCGTCGTCCGCCCGCGCGCAGCTTGCGCACCGGCGACGCCCGACCCTGCCCGACCGACTTGCCGCTGGCCTTGGCCGCGGCCCGCGCTTCCTCGAGGGCGCGGCGGGCCAGATCGATCCCGCGCAGTTCCGCTTCCGGCTCGTCCTGCACGCGGTCCCACCTTCCGGTCTCGAGGCTCATCGGTCGGTTCGGGAGTCTACGCCGGGTGCCCGGCAGAGCCATCGCGCACCGATGTGGCATATGTCCAGCATGTCCACGGTTTTCCACAGGGCCTGTTGATAACTATGGCTGGCTGTGCATATCTTCGGCCACGATCCGTGAGGTGCGCCGGTCCGCGTCGCCCTCGGTCTGCACCCGCAGCGGCGCGGCGGCCAGTTCGGCGGGCACGTCCTCGGCGACCGCGGCGGTGATGAGCACCTGTTCGGCACCCGCCGCCACCTCCGCGAGGGCGGTCCGGCGGCGCCGGTCCAGTTCGGCGAACACGTCGTCGAGCAGCAGCACCGGTTCGGCGCCGGTGTTGCGCAACAGTTCGAACGAGGCCAGCCGCAGCGCCAGCGCGAACGACCACGACTCGCCGTGACTGGCGAACCCCTTCGCAGGCGCGCTGCCGAGCAGCAGCTCGAGATCGTCACGATGTGGGCCGACCAGGCACACTCCGCGGTCGAGTTCGCGGCCGCGCGCGGCGGCCAGTTCACGCAGCACGATCTCGCGCACCTGGTCCACGTCGTCGGGTTCGGGTGCCCGCGCGGGATCGAGCAGGTCCGGCGGAAGATACCCGGAGCGGTAAGCGATTGCGGCAGGGCGTGATTCGGGTGCGATCGACTGATATGCCTGTGCGAGATAGGGATACAGGTCGTGCACCAGGCGCAGACGCTGGGTGAGCAACACCGAGGCGTGCTCGGCCAGATGCCCGTCCCACACGTCGAGGGTGCTCAGATCCGAGCGCGAACGCACCTGGCGGCCAGCGGTTTTCAGCAGCGCCGACCGCTGGCGCAACACCTTGTCGTAGTCGGCGCGCACACCGGCCAGCCTGGGCAGGCGGGCTGTGCACAACTCGTCGAGGAACCGGCGCCGCTCCCCCGGGTCGCCACGGACCAGCGCGAGGTCCTCCGGTGCGAACAACACGGTCTGCAGGATGCCGAGGATCTCGCGCGACCGGCGCACCGGCGAACGGTTGATCTGCGCGCGGTTGGCGGCACCCTGCTTGAGCTCCACATCCACCCGCAACTCGCGGCCGGCGTTCACCACGGTCGCCCCGATCGCGGCCTGGGTGGCGCCCATCCGGATCAGCGGCGCGTCGGCGGAGACCCGGTGCGAACCGAGCGTCGCCAGGTAGCCGACCGCCTCGAGCAGATTGGTCTTGCCGTTGCCGTTCGCCCCCAGCAGGACGGTGCGCCCTGGGGACAACTCCAGTTCGGCGTGTTCCCACGAGCGGAAATCACGAACCGACAGCGCACGGATGAACATGTGCGGCGCGGCCCCGCTCAGCCGGGCAGCCGGACCGGCATCAACAGGTAGATGTACTGGCTCTCCAACGCCGCGAACGCACCCGACTCGAGCACCTTGGGCTCCTCGTCGGACGCGGGCAGCAGCACGGCGGGACGGCTCGGCGTGGTGAAGCCGAAGGTGACCCGATCGGCGTGCAGCGCCGACAGACCCTCGGTGAGGTATCCGGGGTTGAACGCGATGGTCAGCGGCTCACCGCGGAAATCGGCCTCGAGCCATTCCTCGGCGCGGCCCGCGTCGTCGCCACCGGCCGACAGCAGTACACCGTCTGTGGAGAACTCGAGGCGCACCTGGGCGCCGCGCTCGGCCACCAGCGCCACACGCTTGATCGCCTCCGACAGCGCCGACACCGGCAGGGTGGCGATGGAGGTGTGCTCCTTGGGGAGCAACTGGCGGAACTTGGGGAATTCCGCGTCGAGCAGGCGGGTGGTGGTCCGCCTGCCCGCGTTGACGATGCCGAGCAGGCCGTCGGCGCCGTTGCCGTTGCCGAGCGAGAGCTGCACGGGCGCCGAGGCAGTACCGAGCGTCTTGGCGGCCTCGGACAGCGTGCGCGCGGGGATGAGCACCGCGGTCTCGATGTCGGGGCGGGTGGGCTGCCACTGCAGGTGACGCACGGCGAGGCGGAAGCGGTCGGTGGCGGCGAGCACCACGTCGTTGCCCTCGATCTCCACCCGGATACCGGTGAGCATGGGCAGCGTGTCGTCACGGCCGGCGGCGACGGCGACCTGACCGACGGCCTCGGCGAACACGTCGACGGTGAGTTCACCGGTCTGCTGGGGCACCTCGGGCAGCTGGGGATAATCCTCGACCGGCATGGTCGGCAGGGAGAACTTGGCGCTGCCACAGGCGATGAGGACACGGGTGCCGTCGACGGACACGTCCACCGGCTTGTTCGACAGGGCCTTGGTGATGTCGGCCAGCAGACGACCCGAGACCAGGACCTGACCCGGACCGGCGACCTCGGCCGCGACGCGCATCTGCGCGGACACCTCGTAGTCGAAGCCGGAGACCGTCAGGCCGTTCTCGTCGGCCACCAGCAGGACGCCACCGAGAACCGGCACAGGAGGCCGGGACGGGAGGCTGCGGGCCACCCAGGCCACCGACTCGGCGAAATCCTCTCGGGCGACCCGAAACTTCATGCTCGCAAGCTCCATCGCCCGATTTGTCCTCTCCGAGTTTCGAATCCGTATGCGGGTGTGTTCAGCGGAGTTGAGGTGCTGCGTCGGCCGCGCACTGAGTCTCGCACAACCTGCCGACAACCAAACGGTACCCGGACAACGCGCGATCTCCGCATCGACCCTCTAGGAGTTCCGCGCGTCCTGAACCATCCCCTCCTGTCCTTGCCTGCCTGTGAGTGAACCACCGACCGAGCCGAGCCTCCCCGACCGAGTTTCCACACACCCTGTTTTCAAGAGATCTCTCTAAGAATGAGAACTGAAGTAGTAGTAGGCACTGTGGAATCTGTGGACTTCCCCCGTTTCCGCAGCTCAGGGGGCTTGGTGGCATGGGGATGGCCGTGGAGTGACTCGAGGATGAATCGGGAGTGTCTGTGGACACCCGAAGTTGTCCCAGATCCATCCTCGAGTAGTCCTCGAGTTGTTCCACCGATTTCACCCACTTGTTCACACCCTGACCAAGGGTGGTGACGAACCGGTGGATTCCTCGAGGAGTCCACAAGAAGTCCTCGAGGAATCCACAGGCCGGATCCGGCGCCGCCGCAGGTCAGTGGCACTCACAGGCTGTTGGTGGAGGAACCTGTGGACGATGTGCACAACTGCCTGTGGGTAGATGCTCCCCAGATCCCTCCCCAGGCCTGTGTGTGAACCGGTGCACAACCGGTGGATTCCTCGAGGAGTCCACAGGGATTCCACAGGGCAAAAAAGAACACCGCCCCAGCTCAGGGCGGTGTTCGAGGGTGTGGATGAAATCAGCGAGAGCGCTGTTTGATTCGGGCTGTGAGTTCTTGGACCTGGTCGTAGACGCGGCGGCGCTCGGTCATCTCCTTGCGCACCTTCTTCTCCGCGTACATCACGGTGGTGTGGTCGCGGCCGAACGCCTGCCCGATCTTGGGCAGCGACAGATCGGTCAGCTCACGGCACAGGTACATGGCGATCTGGCGCGCCTGCGCCAGCGGACGTGCCTTACCCGGCCCGGTGAGCTCCTCCAACGTCGTATTGAAGTACTCGGCGGTGACCGCCATGATCGTGGCCGCGTTGATCTCGAGCGCGGCGGTGTCGGGCATCAGGTCCCGCAGCACCACCTCGGCCAGCGACAGGTCGAGCGGCTGCCCGTTGAGCGAGGCGAAGGCCGTCACCCGGATCAGCGCGCCCTCCAGTTCGCGGATATTGCGTTCCACCCGGCTCGCGATGAGCTCCAGCACGTCGTGGGGTACGTCGAGCCGGTCCATCCTGGCCTTCTTGCGCAGGATCGCGATGCGGGTCTCGAGTTCGGGCGGCTGCACATCGGTGATCAGGCCCCACTCGAACCTGGTCCGCAGCCGCTCCTCGAGGGTGGCCAGCTGCTTGGGCGGACGATCCGAGGACACCACGATCTGCTTGTTCGCGTTGTGCAGGGTGTTGAAGGTGTGGAAGAACTCCTCCTGGATGCCTTCCTTACCTTCGATGAACTGGATGTCGTCGACCAGCAGGATGTCGGTCTCGCGGTAGCGGCGCTTGAACGCCACCTTGCGGTCGTCGCGCAGGCTGTTGATGAAGTCGTTGGTGAATTCCTCGGTCGACACGTACTTCACCCGCATGCCGGGGAACAGCCGCTGCGCGTAGTGACCGGCCGCGTGCAACAGGTGCGTCTTGCCCAAACCCGAAGCGCCCCAGACGAACAGCGGGTTGTAGGCCCGGGCGGGCGCCTCCGCGATGGCCACCGCGGCGGCATGGGCGAACCGGTTCGACGCGCCGATCACGAACGTCTCGAAGGTGTACTTCGCGTTCAGGCTGGCCGAGGACGACGACTGCGGCGGCGCCTCGGGCGACTTGCTGAAATACGTCGGCCAGTTGTTGCGCGCGTCGACCACCGGCTCGTCGTCGACGGGCTGGGCGCCCGGCGTCCCCGGGCGCGGCGGCTCGGGCGCGGCGTCGGCCGGTGTCTCCTCGACGCGCGCGGCAACCGGCTCCTCCTGCGGTTGCGGCCGTCGCGGCGCACGTGCGGGCGGATCGGTGCCGAACAGGGTTTCCTGCCCGGAATGATCGCGCCGCGAGGATCCCTGCTCGCGCCTGCCCTGGGTCGGTTCGGGGGCGCGCTGTTCGGGACGGGCACCGCGGAAGTCCGGGCGGCCGGCGAACTCGCCGTTGAAATCGGGAACGGGATAGACAGCCGTCGGCTCGAAATCGGCGCCGGGGAAATCCTCACCGCTGTACTCGCCGGCCTTGTACTCCTGGGGCTTGGCGTACTCGGGAGCCTGCTGGTACTCCGGTTGCTGCTGGTAGTCGCCCTGCTGCTGGTACTCCGGCTCGGCCGGGTACTCGCGCGGTCCGGCGTATTCGGCGCGCTCGCCGTACTCACCGGCCTGCGCCGGGAACTCGCGGCCACCGAAGCTGCTGCCGTACTCGCCGTCGCGCTGGTAGTCGGGCGCCTGCTGATACTCGGGCGCCTGCTGGTAGTCGTTGCCGTACTCGCCGGAGTTGCCGTTGTAGTCGTCGGCGCCGTAGCGCGGCCTGCCGTAGTCACCGCGCTGGGGATAGTCGGGCACGCTGAAATCGGGGCCGGGGTAGCCGGCGGGCGGGCGAACCTGCTCACGCGGACGCTCCGGACGGCTCGTCATCCTGGCGTGCCGGGGCGAACTGCCCGTGCGCTCCCCCGCGGCCGGGCTCGGCGCGGCGATGCGCACCCCGAGTCCTTCCACCTGCGGCCCGAGTCTGCGGCCGAGCGAACGCAGGATCGGCTCGCGCAGATCGCGCTCGATCGCCTCCTGTGCCAGCGACGACGGAACGGACAGCAACGCGAAACCCTGGGCGACGGTGAGCGGTTTCACCAGCTTCAACCACGCCTGCTGGGCCCGGCTCACCGCGGGAATGGCGCCGTCGGCCGAGCCGGTGGTGAGTTCGGCGACCACCTCCGGCCACACTGTGGCCAGCACGTTCTGCTCGTCGTCCATGCAGCGTCCTCCCCGGACCGGTTTGTTGGGCCAACGGCCGCCGAGCACGCCAGCGCAGCACCTGTGACCAGGTGCGATCGGCGTGATCGAAGCGAACAACCGAAGCCGGTTCGAACGCCGTGCGGTCCCGGGATCGGACTTGGCGAGGGCACCGTGGGCCCTACGAATATGCCACTCCGGCCGTCTTTCCACACAATTATCCACAGATGTGGACAAACCTGGGGATAGAGGAATTCTGCCAGCGTGTGGCAGTGAAAGAAGCTGGACCTGCGGTTCTTCAGCAATCCCCCGGCTACAGAGGCTAGCCGCAAGGCGCCCGCGACGCCAGAGGTGTGGAGGAACTCACGAAAAGTTGCTGTCCGCGTCAGTGACGCCCGGGCGTGTCGCCGCAGGTCGGCTCGCCGAGGGCTCGACACGGCCGGCAGGTAGTCTGGACGTCGGTACTCGTCCCGACCGCATCCGGGCCGGACGTTCGCCGACCGTTTCGCCCCATGTGGGCCGAATTTGACCCTGTATGGGGCGATCAGTACCCTCATACAGTCACCCCTTGGCGCGGTGGCGGCTGTGCGCTGCACGCTGATCGCCAAGGCACTCTGTGCGTAGACCGCGGTCCGCAGCGCAGAATCCGAATCACCGAAAACTTCGGGTACCTCACCGGTGCCCACCAACTCGAGGAGTGTTGACCGTGGCCAAGGGCAAGCGGACGTTCCAGCCGAACAACCGTCGTCGGGCGCGCGTGCACGGCTTCCGCCTCCGGATGCGGACCCGTGCGGGCCGCGCCATCGTTTCGGCGCGTCGCCGTAAGGGCCGCTCCGAACTGACTGCCTGATCGCGCGTAGTCGGACGCTCGGGTGTTGCCTGAGCCGTATCGGTTGCACCACCGTGCTGATTTCTCCCGCACGGTGCGCCGCGGTCAGCGAATCGGGAGGCGAGATCTCGTCGTACACGCGTTCACGCACACGTACGACGATGTCGCCGACGGCGATTCCCTGGTCCGCGTAGGCGGTCCTCGGTTCGGGCTGATTGTCAGCAAGGCGGTGGGTAACGCGGTGGTTCGCCACCGGGTGGCCCGCCGCCTGCGTCATATGTGCGCCCAGGTGATCGATGAACTGCCCGCCGATACCGATGTCGTGATCCGGGCCCTGCCCGGTGCGGCCACCGCCGACTCCGCCGAGTTGCTGCGCCAGCTGCGCGCCGGACTCCGCAAGCTCGGCTTGCAGCGGGTCCCGGCGGCCGCGCTCGGTCGCACCCCGGCCGGTGAACGGTGATGCGCACGCTCGCTCGGTTACCCGCGAACGCGCTGATCTTCCTGATCGAGCTCTACCGCACTTATGTCTCCCCCACCCGGATGCCGATCTGCCGCTTCACCCCCACGTGCAGCGAGTACGCGGTGACCGCCCTGCGGACCCGCGGGCTGGTCGTCGGATCGGTACTGACGGTCGTTCGCCTGGCCAAATGCGCGCCCTGGCACCCTGGGGGGTGGGATCCCGTGCCGGAGCGCGGGTCGAATGCTTTCACAAAGTCATCGCCCGCGCTGATCGGCGATACGAACGACGGGAGTACCTAGAGCCGTGCTCGACATCATCTACTGGCCGGTATCCGCCATCCTATGGTTCTGGCACAAAGCCTTCGGCTTCGTGTTCGGCCCCGACAGCGGGCTCACCTGGAGCCTCGCCGTGGTGTTCCTGGTCTTCACCCTGCGGCTGGTGCTGTACAAGCCGTTCGTGAAGCAGGTCCGCACCACGCGGCAGATGCAGGAGCTGCAGCCCCAGATCAAGGAGCTGCAGAAGAAGTACAAGAACGACCGCGAGACCATGGCGCGGGAGATGCAGAAGCTGCAGAAGGAACACGGCTTCAACCCGCTCATGGGCTGTCTGCCGGTGCTGGTGCAGGTGCCGGTGTTCCTCGGTCTGTTCCATGTGCTCCGCTCGTTCAACCGGACCGGTCACGGGTGGGGTCAGCTCGGTTTGTCCGCCGAGGAAAACGCCAACATCGGCAACTACATCTTCAGCGCCACCGACGTCCAGTCGTTCCTGAGCGCGCGGATCTTCGGCGCCCCGATCGCGGCGTTCATCACCGCGCCGGTGAGTGAGCTGCAGGCGTTCGCCGACTGGGGTGGCACGCCGAGCCGGACGAGCATCGCCCTCGTCGCGATCCCGCTGATGGTGATCGCCGGTGTGGCGACCCACTTCAACGCTCGCGCTTCCGTCGCCCGCCAGACCCCCGAGGCCGCGGCCAACCCGCAGGCCGCCATCATGAACAAGCTGTCGCTGTGGGTCTTCCCGCTCGGCGTGATGGTCGGTGGCCCCTTCCTGATGATCGGCATCCTGCTCTACTGGGTGGCCAACAACATCTGGACCTACGGACAGCAGCACCTGGTGTTCGGCCGGATGGAGAAGGAAGAAGAGGCCAAGAAGCAGAAGAAGCTCGAGCTGCGGGCGCAGAACGCACCCAAGCCCGGTGCCAAGCCGGTCGACGTCCGCAAGAAGCAGGACGCCCCTGCCGACGAGTCGCCCTCGGCGAACGGGACTGCGGCGAGCAACGGCACCCCGAAGCAGTCGGCCAAGCAGGGCGGCGGAAAGCGCAAGCCCGGCGGGCAGCAGCGGCCGGGTAACCGTGGCCGCGCGAACCAGAAGCGTAAGCGCTGAGACGCGACCGGATAGAGGGAAATCCAATGACTGTTGAGACCCAGACCGACGGAGGGGACGCCACCGTGTCGACGACTGTGGACGTCGTGAACGACGCCGAGGAGGCGTTGATCGAAGAGGGCGAGATCGCGGGCGACTACCTCGAGCAGCTGCTGGACGTGCTCGACTTCGACGGCGATATCGACCTCGACGTGGAGGGCGACCGCGCGGTCGTGAGCATCGACGGCGGCCGCGACCTGACCAAGCTGGTCGGCCGCAATGGTGAAGTTCTCGACGCGCTTCAGGAACTCACCCGCCTGGCCGTGCAGCAGGCGACCGGCGTCCGTAGCCGCCTGATGCTCGACGTGGCCGGCTGGCGCGCCCAGCGCCGTGCCGATCTGAGCGAGCTGGGTGTGGCCGCTGCCAAGCGGGTGCTCGAGTCGGGCAAGCCCGAGGCGCTGTCGGCGATGACGCCGTTCGAACGCAAGATCGTGCACGACGCCGTTGCCGAGATCGACGGCGTGGCGAGCGAGAGCGAAGGTGTCGAGCCGAATCGTCATGTGGTGGTTGTGCCGGAGTAGGCTCACACCGCCGCGACCACGCAGGAAGTAATAAGGCCTCCGGTCCCGGACCGGGGGCCTTATTCATGCCCCGATCACCACCACTGGAGAAGGATGTTTCACGTGGAACGAGAACTGGGTGCGCTGTCCGCCGAACTGGAACCGCCCGCTGCCGCAGCCCGGCTGTTCGGTGACCGCCTGGACCTCGCCCGCCGCTACTGCGCTGCGCTCGCCACCGCAGGCGTGGAGCGCGGGCTCATCGGTCCGCGTGAAGTCCCCCGGCTCTGGGAGCGGCACATCCTCAACTGCGCGGTGGTCGGTGAGCTGATCGACGAAGGCGTGTCCGTGGTCGATGTCGGCAGTGGCGCCGGACTGCCGGGCATCCCGTTGGCCATCGCGCGGCCGGACCTTCGCATCACGCTCGTGGAGCCGCTGCTGCGCCGGACGGTGTTCCTGAGCGAGTTCATCGAAGACGCCGGACTCGAGGTCACCGTCGTGCGCGGGCGCGCCGAACAGTCGGGCGTCATCAAGGAAGCGGGCGGCGCGGATGTCGTCACCTCGCGCGCGGTCGCCCCGCTCGCTAAACTCGCGCACTGGTCGCTCCCCCTTCTCCGTGACCACGGACGGATGCTCGCGCTCAAAGGAACCAGCGCCGCCGAGGAACTCGAACGCGACGGTGCCGAGCTGATCCGGGACGGCGCGACCGATCTTCGCGTCGTCGGCTGCGGCGCGGGCATCGTCGAGATCCCGACCCTTGTCATCAGCGCCGAACTCCTCCCCCGTGCCGAACGCCCGAACCGTCGCGGAGGACGTAAAGCCGCTGGCGCGGAAAAGAAGACGAGAAGGCGCAACAACTCCTGAATTGCCCTGGCTCGCTTTCGGATGCGGCTCAATGAGTTTCGTACCGTGACGAAATGGGTCGAGGGTGGTTGGGTGCGCCGGGTTAGCGTTGAATTTCGCCATAGCGACTGGGATAGCAAGAGGTGGGCGTAGGAGTTGCGGACCGCGCCCATGCCTCGCCGGCCGTGGTGGATGATCATCGACGGAACCGGTTCGTGAACGACGCTCTGTCGAGGATCTGGTTCTGAAGCGCGGAATCCGGTGGGGGCGCTGGCGACTGGCTCGTTCCGTGTTTCACGTGGAACGTGACCACACGTTGTTTCCCGTGAAACAAGCGTCGGTGAAGTGAATTCTGTGCCGCGTTGTGCGTGTCCCGTGCGGCGTGCCGCGATTCAGCTTTCCTAACGGTCCCGGTGCTGGCAAGCTATTGAGGGTCGGCGCGAGTGAGTCCATCTCCTCGAATTTCGAGTTCTCCACCGACGCAGTTTGTTTGTGATGACACGGCGCCGACGTTCGTCGGGGATACGTGATCTGAAGTTCTCGGGTTAGGAGCAATCTATGTCGAGCGGTCCGGCGAATGTTTCACGGGAAACAACGTCGCGGGTCCCGGGGATGCTGGATTCCAGCAGCTTCGACGCGGAGACGTTCGGGAATACTCCTTTCGGGCACATCTCCCCCGCCGAGACCCCGATCGCGGCGGAAGCGCAACGCGCCAGCCAGATTCTGCATCCAGGAAAGGTCACTGTGCCGAAACCCCGCGAGCAACGGATCATCACCATCGCCAACCAGAAGGGTGGCGTAGGCAAAACGACAACGACGGTGAATCTTGCCGCCGCACTGGCGCATCAGGGGATGACCGTCCTCGTCGTCGATCTAGACCCGCAGGGCAATGCGAGTACGGCGCTGGGCGTCGCCCACCACTCCGGTGTGCCGTCCAGTTACGAGCTGCTGATCGGTGAGGTGTCGGTGACCGACGCCATCCAGCAGAGCCCGCACAGCGAACGTCTGTTGTGCGTTCCCGCCACGATCGACCTCGCCGGCGCGGAGATCGAGTTGGTCTCGATGGTCGCGCGAGAGGGGCGGTTGAAGACCGCGATTCGCGATGCCGCCGTCGCCGGATACGACATCGACTACGTGCTGATCGACTGCCCGCCCTCGCTCGGGCTGCTCACCGTCAACGCGCTCGTCGCGGCCAAAGAGGTGCTGATTCCGATCCAGTGCGAGTACTACGCGCTGGAGGGCGTCGGCCAGTTGCTGCGCAATATCGGGCTGGTGCAGTCGCATCTCAACCCGGAGCTCCACGTGTCGACGGTTCTGCTCACCATGTACGACGGCCGCACGAAGCTGGCCGACCAGGTCGCGGAGGAAGTGCGCAATCACTTCGGCGACGTGGTGCTCAAGTCGATGATCCCGCGCAGCGTGAAGGTCTCGGAGGCGCCGGGCTACGGGATGACCGTGCTCGATTATGATCCAGGCTCCCGCGGCGCGATGAGCTACATGGACGCCGGGCGTGAGCTCGCCGGGCGCGCCCAGGTTGTCCAGGGCGCGTCGTAGTGCTGGTGTGTTGGAACGAGGAAGGGATCGGTAGCCGATGAGTCAGGCGAAAAAGGGCGGTCTCGGTCGCGGGTTGGCGGCGTTGATCCCGACGGGGCCCGCCGTGGCGCCCGGGCTCAGCAGTTCCGCGGCGAGCGTGATCGGCATCAACCCGATCGGCCCGCAACCGGCCGAGGCATTCCTGCATCGCGTTCCCGATGCCGAACCCGCGGAGCCGGAGGAGGATCTGGTCTCCCCCGGCGATGCGGTGTACCGCGAGATCCCCGCGGATCAGATCGAACCGAACCCGAAGCAACCGCGCTCGGTGTTCGAGGAAGAGGCACTGGCCGAGCTGGTGCACTCGATCCGCGAATTCGGGTTGATGCAGCCGATCGTGGTGCGGCGGCTCGAACCGGGTGTCGACAAGTTCCAGTTGGTCATGGGCGAGCGCCGGTGGCGCGCATGCCAAGAAGCGGGCCTGGCCACCATCCCGGCCATCATTCGCGATACCGCCGACAGCTCGATGCTGCGCGACGCGCTGCTGGAGAACATCCATCGCGTGCAGCTGAACCCCCTCGAAGAGGCGGCGGCGTATCAGCAGCTGCTCGAAGAGTTCGATGTCACCCACGAGGAACTGGCCTCGCGTATCGGCCGCTCGCGTCCGGTGGTGACGAACATGATCCGGCTGCTGAAGCTCCCGATTCCGGTGCAGCGTCGGGTGGCCGCCGGTGTGCTGTCGGCCGGCCATGCCCGCGCGCTCCTCGGTTTGGACGCGGGCGCCGAGGCGCAGGAGGCGCTGGCGGAACGGATTGTCGCCGAAGGTTTGTCGGTGCGCTCCACCGAGGAAGCGGTGACGCTGGCCAACCGCAATCCGTCGGAGGTCGCTCCCCCGGCACCGAAGCGCAAGCCGATCCACATGCCGGGTCTACAGGAAGTCGCCGAACGCCTATCGGGTTCCTATGACACCCGGGTGACGGTGAGCCTCGGCAAGCGCAAGGGCAAGATCGTTGTCGAGTTCGGTTCCGTCGAAGATCTCGAGCGCATTGTGGCGCTGATGGAGCAAGCCAGCCCTGAAACGTCACTGTGACAGGGACTTCCCAGCCTTTCTACATCTCGGAAAGAGGCGGCATTACTGTGGATAGTGATGTGGCGTGAGCGTGGATGAATCGGACAGCTGGAGGCTGAACAGAGCAGTGTCGACCAGCGTCACAGCATTGACCCTCGACGGACTCGATCGGCTTCCGGCGCATACCCGGCGGTGTGTTTTCTGGGAGCTCGATCCGGCCGTGGCCGCCGACTCCCAGTCCTTCAGCGATCCGGTTTTCGAGAAGGAGGCATGGCTCTCGACGGTCATGCTCGAATGGGGATCGTGCGGGCAGGTGGCACAGGTCGACAACAACATCGCCGGCTGCGCGCTGTATTCGCCGCCGAGTTCGGTGCCGCGCTCGACCCTGTTCCCCACCTCCCCCGTGAGCCCGGATGCCATCCTGCTGACGACGCTGCAGGCCGAATTCCCCTATGACGAATCCGATGTAGCCCACCGGCTGGTGCAGGCCGTGGTGGCCGATCTGGTGCGTCGCGGTGTGCGGGCGCTCGAGGCATTCGGCATCCGCAACGGGCCGCCGTCGAGCTCGGTCGCCGATCGGGGACTCGGCTCGTCGATGCGGCTCATGGAACGGATCGCCGCTCCCCTGCGCGATCGCGCCTCGACCACCCAGTGCACCCCGGAAACCTGCATGATCGACGCGGATTTCCTCGAGGACGTCGGCTTCGAAGTGGTGGCGCAGCATCACCGCTTCCCACGCCTGCGTCTCGAGCTCGACTCCGATCACGGCTGGAAGGAAGACGTCGAGCGCGCCCTCGACCAGCTTCTGGCCGCCGCGGAAATGGCGCCCCCTGCCCGTATCGGCGTGCGTTGAGGACATAGACGAAAGCGGCCCCGCAGATACTCTGCGGGGCCGCTTTCGTTGCGATGGTTACACCAGACCGGAATTCTCCGGCAGCCGGTCTTGCGCCGCCAGTTCCTCGGCGAGCAGCTCGGCGAAGGTGTAGGTGCCGGTGGGCTGGTCGTCCTGGCCGAGCAGGTACAGCCGTTTCACCGAGATGAGGATCGCCTCGGCGATCACGTCCCGCATGCGCGGGTTGGTGAGTATGGAGGCGTCGTATTCGTTGGTGAGGTAGCCCAGGTCCACCTGGACCGTCGGCATCTTGGTGAGACGCAGCAGATCCCAGGTGCGCTGATGGGTACGGCAGTCCTGCAGGGACGTGCGAGCAACCACCTCGCGCTGGATGAACCCCGCGAGTACCTGCCCGATCATCGACACCGAACCGTGCGAATTACCGAAGTAGAACCCGGCTACGCCCTGCGCCGACGGATTGTCACTCATCGCACAGCGCAACGAGATCATCAGATCGGCGTCGAAAGCGTTGGAGGTCTCGGCGCGTTCGGCATCGGTCGGATTAGCGCCCCACGGCCGCGACAGGAACGTCTCCATGCCGGTGGCGGCCATCCGGCCCTCGAGCCGCGAAGCCAGATCCCACAGGATCTCCGACTCGTACACGTCACCGAACTCCGACGGCACGGCGAATCCCTTGTCGGGACCGCCGAATCCGGGGTCGATGACGATGCGCTTGCCGGTTAGCTGCGGTCCCGCCCGGTGCACCACCTCTTCCTCGGCGATGCGATGCGGGTTGCCACCGGTGACGCGCGCGCCGAGCAGATCGAGCGAGCGCAATGTGTCGGGACCACAGATGCCGTCGGCCGAGAGACCGATCTCGCGCTGGAAGGCGCTGAGTCCCTCGTGGGTGTGTGGACCGAAGTAGCCGTCGACCCGGTGCACGTAGAAGCCGAGGTCCTGCAGCTTGCGCTGCAGGGTGGCCACGTCGTCGCCGTACAGCGGGGCGGACAGCTGGTAGATCAGTGTGCGGGCACCCAGGCGATAAGAGGCTTCCTTCAGCGCGCGATACGTGGCCGGGCCGACGATCCCGTCGACGAGCAGACCACGCTGCTGCTGGAACGCGCGAACCGCCGAGTCGAGCGAGCGGTCGAAGACCACATCGGTGTCCTGCCAATCGTGCTGGCGATGCAGGAAACCGAGGCTTGCGAGGGTGCTCCGAACCTCTGCGACGGCCGGTCCTGAATCGCCGTGACGAAGTCGGTGCATGCGTAAGAGCCCTTTCCTTCGGCCGGAGCGTCCGTCGATTGTCTCAGACCCGGGCGGTATTGCGGGAATCCCGGGTCCAGGCATCCTACGGCGCGTCGGCCGGTGGGAGGTGTCTTTGTCGGATCGATCGCCGCTCAGATGAGCCCGTCGAGCTCGCGCAGCAGCGCCGCCTTGCCCTTGGCGCCGACGATCTGCTTCACCGGCTTGCCGCCCTGGAACAGGATCATGGTCGGCAGCGACAGGATCTGGTAGTCGCGGGCTGCGCCGGGGTTGGCCTCGGTGTCGAGCTTGGCGATGGTGAGCTTGTCGGCATGGGTGCCCGCAATCTCCTCCAGCACGGGGGCGACCATCTTGCACGGGCCGCACCAGTCGGCCCAGAAGTCGACGAGCACGGGCTTCTCGCTGAGCAGCACGTCGTCGGCGAAGGACTGGTCGGTCACGGTGATGGTGTTGGCACTGTCGGCCATGGGTGTTCTCCTGCCTGGGTGGAACGCGAAATCAGTTGGCGGACACCGCGGCCGGGCCGTCGGCGTTTTCGAGTGTGTTGGCGGTGATGTCGCCCTGCTCGGCGAGCCAGCGCTCGGCATCGATGGCGGCGCGGCAACCGGTGCCCGCAGCGGTGATCGCCTGGCGGTAGGTGTGGTCGACGAGGTCGCCCGCCGCGAACACGCCTGCCACATCGGTGGCGGTGCCCGGATCGGTCACCTGCACATAGCCTTCGCCGTCGAGCGCGACCTGGCCCTTGACCAGTTCGCTGCGCGGATCGTGGCCGATGGCGACGAACAGGCCGGTCGCGGCCAGCTCGGATTCCTCGCCGGTCCTGGTGTCGCGCAGGGTGAGGCTGGTGACGCTCTTGTCGCCGTTGACCTTCACGACCTCGGCGTTGAGCCGGAAGTTGATCTTCTCGTTGGCCTTGGCGCGCTCGAGCATGATGCGGGAGGCACGGAACTCCTCGCGGCGGTGCACGATGGTGACGCTCGCGGCGAACTTGGTGAGGAAGGTCGCTTCCTCCATCGCCGAGTCACCGCCGCCGACGACCACGATGTCCTGGCCCTTGAAGAAGAAGCCGTCGCAGGTGGCGCACGCGCTCACGCCGCGGCCGAGCAGTTCCTGCTCACCGGGGACGTGCAGGTAGCGGGCGGCCGAACCCATCGCGAGGATGACGGCGTAGGCCTCGAACGTCTCGTCACCGACAGTGACCTTCTTCACCGGGCCGGACAGGTCGATCGCGTCGACGTCCTCGGTGCGCAGGTCGGCGCCGAACCGCTTGGCCTGCTCGCGCATCTGCTCCATCAGGTCCGGGCCCATGATGCCCTCGCGGAAACCGGGGAAGTTCTCCACCTCGGTGGTGGTCATCAGGGCACCGCCGAACTGGGTGCCCTCGAAAACCAAGGGCGCCAACTCGGCGCGGGCGGCATAGACGGCCGCCGTGTAGCCGGCGGGTCCTGAGCCGACGATGATCAGGTCGCGAACTGGCGTGCTCATGGGGCCCTTCCGAAAAGCAATGCTGGGACGTGTGAGTCAACAACAGCCTAAACGGTGTTGTTCCCTCTGCTCATTTGGCGGCTGGCGCCGCGGTTCTCGGCGCTGAACCCCCGCCTCTTCCCTCCCTGCGGGCACTCCTTCGTCGCACCCTCCGGTCAGTCCAGAGGCGGGGACGCGCCGAGAACAGCTGAGTGTCGCCTGGAAGGGCAGGTCAGCCGATGTCGCGGACGGCTAATCGGCTCGGGGCGCCCGTGGTGCATCCGGTGCCGACGACCAACGCGGTGATGGTCGGGGTTTGGGGGCCTTTGACGAGGACGAGGACGGCGTCGTCGCCGCGGAAGGTGATGCTCGACGCACCTAGGACGGCACGGTCGATGCCGTTGGCCTGCACGCACCGGGTGAGGGCGGCCTCGTCGGCGAGCGGGCCGTGCACGTCGCGTTTGCCGAGGGCGGTGAGGGCGGCGGCCGCGGTGAGGTCGTCGCCCGGGACGGCCGGTTCGGTGGGTGGGGCGGCCGTCGGTGTGCCGTCGGTGTTGTCGAGGGTGCCGACGACGGCGCCCACACCCGCGAGGACGGCGATCGTGGCCGCTGCCGCAACCAAGAAGCCCATCCGGCGGCGGGACTTGTACTGCGCCAACGAGATCGGCGTGGACGGTTCCGCGGCGGGGGTGGCGATGGTCGGGACAGAGGTGATTCGTTCGGTCGGGCCGTCGCCCACGTCGGGTTCGGCTGTGATTCGTTCGGTCGGTCCCTCGTTCGCGTCGAGTTCGGCGACGAATCGGAACATGCGGTCGGCGACGTCGTCGGGCATGCGGTGCACGACCAGGTCTTCGTCGGCCAGCGTGCGGAGGCGGGTGTTCACCTCGTCGAGATCGTTCAGGTAGCGCAGCGCGTCCGGGTCGGTGCGGACCTTGGGCCACAGTTGCTCGCGGAGTTCCGGTGCGAGATTGTCGGCGTGCAGATCGGCCAGCAGTTCCGACGGGAACGGAGGCTGCGGCACGGATCGAGCCACCTCGCACCTCCCCTGTTCTGTCGATTTTCGGATCGCAGCATGTACATCGCTGACTTGTTCGTCACTGTTAATGACGCATCCGGGCTAGCTCCGGTTCCCTGGATCCCGGAAAAATTCCAAACGTTCTTGCAAACGTACGCGCGCTCGGGCGCATCTGCTCTTGATCGTGCCTTCCGCCACGCCGAGTGCCAAGGCGGTATCGGCCACACTCCGGCCCTCCATCTCGGTCATCACCAGGGCGAGCCGCTGTTCGTCAGGGAGGGTGAACAGCGCCTCGCTCACCACGAGGTTCAGCTCGTAGTCGGCGTAGGCATCGCGTGGCTCGACCGCCTCGGGCATGGTGTCGGGGGTGACGGAGATGGCGCGGCGGGTCTTGTTGCGCCGGATCCGGTCGAGGCAGGCGTTCACGACGATGGCGTGCAACCAGCTGCGCACCTCGGACTCGGCGCGGAACGTCTCGGCGGTGCGATGGGCGGAGAACAAGGCGTCCTGCAGGCAGTCGGCGGCGTCCTCACGGCTGTAGGACGTGCGCAGCGCGGTCTGCCAGAGGTGATCCTTGTGCCTGCGCAGCAGTTCGGAGAAGGCGTGCGGTTCGCCGCGTACGTGCGCGGCGAGAAGTTCCTTGTCGCTGCCGTTCTCCAGGAACGAGCGATCGCGGAACGCCGCCTGGCGCGTTGTCCCCCCGCGTACTTGCTCGTTGACTTCCGGCGACAACACCTGACCCCTTGGACAGCGCTCATTACGGCGACTTCACGTCGGCGAACGAGGCCGATCCATCACCTGACTACAACGCGGCGTCCAGGACCGACGTCGACAGATCCTGGGTAGCTCCCTGCCGAGAGCGCGGGGTGATCATATCGCTGATAACAATTGCGCACCAACCGGACCGCGGTTCGATGAACACTGATGTTCTAGCGCGAAATAGGCATCCACCTGCGCAGATAGCAGGTGGGAAGGACTGCGGCGCGGGTTTACGGCGCGGCGTCGAAGCGGACGTCGGCGACGGCGGTCTGGAACTGTCCGCCCGAATTCGCCAGTCCGGTAATCCATACGAGCACAAAGCGAGCAGCCTGATCAGTCTGCACAGGGACCTCGGTGACGCCGTCGCCGAGGCGAGCCGAGCCGATCAGCTGGGTCTGGTCGAGCGTGGGCGTCTCGGTGGGCGAGGTCCGGATCTCGACGGTGCTGCCGGCGCTGGGCGAGGTGATCGAGACATTGGTGAGCTTGGCGGGGGCGGGCAGCGTAGCCAGCAGTCCCACGCCCTTCTTGAGGGCGGGGAACTGCTGGAAGTACTGGTCGGTGCGCCACACCGTTTCCGGGTTCTGGTCGAGCACCGCACTCGACGTCGCGGCACCGTCGGGGGTGCCCTCCGGGGAGAACACCCTGGCACCGGTGACGGCCACCGGCACACTCGACGGCTGCGCGGGCTGGTCGGCCGTCGGCGCGGCGGCCGCGCTCGGCGGCGCCACACTCGACGTGAGCCCGATATTGACCTGCTGATCCAGCGGCTTGTCCGACGCGCCGGGCGCGAAGATGCTCACCATCCACCAGATCAAGATGCCGACCACCAACGCGGCGAGCACGCCGAGCCCGACCATGATCCACATCATCCGCTTGGAGCGTTCGCGTTCGGCCGCAAGCAGTTCCGGGTCGGCGAGCGAATCGGGACCGGCCGCGACCGCCCGCTGACCCAGCCGAAGCACGGGGATGAAATCGGTCTTCTGATCGACGACCGAGGCTTGCTCGAGCACGTGCTGCACGGTGGCGGCGGTGCGCACACCCTTGTTCGATTCCAGCGACCGCACGGCGACGGCCGAGATCTCGAACGGCACCTCGGGCCGGATCTGGCGCGGCTCCACCGGGGTTCCGTCGGGTCCGAAATCGGCCAGCCGCAGCCCGCCGATCGTCGCGGCCGTACCGGTGACACCGCCGACGCGAATCGGCCAGCGCGCGGTGATGAGCGCGTAGAGCATGGCGCCGAGGCCACGCACATCGGACTGGGCGTCGGAATCGCCGAGCGTGCCGGGGAAGGCGAGCACGGCGTCGCCCGAGGCGCTGATCCGGATGCGGTCGGGATGGTCGATCGAGAGCGAGCCACCGCCGCGATGGGCCAGTTCGGCCGCCGAGGCGAGCACCCGGATGGCCCGAGCCGCACCGATC
Source organism: Nocardia sp. NPDC050413 (assembly GCF_040655475.1). Lineage (NCBI taxonomy): Bacteria > Bacillati > Actinomycetota > Actinomycetes > Mycobacteriales > Nocardiaceae > Nocardia > Nocardia sp. NPDC050413. The sequence goes on along the minus strand of NZ_JBFAJZ010000014.1, from coordinate 41,256 downwards.
GGGGACGGCACCGTCTCGGCCATCTCCCGCAGCGACCGGCCGGGCGTCCACTCCGCGACAACGATGCCGCCGGAACTACCGCGCACCACGTCCAGGACCCTTGCCAGGCCGGGCGAGTTGATGCGGCCGAGGCGCAGCGTGCGCGACAGGATCGCCTGCGGGCCGTCGTGGCCCGCGTTCTCACCCGACTTCTGATCGGCATCGACGAAGGTCAGCGCGACCTCGCGGTCGAGTTTGATGTCGAGGGCCTGCCAGAACTTGAGCCCGCGCGCGCCGCCGTGGCTGGCGAGCAGGCGATAGCGGCCGCCCGCGACCGACGCGCCGGGGATCAGCTTCGGTCCGCGCTGCGGACGTTGCACGTCCTGCGGCGGTACGGGGATCGGCAGCATGCCGGTGTCGTGGGTCGGATCGTGCGGCGGCGCGGCACCGCGACGGTCCTCGGTCGGTTCGTTCTTCTCCGGCGACCCGTCTGCCTGCGGGTTCTTGCTGTCGTCGGGCGCGTCGGCGTGTTCGGATCCCGCGGTGTCTGCCCCGTCGGGCCGGACATCGGTGGACCTTCCTCCTGCGGCGCGCGCCGCAGAATCAGCGGCTGGGACGCCGCCCACCGCGTCATCGCTCACCCTCGGTCCTCCTTCGGCCTGATCTCCCGTATCGGTCTGCCGAACAGCGTACGGGAACTGCGCTTGACCGGTGATGTCAACAGCACCGGGCCGGATCACCGGCAACACCATGGTCTGGGTATCCATCGACTGCCCGTACGCCGGGAAGGCGTAGGTGTCGGGCCTGCGCAACACGGTGGTCGCGTAGATGTCCTCGGCCGAGGCGTCTTCGTCGAGCGTGGAGTCCGGCGCGGGCGGGGTGATGCCGAGCTTGCGCGAGACCGCGACGGTGATCGCCACCACCTCGGGAATGCCGACCAGACGCATCAGCCCGAACGCCACCGAGAACAGGACGAGCGCGTCGACGGTGACCCGCAACAGCGAGGCCGGGCCGCCGGTGACGTTCGCGAGGCCGGTCACGGTGTCGACGATAAGCATCACCGCGCCGCCCGCGATCGAGGCGAGCACCACCCGCGTGATGGTGCGGCCGACATTGGACATGCGCAGATCACCGAGGCTGCGGTGCAGCAGGATCCCGCCGATCACCGCGCCCGCGGTGAAGCTGAGGCCGGTGGCGACGCCGAGGATGATGACCACGTCGTCGCTGTCGCGAGCGATCACCGGGGCGAGCGCCGAGCAGGCTATCTTCACGGTGGTGATGCCGAGGATGATCCAGGTCGGCGTCCACGCCTGCTCACGGGCGTAGAAGACGCGCAGATGGATCAGCACCAGCGAATACGGGATCAGCGTGAAGGCCGACCAGCTCACCGCGCTGCCGAGGCGGGCGGCGTCACCGGAGAACCGGGCGTAGCCGTAGAGGGCCTCGCCGATCGCCGGACCGGCCAGCGTCATGAAGGCCACGATCGGGATCAGCGCGATCATGGTGAGCCTGGTGGCCGCGGACAGATCGTCGACCACGGCGGGCGTGTCGTCGGCGGCGGCGTTGCGGCTCAGCCTCGGCATGATCGCGGTGAGCAGCGTGACGCCGATGACGCCGTAGGGCAGCTGCAGCAGCGCCCAGGCGTTGGCGAAGATCGCCGGGCCCGCCTCGTCGGCCGCGGAGGCGATGTTGTTCGCCACCACCAGGCCGACCTGGCTGATGAGCACGTACAGGATGATCGCGGCGGCCATCCTGCCGAACTGCTTGAGGCGAGCGTCGATGCCCCACAGCGGGCGCAGATTGATCCCGTGCCTGCGGATGGCGGGCAGCAGGCTCAGCGCCTGGGTGGCCACACCTGCGGTGATGCCCAGGCCGAGGACCAGCAGTTTCGGGTCGCTCATCCGCACCGGGTCGAGGGTGATCTCGCCGGGCGTGAGCGCGTATACCGCCAGCACGACGAGCGCGACGATGTTGTTCATCACCGGTGCCCACGCGCCCGGTTTGAACGCCTGCCTGGTGTTGAGGATGGCCGTGAACAGCGCCGACATGCCGTAGAACAGGATCGCCGGTGCGAGCAGGTAGGTGAGCGCGGTGGTCAACGAGGTGTCGACCTTGCCGTCGGAGTCGACGAGCACGTGGCTGGCCAGGATCGGCGTCGCGGCGAGCGTCAGGACCGTCGCCACGAAAAGCACGGCGAAGGCGGCGGTCACCAATCTTCGGATGAACTCGGCGCCGTTGTCGGCGTCCTCCTGTTCGGCGCGCACCAGCGTCGGCACGACGATCGCCGTGAGCACCGCGCCGAGGACCAACTCGGCCACCATGTTCGGAATCAGGTTCGCCGAGATGAACGCACTGGCGATGGCCGGACCGAGCACGGTGAGCAGCAACAACTGCTTCGCGAACCCGGTGATCCGGCTGACGAGCGTCGCCACGGCGATCGACCCGGAATCCTTGAGCAACTTCGCGTTGGCCGACTGTGGATTCGTGTCACGCGGCGCGGGCTTCTCGGTACGAATCCGCTCCGGCCGCGCGATCACCTGCGTCTGCTCGGCCGCCCGAAGCGCGTCACCACCGGGCCGACTCGATGCCGCGGGCATCCCGGGGAAGCTGTCACGCCCAGGCCCCGGTCGAGCTGCCTCGTAGCCACGCGGCGGCGGACCGGCCTGCGGACGCCGCCCAGGATCCACCTCGGGACGTGCCTGCCGAGGAATCGCCCCGGATGCCCCTGCAGCCCGCTGCTGCGGAAACTCCCCCGACCTGGGCCCCGGCCGCTGTGGACCACCCGGCCGCTGTGCAGGCCCTTGATGCGCATCATCGCCGCCCCGACGACCTCGCGGTTGCCCGCCGACGCCAGGTTGTCCACCGGCGCCCCGCTGACCGCCGGGCACCGACCCGAAGCCACCCGGGCGTCCCTCGGGGCCGGGTCCCTGTGGTCGGAACTCGCCGGGGCGACCCGATTCGGGGCGTCGCGGCGCACCGGCGCCGGGCACCCGCGGGTCAATCGGCGGTGGTTGCGACGACTCGCCGTAAGGAGCGGCCGATCTCGGATCGGGCGGCGCAGGTCGCTGCTGGCGGGGGAACTCCCCCGAACGCCCGTCCGCCGGATAGGCCCGAGGAGGCTGCGGACCACCTGGTCGCTGCTGCCGAGGGAACTCCCCGGAACGGCCATCGGCCGGGTACGGCTGGGGTCGCTGCGGACCGGGGCCGCCCGGTCGCTGCTGGATCGGAAATTCGCCGGAAGGTGCGGGCCGACGGATGCTTTCGCCGGAACGTCCCGGTGCGCGCAGCGCGTCGTCAGCCACGGCACCGCTCGGGTCCCCCGGTCGCGGTGGCTGCCCGCGCAGTGGGTCTGCGGGCCCCGGACGGTGATTCGGCTCGACAGGTGGCAGCGGTCGATGCGGAGCATCGGGTGCCGGGCCGTAGTTCGACTCGCCGGGATGAGGTGCGCGCGGGGGTTCGGCGGGGCGATGACGCGGCTCGTCATCGCGCGGATACCGCGCGTGCGGCGGTTCGCCGGGCGATGGACTGAAGTTCGGTTCGCCGGGCCGGGGGGCTTGCGGGTACGGCGGCTCACCAGTACGACCGGGCCCGTGCTGCGGCTGGCGAGGGGGCTGCACACGCGGGATTTCGCCCGAACTGCCGGGAACGGGTCGTCCCGTCGGCTGGGCGGGTCGCGCACCCTGCTGCGGGCGCGGGCCGGGATCAGCAGGGCGTGGCCAGGCCGGGTCGACGGGACCGAGGCGCGGCGGGACCGGGCGATCACCGGGACGGGCCGGCACCTGCGGCTCGTCGGTGTCGCGGCCGCTCATTCCACGCTCCCATGGCGCGGCGGGGCCCCAGCGGTGGGTCGGCTCGTCGCGTTCGTCGTGGTTGTGCCGATGAGCGGAATCATCGTCGCCCATCATGCCTCCTGTACCCGGCGCAACCCGCGAATCCCGCCTCGTTCTTGCCTGTCATGGTCCCCCGCGCGCCGGTCAGGCGTGGGTGTTTACTGCCGACGCAGTCGTTGCCGGGCGCGTCGCAGTCGTCCGGCCCGTTCCACCGTTTCGGGGGCGAACCCCTCGTCGGCGGGGTCGGGTCGGCCGCGGAAGCGCCGCCACAGCCGGCGCCCGGCCAACAGCAACAGCAGTATCGCGGCACATGCCGTAATTATGGCCAAGGCCTGACCGTAGGCGTTCGAGCGCACCGAGACCGACGTCGGCTCCCCTAGCGTGATTCCGTCGGGGGTGGTAAGGGCGATGGGAATGACCAGCTTACGGCTGTCGCTCACCTCGGTCGGTATCTGAAATGACCGGGTTCCATTCGGCGGAAGGAGCTGTTCGCCGATATCGGTGATGTTCGTCTCGGAAGGCGCGGAGATCCGGAAGTTCACCCGGATCGCCACCGGCAGATCATTGCGGGCCACCAGTAGCAACGGGCTCTGCTCGGACGCGAGCGTGTACACACCGCCCGGGGGCAACACCGATACCGACGCGAAGACGGTGTCGATTTCCCGGGTCACCTGATCGACACGCCGGTCGGCATGCAGGTCGGCGAGAGTGTCGTCCTCGCCACGCCGGTCCGACAGGCTCAACGCCCGCAGCAGATCCTCGCGCGCGGGCGTGAGGAAGGCCAGCGGTGTCAGCTCGGCCTCGGGCAGCTCGACGAGCGCCCGCATCATCTCGGTGATCCGCGCACCCTGGTCGCGCACGGGCACGACGAGATGTTCGGGCGCCGCGTCCTGAGCGGCCGACGGCAGGTATTCGAGAGTGAACGGGCGCGGATCCGGCTCCTGCGCGACGAGCTCCGCGAACGGCCGCGGCTGGGCCAGCTGGTTGCGGGCGAGCAGTTCCACCTGTTTCAGCAGCGCCACACCCTCCTCGCGGCTGGCGCCCCACTGCTGCGGCGGCATCAACAGCTGCGAACGCGGCCGGTCCGGCGCGGGATTCAGCGCGGTCCACGCCATCGCGCCGAGCGCGTCCTGCAACCGGGCCGCCCGCGAATCGTTGGTGACGTCGAAGCGCACCTTCGACGGCGTGAACGAGGGCGTCGGCGGGTTGGAACCCACGGCGGCCAGCGCGGTCGCCGACCAGATGTCGAAGGTCGTCACCCGCAGCGCCGGATCGGTGTTCGGCCCCGCCTCGACGCTCACATCCGGCACCCGCACCACGTCCGGCGCGGCCTGCTCCCCGCCGACGACCGTGCCGGGCACGAACGTCGACGGCGTCGAGGTGAGCGCGGTCTCCGGATCCGGCACCGAACCCTCACCCGATACCGCCGACCCGGCGAGCACCGCCGTGCCGTACCCGTACTCACGCAGCAGCTGCCCCGCCGCGTGGTCGATGCTGCCGGAATCGGGCAGGCTCACCCCGCGCAGCGACCGGGTGCCGAGGATCGCGTCCACCACATCGGCCGGTGCGTGCAATGCCCGCGCCGACAGACCCGGCTCGTTCACCGCCGCCAACGCCGTCACATCGACCTGCGCGTACGGCAACGCCACCGTGCACATCGACCCGGCGAGCGCGCGCAACCGGTCGAGCCAGGCCTGCGCGTTCGCGGCGCCGGTCCCCTCCCGCGTCGCGCCCTCCGGATCCGACGGACTCGCCAGCACCCGGTAGCCGCGCGTCATCGTCTGCGCGGTCGACACCAGGTCGGGATCGATCGCGATGCACACCGAACCGGCGACCGCGTTGTCCTTGCCCGGTGCGGGTGCCACCGCTTCCAGCGCGGCGACCAGCTGCTCGAGCCGCCCGCCCTTGCCGAGCGAGGCGGCGAGCTCGTCGTCGAGCAGTTCCACCTGCCCGTTCACCGACCCCGGTTTGCCCGCGACCATGCGCGGCCGGTCGGCCAGCGGCCAGATCACCGTCGTCGCCACCGGCGTGGCCTCCGGCGGCGCGGCGACCGGCGCCGGGTCACCGTCGGCCGGTGGCAGCCCGAGCACCGGAAGCAGGAAGCGGGCGTCGTCGAGCCGGGCCTGCGAGCCGTAGGCCGGCTCACCGTTCACATTCAGCAGCAGCGGATACACACCGGGATCGGTGATGCCGAGCGACGCGCCGTCGCCGCCGCGCAACGCGATCCGCACCGAGAACTGTTTGCGCTGGCCAGGACTCAGCTGCGGCGCCACATCCTCGAACGGTCCGGTCACGTCGTAGTTCACCTGATCGAGCCGCAGCGAGCTGCGCAACCCGCTCGGCGACAGCACCGGGGCGGCGCGCTGGATACGCACGCTCACATCGTCGACCACCCGGTCACCGATATTGGTGACCGTCCCGGACACGGTGAGCACCGGATCGCTGCTCGTGGTCACCGTGCCCGGCGCCACCGCGTCCAGGGTGAGTTTGAGGAACTTCGGCGCCGACGCGTCGTCCGGTTGCGCCTGCGCCACCGCGGGCAACAGCGCCACCGAACCCAAGATGGTCAGGACCGCCGTGATCAGCCGGAACAGTCCACCCGTCATCGCTTGCCGGTCTCCATCCGGTCGATCATCCGATTAGCCACCTCGGCCAGGCGCCGCTCGTCGGCGTAGGCCAACCGAGAATCCAACTCGCTCAACGGAACCCACGCAACCTGGGTGACTTCCACGTCGGCATCGGACAACTCACCGCCGAGACAGCGCAGCAGATAGTGGTGCACGGTCTTGTGTACCCGTCTGCCCTCGGTGACGAACCAGTAATCGATATTGCCCAGCTCGGCGACCACCTCGCCGATGATGCCGGTCTCCTCGGCGACCTCACGCATGGCGGTCTGCTCGGAGGTCTCGCCCTCCTCGATATGGCCTTTGGGCAGCGACCACAGCAACCGCCCGCGCCGATCGGTCCGCCCGATCAACGCGGCACACCGCAGCTCCCTCGGCCCGTCCAACCCGTCGACAACGAGGCCGCCTGCGGACGTTTCGCGCACCGTGCGCATACGCGGCTTACCGCCGTTACCCGCCCCGCCGCGCCGCCGCGGCTGGCGGCGTCGACTGTTCGCGCGATCGGCCGGAGGAGACACCTCGCCAGCTTAGCTGTGTTGCTCGAGCGCTGTTGTCGCCGCAACCCAGCGATCACGCGCGAACATGGGTAACTCACCGGGGACGGGCTGACCAGGCCATCACAAGTAGCTTGCCGCGTCCGCAAGTCCGCACGCACCTGAGTCTGGCCAGAGTCGCGGGGAGGCGGAACAGTAAGCTCTGTACTCGTGGTTTCCTCTGATGTTGTCGCGGATCGTCGTGCTCGGCTGCTTGCTGGTGCGGCGGTGACGTTGGGGCAGCTGTCCGAGGTGCTGGTGCCGTTGGGGGGCATGTTCGCCGCGCGGGGGCATTCGCTGTATCTGGTGGGGGGCAGCGTGCGCGACGCGGTGCTCGGGCGGTTGGGCAATGATCTGGATTTCACCACCGATGCGCGGCCGGAGGTCGTGCAGGAGCTGATGCGAGGGTGGGCCGATCAGTTGTGGGACACCGGTGGGCTCGCGTTCGGGACGGTGAGTGCGGCCAAGGGGGATCACCAGCTCGAGATCACCACGTTCCGGGCCGATACGTACGACCGGGTGTCCCGCAATCCGGAGGTGACCTTCGGTGACACGCTCGAGGGCGACTTGGTCCGGCGCGATTTCACGGTGAACGCGATGGCGGTGAAGATCGCCGAGGACGGTTCGCTCGAGTTCGTCGACCCGCTCGACGGGCTCGACGCCCTCTTGAAGGGCGTGCTCGATACACCTGCGGCCCCGCAGGATTCGTTCGACGACGACCCGTTGCGCATGCTGCGCGCCGCCCGCTTCGTCGCGCAGCTCGGTTTCGAGGTAGCGCCTCGGGTGCGCACGGCGATCGTGGAGATGGCCGAGCAGATCGACCGCATCACCGCCGAACGGGTGCGCACCGAACTCGACAAGCTGATCGGCGCGGAACATCCGATCGACGGCATCAACCTCATGTGCGATACCGGTCTCGCCCAGCGGGTGCTGCCGGAGGTGCCCGCGATGAAGCTCGAGATCGACGAGCACCACCAGCACAAGGACGTCTACCAGCATTCGCTGACGGTGCTGTCGCAGGCGATCGACCAGGAGGAGGGCGACCCCGACCTGGTGTTGCGCTGGGCGGCGCTGCTGCACGACATCGGCAAGCCCGACACCAAGCGCAACGAGCCGGGCGGCGGCGTGAGCTTCCACCATCACGAGGTGGTCGGCGCGAAGATGGTGCGTAAACGCATGCGGGCGCTGAAGTATCCGAAGGCGTTCACCGAAGACGTTGCGCGCCTGGTGTTCCTGCACCTGCGTTTCCACGGTTACGGCAAGGGCCAGTGGACCGATTCGGCGGTGCGCCGCTACGTCACCGACGCCGACGACCTGCTCGATCGCCTGCACAAACTGGTCAAGGCCGACTGCACCACCCGCAACAAGCGGCGGGCGGCGGCGTTGCGCGCCACCTACGACGAGCTGGAGCAGCGCATCGCGACCCTGCGTGAGCAGGAGGATCTGGCGCGGGTGCGCCCGGACCTGGACGGCAACGCGATCATGGAGCTACTCGGTCTCGAGCCGGGCCCGCAGGTGGGCAAGGCGTGGAAATACCTCAAGGACCTGCGCCTGGACCGTGGCCCGATGACCCGCGACGAAGCCGAGGCCGCCCTGCGCGAGTGGTGGGCGACCCAGCAGTCCTAGAAGACGATCAGCGTGGTCCCGGCGATGATGGCGTCGCGGATCTGGGTGAGGTCGAACGAACCGGTGGTCTCGGGCAGTTCGATGCGGAATTTCACCACGTCGCCGCGGCGATGCGCGTAAGAGATGCTCGCCCGGTTGGGCAGGTCGTCGAGCAGTAGTGCGGGCGCTTGGACCACCCGGCGCGGCAACCGGATGCGGTACCAGCTGGCGCGGCGGATATCGATGGTGAGCAGGTTGTCGTAGACCTGCGCGTCGACGACGGCGCTCATCTTGCGGGTGCGATGGGTGGCGACGATCCGGCCCTGCTCGTCGAGCCGGAGCTTCCAGTCCAGGTTCTGCTCGTCCACCCAGTCGATGAGGGCGCCGATGCCGATGCTGCCCTCGATGTCGAGTTGCTGCACGCGAATCTTGGTCGGCACACCGGGAATGAGGCGAACGCCGTGCGCGATCACGGTGACGGTGTCGAAGGGGTGGGAGTCCCAGACCAGGTCAGACAGCACCGTTTTGCTCTGGAAGTGGGCGCCGCGCCTGCGCACCTTGAACGTGTCGAGGGTGGCGGTGAGGTCGTGGCCGAGCAGGGTGGCCGACACTTCCCGCCCGCCGAAGCGGCTGAAGATGCCCTCGCTGAGCACGGTCATCAGGACGTCGGGCATCAGCGCGGTGACCGTGCCCGAGCCCAGGTCGGCCACCGGGTCGGCCCAGGACGTGGTGAAGCCGAGCCACTGGTCGATCCACGAGGGGTCGAGCAGACGTTTGCCCAGGTCGACAGCGCCCGCCAGTGACCAGGACTTCGGATCGAAATACGTGGCCATGATGGTCCGAGCTTACCCGCCTCCCCGCGAATCAAGGCCGGGCTCGGGCGCGTAGATGTTGTGGACGCGGCCGGCGGTTCCTCTGTGACGGGTCGGCCCGTCCCCGGCGAGTTACCCATGTTCTCCCGAGATACCTCCGACACCACGATGAGTCGATACTCCGAGAATGCGGAGAAGTTGGTTAGATTTTGCCGAGTTTGCGGATCTATCCTGAGTGGGTGGCGAAACTGCGAATCAAGGAAGCCGCCGATCTGCTCGGCGTCAGCGACGACACCGTGCGCCGGTGGATCGACTCCGGCGCGCTGTCGGCGAGCAAGGACAGCGCGGGCCGGTTGGTCGTCGAGGGTCGTGAGCTGGCGGCTCTCGCCGTCGAGCAGGCGCGCCCGCCGCACACCGAGGTCGGCAGTGCCAGTTCGGCACGGAATCGGTTCCCCGGCTTGGTCACTCGCGTCGTTACCGACAAGGTGATGGCACAGGTGGAGATGCAATGCGGTCCGTTCACGGTGGTTTCGTTGATGAGCAGCGAAGCGGTGCGCGAGCTCGGGCTCGAACCCGGGAGTGTGGCGTTGGCGAGTGTGAAGGCTACGACGGTCGTCGTCGAACGGGCCGCCGGATGAAGCGCGCACTCGCCCTGGCGGCCGCGCTGACCGTGCTCACCGCCTGTGGTTCCGAAACAGATTCGGCGACGGGCGATTCGACGCTCACCGTCTTCGCCGCCGCCTCGTTGAAGAAGGTCTTCACCGACCTCGAGGACGATTTCGAAGCCGCGAATCCCGGTGTGGACGTGCGGTTCTCGTTCGCCGGATCGTCGGATCTGGCCGCCCAGTTGCAGGCCGGTGCTCCCGCCGACGTCTTTGCCTCGGCCGACCAGCCGACGATGGACAAGGTGATCGCCGACGGACGCATCACCACTGCGCGCCCTTTCGCCACGAATGTCCTCACGATCGTCACCGCGCCCGGTAACCCGAAGGGGATCAACGGTTTCCGCGATCTGACGAGAGACAGGTTGTCCGTGGTGGTGTGTGCGCCGCAGGTGCCGTGTGGCCGGGCGACACAGAAGGTCGCGGGAGCGGCTCAGGTGACATTGCGGCCGGTGAGTGAGGAATCTTCGGTGGCCGACGTGCTCACCAAAGTGACCTCCGGACAGGCGGATGCGGGCCTGGTGTACGTCACGGATGCGGCGGGTGCCGGCGCGAAGGTGAGTACGGTCGCGATCCCCGAGGCGTCGGCGGCGGTGAACACCTATCCCATCGGGGCGGTCGGGGATTCCGCCGATGCCGGGAAGTTCATCGACCTGGTGACCGGCCCGACGGGTCGGCAGGTGCTGACCGAAGCCGGGTTCGGTGTGCCGTGAGAACCGGCGCCGCAGGGTTCCCCCGCTGGTTGTTGCTGCCCGCGCTGATCGGATTCGCCCTGGTCGTCGTGCCGCTCGGCGCCTTGGCCTGGGGCGTGGAATGGGGTCGGTTCGGTGCGCTGGTGACCACCGAGGCCTCGCGCGACGCACTGTGGTTGAGCTTGCGGACGGCAGCGGGCAGCACGCTGTTGTGCGTGCTGCTCGGTGTGCCGATGGCAGTCGTCCTGGCCAGGGCCCGTTGGCGTGGGCTGCCGGTGTTGCGCGCACTTGTGTTGCTGCCCTTGGTATTACCACCGGTGGTCGGCGGTATCGCTCTGCTGTACACCTTCGGGCGGCGTGGGCTGTTGGGCAGCCACCTCGAAGCCCTCGGTCTGCAGATCGCGTTCAGCACGACGGCGGTGGTGCTGGCGCAAACCTTTGTGGCGCTGCCGTTTCTGGTCCTCACGCTCGAGGGTGCGTTGCGGACGGCGGGTCACCGCTACGAGCAGATCGCGGCCACCCTCGGTGCCGGGCCGAGCACGGTGTGGTGGCGGATCACCCTGCCGCTGATGCGCCCCGCGCTCATCTCCGGTGCGGTGCTCGCCTTCGCCCGCGCGCTCGGTGAATTCGGCGCCACCCTCACCTTCGCGGGCAGCCTCCAGGGCCGCACCCGCACCCTGCCCCTGGAGATCTACCTCCAGCGGGAAGCCGATCCCGATGCGGCCGTCGCGCTTTCGGTGGTGCTCATCATCGTCGCGATCCTGATCGTGCTGCTGGCCTACCGGCGCACCAGTCCCATCCCCGGCACCCAACTCGGCCGCACCCGAAGCGGAGGAAGGGTCGAATGAGCCCGCAGGACGAATTGCCGAGAAGTGTGCCGTCACCCGCCGATCAGGCGGCACATTCGGCGGGATCCTCCGCGAGCGCACTCGACGAATCGTCGGGGAAGCCGTCGCGTCCGGCGGGCCTTTCGGTGGCCGCACGCATTGCGGATCGCGATCTGGACCTGGCGATCGAGGTCGCACCAGGCGAAGTCCTCGCCGTCCTCGGCCCGAATGGTGCGGGTAAGTCCAGCCTGTTGCAGGTGATCGCGGGCCTACTCGTCCCCGATGCGGGCCACGTGCGCCTGGGCGCCGATATCCTCACCGAAACCGCGAAGCGTGTTGCGCTCCCGCCACATCGACGCGGCATCTCGCTGCTCGCCCAGGAGCCGTTGCTCTTCCCGCACCTCACCGTCGCCGAGAATGTCGCTTTCGGCCCACGCAGCCGTGGTAACCGCGACGCGAAAACCGTCGCCGCCGAATGGCTCGCGGCCGTCGACGCCACGCACCTGGCCGATCGCCACCCCGCAGCCCTCTCCGGCGGCCAGGCCCAACGCGTCGCCCTGGCCCGTGCCCTCGCCGTCGACCCGCACCTGCTCCTGCTCGACGAACCCATGTCGGCCCTCGACGTCGATGTCGCCCCCGCCATGCGCTCGCTGCTGCGCCGCGTTCTGCGCGACCCAGCCCACCCGCGCTGCGCGGTCCTGGTCACCCACGACATCATCGACGCCATCACCCTCGCCGACCGGCTCGTCATCGTCGAAGGGGGCCGCATCGTCGAATCCGGCCAGGTCACCGAGGTGATGTCGCACCCACGCAGCCCCTTCGCCGCCCGCATCGCCGGCCTCAACCTCCTCCACGGCACCGCCACCGCGCCGCGCGGGCCCGACCCGACCCTGGCGGCGGTGTCGATCGGTTCCGACCGACGTGACGAACCGTCGCCTGGTTCCACAGAGCCGCCGACGGTTGGCGTGGACGATGGTGCGACGAGTTCGGCGGTCGACGGTTGTGTCGTCGGCGATTTCACCGCAGGTACGCGTGCGGCGGCTGTGTTCTCTCCCGCCGCCGTGTCGGTTTTCACCCGGCCCCCCGGCGGCAGCCCACGCAACGTCTTCACCGTCGATATCACCGAGATCACCGATCGGGGCGGCATCGTCCGGGTGCGTGGTGACGCACCGAACGCGCCCGGCCTGTGCGCCGATCTCACCCCGGCCGCCGTGGCCCAGCTCGGCCTCACCGTCGGTGCGCGGGCGTATTTCGCGGTCAAGGCCACGGAGGTGCGGGTGTACGCCTGCTGAAACGTGGCCCCGGTGCACGGCGCACAATGAGGGCGTTCATGCACGCGCGCAAACCGGAGGGCAGCATGCCGCTGGACCTGAACAGTGATCTGGGCGAGGGTTTCGGCCCGTGGCGGATGGGTGAGGACGCCGCCATGCTCGACATCGTCACCAGCGCCAACATCGCGTGCGGTTTCCATGCGGGCGACCCGACGATCATGCGCCGCACCTGCGAGTTGGCCGTGGCCAAGGGTGTGCGGATCGGCGCGCACGTCGGTTACCGCGATCTGGTCGGCTTCGGCCGCCGCGATATCGCCATCGCGCCCGCCGAACTGCGCGACGAGGTGCTGTACCAGATCGGCGCCCTCGCGGCGTTCGCGCGCGCGGCGGGCGAACGGGTGCGGTACGTGAAGCCGCACGGCGCCCTCTATCACGCGGCCGCTCGGGATCGTCTGCTCGCCGACGCGGTCGCGACCGCCGTCGCCGAGGCCGAAACCGGTCTCGCCCTGCTCGGCCCGGCCGGAACCGAACTCGAACACGCCGCGAACCGGGCGAAAGTGCGTTTCGTCGGCGAGGGTTTCGCCGACCGTGCCTACACCGCCACCGGCACGTTGGCGCCGCGCGGGGTTGCCGGTGCGGTGCTGACGCCCGACGACGCCGTCGCCCAGGCGGTATCCCTTGCGTTGTCGGGGACCGCGCGTACCGTTGACGGTCCGGGTGCGGTCGCTGTGTCCGTGGCCAGTGTGTGTGTCCATGGTGACTCGCCCGCGGCCGTGGAGATGGCGCGCCGCATCAGGGGGGCGTTGGACGAGGCAGGCGTACCTGTCGAACCATTCGGTTGAGGGTGGGAGGCGCGATGGTGACCGACTGGAGCACGCGGATCAGGCCCGCGGGTGACCGCGCCATGCTCATCACCCTCGACGATCCGCGACCGGTGCAGCGCCTGGCGTCGGCGCTGCGGGTGCATGCCATCGCCGGTGTCCAGGACGTGCTGCCCGCAGCGGAGACCGTGCTGGTCACCCTGCATTCGGTGAACTACGGCACGCAGGTGCGCCGGGAATTGCTCGCGCTGCTCGACCGCCTGGATTCCGAATCCGCACAGCCGGATTCGCTCGATGTTTCCCGTGGAACACTGTCCGACCCGGAGCGCCCCGAGGAGGTGGTCGAGGTACCGGTGCGCTACGACGGGGTCGACCTGCCCGAAGTCGCCCGGCTGCTCGACCTGTCTGTCGCCGAGGTGATCGCGGCCCATACCGGTACCGTCTGGCAGTGCGCCTTCGTGGGTTTCGCACCCGGGTTCGGATATCTCGTCTCGCCCGACGGCAGGCTCACCGTGCCGCGCCGGGCCCAGGCCCGCACCGCCATCCCACCGGGTGCGGTGGCACTGGCCGGTGGGTACTCGGCGGTATATCCGCGTGGCACACCGGGCGGATGGCAACTGATCGGAAGTACCGATCTACGCATGTGGGCGGTCGATCGCGACCCACCCGCACTGATCCGGGCGGGAACGGCGGTGCGGTTCGTCGACATCGCGCAATAGGCAAGGGCTGCTCAACGGTGCGCCGCCTCGACAGATAATCGGGGAGAGATCGCATGGTGATCTTCATCGAGCGGGTGGGGCCGCTCGCGACGATCCAGGACCTGGGCAGACCCGGCTGGTTCGATTCCGGCGTGGGTCCGGCCGGCGCCGCCGACCGCGCCTCGTTGCGGCTGGCGAACCGGCTGGTCGGCAATCCGGAGGACCACGCGGGCATCGAGGTACTGCTCGGCGGGCTCGTAGTGCGCACCGATGCGCACGTCACCGTCGCGGTCACCGGCGCACCGGCGACGGCCACAGTGGACAGCACACCCGTAGGCCATGCGAGCGTTCTCGAGCTCGAGGCGGGCCAGACCCTTCGCCTCGGCATGGCAGGCACCGGATTACGCACCTACATCGGTGTACGTGGCGGCATCGACGTGCCGAAGGTTCTCGGTTCCCGCAGCCGCGACACCCTCTCCGGGATCGGCCCCGACCCGCTGCGCCCGGGCATGCAGCTGCCCGTCGGTCCCCCGCCGCGCACCTTCCCGACCGTCGAGTTCGCGCCGGTCCCCGTGCCGCCGGAGGTGCTCGTCGTCCGGGCTCGTCCCGGCCCGCGCGAAGACTGGTTCACCGACCCCACCGCCCTGTTCCGGGCCTCGTGGCAGGTGAGCAGTGAGACCGATCGCGTGGGCGCCCGCCTCGACCGGGTCGCCGGGCCGCCGCTCACCCGCTCGATCACTCGCGAACTGCCCGCCGAAGGTGTCGCCCTCGGCTCGGTGCAGGTGCCACCGAGCGGTCAGCCGGTGGTCTTCCTCGCCGACCATCCGATCACCGGCGGCTACCCGGTCGTCGCGGTCGTGCTCGACGCCGACGTCGACCGCGTCGCCCAACTCCGTCCGGGTGAACGCCTGCGCTTCGAACCCGACGACTGACCGCGCACGGACGCTCTTCGACGGATCAGCGTGCCCGCCGTGAATTCAGCGCGATCGCGACGATGCCGAGCGCGTACACCCCGGCTCCGACCAGCACCACCGGCAGCGAACGACCGTCGGCCGGAATCACCAGGGCGGTCGCGGCGATGGCCAGCACGAAGGTCATGTTGAAGACCGTGTCCTGGAGGGCGAAGACCTGCCCGCGCCGGTCGTCGTCGATGTCGATCTGCATGCTGGCGTCGCCGGTGAGCTTGATCGTCTGCCCGGCGAGCCCGAGCCCGAACGCGCCGATCAGCAGCAGCCGGTGGGCGTGGTCGGTGGCTGCTTCCGAGGACGCGAGCGCGGTCGGTGTCACCAGGGTGAGCTGCACGAGGACGGCCGTCGCCAGTCCGACGAGCACGGTCCGCGGCCTGCCGAGCCGGGGAATCAGCACGGGCGCGAGGATCGCGGCGAGCAGCATGCCCGCCGCGGCCGCACCGATCGCGACCCCGAATCCGACCAGCCCGCCGCTCATTTCGCTCTGCCCCTCGGGCTGACGCAGTACCAGCACCATGATGAGCGTGTTCATCCCGAACACGATGCGATGCGCCCCGATGCCGATCATCGCCGTCGTCACCTGCGTCGATCGCCAGACGGCCCGCGCACCCGTGGCCAATCCGGTCGCGATCGCCCGGACAGCACTTTCCGCTCCCGCCGAACCTTTTTCGGGCCCGAGGATGTGCGGTGCGAAACCGATGGCCAGCAGCGCGCCGACCACCGACCCGACCCCGCTGAGCGCGACCGCAACGGCCGAGGCCGAATCCCCCGCCCCGAGCACCGCGATCACCGCCACCGACGCCGCCGCGCCGACCCCCGCGCACGCCGAGGCCACCGTGGCCAGCACGGAGTTCATCGGAACCAGCCAGCGCTGTTCGAGCACCTTCGGCAGTGCGGCCGACACCCCGGCAAGCACGAACCGGCTGATTCCGACGGTCGCCAGCGCGAGCACCAGGAGCACGCTCTCCCCCACCCCGGCGAACAGCGCCAACGCGGCGGCCGCGATCAGCGTCGCCCGCGCGATGCTCGCCACCAGCAGCACATTGCGCCGATCCCACCGGTCGAGGAGGGCGCCCGCGTAGGGACCGAGCACCGAATACGGCAGCAGCAGTACCGCGAACCCGGCGGCGATGGCCAGGGGGTCGGTTTCGCGTTCGGGGTTGAACAGGATGGCGCCCGACAGCGCCGCCTGGAACATGCCGTCACCGAATTGGGCGGCTAGGCGCAGCAGCGCCAACCGTGGCATCCGTGGATTGCGCCGCACCACACCGCGGCTTTCGCGCAGCAGATGTCGCAGCGAGATCGGCCGCTCATCCGCCGGATTCGAGCCGTCAGCGCGATGGGTCGACACGTCGTGAGGATAGTGGTGCCAGAATTGAGGTGGCGGTACGGGTGCAGCGCAGGAGGAGGGTCATGTCCACATCGACGACACCGCGCATCGAGGTGCATCGGGGCGGTGACCGGATGAAGACCAGAATTTCCTGGCTCGACTCGAAGCATTCGTTCTCGTTCGGCGAGCACTACGACCCCGACAACACCCATCACGGCCTGCTGCTGGTGAACAACGAGGACGTGGTGCTGCCCGGCGAGGGTTTCGACACCCACCCGCACCGCGACATGGAGATCGTCACCTGGGTGCTCGGTGGCAGCCTGGTGCATCAGGATTCGCTCGGCCACAACGGTGTGATCTATCCCGGTCTTGCGCAGCGGATGAGCGCGGGCACCGGCATCCTGCACTCGGAGAAGAACGACTCCTGGCGCCTGGACGGCAAGCTGCCCGAGCACGACGAGCCGGTGCATTTCGTGCAGATGTGGGTGGTGCCCGACGAACCCGGTGTCGATCCGGGCTATCAGCAGCTCGAGATCGATGACGAACTCGCCCGCGGCGATCTGGTGACGGTGGCCTCGGGCCTACCGCGCTACCGCGACCGCACCGCCATCTCGATCAATTCCTCGCACGCGGCGATGCACGTGGCCCGGCTGACCGCCGACAGCGCCCCCGTGTCCCTGCCCGATGCCCCCTACCTGCATGTTTTCGTCGCACGCGGCGAGGTGGACCTGGAAGGTGTCGGCACCTTGGCACAGGGCGACGCCGTGCGGCTCACCCGCTCGGGTGGTCAGCTGATTCGTCCGCACGGCGACGCCGAGGTGCTGGTCTGGGAGATGCACGCCCGGCTGGGCGGTTAGGCCGAGCCGGGTTCGCGCACCAGGGCGGTGGTTCTGGCGTTGGCGCGGGTGGCGGCGACGATCTGCGCGAAGTCGGGACGGTAGTCGCCGTCGGGTGGTTGCAGCCAGATGCGGTAGCCGCTGCGTTCGTCGGCCGGGGAGGGCAGCACCACGTCGCTGCCGGGCAGGGCGACCGATGCGCACACCCGGAACATCTCGGCGAACAGTTCGGTGTCGAGGTAGGAATTGTCGGTGGGCCCGGTGAGGAAGGTCCAGCGCCCGGACCGGGGGTGCCCGATGATCGGCCCGCAGCGTTGACCACGGCTGAGCAGCTGTCCGCGCACTCTTTCGCCCAGCGTCGAGGGCATCACCACGGCTCCGACGGCCCCGATTTCGAGCACGATGCGCCCGAAGGTGGCTTCGACCACGGCATACAGACCGTTGTGCTTGCGATAGTGACGACAGCGCGCGAGCGCGTCCTGGGTTTCCGAGTATTCCTCGGCGGCGGCATAGCCGCCCTTGCTGTCAGTGCGCTGGCTCATCACTACCTCGTCTCCGTCGACGGTGTGGAGCTTGCATTCGCTAGATATTTGCCGCTATCTACAGCCTAATGCGACACAACGACGCTGACAATAGTCAGTAGCAGGTGTGTCCGCCCGGAGTACGATCAGCGCCCATGGCACCCGTTTCGCCTACCGCCGCGCGCTGGGAACTGGTCCTGCGCCTGCGTGACCTGCGCGAACAGCGTGGTTTCGACTCCGCGGGTTTTGCCAAGCGGGTCGGTTTCACCCCCGCCAACTGGTCTCATGTGGAAAAAGGCCGACGGGTCCTCACACGCACGACCATCGAACCGGTGCTCGATGTACTCGATGTGCCCGCCGACGAACGCCGGGAATTGCTCGCGCTGCTCGAGGCCAGCAAACAGCGCGGCTGGTGGTCCACTTCCGCCGCGCTGATCGGCCCCGAACTGCAGCGTTTGTACGGCATGGAGGCGGGGGCGCAGAGCATCCGCAGCTACGACAGCCTGATCGTGCCCGGCCTGCTGCAGACGGAGGCGTACGCACGGGCGCTCATCAGTGCCGACGTGATGATCCGCCCAGTACAGGTAGACCAATTAGTCGCAATCCGGTTGCGTCGCCAGCGGCGGCTGCGGGAACCGGAACCGCTGGAACTCACGGCCGTGCTCGGTGAGGCGACGCTGCGTCAGCAGACCGGCGGCCCCGAAGTGTTGCGCGGGCAGCTGCGTCACCTGGTGGAGCTGATGCGCGAACTCGACACCGTCGACGTCCGGGTGATCCCGTTCAGCGCACCCGAGGGCGCGGTGCTCGGCGGTTCCAGCTTCCATCTACTCGACTTCGCAAGCGACCAGCTACCGACCTTCGCGTGGGCCGAGAGCGCTGTTTTCGGTGGTCACGTCGACGACGCCGAACAGGTCCGCGATCTCGGCTACGCCTTCCTGCGTGCCAGGGAACAGGCCATGCCGAGATCCGAATCCCTTGCCCTGATCAGCGACTATGCGAGAGTGTAAGATTCGTGTTATGTCGATCACAGCTCGCCGCCGCCCGGCCGATCACGGCTGGTTCACCTCGTCGCGCTCCAACAACGGTAACCAATGTGTCGAGGTTCGCTTCGAAGGTGACGCCGTCCAGATACGAGACAGCAAATTCCGGCGCAACCCGATGAACCGTGGCCTCGACGAGCCCATCATCACCGTCCCCGCCTCCGTGTGGACCACGTTCCTCGACTGCCTGCTCGCCCAGCGCCCGCACCCCTCCCTCACCACCCAGCACGCGGCCGACGGCGCCACGACCCTGCGCCACGGATCAACCGCCCTGCACTTCACCCCCGCCGAATGGGACGCCTTCGTCGCCGGCGTCCGCGACGACGAATTCGCCTGCGTCTAGGGCCGATCCGGCCGCCACCGATCAGAAATCCTCCGCCGCGTCGTCAGTTCTGATGTCCCTCGCACCGGTGGAAGGAATACCGACATGACCGACGCCGGACCGCTGAGCGCTGACGAGGCCGCGTTCCTCGACGTTGTCCGCTCGGGCGATCCGGCGCGGTTCGCGGCCCTCACCGAGCGCCACCGGCGTGAGCTGCAGGTGCACTGCTATCGGATGCTCGCGAACTACGACGACGCGCAGGACATGACGCAGGAGACATTCCTGCGTGCCTGGCACAAGCGGGAGTCGTTCAAGGGCAACGCCGCTCTGCGCACCTGGTTGTACCGGATCGCGACCAACGCCTGTCTCGACTTCCTGGACAAGCGCACGCCCATACCCTCGCAGCTGCCCGATTCCGAGGCAGCGCACCTGCAGCCCTACCCCGACCGGATGCTGCCCGAGGACCCGCAGGAATCGGCGGTCGCGCGGGAGACGATCGAGCTGGCGTTCATCGTCGCCGTCCAGCACCTGCCGCCGCGGCAACGGGCGGTGTTCATCCTGCGCGACGTTCTCGGCTGGCCCGCGTCGAAGGTGGCCGAGGCCTTGGAGATCACCGTCGCCGCGGTGACCAGTGGCTTGCAGCGAGCGCGCGGGACGATACGCGAGCAGCTACCCGACCGCCGCCTCGACTGGCAACTCCCCGCACGCCACGAACTGTCGAACGACGAGCGCGGTGTGGTGCGGTCCTACATCGACGCCCATCAGCGCAACGACCTCGACGCACTGATCGCCCTGCTGCGCGAGGACCTGCGTTTCGTGATGCTGCCCGACTCGGGCATCGTCACCAGGACAGCGAAGGACGCGGTGGACGGCTGGGTCGCCGGCGGGCTCTTCCAGCCCGGCCACGACGACTGGCGCGGTATCGCCACGACGGTCAACCGCATGCCCGCCGCCGCGCTGTACCTACGCACCCCCGATGCCGCCGAGTACCGATTGTTCGCCGTGGCGGCCTTGCACATCGTCGGCGGGAAGATCGCCGAGCTCACCGGATTCGACGCCACCGGCAAGCCCTGGCTGGGCCTGCCGACGACACTGCCGGTCGACGAGGCCAGGGTCCAAGGCGCCGGGGAAGGGGCAGGCCGACCGTGAACCGATCGATGCTCACCGCCTCGTCTCGTATCGGGTCAGCACCACGCCGCCGGGAAACGTCCGCGTTTCGAGGAACTTCAGGTTCACCCAGCTGTCCAGCGCGGTGAAGAACGGTGTACCGCCGCCCACCAGCACCGGATGGGTGACCAGCAGGTATTCATCGATCAGCCCGGCTCGCATGGCGGCCGCCGCGAGCGTCGCACCGCCGATATCCATCGGACCGCCCCCCTCGGCCTTGAGCCGGCCGATCTCACCGACCGCATCGCCGCTGACCAGGCGGGTGTTCCAGTCGACCGCGCCGATGGTCGAGGAGAACACCACCTTCGGCATGTCCCGCCAGCGGCGGGCGAACTCGGCCTCCGCCGGCGTGGCGCCCGGCTGCTCGTCGGCGGTGGGCCAATGTGAACTCATCGCCTCCCACAACTTGCGCCCGTAGAGCGACAGCTCCGTCGCCGCCACCCGGTCGGACCACCACTGGAACAGTTCGTCGCTCGATGAGGAATCCGGCCCCTCGCCCCCGCTCCAGCCGAGGTCGTCCCCGGGCGCGGCGGTGTAGCCGTCCAGAGTCACATTCATCCCGTAGATCAATTTCCGCATGTCGTCTGCCTCCTGTGAGTCGATGTCCCAGGTACAGACGGCCACGGAGCGAAAAGCTGATCGGAGCGCGATCTGTGAGCGGCCGGTCGATCAGTGCGGCGCCGTCCGGCACGCCCCCGGTTCGCAATGATGTTTCGGCATACTGGAGCGCGTGACTTCGGATCTGAGCAGCCCCTCCGGTATCGACCTGTCCTTCCGTGATCAGGATGTGCGGGTGCAGGACGATCTGTTCGCGCATGTCAACGGGCGGTGGTTGGCCGACTACGAGATCCCGGCCGACCGGGCGGTGGACGGTGCGTTCCGGACGTTGTACGACCAGGCCGAGATCGATGTGCAGACCATCATCACCGAGTGCGCCGATGGCGCGGCCGACAGCGCGGACGCCCGCAAGATCGGTGACCTGTACTCGAGCTTCATGAACACCGAGCTGGTCGCCGCCGCCGGGCTCACCCCGGTGGCCGACGAACTGCGCGCCGTCGCCACGGTCGCCGACGCGAGCGCGTTCGCCGCACTGCTCGGCCGCTTGCAGCGCACCGGCGTGCGCGGCGCGCTCGCCTACTACGTCGACACCGACGACAAGGACTCCACCCGCTACCTGCTGCACGCCACCCAGTCGGGCATCGGCCTGCCCGACGAGTCGTACTACCGGTCCGACGAGTTCGCCGAGATCCGCGACGCCTACCGCGCCCACATCACCAAGATGTTCACCCTCGCCGCGTCCGACCCGGCCCTGGCCGGCCTCGTGCCGACCGATCCGGCCGACGCCGCGAACCGGGTGTTCGAGCTGGAGCGCACTCTGGCGGCAGGCCACTGGGACGTGGTACGCCGCCGCGATGCCGAAAAGAGCTACAACCTCACCACTTTCGACGAGCTCGCCACCGCCCACCCCGAATTCGACTGGGCTGCTTGGGCCGACGCCGTCGCCGAGGGTGTCGACCGTGCGGGCGCCGAGCTGTTCGCCGAACTCGTGATCCGCCAGCCCGGTTACGTCGGTGCCTTCGCGCGCGCGTGGTCGGATGTGCCGCAAGCGGATTGGCAGGCATGGGCCACGTGGCAGGTGCTGCACGCGCGCGCCCCGTACCTCACCGACGAGATCGTCGCCGCGAACTTCGACTTCTACGGCCGCACTCTCACCGGCGCACAGGAGATCCGGGAACGCTGGAAGCGTGGCGTCGGCCTGGTCCAGGAACTGCTCGGCGAGGCCGTCGGCAAACTATATGTGGCCAGGCACTTTCCGCCCGAGGCCAAGGCGCGGATGGTGGAACTGGTCGCCAATCTGCAGGAGGCCTACCGCCGCAATATCGCCGAACTCGAATGGATGGGCCCCGACACCCGCGCCGCGGCACTGACCAAACTGGAGAAGTTCACCCCCAAGATCGGCTACCCCGACACCTGGCGCGACTACTCGGCGGTCGAGATCGACGCCACCGACCTCGTCGGCAACTACCGCCGTGGCTACGCCGCCGACCACGACCGTGACCTGGGCAAACTCGGTGGCCCTGTGGATCGCGGCGAATGGTTCATGACCCCGCAGACGGTGAACGCCTACTACAACCCCGGCATGAACGAGATCGTCTTCCCGGCCGCCATCCTGCAGCCGCCGTTCTTCGACATGAACGCCGACGACGCCGCCAACTACGGCGGGATCGGCGCGGTGATCGGACACGAGATCGGGCACGGCTTCGACGACCAGGGCGCGAAGTACGACGGCGACGGCAATATGCAGGACTGGTGGACCGACGACGACCGCGCCGAATTCGGCAAGCGGACCAAGGCGCTGATCGACCAGTACAACGTGCTCTCGCCCGCTGACCTGTCCGACGAGCACACTGTGAACGGCGAGTTCACCATCGGCGAGAACATCGGCGATCTCGGTGGTCTGTCGATCGCCCTTGCCGCGTACAAGATTTCGCTCGACGGGGAAGAGCCGCCGGTCATCGACGGCCTCACCGGCCTGCAGCGGGTGTTCTACGGCTGGGCGCAGGTGTGGCGGACCAAGGCGCGGCAGGAGGAGGCGATCCGCCGCCTCGCCGTCGACCCGCATTCGCCGCCGGAGTTCCGCTGCAACGCGGTGGTGCGCAATATCGACAGCTTCTACGAGGCCTTCGAGGTGACTCCCGAGGACAAGCTGTACCTGGCACCGGAGGAGCGGGTCACCATCTGGTGATCGGGCGCGGCCCTACCGCTGAGCCGGTAGGGTCGAAACCCACTGTCAGGGAGAGGTTTTCATGCGCCACCGTCAAGTAGCCGACGACGTGTTCACCATCCGAGGCACGGATGTGAACATGGTCCTGCTGCGTGAGGGCCGCGACCTCACCCTCATCGACGCCGGCTGGTACGGCGACGCGAAGATCATCGAATCGGCGCTCCGTGCCCTCGGCCACCGCCCCGAAGACGTCGTCGCCGTCCTGCTCACCCACGCCCACCTCGACCACGTCGGCGCCCTGAACCACCTGCACCGCCACTACGACACCCCCGCCTACACCAGCCCCACCGAGGTAGCGCACGCCCGAGGCGAGGTCCACGAGTCCGCCACTCCCCTCGACGTGATCAAACGCCTCACCGACCCCAGCACCGCGGCCTGGGCACTGCGCATCACCGCCGCGGGCGGCCTCCGCAAGAACCCGGTCCCCCACATCCAGCCCTTCCCCACCGAAGGCCCCCTCGACCTCCCCGGCCACCCCGTCCCCATCTCCTCCCCCGGCCACACCTCCGGCCACACCGCCTTCCACCTCCCCACCCAGGGCGCCATAGCCACCGGCGACGCCCTCATCACCGCCCACCCCACCTCCACCCACGAGGGCCCCCAACTACTCCCCAAGTTCTTCCACCACAACCCCGACCAATCCCTGAACGCCCTCACCACCCTCGAACCCCTCGACGCCCCCCTCGTCCTCCCCGGCCACGGCCTCCCCTTCCGCCAAGGCATCGCCGAAGCTGTCATCCGAGCCCGCGAACACGCCACCACCCTCCTCCGATGAACTTGCCGGAGATGCTCGTTTTTCGGTGCATCTAACGCGAGTAAGGTCGGAGATAGTCGCGTTTATAGCAACTAAAGTATAGTAAGCAGATGCCTGCTGTACTTTCCGATCGCAGCTGCCGATGACCTGGCCACCGCATCGCCTCGAAGAACGCGCGTGGTCGCCGCGGCAACGCCAGGGTTCGCGTGACGACCGCCTCCTGGACCGTATTACGGTCTCCGTCCCCCCACGCATCGCCGATCTGAACTATGTTCCGCCATCGCAGGTGGTGACGGCGGGCGAAGCGGCCGTGATCGCGGTCGCGCGGCTCGAAGCGGGATTCGGCCAGTACATGGCTCCGCTCGCCGACTTCCTGCTGCGCAGTGAGTCGGTGGCGTCGTCGAAGATCGAACACATCGACGCAGGCTGGCGGGCCTTCGGAAAGGCCGTCGGCGGAGCGAAGGCGAGCGATGAAGCGAAATCGCAGCTCGCCGCCGTCCAGGCACTCGCCGCGATGGTGGATGCGGCAAGCAGCGGCCCGGTCACGACCTCGGATCTGCTTGCGGCACATCGGCTGCTCATGGCTCCGGACTATTACGCCGCTCGTGAGGCCGGCCGGTTCCGCGCTGCGCAGAACTGGATCGGTGGTAGCGACTACACCCCACTGCACGCGTTGTTCGTCCCGCCGCCGCCCGAGCTCGTCGGTGAGCTGATGGACGACCTGCTGACTTTCACCGCCCGAACCGACCTGCCGATCATGGCGCAGGCGGCGATCGCGCACGCGCAGTTCGAGTCCATCCATCCGTTCGTCGACGGCAACGGACGGATCGGGCGCGCGCTGATCAGCGCGATATTCCGCAGGCGTGGCCTGACCAGCCGGGTCACCGTTCCGTTGGCGTCGGTCATGCTGGCGAACACCGCACGCTACTTCGATCAACTCATGGCCTACCGCGCGGGTCGCGTCGACGAATTCGTCGAGTACGTGGCGCTCGCGGCCGTCCACGCCAGCGACGCTGCAATCGAATCCGCCCGGACGTTGGCGGACTTGCCCGCGCAGTGGCGCGCCTCGGCCCGGCCGAGGGCCGGATCTTCGGACGAGGCGCTGCTCGCCGGACTGCTCGACCACCCGATCCTCAATATCGACACGGCACAGCGAATCGCCGGAACGACCGACTCCGCCACCTATCGAGCGCTGGATCGCCTGGTCGAGGCGGGCGTGCTCGAGGTGCTTTCGGCAGCGAAGCGGGGTCGAGTATGGGCGGCAACCGACATTCTGGCCGAACTCGACGCTCTCTCGGCAACGATCGGAAAGCGGACCGCCGCCGGGCTGAAATAGGTCAGCGGAGGCGGAGTTCGGTTTCGGCGTCGAAGTAGAAGATCTCTTCGGGTTTGGGGCGGAGGTGGAGGGTTTCGCCGAGGGTGGTGTGGAAGCGGCGGTCTACTCGGACGACGATTTTGCCTGCGCGGGTCGACCAGTCGGTGCCTGCGCCGTGGGTGTAGACGAAGGATTCGGCGCCGAGTTCCTCGAGGAGTTCGGCGACGACGGTGATGCCGATGGGGTCGGTGGTGACTTCCCAGGATTCGGGGCGGATGCCGAGGATCACGCGTCGACCGGAAACGCTGCGTGGCAGCGGGATTCGCAGGCCGTCGAGGACGGCATGACCGTCCGACACAGGCGCTTCGAGCAGGTTCATGCCGGGTGAACCGATGAAACCGGCGACGAAGGTGTTCACGGGGTCGTCGTAGAGTTCGCGCGGTGCGGCGATCTGCTGCAGGGTGCCTTCGCGCAGTACGGCGACGCGGTGGCCCATGGTCATGGCCTCCACCTGGTCGTGGGTGACATACACCGTTGTGGTGCCGAGGCGCTGCTGCAGGGCGGCGATCTGCGAGCGGGTGCTCACCCGCAGTTTCGCGTCGAGGTTGGACAGGGGTTCGTCCATGCAGAACACCTGTGGGCGGCGCACGATCGCCCGGCCCATCGCCACCCGTTGCCGTTGCCCGCCCGACAGTTTCGCCGGTTTGCGGTCGAGCAGCGGCTCGAGTTCCAGCATGGCGGCCGCCTCGCGGACCCGAACCGAGGTTTCGGACTTCGACATTCCCGCGTTGCGCAGGGCGAAGCCCATGTTCTGCGCGACGGTCATGTTCGGGTACAGCGCGTAACTCTGGAACACCATCGCCACATCCCGTGCCCGGGGCGGCAGTCCGGTCACATCACGATCACCGATGCGAATCGTGCCGTCCTCCACCGATTCCAGTCCGGCGAGCATCCGCAGGCTGGTCGACTTCCCGCATCCGGACGGCCCGACCAGCACGAGGAATTCGCCGTCGGCGATGTCGAGATCGAGTGCGTCGACCGCGGCGGTCTCGCTGCCGGGGTAGCGGTGGGTGACACCGTCGAACTGCACTGTCGCCATGGACTTCTCCTCGAAAACGGACGAGCGGGCCCGCGGCGGTGACCGCGGGCCCACGGGGACTACTTGGGCAGCTTGGGGGTGATCTGCCGGTCGATGATCGCCTGGATGTCAGCGGCGGCCTTGGCGAGAACCGTTGCGGGATCGGCGTTCTGCAGACCGATCTGCTCGTATCCGGTGCCGATGATCTGGTCGGCGCCGGGCACGAATACGCGCGCGTAGTCCTGCGACTTGGTCACCGCCAGTTGGTCGATGGCGGTCTTGGAGTGCGGGTTCTTCGCGAGGAAGTCGGCCTCGGTCGGGTCGCTCACCGCCGACTTGCGCACCGGCATGTAACCCGTGTTCTGCGAGAAGTACGCCGTATTCGCCGCATTGGTCGCGAACTCGATGAACTTGAGCGCGTTCACCTTCCGCTCCGCGGAGATGCGCGACGGCACCGCAAGACCCGCACCACCGGTGGTGACGCCGGGCCCGCTGGGATGCGGCAGGAACGCCGTGCCGAGCTCGAACTTGCCGGTCGCGTTCTTCTGGATGCCCTTCAGGTCACCGGTGGAAGCGATCGTCGAGGCGGCGACCCCGGTCCCGAAGTCGACGGCGATCTGCGGACGGATCGCCGCGTACTTCTTCACATTGATCGATTCGCGCAGGTAGGTGGCGGCCGCGATCGAACCGGGATCGGTGAACTTCAGCGCCCACTTGTCGGAGTAGGCGCCGCCGAAGGTCCAGTTCGGGCCCTGGAAGGTCCAGCCGAGGTAGTTCTTGGCATCACCCCAGGCGTGTGCGAACTTGTCGCCACCGACCACCGACTGGATCTTCGGCCCCCACTCGTCGAACTCCTGCCACGAGTTCGGCCCACGATCCGGCAGCCCGGCCTTGGCCCACACGTCCTTGTTGTAATAGAACAGCGGCGTCGAGCGCGCATACGGCAGCGCGTAGTGCTTACCGTCGAACAGGTAGTCCGCGGCCAGCGAGTCGACATAGTCGTCGAGCTTCACCCCCGCCTCACCGAACAGCCCGTCGAGCGGTTCGATGGCACCGGTCAGCGCGTAGTTGAACCACCAGACATCCGACAGCACAACGACATCGGGCAGGTCACCACCGGTGAGCGCGGCATTGAACTTCTGCGCCACCTCCTCGTAGTTCTTGCCCGCGTCGACGAGGTTCACCTTCAGCTGGGGGTGCTGTGCCTGGAACCGGTTGATGAGCTCGAGCTCGAGTTCCTTGGAGGTGCCGGGGTGGTTGGACCAGAAGGTGATCGTGTTCGCGTCGCCGCCACCACCGGACCCGCCGCCGGTGCCCGCGCAAGCGGTGAGCGCGAGACCGGCGGCGACACCGCCGGACAGGCCGAGGAAGCCGCGACGGCTCAGCGCCGGAAATCGTGAAGTGGACACGTGGATCTCCTGTTCGAGAATCAACCCTTGACCGCACCGGAGGTGAGGCCTTTGATCATGTGACGTTGCAGCGCGAGGAACACCACGAGAATCGGCAGCATGGTGAGCACGGTGCCCGCCATCACCGGACCCCAGTTGGTGACGCTCGGGTTCTCGGTGTTCTGCAGCAGCGTGAGCCCCACCGGCAGGGTGGCGACATCGGCGGAGTCGGCCATCAGGAACGGCCAGAGGTATTCGTTCCACTCGTTCACCAGCGTGACCACCGCGAACGCCACCATCGTCGGCCCCGACATCGGCAGCACCACACGGGTGAGCAGCCGCCACCAGTTGGCGCCGTCCATCCGGGCGGCCTCGATCACCTCACCGGGCAGGGAAAGGAAGTGGTTGCGCATGAGGAAGGTTCCGAAGGCCACGCCGCAGAGCGGGATGATGATGCCCTGAAAGGTGTTGCGCCAGCCGAGCTGCGCGATGAGCGCGTAGTTGGAGATGACGGTGATCTGGTTGGGCACCATCAGCGCGGCGATGATCGCCAGGAACACGATGTTCTTGCCGGGGAAGCGCAGGAACACCAGGCCGTAGGCGCTGAACACCCCGAGCGTGAACTTCACCGCCGACACCACCCCGGTGACGATCAGCGAGTTGCGCAGGAACGTCCAGAACGGGACGGTGGTGGTGGCGTGCCCGTAGTTCTCCGGGTGCCAGCTGTGCGGCCAGTACACCGCGGGCTGGGTGTAGATGTCGGCGCGGTCCTTGAACGAGGTGATGAGGATCCAGAACAGCGGGACCCCGACCATGACGAGCACGCACAGCATCGCCGCGTACCCGAGCAGGGTGATCGCGCGTTCTCGCCTGCGATACGAAACAGTTTCGGGACCAACGTGTTTCATCGTTCATCTCGATCCATCACGCGCACCTGGATCAGGGTCACCACGAGCAACACGGCGAACATGATCGTCGCGACGGTCGCGCCGTAGCCCGCGCGGAAATTGCGGAACGACTCCTCGTACACCTGGAACACCATGGTCGTCGTGCCGTTGCCGAGCGGCCCGCCACGTGTCATCACATTGATGATGTCGAATACCTGAAGCGAGTTCAGCAATACCGTGATCGAAAGAAAGAATGTAGTCGGACGAAGTTGCGGCAGAAGCACTTTGGTGAAAGTCGTCCACCGGCTCGCGCCATCCATTTCGGCGGCTTCCAGCAGTTCGCTCCGCACGCCCTGCAGCGCCGCCAGATAGATGACGAAGGTGTATCCGAGATTCTTCCAGATATAGGTGATCGTCACCATGAACAACGCCCACTGCGGATCCTGGTAGAAATCCGGCACATTCGTCACGCCGAGGCGGTGCAGCACATCTTGCACGAGCCCGAAACTGGGGTCGAAGATGAATTGGAATGCCACGCCGATCGCCGCACCGGAGATCACGAACGGTGCGAAGATGGCGGAGCGAACCACATTGCGCCCGAACAACTTCCGGTCCAGTAACAGCGCCAGCGCCAGGCCGAGCGCCATGCTAACCACCACCGCCGCGACGGTGAAGATCACCGTGTTGCCGACGACCTTCCAGGAGTCGTCGCGTTGCCACCACTCCACGTAGTTGGCGAAACCGATGGGCGTGGCGACGGGGTCGGCGATGTTCCAGTCGGTGAACGAGAGCCGGATGTTGTCGGCCAGCGGCCGGTAGACGAACATCCCGAGCAGAACCAAGTTCGGGACCACGAGTAACACGAACAACGCGTAGTCCTGCCACGGCCGATTTCTCAGGCCACGACCTCGCTGCACGGGAAGAACCCGCTCCGGACTGCTACGCACCGCGGCAGCTTTACGGCGCATGGCGAACCACTGGTTAACCCTGCCCGCCGATTTCCTGAACATCGGGCGCACAAAGACGAGTACAGCAAAAAGCCGAACAACACGACCGGGTTTGATCGTATTGTTCGGCTTTTGTTCAGTGCGGCAGAGAGTTTAGTTCCAGTCGCCGAGGCCGTCGCCCGCGCTCAGGGTGGGGCCCTGGGTGCCGGTGACGATCACGGCATCACCGCGACGCGAGTTCTCCAGGAACCACTTGGCATCCTCGGTGCTCACGTTCAGGCAGCCGTGGCTGGCGTTGGAGTAGCCCTGCTGACCGACCGACCACGGCGCGGCGTGGATGAAGATGCCGCTGTTGGACAGGCGGGTGGCGTACTCGACCTCGAGCTTGTAGCCCTCGGGGTCGGTGACCGGCACACCGTAGGTCGACGAGTCCATCGTCATCTTCTCGAGGCGCTCACCGACGATGTAGGTGCCGTTGGGGGTCTCGTAGCCGGGCTTGCCGAGCGAGGTCGGCATCTCGCGCACCACTTCACCGTTGCGGGTGACGGTGATGACCTTGGTGGCGTCGTCCACGGTGGCGACGAAGGCGTCACCGATGTGGAACGAGCTGGTGGTGCCGCCGGCCACGACGGTCACGTCGGTGTTGGCGGGCCAGAACTCGGTGGGCTTCCAGCGCACCTGCTTGTCGCCGGTCCAGTAGAAGTTGCCGGCCACGTTGGCGCTCGAGGTGACCCTGATGGCCCGCTCGGCGGCCGCACGATCCTCGATCGGCTCCTTGAAGGTGATGATGATCGGCTGTGCGACACCGACGGTCTCGCCGTCGGCGATGTTGATGTTCGGCGGCGCGAACGTCGCCTGCGGCGCGGGCTGCTCGACCACAGGGTTGCTGGAACCCGCGCCGGGAAGCGCGGGCTGAGCCTGCGCGGGAACAGCGATGAGCGCGCCGGTGGCGGCGATCGCCGCCGTCAGCAGCAGACCACGGCGAAGCCGATGGGATTGCTGCCGGTTTGCCTCGTAGTGCATTAGGTTTCCTCGTCTATATCTTCGAATGACGCGGAGTCCGCTTGGGTCTCCACGGGGTAACGACGCCCCGACCCTGACCGCTCATTCCTACCCGTCCGGGGTGACAACGTGCCAGCTCCGTTGCATCGCGATCACGGAACGGCAACGGTGTGCGCTGTGTCACATAACAACCTGTGACTCAGTGGCTTTCGTCAAACGCCACGCTCAGGGCGGCGAGTCGGAAAGGCGTCGGCACCACGGTCCGGAAGCACACGCATGTGACTCTCAAACCTGGAGTGAGGGAGATCACGCCGTCCGTGTGAAGTGGATCGCCCGGTTCGGCGCGGTCGCGAGATTGTGCGGCACCGTGCGCGGCCGACGGCCGAGGGCCAGCGCGGGGTCCAGGCGCAGCCGGGCGCTCGTGAGCAGGGTGGCGAGCACGACGCGCAACTCGTATTCGGCCAGCGTGGCGCCGATACACCGGCGATGACCGCCGCCGAACGGCGCGTACTCGAACGGTGTGTATTTGCGGCCGAGGAACCGGTCGGGGTGGAACAGCCGGGGTGCGGGCCAGGTCGAGGGTTGGCTGTGCAGTACACCGACGGCCAACCCGATCGTCTGCCCGGCGGCCACGTCCACCCCACGCCAGCGCCACGGTTCGCGCAGCTGCCGCAGCACGATGGGCACGGCAGGGTGCAGGCGGAGCGTCTCCTGGCAGACGGCGTCGAGCAGCGGCGCGGTGGCCTGTTCGGCCGGGTCGTCGCCCGTCTGAGCCAGCTCGTCGGTGAGCCTGGCGAGCAGGCCCGGTTCACGATGCAGGTGGTACAAAGCCCAGGTGAGTGAGGTCGCGGTGGTCTCGTGCCCGGCGACGAGCAGGGTGCGCAACTGTTCGCACAGTTCGGAATCGGTCAGCGCGGCGCCGTCCTCGTAGCGGGTGGCGAGCAGCAGATCGAGCAGATCGCCCGCGGCCGGGCCCTCGGCGCGACGGCGTGCGATACCCGTGAGCAGCCGCCGATCGAGACGATCCCTGGCCGCGACAAAGCGGTCCCATGGCCCGAAACCTCCTGTGGCACGGCGCAAGCCGGGCGCTACGAGCAGGGGCGTGGTGAACGTCGAGAGGAAATCGTCGACCGCGTCGCCGTATTCACTGTCGGCCCCTGCGCCGAACACCGCCGCGAGGATGGTGCGCAGGGTGATGGATCGTGCCTTCGTCAGCACATCGACCCGGCTGCCGACCGGCCAGGAAACGCCTGTACCACTGTCGGATTCGAGTTCGCGCAGCGTCGATTCCCGGATCACCTCGCCAAGCGCCCGTACCTTCGCGCGGTGGAACGCGGGCGCGAGCACGGCCCGATCCGTGCGGTGACGCGGCCCCGAGTTGAGGATCAGCGACGCCGTGCCGACCATCGGCTCGATCGGGTTCGGCCGCGGCGGGTCGACGAGCTCGACCGGCGCCCGGAACAGTTCACGCGCACCCTCGGCGGACCCGGTGAACAACACCGGCGGAAACCCCGGAAAACCGACCGCGTACGGGTCACCGCTCGCGGCACGTCGACGCAGGTAGCCCTCGAAATCGAGGCCTGCGGCCAGGCCGTGCAGCAGGGCGGGGCGGGGCGGGCGCTGACCGTTCATGTCAGGTACTACGGCGTGCGCCCCCGCCCGGTTCGACTACCGCTCGGCGCGGGTGCGCCGCACGGTGCCCTGGGCGATGGCCGCGAGCTTGGCCAGCCGCGCGTCCCCGAGCGCGGTCACCGCGTTCCCGAGCCGGTTGGTGACGAACGCGATCGACATTCCCAGATCGGGATCGGCGTAGGCGCCGGAGCCGCCGACTCCGTAGTGCCCGAAGGCATGTCGCGGTTGCTGTTTGGTCATCAACACGGGCCGGTGGTAGCCGAGGGTGAACCGCAACGGCAATCCGAGTAC
The DNA here is from genome assembly GCF_040655475.1 of Nocardia sp. NPDC050413. NCBI lineage: Bacteria > Bacillati > Actinomycetota > Actinomycetes > Mycobacteriales > Nocardiaceae > Nocardia > Nocardia sp. NPDC050413. The sequence goes on along the minus strand of NZ_JBFAJZ010000014.1, from coordinate 8,639 downwards.
ATAGTCACGGCTCTCGGTCTGCTGCGTGCGGTTGATCTGCTCGATCGTCTCCGGCCGCAGGAACTGCACCGGTGAATCACGTTCGCCCGTAGCATTTTCCGCGTCACCCGTATAGACGACGCCTCCGTTGGCCAACGCGCCGTACATCCGTGCCAGCGCCCGCGCCGAGAACACCCCGTTCCAGCCGGGCATCACCGCGTCGTGCACGCGCGGATCGCGGACCAGTTCGTCGAAACTCTCCGGCATTCCCGCCTCCGCGAGCCCGCGCACGGGCCGCACCCACGACAACACCGACGACGCGGTGTTCCAGCGAATACCCGGCGGCGCGAGATGCGGGAAGATCTTCGCGATCCGGCGGCGCTGCGCGACGGGCACCTGGAACCAGAACTCGTCGGTTCCCAAGGGCTGCGCCACTTCCCGGCGCAACAGCTCGGTGAAGGATTCGCCGGTCGCACGCTGCAGGATCTCCGAGACGAGCCAGCCGAAGGTGATGGCGTGGTATCCGGAGGTGCGGATGCGGCGCGGGTCGGCCGGGCTCTCGGCCAGGGCGGTCACCACCGCGCCGTAGTCGAGAATCCCCTCGCGGCCCGGAACCAGCCCGCGTACCCGATGCAACCCGGCCCGATGCGACAGCACGTCGCGCACGGTGATGTCGTGCTTGCCGTGCGCGGCGAACTCGGGCCAGTACTCGGCGACCGGCGCCTCGTAGTCGATCAGCCCCCGCTCCGCGACCCGGTGCAGCACGGTGGCGGCCACACCCTTGCCGGTGGAGAAGGTGAGCGCCACATGCCCGCCGTTCCACCGCTGATCCTTGGCCGCCCACCCCGCCCAGACATCGACGACCGGGCGCCCGTCGAGGTAGACCGCCAGCGCGCCGCCCCCGCGGCTCGGCTGCTGGAACATCCCGAAGAAGTGGTCGGCCAGCCGGATGAACCTCGGATCGATACGCATCTGCCGTGGCGCGGTCGGCGTACCCGCGTCCGGCTCGCCCGCTGTTGCTGACACCATCGGCCCAACCTCCTGATGCTGCGTAGCGATCCGCCGACCGGATCGGGTCGACGCCGGTGGCTTCGGTGGTGTATTCACAGTAGGTGTTTGCAGATCTGTCCATCCGCCGGTTGGCCGGCGCGCTCGCCATCACGGCGGTCGCGCTCGGTTCGAGCGCGTGCGGCGGCACCATCGACGGCTACGCGCAGCCGGCGATCGACGTGGTCCCCGCCACCAGCAGCGCCGCACCGACCACCAAGAAACCGGGCAAGTCGACGACGAGCAAACCGGCACCCACCACCAAGAAGGGTGGAACCACCGACTTCCAGGCCGCCGTCGGTGACTGTGTGAATCTCGGCGGCACCGCCGAGGACGCCACCATCGAGAAGGCCTCGTGCGGCAGCCGCGCGGCCAACTACAAGGTGATCGGCAAGGCGCCCAACCGCGACGGCTGTATCGCCGACAGCGACCAGAACTACTTCGAAACCCTCGACGGCGTCGAGACCGGCGCCCTGTGCCTCGACATCGACTGGGTGGTCGGTGGCTGCATGGATGTGGCCGCCGAACAACTCGTCGCGCGCCGGATCGACTGCAACGCCTCGGGCAACGAGCCGGTCCGGGTCGTCACCATCAAGAGCGACGCGACCAGCGCCAACGACTGCCCCGACGACGCCGACGTGGGCTATGTCTACGACACCCGCCGCTTCGTCGTCTGCGCACAGACGCTGTAACCACCGACGACGAGACGGGCCGCACGGTGTGACCGCGCGGCCCGTTGTCTGTCCACTCGCCGATCAGATCGGGTGGAACCCGGATCCGTGACCGCCGCGTGCGTTCATGTCGTTCATGATCGCGGACATGTTCGTGCCGACCTCGGGGCCGAAGCAGGCCACCGCGAGATAGGCGTTCACCATCCCCACCAGCGTCGACCCGACCACCACCGGCGCACCGGAATCGCCTTCCACGACGCACATCTGCGACCACGTCTCCACATTGGTCGCGAACACGTCGCCCCAGGTGATGCCGCAGGTGTTGCCGGTGGTCCTGCCCTCCTTGCACACGATGGTCGGGAACTGGGCGGGCCCACCGACACCGGTGATGGTGACATTGCCGATCCGGTTCACCGGGGTGATCCGGCCGGGGGTGAATTCGATGACGGCGTAGTCGAGTTCGGTATTGCTGTAGACGAACCTGCCGATCTCGCCGTATCCGCGATCGACCTCGGCGGCCACCGGTGCGCCCGCGTCACCGCAGTGGCCCGCGGTGAGGCCGACGAGCCTGCCCGCGCCGTCGTGGCCGACCGTGGTGAGGGTGCATTCGAAGGTGTTGTCGATGACGATCCCGGATCCGCCGCCGACCACCGGTGGGCCGGGTTGTGCCTGCGAGGTGCCCGCGCCGGTGCCGAGTAGAGCCGCACCGAGGGTGAGCGCGAAGGCGGCCGTGGCCACGCGCGCGAGTTTGCTGAACATGTCCCTCCAGATGTCGGAAGTCCGCACGATATCAATACGGTCTGTCTATAGCCGCAGTATTCGATCCCGGGCGCGCCAGAGCGAAGCCCTCGGATTGCTGCTTACCAGGCCCCGCGACACCCCGGGCGGTGATAGCGATTCTCTATCGAAATCGTGATGAAGCCGGGCCTGGCGAGTTATACCCGTGATCTGTGCGAGAAATCAGGCGTGTCATTCGTTATGTATGACAGTTTTCCGCAATATTCTTTCCGGCAGCCGCAGACGCTGGGAGTCCGCGCCTGGAAACGACATCCGGCGCAAACTCCGAAACGGGACAATTCAGGGCTGTATGGTCCGTCATGGCAGTGGTCATAAGGGCCGCCGACAGTGATATCCATCTATGACAGCGCTCACATGTCGGTGGTGTGTTCTGCACTACTCCGTAGTAAGGTGCGTCAAGCAAACAAGTCGTCGGGGTGTTGATGGCCTGGCGTCGAGAGGGGTAATAGCAGTGCAGTCGACCAAGAGTCCGCCCGAACGTTCACGGGTCAGTGAAGCTGTGGACTGGACCAAGGGCCTTTGGGAAGACCATCCGAAGAAGTCCCTCGAAACCTTCGGTCGACAGATCACGATGGGTATCGAAGCCATCACGGAGCTGGTCGTCGCGATCTTCCGTAAACGCTTCCCCTTCGACGAATTCGTGCGTCAGTGCGCGTTCATGGCAAGCGTCGCCGCCGCTCCGACGCTGCTGGTCGCCATCCCGATCGCGGTCATCGTGTCCATCCAGGTCGGCGCGGTCGCCGGTCAGGTCGGCGCGACCTCGTTCATCGGTGCCGCCAACGGCCTCGGCATCATCCAGCAGGGTGCGCCACTGGTCACCTCGATCATGATCGCCGGCGCCGTCGGCTCCGCGGTGTGCGCCGACCTCGGCTCACGAACCATCCGCGAAGAGATCGACGCCATGAAGGTGATGGGCGTCGACCCGCTGCGCAGGCTCGTCGCCCCCCGGCTCGGCGCCGCCATGCTGGTGAGCTTCCTGCTCTGCGGTTTCGTCGTGTTCGTCGGCTTCATCACCGGCTACATGTTCAACATCTTCGCCCAGGCGGGCACGCCCGGTTCCTACATGAGCACCTTCGCCTCGTTCGCGGTCACCCGTGACCTCGCGGTGGCGCTGCTCAAGTCGGTCATCTTCGGCATCATCGCCGCGATCATCGCCTGCGACTCGGGCCTCAACGCCCGCGGCGGCCCCGGCGGTGTCGCCAACGCGGTGAACTCGGCGGTCGTGAGTTCCATGGTCATGCTGCTCGGCGTCAACGTCGCGATCACGCAGATCTACGCCGCTGTCTTCCCCCCACAGGTGGTCTGACCATGTCATCGACTTATGTACCTCCGCTGCTGCGGCCGATACGCCAGCTCAAGGCGGCGGGCAAAGCGCCCGTCGACGCGCTCGCCCGCCTCGGCCACCAGGTCTTCTTCTTCCTGCGGTCCGTCGGCTCCATTCCGCTGGCGTTCAAGCAGTATCCGAAGGAGATCTGGCGCCTGCTCTCCGACGTCACGTGGGGAAACGGCAACATCGTCGTCGGTGGTGGAACCATCGGCGTCATCCTCATCATCAGCGCCTTCGGCGGCATGACCGTCGCCATCCAGGGCCACACCTCGCTCGACCTGCTCGGCCTGAGCCCGATCACCGGTGCCATCTCGGCCTTCGCCACCACCCGTGAACTCGGCCCGCTGCTCGCGGCGCTGGCGTTCGCGGCCCAGGCGGGCTGTCGATTCACCGCGCAATTGGGCGCGATGCGCATCTCCGAGGAGATCGACGCGCTCGACTCCATCGCCATCCGCCCGCTGCCCTACCTGGTCAGCACCCGGATGATGGCCGCGGTCATCGCGATCGTTCCGCTGTACTGCATCGGCCTGGTGATGGCCTATCTGTCCTGCTCGGTCACCGTGCAGCTCATCGGTGGCACCGCGGCGGGCACGTACTCGCACTACTTCTACCAATTCCTGGTACCGACGGACGTGCTGTACTCGCTGCTCAAGGCGGTCATCTTCGTCATGATCACCACGTTCATCCAGTGCTACTACGGCTTCTTCGCCTCGGGTGGTCCCGAGGGCGTCGGCGTGGCCGCGGGCCGGGCGATCAAGATGTGCATCATCCTGGTCGTGTTCGCCGACCTGTTCATGACATTGGCGATCTGGGGCGTCGACCCCGGCATCAGGATCTCGGGGTAGGGCCAGATGATCATCGATCCCAGTGGGCGCGGTCCCACCATGAAACAGCTGTACGTCGCGGGCCTGTGCGGCCTGGTCGTCTTCGCTGTGATTCTCGCTTTCCTCATGGCCAGGTACCAGGGCTACTTCGTACCCAAGGTGAACGTGGCCGCGAACCTGTCGACCACCGGTGACGGGCTCCCGTCCAACGCCGACGTGAAGTTCCGCGGTGTGCTCGTCGGCACCGTGAAGGACGTCGACATCGTCGACCAGGGCGCCGTGCAGAAGGTGAACATCGAGCTCAAGCCCGAGTTCGCCAAGGGCGTCCCGAGCAATGTCACCGCCCGCATCGTGCCGAGCAACCTGTTCGCTGTCACCTCGGTGGAACTGGTCTTCAACGGTGCCTCCAACGACTACCTCGAAGAGGGTTCGGTCATCCAGGAGGACCGCAGCGAGGGCACCATCGCCCTGCAGGACACGCTCACCACGGTGCGCGACATCCTCAACGAGGTCGACCCGGTGCAGCTGGGCCGCGTGCTCGGCACCCTCACCCAGGCCCTCGACGGCAGCGGCCGCGTGCCCGGTTCGACCATCCAGCGCCTGGACGAGTGGATCACCACCGTCTCCGACGCGGGCCCGAACCTGGCAGGCATGCTCGACGACTTCTCAGCCTCGGCCAACGCGCTGAACCAGTCGGCGCCGGAACTGCTCGACGTGCTCGGCAGCTCGGTGCAGACCGCCAACACCATCGCGAGCAAGCGCGACCAGCTCGTCGCCCTGCTGATGGGGTCGAGCGCGACCACCGACCGGGTCAACGACCTGTTCGCGAGCAACCCCGACGTGGGTAAGGAAGTCACCGTCGGTATGAACGCCACCCTCGGTGCCGTCGCCCACGAACCGAGCTCGATCACCAAGACCTTCCAGGTGTTCGGACCCGGACTCGCCGCGCTGAACACCACCTTCCACGGTGGTCCCAGCGGTAAGCAGATGGTCTGGAACGCGGGGCTCACGTTCACCCCGTACCAGCCCAACACCGTCGCGGACTGCCCGCGCTACGGCGATCTGCTCGGTCCGAGCTGCTTCACCGCGCCCGCCGAGGTGAGCCTGCCGCCGCTCCCGGAGAAGCTGCGTCCCCGGGCGCTCGACTCCGCCGCGGGTCTGCCGCCGCTGGTGAACATCCCCGGGCTGCCGCAGATTCCGGGCCTCACCATCCCGGCCGCACCGCTGCAGGCGGCGGCCGGAACCGAGATCACGCCGTTCGCCGGTACTCCGCTCGAGGGGCTCGTCCCGTCGTTCCAGATCCCGGGCCTGCCCGGTGTGGCGCCCGCCGCCGCACCCGCGCCTGCGCCCGCGCCCGAGCAGGCACCCGCGGTGCCGTCGGGTACGCCCATCTCCTACCAGGGCAACGACGCCATCGTCGAACTCCTCGGCCGCAAACCGACGGTCTCCGAGCTGCTGCTGCTCGGTCCGATCATGAAGGGCGGAACTCTGACCGTGTACGACAACGAGGGTGGCGCATGAGTATCCGCAAGCCACTGATCGGATTCGGCATCTTCGCGATCGTCTCGATGCTCGTCATCGTGGTCGTGTGGAATACGCTCGCCCGTTCGGTAGACGGTGACACCCGCAAGTACACCGCCATCTTCACCGACGTCCTCGGGCTGCGTCCCGGCGACGACGTCCGGATGGCCGGTGTGCGTGTGGGGAAGGTCGAGAAGATCGAGCTCGACGGCAAGAACGACGCCAAGGTGTCGTTCATCGTGCAGAGCGACCAGGACGTCTTCGACGACACCAAAGCCCTTGTCCGCTACCAGAACCTGATCGGCCAGCGCTATGTGGCGCTTACCCCGGGCAAGTCGCCGAGCCCGCAGGTGCTGGCCAGCGGTTCGGTGATCCCGCTCGAGCGCACCGAGCCCTCGTTCGATATCTCCGCGCTGCTCAACGGTTTCCAGCCGCTGTTCCAGGCGCTGGAGCCGGCCCAGGTGAACGCGATGTCGGAGACGCTGATCCAGGCGTTGCAGGGTGACGGAGTCTCGTTGTCCTCCTTCATCATCCAGGCGGCGCAGATGGCCACCGACTTCCAGCGCCGCGACGCCATCCTGAGCGATGTCATCACCAACCTGTCGGCGGTGATGGCCGGTCTGGCCAAGCGCGGTGACGAACTGGAGACCCTGGTGACCCAGACCCGCGCGCTGATCGGCGGGCTCTACGACCAGGGCCAGTCGCTGCAGAACTCGACGGCGACGCTGGCCGACGCCACTACCTCGCTGGTGGCGATGATGAGCAAGATCCAGCCGCAGCTGGCCGCTACGCAGAACTCCACCACCGCGGCGCTGAACCTGTTGCTCGCCAACGGTGCCAAGCTCGACCAGGTGGCCATCGACATGCCGTCGATGCTCGCCGACCTCGGCCGTATGACGTCCGAAGGCACGCACGCCAACGCCTACCTGTGTGGCCTCGATGTCTCGCTGTACGGGGTGCTCTTCCCGCGCGGCCTGTTCAGCCAGATCGGTGGCACGTCGCACTCGGAGGTGTGCCGATGAGCAAGCTCAAGAAAACATTCCTCGGCAACCGCAACTTCTGGCTCGGCGTCATCGGTTCGCTGGTGGTCGTGCTGTTGCTGGTCGGCTCGAGCATCCTGCAGTTCATCGGGATCGGTAAGCAGAGCATCGAGGCCGAGTTCGTGCAGGCCGCGGGCATCAGCACCGGCGACAAGGTCGCCGTGTCCGGTGTTCAGGTCGGCACGGTGTCGGGCGCCAAGATCGAGGGCGACCATGTGGTCATCACCCTCGACGTGGATTCGAGCATCAAGTTCGGACCCGACGCGCACGCCTCGATCAAGATGGCGACCCTGCTCGGTGCCCGCTACGTCGACCTGAAGCCGGGCGACGGATCGGGCCTGAAGGACGACACCATCCCGCGCTCCAACACCGATGTCCCCTACGACATCGCCGATGTGGTGCAGGTCGGTACGCCGAAGTTCGAGGCGCTGGACACCAAGAAGCTGGCCGCCTCGCTCAACACCATCAGCGGCGAGCTCGGCGATTCGCCCGCGCTGGTCGCGCAGGCGCTCGACAGCGTCGGCGCCCTGGCCAAGGTCGTCGACAAGCGCAAGGGCGAGGTCGACAGCCTGCTCAAGGATCTGGACCGCGTCACCCAGCTGCTCGCCGACAACCGCAACAGCGTGCTGCTCGTCATCACCCAGGGTGAGGCCATCGCCAGCCGGGTGATGGAACGGCAGAACCTGCTGCGTCAGCTGCTCGACAACATCGCCACCCTCACCCGTCAGCTCGAACAGATCGGCGGGGAGAACGGCAACCAGTTCGCGGGCACCATCGGCCAGCTCAACACCATGGCCCAGGGTCTGCAGAAGAACAAGGACAACCTCGACAAGCTGTTGCAGATCGGTGCGCCGACCGCGCGCTACTTCAACAACGCGCTCGGCAACGGTAACTACGGCTCGGTCGCGCTGCCGTGGATTCTCCCCGACAACTGGCTGTGCTTCGCACAGGTGATCCAAGGGTGCGCAGGATGAAACTGAATTTCCGACGCGGTAAGGAGCTCGGTCGCGCGTTGCTGATCGGCGCGACCGCACTGACCATCGGCAGTTGCTCGCTGCTGCCGAATCAGGTGGACGACGCCCTCGGCCGCTCGACCAAGATCACCGCGGACTTCGAGAACATCGCGGGTATGTACGAGGGCAACCAGATCATGGTCCTCGGCTTGCCGGTGGGCAAGGTCGACAAGATCGTGCCCAAGGGGACCTATGTCGAGGTCCACATGACCATCGAGTCGGGGGTGAAGATCCCCAAGGAGGCGATCGCCGCGATCATCTCCCCCTCGATCGTCACCGACCGCCACATCGAGATCACCCCGCCCTACACCGGCGGGGAGGCCCTCGAGTCCGGTGACCATCTGCCCAAGGCACGCACCAGGACTCCGGTCGAGCTGGACACGATGATCAAGACCATCGACCAGTTCGCCGCCGCGCTC
>NZ_JBFAJZ010000013.1:0-145177 GCF_040655475.1 Nocardia sp. NPDC050413 | reverse complement strand
GAACTCTTTCGGATACGGCTTGGGCACTGCGACATCCTCTCAGGCTTACCTCTCGGCAAGCCATCTCGGTTGTCACCTACCCCTGCAGCAGCCCCGACGGCCACCGACAGCTGATGCGCGCGCACGAGCGCCTTGATCGCACCATCGAGACCAGCCCGATCAAGGATATGGAAAGCCACCGGCCCAAGAGTCAACGCGACGAAACTGATCGTGCGCCGCATCCCCAGGTGATACATCCGCTCCACCGACGCAGCGCCTGTCGGTGTGTGCGTCCAGGTGATCGCAGCAAAGACCGCGACATCGGAGATCGGATCTTCTAGCACCGGCATCGGTACCCGGTCGACCACACCGACCACAGCGTGGCGCGCCATCCCGAACAGCCCCAACATTCGCTGAACTTGTTCGGCCGCGGTGAAAGTCATCGCGACCCGACCCCACCGCGCCAAGATCCGCGCTTCACCAGTGCCCGCACCGACGACATCGAGCGCGATTTGCTGTTCCCCGGCCAGCACCGCGGTCATGGTCGTAACGACACCGGCTTGACGGTCAAACGGTGGACGACGGACTTGACCGACCGGTGTGCTGACGGGTGAGTGCATCGTAGTCATGACTGGAATCCGTTCTGGCCGGCCGGGGAATCGGGAGAAGCGCCAGTAGGCGCGAGTCGACAGGTCGTGTAGTGCGACGAGAGGGCACGTGGCTGGGCACTCCACGATCCAGCTGGTGGGTAGAATCGGCTGATGCCTGGTCTTTCTGACCCCCTATTGATCAAGAAATTGTTCGGCCGTGCGACACGGTGCGCTTACCCCAACTGCAACGAAGAGTTGATCTTTGAAGACCGCGGGATGCTGACGCCCAATGTCGCGATTGCTCACATCCGCTCCAAGAAGATCAAGGGCCCTCGCTACGATCCGAACTATCCGAAAGATCTGCTCGACACGGAGGAAAACCTTCTTCTACTATGCGGTAAGCATCACAAACCGGTCGATGACCACGCGTCGGTATATCGGACCGGGGAACTTCTCGAGTGGAAGCGCGATCAGGTCTCGAAGGGCAGCGTACGTACGCTATCCGATGCTGAAGTGGCGCAGATCAGCGTGTATCTGAAACAGTTGACCCAAGCAGATCTCAGGGTGGAAGCAGTCGGCGTGGCCTACATCGAGAGCGCCCGGATTTCGGTGCCGCTAAATATGCTTGCGGCCCTGCCAATCTCCGTGTCCGAACGATTCCTAGGAGTCACTGTGACTAACGATGGACTGGCCCCAGCAACAATTCGTGCCGCAGGTATTGATTTGGGCGTGGTTCATTCGCCACTACACATGACCCACCTCTTTGACGACAGCTCCGCGGATCCATGTATTACGGCTAAGTCGAGTTCCACGTGGTGTACCGCCACTGACACTCTGGTTTCTGGGATTGTGAAAGTTGCGACAGAAAATGGCGTTGTGCCGAAACGGTTTCGACCGTACGCTCGTCCGGACTCTGGTGACCGCGCCGAAGGGGCGTGGCAGTCGATAGTCGACCTGCCAATCTGGAAATCGGGCATGACCGAGGACAAGCTGGACGACCTGATCGAAAAGGCGGCCGTACTCCGGCGCCGGTAGCCCCGCGTGGACCTCGATCCTCGCCATACCGACCAGACACCGGTAGCGCTGAGGCTGGGGCTCCGCACGGGCGCGACGCCAAAGCGGTACGGCGAACCCACGCCAGTTAACCTATAGCAATCTGCCAGGCCATACACTCCCGTCGCGCTCTCAGCGACCTGATGCCTACCGGGGCGGGCCCGCCACCGACGTGCTTGCTCCAGACCTACCAGAGAGCCTCCGAGATAGGATCCTCATGGTGGCCATCTCGCCATCTTCTGAATCGTGATCCGTTGACGCTGGCGGCGACTGCCCGGCGGTGAGCTGCCGCGAATCCCACTGCTTCGAGAAGATGGTGTGTCAGGAGAGTTTGTGCGTACTGGGACGCGCCAGCACCATGTACCGATCGAAGAGGCGCCACCAGCTCGCGGCAGACCCGCGTCCGGCTAAATTCGCGTGCGAAAGCGGTTTTTCCGGTGTGGCATGAAAGCGAGATGAAGACCTTCGGTGAGCATCCAGGTTTGGCGTTACCCAACGAGATGCCCAGCTGTCGTCCTGTCACGGATGCCCGCGGCTCCACGAACTGGATGCTGTCCGGAGTCCCGTGACCGATCAAAATTACGTGACTGATTGCAGACGCGTTGACCGACCACCACTGAACTAGCTCCGGCAGCGTGCGAACGCTCAGGGTGTGGACGTCGTTGTCGGGGAGCAAAAGTCGAAGAAAATGCAACATGCTCTTGGCGAGGGGGTCTAGCAAGGTCTGCTCTGTTCTTAGATCACCGATGCGAAGCAGCATGAAACCGAGCGAACCAGGATGAAGATGGCGGACTGCGACTTTGGTTGGCTCGTTGTCGAGATCGTTTACGATCGCCGACCGGTCCTCGAAACCGAGGATCTTCCTGGGCACAAGGGCGTACGGCGCCCGACCGGCATCTCCAAGGCGGGCAGCGGGCACGAAGACCGTTTCGCCTTCTGCGTATTTCGTTGGCACGATGCTATTTCTACGCCAGCTGTTTCTCGAGCAAGCGGGGCGGGTCTTAACTACTCATAGCGGTCTACAGCCTTCGAAGAACACATGTCAGCGCTCGAATCTGCGGAACGCGGTGGTCAGGGCTCTACGATCCGGATGCGTACCATACGGCTATGGAGACGTTCGCTGCGATGCTGGCCGAGGGTAGGCGGCGTCTCGGGCTGGACCAGAAGGGCTTTGGACAGGCCGTCGGTGTTGGTCAGAAGGCGGTGAGCAGGTGGGAGCGCGGAGTCGGCCGGCCGCGACGGGCGGTTGTGGTGAAGGTTGCCGACGTGCTGGGACTGTCGGTCGAGGATGTGCTGGCAGCGGCGGGATACGGCGCGGTTGCCGATTCGGCCGATGAGCTCACCTTGCCGGTGCGGGCTCTCTCGCAAACTTTGCCCTTTTCCCAGCTGTCGCCGGAGCGATTTGAGTTTGCGTGCCTCGATATCCTTGAGCATCTTTACCCGGGAGGTCATGCGTCCCGATACGGCGGGTCCGGGGAGACCCAGGACGGGATCGACCTACTCGTCAAGGTCGATGGAAGGCGTGGTGCAACCGGCCAGTGCAAGCGCCGAGCACAGTTCGGACCCCAGGATGTCCGAGACGCTATCGATGCCGTCGTAGAACCCGCGCCGCAAAACTATCTCTTTCTTGCGCGTAGCACCGCGACGGCTGCTGCGCGCGACGCTATCGACGGCGTCCCGAACTGGGAACTCTGGGACGGCGAAGACCTGTCAAGATATGTCCGCCGCCAGATGTCTCTCGATGAGGGCATACGGTTCGTAGATACATACTTTCCGAACCACCGCGAGGCGTTTCTCGATATCCCCCGGCCCAGCCCATGGCTTTCAGTCGCGCAGTTTTATGCCTCTACTTCAGGCTCTGCTACATTTACCCACAGCTGGACCCTATCGGGACGTCAGAATGAGTTGGCGGCGTTGGAAAATGCGCTGGTGAGCGGTGATCCCGCGATCGCGATCTTGTACGGCCGGGGCGGTATCGGAAAAACGCGTCTGCTGCGGTCGGTCGCAGAGAAATTCGAGGCTGAGGACTGGTCCGTACGCATGTTGCCACAAGACTCGATCACTGATCCGGCGGCATTCGCACAATTGCCTTCATACGGCAAGTCTTTGCTGATTGTCGACGATGCTCACGCACGCGGCGATCTCGGTCAGATCGTGTCGCAAGCGCAAACCCGCAATCCCGATACGCGGATGCTGATCGCCTGCCGCCCCTACGGAAAGCACGATCTTGCCCGGGATCTCGGCCGCGCCGGATTCCTGTTGTCCGAGCTACCGTCGGTCACTCTCGACGACTTGAGTCAGGACGAAGCAACTGCTCTCGCCAAGGCAGCACTCGGACCTGAGTGCGATGTCTTTGCCGACCGACTTGCGATGCTCACTCGGGATTGTCCACTGGCCACCACGATCGGCGGGCAACTCATTCAATCCGGCGCGTTGGCACCACGCGATCTCGAACAAGACAGCCGCCTACGCGACCACATACTCGACGGCTACCGCGCAGCGCTAATAGCAGCGGCGGCACACGGCGGCCAGGAACGTCGGACCGCGGTCCTCGACGCCGTAGCGTTGCTCCAACCCTTCCGCAGTGGAAGCGACAGCTTCCGGGAAGCGATAGCCGAACTGGTCGGGGTCTCCTTCAGCCGTATCAGTCCCCACTTGCGCAGCCTGGAAGACTCCGGTGTGCTCATCCGGCGCGGCGACTCGGTCCGGATCGTTCCCGATCTCTTAGGTGACATTGTGCTTGCCCGAGCATGTTTTGACGAGCGGGCTGACGTCGACACCGGATATTTATCAGAAGTCCTGGCGATAGCCCGCGATGAGGTGCTGGAGAACGTTTTCGTCAACGTGTCCCGTGTCGATTGGCAAGTCGACCACCGATTGAGCCGTACGGCTGAGCCGTTATGGACTACGGTTCAGCGCAGTCTGGAAACACGCACGATCGAAACTTATCTGCGAATTCTCAATCTACTTCGCCGCGTCGCCGCTTTTCGGCCGTTGAAGGCAATCGACGCGGTGCGGTGGATGCTGGATAACCCTCTCGACACGCTCCCCTCCAGTATGGACGTTCCAGAATTCTTTCGTCAGACATGGCGAGACGTCCTCAATGAAATTCCCGCAGTCCTCCGTGTCGCTGCACGCGACAGCGAAGCGATACCGCTCGCCTGCGCGATCCTGTGGGAGTTGACACAGGCGGAGCAGCCCGAAATCAACCAACACGGAAACCAGCCACTCAACGTACTTCACGAGATCGCCGCTTATGCTCCCAACAAACACCTAGCGTATAGCATCACCGTGCTAGACCTCGCCGAACAGTGGTCGGCAACCGAGTCGAGGCACTCACCCCTCCGAGCCATCGAGCCACTGGTCGCTACCGAGAGCCACTACGAGCGGTACCACGATTACCGTCTGTCGTTCTATCCGTTCGCAATCAATCAAGGTGTGGTGCACGCGCTTCGTCGCCGCGCGATCGAACTCGCTCTTGCCCAGATCCGCTCCGGCAACAACCGTCGGGGTGTCGCAGGCGCCGAGTTCATCGCCTTGGCGTTGCGGTACCCTACTGGCGGCTTCGGACGTCGGGTCGAACCCGAGGAGCGGCGCAGCTGGGATACCGACTTTCTCTCGACAATCGAAGGACTTCTCGCTGCTCTCCGCTCGACGGAACCCGATCCCGTGGTTTACCTGGCTGTCCTCGATGCCGTTCACTGGCACGCCCAGTACGGGCAAGGACCCGTACACGATGCAGTCGAAGCCCTTCTTGGGGCGATACCGGATACAGTCGATTTTGACATCGCACTCCAGCTTCACGACGGCTGGGGAAACCTTATCCGGGAAAAAGGTACAGAAAACGGAGAATTCGAACGCGCCACTGCTGAACGGCTCGAACGAATCGCGGCGCGAGCGGTCGGCGCAGCAGACGATCACACGCTGGTATCCCTCATCGAAGACCGCATCCAACGAGAATTCGAGGTGTTCGATCGCGACCCCAGTGGCGGCAGGCAGCTACTTCGTGCACTCTTCGATCAACGGAACACCCTGGCCGACATCGTGGTTGACCGCCTGTTCGACAACACCGAATCCCCCCTTGGCACACTCACATCAACGGTGGTCGATCTGATCGGTACTCGTCGCCCCGAACTACTGCCATCGACTGTGCGACGTCTGCTGAATCATCCCACGGCCACGGTGCAAACAGACACCGCGCTCGGCCTCGCCCGCAGAGACCGGAGTATCTGCGTACTTTACAACGGCGAGTTGCAATTACTGGAGTCCTTCGCACGTCATCCAGACAGCCGGGTCAGAGAAGCGACAGCGGGAGCCGCGAACGCCATCGCCCCGACGAATCTGCCTGTCGCGAACAGACTTCTAACGGAAATTCGATTTGCGGACTCGCCACGCGCGGCAAGCCAGGTGTTCATGGTTATCTCTGCGCCAAGTAGCAAACTTTCTTGGGCGAACCTCGATAATCAACAACGAGCGTCCATATTATCTCAGCTCACGACACTGCCGAATATTGATGATCACTGGATCATGCGCTTCCTTCGGCAACGCTCCTCTGAACCAACCGATGTCGCCCTGCATATTCTACGTACGCGCATCGAGATCGACGAGACTAGGGGACGTGTCCGAGGCTACCAACCGATCCCTTTCCATTGGCATGAGCCCCTCGCCTTTCGCGAGCGTCCAGACTTCTTGACAATCCTGCGCGAACTCCTGTCCTGGCTCGCCCAAAGAGATACATCGCAGCATCATGGAACGGGCGGTGACCTCTTCATGGCCGCAGTCGGCGCTTTCGACGAGCCAGTGCTGTCAGCGCTGCTGGAAAACCTGCGCACCGGCGGCGAACCCGAGGTGCGAACCCTCGCCTACGTTCTGAATTCCGCACCGCAGGACCTCGTTTTCCAACACATCAGCTTCGTATCCGAAGCCCTCGCCTCAGCCGCGCGCTACGGCACCACCACCTTGGCGGTCATGGAAAGGGCGTTTTGGTGCTCAGCGATGACCGGTTCAAGGCACGGAACACCGGGCCAGCCATACCCCGAGGATCTCCGCCTCCGCGACGAATGCGCACAAATCGCCAATACTCTGCCCCTAGCGTCACCAGCAACTCGGTTCTATCGGTCCCTCAGCGAATCGGCTGCACAAACAATTGCACACGACATCGATCACGACCGAGACGACCACAGGGAGTGGTGAAACAGCACAGGCTCCTCGCTGCCTCATCGCTACACGGTTTACCTTCGGCGTTGGTGACGCTGTCCCGGTTCATCGACTCGGAAGACGGATTGGTGACACCGACTGAGAAACAAAGTCGGAAGCCCGCTAACCCCCTACGCCAGCACAGCCAGTAAGTCCAAGCTCTCGACAGGCATCGACGACGATCTGATGCTACGGCTGCGTCAGGCCGCATCCGATGACGGAAATTGGGCTCCGCCCTAGATGCAGCACTGGAAGCATGGCAGTGAACGAGTAACAAAGGCCGTCTAGCCCAGCACGCGGAAGTCGCCGCTTTGATCACATCTAACGACTGCGGCCAGTGCCTACGGCAAATCGAGGAGGTGGTGCTTCTTTGCCCACTGCGCGAATTCGGCCCGTCGTCCTTTCATCGTACGACTTAGATCAAGATAGCCGTCAGACCGCAGAACGCACGGATTTGCGATCGCGAATTCACCGAGGATATCGGTCGCCAGAGTGTATGCCGCGCTGACGACCATCCTTGGGCTGGATACCAACTCGTCCAGATTCATAGTGATCCGCGTTGGAGTACCCTGTGTAGCAAGAGGGAGAGCCTCGCGCACGCGCTCATATTCGTCCATAACGCTGCCTTCGGACCACGACACCGGCCCATACATTTCGCTTGATCGACTGATGCGCTCATTCGCCGGGAACTTGGGCAGGACCAGCTGGGCCTGTAACTCACAGTCGTTGGCTGCTCCTGAGTTAACGGCATGGTGAGCCAACAACGATATCAGACCGAACAGGTAAAACTCCATGAGATCCTGGGGAATTCGCGCCGACTGACCGTTCTGCTCGACCACCGCTGAGAGAGCACCGCTATCGTCGATGGTCAGCACCGGAGAGGCCGCGAACCCTGCACCGTTGTAATGAAGCTCAGCATGCGGATACTCCGAAGCCGACCCGCGGTAGTCGTCCGCTCCTGTCACCATCGCGCGTCGAACGCCCGGTGCTACCTTCTTAGAGCCAATGAACGGCCCTGTCGGCGGAGCAAAGTATTGCACCCATGATGAGACAAAACCGTCAATAGCTGCGAGTACATGTGCGCCTGAAGCGCGGTAGGCGGGCACTGACGGGTGCAGCGAAACCGCGATCCACGGCCTCCCGGTAGTCAGACGCGCCACGCCTTCCGCATGAGCGCGGTCCAGTGCAGCTCCGTTTTCAGCCCGGCTAGCGTAACGATCGCGATAGCGTGCCGCGATCTCCCCCTCACCGAGCCAGCGAGTCGTGGCTTCATCACGCAGCGGATAGCTCAGAAGGTGCCCCTTGTTGCCATTCACTACCGCATGCGGTGCATCGGGGCTTCGCGGAACTACGATCACGTAGTAGCCCGAGGTCGGAGCCAGGTGAAGGGGACGAACCTTCACCCCTGGCAGGAATGGGCGCACTAAGTGTTGACAGATCTTTTGCATCCGCTCGGTCTCGCTGTTGCTCACCGCCACCGGTGTGGATGCAGATGCGCGGCTACTACCGTCTTCCTGAACACCAAGGACGAGGATTCCGCCGGATGCGTTGGCCAACGCTGCCACGTCCTTCGCCAACTCTCCTCTGCCCTCCGAGGTATCGGGATACAACATTTGCTTCCAATCGAGGTCACCAGCTTCGGGAACCTGATTAGCGATCGCTCGGTCGATCGATGCTGCGGTCAGCTCAGCGACAGGCACTCCGAACACCGCTGTCAGCCGCGGGAAGGTCTGCATTCATGCTTCCTACCACCATCAGAACCAAAAGAGGCCAACACGGCACTGGAAAGCATGTATCTGCCGCCGACCTGGGCTCGACTGTGTCAGCCGCATCGGCCGAACGAAGGGCTGCGAGGAATCACGGCCTAGTTCGGACCGTGCGGGCTCCTGGTCCGGACCAGGTCTCGATTTTGCCGAAACGAATAAGGAAGAGTCTGCTGATCTGGACACCGCGATCTCAAGTTCGCCCCGCGACCCGGTGCACACCGGCTATGACCACATCTGTGTCAGTGGCCCTTGCAGCAGGGGTACAGGGGTGGGGATCCCGAGCTTCTCGAAGGGCGCTCGTAGTGCCGCGTGTACCCGACTTAACCCACAACACGGAAACAACACGGATTCAACGGGAATCAATGGGACCGAGCGGGATCCAGCGGGAAGACGTCGAAAGCCAAACCTGCAGGTGACAGGCTGTCTTGAGCAACATTGAAACCCGTTGGAACACAAAGCATCTAGAGCGGCAGGTTTCTGGTTCGAGTCCAGATGGGGGAGCAGTAAAGCCCTCTACCGCAGCGGTAGGGGGCTTTTTGTTGCGTCGACAAGAAGGGTCCCTAGAGTCAGGGCGTGGGATTCCGGGGCGGAACGGGAATGTCATTAGGCGGCGCCCGAGTCGAGGACTTCCGGGTGTTGCAGGGCGCGTCTGATGTCCTCGGCGGAGTCGTCGGTTTCTGGGATTTGAAAGTGGCCGACGAGGAGTACGCGGGTTCCGATGGCTCGGAGGTGGAGGGGGATGGTTCGGGTGGGGATGTCGCGAGTGATTCCGGACTCGCCGGTGACGCCCTCCAGCACGACCTTGGTGGAGCCACCGTTCAGGTGCATGGCTACTCGGGCGGGTTGGCGAAAAGGTCGTCCGTCCTTCACGAGTCGGCCTTCCTCGGTTGAGTTCTATCGCTGCCCGTGAGTTCGGTCATTGCTTGGTGAAGGCGATGTGCATCCAGGGGTGCCAGGTGGTGCCGTCTTCGGAGCGTTCCCACAGGGCGGTCATCGAGGTGCCGTCGGGGGCGACGGTGAGGGTGGAGCGGACGGCGGCGGTTTCGGTGTCGGTGGGGGCGGCGGGGGTGGCTGTCTGGGGGCCGCCGGTGAAGTGGAAGGTGTTGGTGTCGACGATTTCCACGCGCATCAGTTCGGTGCTGCCGGTGTTGTCGTAGGAGCGGGCGAGGAAGGCGGGGCCGTCGGGGTCGGGTTCGCCGATGATCTCGATACCGCGGACCGGTTGGTCGCCGACGGTGACGTCGATGTGGTGGACCAGGAAGTGGCCGCCGGGGAAGACATCGTAGGTGTCGAAACCGAGAACGGGTATCGGTGGGTCGGCCAGGACGTGGCCGTTGGTGGCCCACCGGCCCGCGAGGCGGTGCAACCGGGAGGCGTCACGTGGATCGTCCGGCGTGGACATGTCCCATGCCTACCACGGGCCTCGCGACCCGCCAATGCCTAGCGAACAACCCGGTAAGAAATCGGTGTCGCGCGACACCAAGAGATCATGACTGTTCAACTCACACAGGCCGCGCTGCCCGCGGTCGACACCGTGCCCGGGGAGGTGCGGGAATGGCGCAGCCGTTGGTTGGTGGCGTCGGGGTTTCCACCGTGGTTGGCTGAGACGGTGACGTCCGATCCCGAGGTCGATGTGCATGCGTTGTCGCAGCTCGTCGACCAGGGCTGTGCGCCGGAGCTGGCGGTGCGGATCCTGGCGCCGTTGCAGGGGAAACCGCGATGAGTACGCTGCCGCCCACCACCTCGGGGGTCGCGCGGCCGGACGCCGATCAGGAATGGCTCACCGACCTGGTCGACGACGGACCCGCGGGCCGGCACGCGGTGCGGCGGTTGCGCGAGGTGTTGCTGCGCGCCACCCGGCATCAGATCTGGCGGTTGCGCGACCTGCTGCCCGGCGCGGGCGCCGCCGAACTGGAAGACCTGGCCCAGCAGTGCGCCGACGATGCGGTCGTAGCTGTCCTGCAACGACTTTCGACCTTCGAAGGGCGGAGCAGGTTCACCACCTGGGCCTACAAATTCGGGGTCAACATCGCGGGTGTGGCCGTGCGCAGGCAGGCATGGCGGCATCGTGAGATCCTGCTGCCCGACGCACTCGCCTGGCACATCGACCCCGCACCCACCCCGGACGCCCTCGCCGGTGCCGCCGATCTCGCTCGCGCGCTCGAAGCGGCCATTTCCCGCGAACTCACGCCGCACCAACGCCGCATCCTGCTGTCGCTGGTGGTGGAGCAGGTGCCGATCGACGTGCTGGCCGAGCGGCTGGGTAGCACCCGCAACGCCCTCTACAAGACACTCCACGATGCCCGCCGGAAGCTGCGCGCCGCCCTGATCGCGAGCGGGCATCTCGACAACCGTCCCGATCGGAGCACCCCATGACCGATCCGACTCCCACGGTGATCGACGCCCTGCTGACCGACACCAGCCCCTATCTGTCGTGCGACGAGTGCTTCGACCGCATCGACGTCTATGTCGAGCACCGCCTCGCCGACCCCGGGTACGACGACCCGGCCATGCGCACCCATCTGGCCGGTTGCGGCGCGTGCGCCGAGGAGGAGCAGACCCTGCGCGAGCTGCTCGCTCAGGATCTGAACAGGTCCTGAGCGGTAAGAAACGGCGCGCCGCCCGCAACTAACACTGCGAACCATATTCCGCGCGGCCCGACGCTCGACCGCGCCCACTTCGAGGAGACACCATGACCGCCACCGATCGCGCTGTGTCCGTCAAAGACCCCGGCTACCAAGCCTTCTGGGCTCTGCGGCTGGGGTTCGGCATCCTGCCGATCCTGTTCGGCATCGACAAGTTCACCACCCTCCTCACCGCTGATTGGACCCGCTATCTCGCCGACTCGTTCGACACTCTCGCCCCCGGTGACGCTAACACCGCCATGCAGATAGTCGGCGTGATCGAAATCGTCGCGGGCATCGCGGTTCTGCTGCTGCCCCGGCTCGGTGCCCCGCTCGTCGCGGTCTGGCTGGGCGCGATCATCGTCGACCTGCTGATGGTCGGCGGCTACGGCGATATCGCCCTGCGCGACTTCGGCCTCATGGCGGCGGCCCTGGTGCTCACCCGCCTGGCCTGGGCCTACCCGAACGGACTGCCCGCCCGGTCCTGAACCTCTGCGACCTGGGGGTTTTGTCGAAAGTTGGGATCGGTAGGCGGCGAGGGCACCGTCTACTGAACCCATGACATCTTCTCAGCTCCCCCCGAACCAGCCCCCGTCCACCGGCTTGGACAAGAAGACCAGTGCGATCCTGTCGTACGCGCTGGGCTGGTTGACCGGAATCATCTTCCTCTTCGTGGGAAGGAACGATCCGGACGTGAAATTCCATGCCGCACAGTCGATCGTCTTCTTCGGCGCGGTCTCGGTGCTCAACATCGTCCTGAGTATCGCCGGCTCGCTCCTCGGGGCCCTGGGGATCATCTTCAGCCTCGCCGGGCTCGCGCTCGGGATCTTCGCGCTCGTCGTCTGGATCATGGCCATGGTCGGGGCGAACAACAAGGGCGGTGTCCGTGCCGAACTTCCCATCGTCGGAAAGTTCACGGCCCCCTACGCCGATCAGCTGGCCGGCTCGATCAAGTAGCCGCGTATCCGAAGCGACCACGACACCCAGCAGCCGTCGGCCCGAGTCCCATCTCGGGCCGTCGGCATGCGGGCGTCCGGCCATATGTGACTGACTGTTTCGGTCGATGCAAGGCGTCATCGGCGCTGTGCGCAGCGACCTTCTGCGTTGCGCAAGACCGTCGCAGCTCACAACACGGGTGTGGAAAATATGGCTAGAACAGGTTGCATTCGGAGAAGTTACGGCCAAATGGCCCGTTGTGGTCTGGGATCGAGCGCCGCCGACCGTCGTCGGCAAAACGCCTGCACAGCGTCGATCGTCGCTGTTAAGTTAATACTCATTCCGCGCGTGCTCGGGCTGCCTGAATCGGTCGTTCCCTGCGGTCGCGGTGTGCTTGTACTCGACGAGGAGTGACGCAATGGATGGACTTAACAGGCGTGATGCGCTGAAAGCTGGTGGCGTCCTCGGGGCGCTGGGGGCGTTGGGGTTGGCGACGACGGCGCGGGCGGAGCCGTGGAGTTGGTCGCCGGAGGAATCGGTCGCCGGGTCGGGGTCGGGGGTCGACCCGTTGACGGTGTGGGATCCCGAGGCCGACCCGGTGGTGGCACGGCTGATCGACAGCGGTCAGGTGCCGCGGGTCAACGAACTGCTGCGCACCTGGACTCGCAACGGTCAACCCCTGCCCGACGGATTGCCCTCGGAGCTAAGGGATTTCATGGAATACGCGCGGCGGATGCCGCAGTGGACCGATTACGGGAAACTGAACACCGCGATCGAATTCAACAAGAAACGCGGGCTGTATCTCGGTGTGCTGTACGGGTTCGCCAGCGGGATGATGAGCACCGTCATCCCGAAGGAAGCGCGCTCGGTCTACTACTCCAAGGGCGGGCACGACCTCGAGGACCGTATCTCCAAGACCGCCAAACTCGGCTACGACATCGGTAGCAACAATGCCTATGCCGCCGACGGCGAAATGATCATCACCTGCGTGAAGACCCGTCTGGTTCACGCGGCGGTTCGGCATCTGCTGCCGCAGTCGCCGCACTGGGTGCAATCGGCCGAGGAGGACGTGCCGATCAGCCAGAACGACATCATGGTCACCTGGCACAGCCTGCCGACGACGGTGATGAAGCACCTCAACAACTGGAAGGTGCCGATCCCGCACCACGAATCCGAAGCGTTCCTGCATTCCTGGCAGGTGGCCGCGCACATGCTCGGCGTGCGCGACGAATACATCCCGAAGTCGTGGCCCGCCGCCAATTCCCAAGCGGCACAGGTTCTCGACCCGATTCTGGCGGCCACCCCGGAGGGCGCAAAACTCGCCGACCGGTTGCTGAGTCTCGGCGCCAATA
This sequence comes from Nocardia sp. NPDC050413, assembly GCF_040655475.1. Taxonomy (NCBI): domain Bacteria; kingdom Bacillati; phylum Actinomycetota; class Actinomycetes; order Mycobacteriales; family Nocardiaceae; genus Nocardia; species Nocardia sp. NPDC050413. Next base: position 131,681 of record NZ_JBFAJZ010000013.1, on the reverse strand, counting down.
TCGACCTGGCCATTCTCACGAAGCCGGTACTCGGCTCTTTCACCCGGTTCCTGCTCGGTGACAAGATCGCCGACGGCCTCGCCATCCCGCGTGAGCCCGTCTGGGATCCGCTGTTGCGCTTCAGTTGGGGCCCGTTCATCGCCGTGCGCGAGGGCGTGCTCGGTGCCGTCCCGCCGGTAGGCGATGCCTACTGGTTGCTCGACGAGTTCCTGCGCAAGGCGGCCCTGACCTACCTGGCCGAACTGCGCCTACCGATCAGCATCGAGATCCCCACGATGAACCGCGACATGAGCGTCCCCCCACGCTGATCCGCCCGTACCGACCGAGGAGCATTATGCGTACCACCCTCCGCCTCACCGCCGCCGCGATCGTCGCGACCGGCGTCCTCACCGCGACGGCCACCGCCGCCGCGCAACCGGCACCTATCGCCACCGAATCCGAAACCGGTTCGTCCGCAGCCGACGCCGGCTCGGCGGCAGCGCAGTCGGCGGTCTATCTGGCCCAGAACGGCGACCTGATCGGCCTCATCGTCCTGCTCGGCATCACACCCTTCCAGATGCTGACCAGCGGAATCTGCGACCTCGCCACCATGTCGTCGCTCTACAGCCCGTGCTCACCGGGGCGCGCCCACTACGCCGTGGCGAACCCGGAGCCCTTGCCGCACAGCTGAATCGATTCGACCGCCGCCGGAGTGACTCACCGTGAACCGGCGGCGGTCAGTCGAAGCACGCTGTCGCGCAACGCAGTCTCTGCCTCGGGCTGTGTCATCCTTCCGGCTCGTACCTCGTCACCGGCGGCGTGGGAAACACCGACGATCGCGGCCACCAGCCACTGGGCCGGCACGGTGGCGTCGAACTCACCTTCCTGTTGGCCGCGGATCACGAGCCCGAGCAGTCGGTCGTTGACGGGAGCCTGCTGCTTCTCGTCCCGTTCACGCGCGAACGCGCCGACGTGGTAGCTGAGGGGAGCGGCGCGGAAGAACTTCCACCCCACGTCGAGCATCCGCAGCAATGCGTCGGTGGGTGACCCGTTGTCGAGGTCGGCCGCGAGTATTGCCTCGGTAGCTCGGGCAGTCGTGTGATCGACGACGGCATTCATGAGGTCGTTCCGAGAGGCGAAGTGCGCGTACACCGTTTGGCGTGTCACACCGGCGGCTGCGGCGATGGCAGCCATGCCCGCGTCGGGCTGTGTCGCGAGCAGTCGGGTCGCGGCGTCGAGAATCGCCGCTCTGCTGCGCGTGGCGTCCGCGCGCCGCTTCGGTTCCCGGATTCCGGTCAAAGTCTTACACCCTTGTCAAAGTTGTTCCGTCGTGCGTAAACTTTACAGCGTTGTAAGAATTCTACGTCTGGAGTGCCGTGACCCCTGCCCCGCCCCGCTCGCCCGAGCAGTTCATCGCCGACTTCTACACCCGGTTCACCGCGGCGGCGTTGAACATCGACAACGATCCGGCCGAGGTGATCGACCGGTTCCACACACTTGATGCCGTGCAGGTGGCCTACGGGATCAGGATCGACCGCGACCGCTTGATCGCCCACCTCCGTCCGGTGCGAAAGAACCTGCGCGAGTACCGGTTCGAGGTCCACGAGGCAGTCGCGCAGGGCGATCGGATCGCCGCCCGGATGACCATTCACGCGACGATGCGCACCACGGGGCCGGTCACCACCGAGGTCTTCCTCTTCGGTGAATTCACGCAGGACGGCAGGATGCGCCGGCTCGAGCAGTTGACCCGAGCGGCCTGATCGGTCGGTGTCAGTGGTTGCGGGGAGTTACCAGGCCGGATTCGTAGGCGAAGACGACGAGTTGGGCTCGGTCCCGGGCGCGGAGTTTGGTCATGGCCCGGTTCAGGTGGGTTTTGGCGGTGTGGGGACTGATGAACATCTGGGCGGCGATGTCGTCGTTGGACAGGCCACGGGCGGCCAGGGCTACGGCTTCGCGTTCGCGGGTGGTGAGCTCTTCCAGTGCGGAATCCGCTGGGGGAGTGAGTGGATCGGTGACGTAACGGGCGATGAGGCGCCGGGTGATGGATGGAGCGAGCAGGGCGTCGCCGCGGGCGGCCACCCGGATGGCGTGCAGGAAGTCCTCCGGCTCGATGTCTTTGACGAGGAAACCGGCCGCCCCCGCGCGGAGTGCTTCGAACACGTAGTCGTCGAGACCGTAGTTAGTGAGGATGACCACGTGCACGCCGGCGAGAGCGGGGTCGGCGGCGATTCTGCGGGTCGCCTCTATGCCGTCGACGTGTGGCATTTGAATGTCGACGAGCGCGATATCGGGCAGGTGCGACCGGGCCAGGTCGACACCTTCGCCACCGTCACCGGCCTCGGCGACTACCTCGATATCGTCCTCAATGTCGAGCAGGGCGCGAAACCCGCTGCGGATCAGGGGCTGGTCGTCGACCAGCAGAACGCGAATCACGATCGCTCCAAGGGTAATTCGGCGTGCACGGCGAAACCGCCGGTCGGCAGTGGCCCCGTATGCAGGCGTCCACCGAGTGCGGTGACCCGCTCACGCATGCCGAGAAGCCCGACCCCGCCCGTGGCGGTGGGCGCTGCGCGGCCGTTGTCCTCGACGTCGACGACGAGACCGTCCGCGCGGTAGTCGACGCGGACCTTCGCGGCCGTCGCGTCGGCGTGGCGGGCGGTATTGGTGAGTGCTTCCTGCACGATGCGGTACACAGTTCGGTCGACGGCCACCGGCACGTCCGTGCGGTTGCCCTCGACGGTCAACGACGTGTCCACCCCGGCTGCGCGTGCGCGTTCCAGCAGGTCGTCGAGGTGGGCGAGGCCGGGACGTGGTGCCTCGTCGTCGCGCAGGGCGGTCAGGGTCGCCCGCAGGTCGCGGGCAGCTTCTCGGCCCGCGTCCCGGATGGCGAGGAGGGCGGCGGGCACGTCCTCGCCGCGCTTGTGTGCCACGTGCACGGCGGCTTCGGACTGCACCTTGATCACCGAGATCTGGTGGGTGAGCGAGTCGTGCAGCTCCCGGGCGATGTGCAGACGTTCCTCGTCGGCCCGGCGACGCGCGGTCTCCTCACGCGTGCGTTCGGCTTCGTCGGCGCGGCGCTCGGCCTGCCGCAGGGCCTCACCGGCCGCGCCCGCCGCGATCAACCAGGCGAGTTCGAGTGCGTCGCGACCGCGAGCGAGGGCCGCGGCGGTGTCGTCCAGAGTGATCATCGCGGCTAGCGGCAACGTGACGATCAGGGCGACCGCCGCGATCACCGTCACGAGATGGTGCCCGGCGCGCACCGCGAAATACACCGCGAACAGGAACGCGACAACGGGCACATCGAAGCCGAGCGCCTGATAACCCACCGCGCACAACCCGGTCACCAACAGCACACCCACCGGTGCACGCCGACGCCCGGCCAAGGCCAGACCACTCGCGACGAGCAGCGCGTAGCCGAGCCACTCGGGGCTGCCATGCGCCCGGCTCACCCCGGTGACCAGCAGTGCCACCGCCACACCGACGGCGACCACCCAGTCGGCCACCCGTGCCCTGCTCATCTGTGCACCCTAGCCCGGACCAGCCGCCGACCGCGTCGTCCGGCAGGGTGACTCGTCGACTACCACGAACGCGGTACTCCGAGCGAAGAACGGTCCCGCCCCGCCCCATCGGTACCGCATCCGCAGCATTACGAATTGCCTACTGCGGCACGATGACTGACCCCTGCTGTTCGGCCATTCTTGAACTGATCGCCGACGACCTCCGGCACGAAGCGGGCGGCGACGGCGGCACATCGGCGCGGTGGACGATATCGCTAGCCCGCCGGCGCACTCCAAAAACCGATCGCCACCACCCGTGGCGGTTGGACGCTCCTCGACATCCGGGGAGGTCGACGGCGGCACATCGGCTCGTGGGCTGCGCCGCTCGTGCCAGGCGTACTCCGAAGCAGGTCGATCGTCGCCACCCGGTGATTCCGCCTCCGGTTCGCGGTCGGCGATCGACCGGTGCCGGTGCCGCGTCCACATCGATTTCGGCGCGAGCAGCGACCGCCCGGTCGTGCATCTCACTGACACGTCCACCAAAGGAGAACATCATGTCCACCTCGATTCGCACCCTGACTGCATTCGCTGTCACCGCCCCGCTTGCCGTCGGCACGGCCGCACCCGCTTCGGCGGCGACTGCGCTCGCCGCGTCCTACGGCATGACTTCCGGTCGACTCGTCGCGTCTTCGGCCGCGGTCATCGGCCTGCTCGGTGTGCTCGCGGGTGGCTGGGCGCTGGCCCGGCCGGCCGCGATCAGAGCGGTATTCGCTCTGATCGCGGGACTGATCGCCATCATCGGTGGCGCCTGGGTGGTCGCCACGGCCGAAGGAGGACTCGGCACCGGGAACGGTCTCGGCGGGGGTGTCGTGGCGATTGCCTTCGGGCTGGCGAGCGTGGTCGTCGGCGGACTTTCGCTCGCCCGCGCGCGCCGCGTCGGCTGACGAGGCGGGCCGTCCTCGCCCGAGCTCAGTGACCTCGCGCGATCCACTCCGCGAGCGATGGTTTCTCCGCCCCGATCGTCGTGCTGTCACCGTGGCCGGTGTTGACCGTCGTGTCCTCCGGGAGGGTGAGCAAACGGTCCCGGATCGAATCGATGATCGTGTCGAAATCGGAGAAGGATCGGCCGGTCGCCCCCGGCCCACCGGAGAACAGCGTGTCGCCGGTGAAGAGGGCAGCGAGGTCGGGGGCGTACAGGGACACCGAACCGGGGGAGTGGCCCGGGGTGTGCAGGATGTCGATGTCGGTGCCCGCCACCGTGATCCGGTCGGTGCCGTCGAGTGAGCGGTAGCCGACGGACGGGTGGGTCATCCGCCAGAGCGGTTCGTCGCCGGGGTGCAGGAGGATGGGGGCGTCCAGGCGGGAGGCCAGGTCGGGGGCGACGGTGACATGGTCGTTGTGACCGTGCGTGCACAGGATCGCGGTGACGTTCCGGTTGCCGACGGCGGCGGCGATGGCGTCGGCGTCGTGGGCGGCGTCGATCACGAGGACCTCGTCGTCGTCACCGATCAGCCACACATTGTTGTCGACGTCCCAGGTGCCGCCGTCGAGGCTGAAAGTGCCGGAGGTGACGACCTTTTCGATGCGGGCGCTCACCACACCACCACCGAGCGCAGCACGCGACCCTCGCCCATGGCGGCGAAGGACGCCTCGACGTCGTCGATGCCGATGCGTTCGGTGACGAACCGGTCCAGTGGCAATCGGCCCTGCCGGTACAGGTCGATGAGCATGGGGAAGTCGCGCTCGGGCAGGCAGTCGCCGTACCACGACGATTTCAGCGAACCGCCGTGCGAGAACAGGTCGATCAGCGGCATGTCGAGGCTCATGTCCGGGGTCGGGACGCCGACGAGCACCACGGTGCCCGCCAGATCGCGGCCGTAGAACGCCTGCTTCCAGGTCTCCGGCCTGCCGACCGCGTCGATCACCACGTCGGCACCGAAACCGTCGGTGAGGTCTTTGATCTGTTCCACCACGTCGCCGCTGGTTGCGTCGATCGTGTGCGTGGCGCCGAACTCCTTGGCCCACTCCAGCTTCCGCGCATCACGGTCGATCGCGATGATCGTGCCCGCGCCCGCGAGATTCGCACCGGCGATCGCGGCGTCACCCACACCGCCGCACCCGATCACGGCGACGCTGTCGCCGCGCGAGACCGAACCGGTGTTCATGGCGGCGCCGATACCGGCCATCACACCGCAGCCGAGCAGGCCCGCGACGGCCGGATCGGTTCCGGGATCGACTCGCGTGCACTGCTTTTCGTGCACCAGGGTCTTGTCGGCGAAGGCGCCGATACCCAGCGCCGGAGTGAGCGGGGTGCCGTCGGCGAGCGTCATCGGGACGCTCGCGTTGTGGGTGTCGAAGCAGTACCACGGGCGGCCACGCCGACACGCACGGCACTCGCCGCAGACCGCGCGCCAGTTCAGGACGACGAAATCGCCCTCGGCCACGTGGGTTACCGCCTCGCCGACCGATTCGACGACACCGGCCGCCTCGTGCCCGAGCAGGAACGGGAACTCGTCGTTGATCCCGCCCTCGCGGTAGTGCAGATCGGTGTGGCACACCCCGCACGCCTGCACCCGGACCACCACATCGTGCGGTCCCGGGTCGGGAATCACGATGTCGACGGTTTCCACGGGCGCGTTCTTCGTGAGAGCGACGACACCGCGCACTGATTCAGGCATGCGGACCTCCTAATGGTTTGCGTGGTGGCCTCCACGCTAGCCGGGCCCGCGCCGGATTCAATCCGGGATCGGCGGAATGTCCCCGGTCGGCGTGCCGAGCTCGTCCTTCACGTGGTGCTCGACGAGCAGGGGAACGAAGTCGCGCACCTGGGCCGAACCGAAATGCTGGTACGTCTCGCGCACGATGTCGGTGATCTCTTCGGGGGGAATGTTCGGGTACCGGATGGTCAACCGTTCGATGACCTCGTCGAGTTGCTGCTGCTCGTGAGTAGTCATATCGGTGGGTTACCCGATCCGAGCGCCGGGCAACAGCTGATCCCAGGTCGCCTTGTGCGTCGTTCTCGATGGCGGTGGTGGCTCACAGTCGAATCCTCACCCACTGCCAGCATGATGTCGGTAATGCGGGCAGATGCCGATCGCGAAGACTCGGTGCCGGTCTACGCTGTGGTTTGTGCAGCTCCGGTACAACTTCCGCGTCTACCCGACGCCGCGCCAGCGCAACGCGCTGGCACGGGCGTTCGGGTGCGCACGGGTTGTCTTCAACGACGGGTTGGCTGTCCGTCAGGCGGCATTCGAACAGGGCAAGCAGCGTATCTCGGACGCGGAGTTATCGAAGCGGTTGACGCTGGCGAAGAAGGATCCGGAACGTGCCTGGCTCGGTGAGGTGTCGTCGGTGGTGTTGCAGCAGGCGTTGGCCGACCTGAACACCGCCTACCGCAACTTTTTTCAGTCGGTTGCCGGAAAGCGTCGAGGTGCGCCGGTTGCGCCCCCGCGGTTTCGGTCCCGCAAGGACTCTCGGCAGTCGATCCGTTTTACGCGCAACGCGCGTTTTGCGGTGACGGCCGGTAGGAAGCTGCGGTTGCCGAAGGTCGGCGAGTTGAAGGTTGCCTGGTCGCGGGAGTTGCCGTCGGATCCGTCGTCGGTCACGGTCACCCGCGACAGCGCTGGCCGGTACTTCGCGTCGTTCGTCATAATCACCGACGATCAGGCGTTGCCCCCGACCGAGGCCGAGGTGGGTATCGACCTGGGGTTGGCGACGTTCGCGGTGCTGTCGGATGGCACGACGATCACCAGTGCGAGGTTTCTGCGTCAGGCCGAACGCCGACTCGCCAAGGCTGCGCGGAATCTTTCGCGCAAGCAGAAAGGCAGCAGCAACCGGGCCAAGGCTCGGGTCAAGGTGGCTCGCGCGCACGCGAGGGTGGCCGATGCACGCCGGGATTGGGCGCATAAGCACTCGACACGGATCATTCGCGACAACCAAGCGGTGTATGTGGAGGACTTGTGCATCAAGGGACTGGCGCGCACGCGGTTGGCCAAGTCGGTCCACGATGCCGGGTGGGGCATGTTCGTTCGCATGCTCGAGCAGAAAGCTGCCCGGTACGGGCGGGCCTTCGGCAGAGTGAATCGCTGGTTTCCCTCGACCCGGCTCTGCTCGGCGTGCGGGGTAGTTGGTGAGGCCAAGCCGCTGCATGTGCGTGAATGGACCTGCGCCTGTGGTGTCACTCACGACCGCGATCTCAACGCGGCACGAAACATCCTCGCGGCCGGACGGGCCGAGAGGCTAAACGCCTGCGGAGGGACGGTAAGTCCCGCCGCGTAAGCGGACGGCACGTCCCTGTGAAACAGGAACCCACCGACAGCGCCCAAGAGGGTGCTCGTAGGAATCTCCACCCTTCAAGATGGAGAGGACGTCAATTCTCGTCGAAAACCAGATCGGTCGGCGGGTGGGTGAGGCGAACCGTTGACCCGTCGATCACGGTGATCGCGTCCAAGCCGGTGGTGGAGTGGCCGGTGGAGATGATGAAGAAGCGGTCGGCAGCCTGCGCGAGGAAGGCGGGGAAGCCGTCGAGGGAGAGGTCGCCGTCGCCGAGTTCGAGGTAGTCGGCGAGGCGGCGGAACAACTTCGGCAGCACGACGATGTCGTCGGACAGGGAACTCGGCGAGGTGATGGCGGCACCGGTCGTGGTGGCGTCGGCAGCCCACACGCCGAGCGAACCGGCCGCCGCGGCCTCCGACACCGCGGTGAACTCCGCGCGCAGGGCGGGGAACAGGCTGCGATAGAACGTGGGATAGGCCAGACCGGTCGCCAGCTGATGGTGGTTGAGAGTGAGCCGGAGCAGCGCCACGTCGACGAATAGCTCGGCACCGGAGCTGCCCGGTGCGGGCCCCCGCCCGGCGAACGCCACGCACCGGCCGTGCAGATCGGCGCCGCGAGTGAGGATGAATCCGGGCACCTCGGCCTGGTCGGCGCTGGTCACGGTCTCGCTGTCGTTGCGGACCACGCCGGTGAAGCCGAGCCATGCCAGCAACTCGTCGGCCGCGGCGCGCGCCAGCGGCAACGGCTGATGCGTGCGGGTGCCGTGGCGGGGCGTGTAATGCGTCTCGAGGGAGTCGATGCCGTCCAGCCGCAACTGGGCGGCACCCGAGGCATTGCGTTTGACCCGGTGCGGGCCGCCGACCCGGTCCCACAGGGCCGGATCGTCGGGACGAAACCGCACCGAATCACCGTCGGGCGCAGCGCCTTTGGCAACGAAGACACCGGAGATCAGCAGAAAGGGCATCGCGGGTCTTTCGGCTCGGCTGGATCGCACAGAACGGCGCGGGCGTGGCCCAAGTCTCGACTCACCTTGCCGAACAAGGCAATACGGCGAACGCGATGGTCGCCCGCTGTTCATCCCGGCGCTACCGGCACCCGTGCCCCGGCCGGACCCGAGGCGGAGGCCATTTCACTTGCTTTCCGCTCGACCGATGTAGGCGGGTGCGAGCAGACTGTTGTACGGCCCGATGCGGGCAGGTCGTGCGGTTACCACCGCCCGGCTGGTGGTGACCAGTGGAGGTGCTCGATGTCGGAACGGGAAGTGCGGAAGGCTTCCGAACCGAACCGATTGCCGGACAGCGGGCTGGATCGCGCACGGCCTGTGGGACTACGGGCATCGTCGCGCCGACCGCACCGTCGCCCGGTCGTTCGCCGAATTCTGCGGCCTGGTGGATGTTCTCGTCGGGCTCGCCGTGCTGACGGTGCCCTGAGCCGGCCGCTAAGGGCTGAGGCGTTCCAGCACGGCGCCGACCACCAGGCACGCGCTGTCGACCACATCACCGATCGGCTGACGGTAGTCCGACAGCACCCACTGCTGGGCGATGATGACAATCGCCCCGACCAGCCCGAGCAGCACCGTGCGCACGCTCACCGCCGGGTGCGCGTCGTGGTCGACGTGCGGGGTGAGCAGGGCGAGGCAGATGTCGACCAGCGCGTCGAGCACATCGCGGTAAGCCCGGTCGACGGCGGGACTCACGCCGAGGATCTCGAAGAAGGCGATGCGCGGCACGCGCGGGTCGTCGTGGATGAGCTGGAAGTAGGCGGCCAGCGCCACCCGGACTTGAGTCGTCACATCGGTGTCGGCGGTGCTGATGCCCGCGTGGATCGACTCGATCATCCGCGCCGCGATCTCGCGGTACACCTCGAGCAGCAAATCCTCACTGTCGCTGAAGGATTCGTAGAAGTATCGCTTCCCGACACCGGCGGCCGCGCAGATGGTGGTCACCGTGGTGTTGCGGTAGCCCTCGGTGCCGAAGGCCTCGGTGGCGGCTTCGATGAGCCGGGCGCGGCGTTCCTGCTGGCGTTGCCCGGGAGCGGCGCCCCGGTACCGGCGACCGTCGGCGTCGAATCCGGGCGCAGTCACAGGGGTGATTGTGTCAGGTCGGGGTGACGACGCTGGTCGGCGGGCGGCGGAGAGCACATCGTTGCGATCGCGTGTGACACAGGCTACGTTACTTTCCGGTACGGGAACGACACGGTTCCCGATAGCGGGAGGGCTGACGTCGAGGTATGGGCAAATATCGTGGGCGACTGGCGGCGCTGATGGCGTCGGTCGTCGTATTGGCAGGTGCGGTGGCGTCCGCGCCGATGGGTTCGGCCGCCCCGGCCGCCGAGGGGCTCGATGCCCAATTCGTGGCAACCCATACCGGGCCCCAGCAGTACCCCAACGTTTTCATCGAGTGGGACGTCCCCATCACGATGAGCGACGGCACGGTATTGAAAGCCAACGTCTATCACCCCGCCGGTGCCGACGGTCAGCCCATCGCCGAACCCACGCCGACGATCGTCAATATGACGCCCTACACCAAGCTGGTGTCCAACATCGCGGACTCGGCGCTCGCGGTGCCCGGCCTGTCGGATCTGCTGATGCCGGTCCTGCAGAACCTCGACTTCTCGCCGTTCGGCTTCAGCAGCCTCAGCGACATGATGAAGGCGCTGCCCGGCGGCGCCGCGCGCACCTTCGGTGTCGACCGCAATCTGATCCGCGGTGGATACACCCAGGTGGTCGTCGACGTGCGTGGCACCGGGTTCTCGCAGGGCACCTGGCAGGTGTTCGGTGAACGCGAGCAGCTCGACGGTGTCGAGGTGGTGGACTGGGCGGCGAAACAGCGCTGGTCCGACGGCAAGATCGGGATGAGCGGCATCTCCTATTCGGGGATCAACCAGCTACACACCGCTCAGAGCCAGCCCGAGGCACTGAAAGCGATCTTCCCGGTGGTGCCCGGTAGCGACCTGATCCGCGATGTCGCCGCTCCCGGTGGCGCGCTCGGCGTCGGCTTCATCCCGGCCTGGCTGCTCGCGGTCGACGGCGCCAAATTGCTGCCCGACATGGTGTCGATCCTCGCGGGCAAGTTCGACTGGGTATGGCTGGCCGACCGGGTGCGCGACCCGTTCACCTTCTTCAATGTGCTCATCGCCGCCTTGACCACCCCGACCGTCGAGCAGATCCCGCCGGAGATGTCGGCGATCCTCGACGACGATTCGGCGCTGCGCACCGCGTGGGTCGGCCAGCCGGAGAAGGTTCAGGTGCCCGCGTTCCTCTACGGCGGGTGGCACGACATCTTCACCTACTCGACCCCGCGCATCTACAACGCGCTCGATGTGCCTGCCGAGCAGAAGAAGCTCATCATGGGCAACGTGTACCACGTGACCGTGAGCTCGGGGCTCGGTCAGCCGGGTGCGCCCGCGCCGCTCGAGGCATTGCAGCGCGCGTGGTTCGACAAGTGGCTCAAGGGCATCGACAACGGCATCGACCGGTACGACCCGGTGACGCTGTGGCAGCAGGGCAGCGAGCAGTGGACCACCGATGTGGCGTTCCCGCGTCCCGGCATGGAATACCGCCGGATGTATCTGGACGCCGCGTCGTCGGGAACCGCGCCCGGTGCGCGTCACGACGGCAGCCTTGTCACCGCTCCCGGTGGGGCTCAGCGTCTTTCGGTGGATCCGAGTTTGTCGACGATATGTTCGCGTGATGCCGCGCAGGGCACCGCCGGACTCGTTCCGCTGCCGGATGTGTGTGCCAAGGATGCCCGGATCAGCGAGGGCGCCGCGCTCACCTTCACCACCGCGCCGGTCGACAAGCCGACACGGATCTCCGGGGCGATCGCCGCGCACCTGAACACGGTGCTCGACACCACCGACGGGTACTGGACCGTGACCGTCAATGATGTGGCGCCGGACGGACGTTCGACGGTCTGGTCGCAGGGTCAGCTGATGGCGTCGCTGCGCGCGATCGACGAGGCGAAATCCACCCGTTCGCCCAACGGCGACTACACCGACCCGTACCCCATCCTCACGCTGGACACCCGTCAGCCGACGGTGCCGGGTGAGCCGACGACCATCGAGATCGGCATCCGCGCCACCGACGGTGTGCTGCTACCGGGGCACCGCCTGCGTGTCGACGTGTTCGCGGGCAACTTCCCCAGCGCGATCCCGCTGCGGCCGTTGCTGAACGAGAGCGGTCTGCGGACCCAGCACCTCGAGCTCGACCCGGCGCGGCCGAGCTGGATCAATGTGCCGATGGATGTCGATCCCGGCTGGTGATCAGGCCCGCTCGAACAGGTGGGTCAGGTCGTCGACGAACTCGGCGTAGGCGTGGGTGCGGTCGGTCGCCCGCAGCACCGAGGACGGGTGCACCGTCGCGCCGACCCGGAAATGTTCGAGTTCGACCGTGCGGCCACGCAATTCGGTGACCTTGGCCTTCGGGCCGAGTACCGATTGCGTGGCGATGGCGCCGAGGCAGATCACGAGCTCCGGTGCGATGAGGTCCAATTCGCGGGTGAGCCAGGGTGCGCAGGCGACGATCTCGGTGCGGCGGGGCTGCTGATGGATGCGGCGTTTGCCGCGTTGCTCGAAGCGGAAGTGCTTCACCGCGTTCGTGAGGTAGAGCGTTTTCCGGTCGACCCCGATGTCGTCGAGCGCGCGGTCGAGCAGTCGTCCGGCCGGGCCGACGAACGGGTGGCCGTCGAGGTCTTCCTCGTTGCCGGGTTGTTCACCGATCAGGACGGTGCTTGCGTGCGGTGCGCCCTCGCCGAATACCGTCTGGGTGGCGTCGCGATACAGGTCGCAACCGTGGCAGGCGTCGGCGGCGGCCGCGAGGGTGGCCAGGTCGTCGGTGCTCGGCACGTACTCGGCCGCACCGGGGTATTTGGTCGTGGTCATGAGGCGGCTCGCTGGGTGGACAGGTCCGGCACGCGGGTCACCTCGGCGCCCGCGCCCTCGGCCAGGTGGGCGAAGGTGACGGCGTCGCGCACGGCCGCCCCGCCGGGGTCGTTGTTGAAGTAGACGTAGCAGTCGGCGTCGGCCGGAAAAGTGTCGAGCAGGCGGTGCACCCAACCGTTCAACGCCTGCCTGCCGTAGTGCGGCGGTGGGTTGGCGCGACCGGCGTGCAGGCGGAGGTACGCCCAATCGGTGGTGCGCCACAGCGGGGTCACCGGCCGGGAATCACGATCCGCCCAGGACAGCGCGGCTCCGCGTGCACACAGGACATCGCGGATCTCGTCGGTCCACCACGACTCGTGTCGGGGTTCCACCGCCACCCGCACCGAGGACGGGAAACAGCGCAGGCAATCGTCGAGCAGGCCCGCGTCGGCGCGCAGGGTGGGTGGCAGTTGCAACAGGATCGGACCGAGCCGGTCGCCGAGGCCCTCGGCTCGATCGAGCAGGCGCTGCACCGGTTCCTCCGGCTCGCGCAGTCGTTTGATGTGGGTGAGGAACCGGCTGGCCTTCACCGCGACAACGAAATCCGCGGGCGTGCGCTCGCGCCACGCGGCGAAGGTTTCCCGGCTCGGCAGCCGGTAGAAGGCGTTGTTGGACTCCACCGTCGCGAAGGCCTGCGCGAAATGCTCCAGCCAGCTTCGCATCGGCAGCCCCTGCGGATACAGCACACCGCGCCAATCACGGTATTGCCAGCCGGAGGTACCTATCCGCAGGGGCATCGCCGATTCAGCCCTCCGCGCGCAACAGCGGTTGCAGTTCGCTGCTGTAGAAATCGAGGAACGCGTCGACGTCCGGGCCCGCGTTCATCAGCACCACCCGGTCGAAGCCGGCGTCGGTGGCCTTGCGGACAGCCTCGACATAGCGTTTGGGGTCGTTGCCGCAGACCATCGCCTCGAGCATGTCGTCTACTCGCACAGTGGTCGACGCGGCGGCGAAGTTCACCGGATTCGGCAACTCGCTCATCACTTTCCAGCCGCCGGTCATCCACCGATTCGTCGACAGCGCGGCCTCGGCGGCCTTGCGCTCGTCGGGATCGAAGGCGACACCGACCTCCACGTAGCGTGGCCCCATGCCGCCGGAGTCCCGGTAGGTGCGCACCAGATCGGGATCGGGTTCGGTGGCGAACAGGCCGTCGCCGAGTTCGGCGGCGATCTCGGCCGCACGTGGACCACCCGCCGCGACAGCGATCTTCGGCGGTGTGTCCGGCAGATCGAAGATCCGCGCGTCCGACAGCGACAGGTATCGACCGTCGTAATTGCGATATCCGCCCCGCCACAGCAGGCGGATGATCTCGAGCGCCTCGCGCAACATCCGCTGCCGAACCAGCACCGGCGGGAATTCCTGGCCGACCACGTGCTCGTTGAGCCGCTCACCGGACCCGATCCCGAGGGTGAAGCGGCCGTTGGAGAGCAGCGCCGTGGTGGCGGCTGCCTGGGCGATGATCGCGGGGTGGTAGCGGATGATCGGGCAGGTCACGCCGGTCGCGAGCTCGAGGCTGTCAGTGCGCGCGGCGATCGCGCCGAGCACCGACCAGGCGAACGGTGAATGGCCCTGATTGTCCAGCCACGGGTGGAAATGGTCGCTGATCTCGACGAAATCGAAGCCGACGGACTCGGCCCGAACGGCCTGGCGGACGAGCTCGTTCGGGTCGAAGGCCTCGGCCGCCAATTTGAATCCGATCTGCATGGCGAACCTCTCCGGGGTCAGTGGCGTCCGAGGGCGTTGGCCAGTTCCTGCTTGTTCATCTTGGAGCGGCCGTCGATATTGCGTCGGCGGGCCTCTTCGTACAGTTCGTCGCGCGTCTTGCCGTTGCTCTTGGCCTGCTGGCCGCCGCGACGGGAGGTGCCACTGGACTTGCCGCCGGATTTCCCGCCGGACGACGACCCACCCGACTTGGTCTCGCCGTGCTGGGCGCGGGTCTTGTTCACGGTGCGGGCGGCGATCTCCTCCGCGCGGTCCTCGCTGCGGCCCCGCTCACGCTCGGATTTCTTGATGTCCTTGTACTGACGTTCGCGTTTGTCGCTCCACGCTTGCTGCGGCATGAGTCTGCACCTCCTGGGTGGTGGGCGTTCTGCCTGCGGCCTACCCGGTGGGTGCCTGAAGAAACATCATGGTGCGTCGCGCTTGACGTAGTGATGGCGTCCACCGTTGGTGGGCGCCATCGCGGTTCTGGCCTTCAGATCAGACGAAGAAGTTCCAGATCAAATCGGCGATTGCCTGAAAGAAATCGATAAACATAGGTGTTCACCTCCTTCGTGAAATCTAGCCAGCTACCGGCCAGCGGTTGCAGGGGTCTTCGCAGTGTTGCGGCTGGTAGTGCGGCAGAAGCCTGGCTTCTATTCGCATATATCGAGGATACCCAGATAGCCGTTAGCAATAACTCAGCGATCGATTCTTCTCGCATCGATACACGAATGAAGGATTTTGGTGTTACGTTGAGTACGAGATAGTTGTACGATCAGGACCGACCCGCGAGGCGCACCGTCGCGCCCCGGGCGCACAACGATCGTGCGGTGATCGAGGAGTACCGATGAAGTTACTTCGCTGGAGCGCCACCCGACCGGACATCGATCCGGGAGCGGTCGCGCTGCACGCGCGCAATGTCACCTTCGACTGGTCCGGCGTCCCCCTGCAATGGATGCCCGCCGAACCCATTGCGGGACATCTGATCTGCGCTCTGAACATGCTGCTGCCCGAGGGTGAGCGCATGTTCATCGCCACCTACCGCGAGGCGCTGGCCTACGTCGAGGACGAGAAGCTGCGCGAGGACATGCTCGGCTTCATCGGCCAGGAATCCATGCACGCGGAAACCCACGCCAAGGTGCTCGTCGACATGCTCGCCGCCAACGGCGTCGACACCGCGCCGTACGAGCGGCAGATGGAATACCTGTTCCGGGTGACGCTCGGCAAGCGCGGCGAGGGTCGCGCGGGCAAGCAGATGCTGGTGGAACGGCTGGCGTTCATCGCCTGTCTCGAGCACTTCTTCGCCTGGCTCGGCAACTGGGTGCTCAATGCCGACCTGGAGAAGTTCGGCGCCGACCCACGCATGGCCGATCTGTTCCGCTGGCACGGCGCCGAGGAGGTCGAGCACCGCAGCGTCGCCCATGATGTCGCCGAGTACTTCGGTGTCGGCTACCTGCGCCGCGGCGCGACGATGACGCTGGTGTTCCCCATCTTCCTCGCGCTGCTCCTGCGCGGCACGCGGTTCCTCGTGCATCAGGATCCCCGGCTGCCGGACCACGGGTATCCGAGGCTGCTCGCCGGTGTGTTCGGCGCGATGTGGCGTGGCGCGATCCCCGGTGTGCCGTCGCTGCTGGTGAGCGCGCTGTCGACCTTCCAGCCGGGGTACAACCCGGAAAATGTCGGGTCGACCGCCCAGGCGCTGGCCTACCTCGCCGCCTCGCCCGGCGCACGCGCGGCCGCGTCATGACCGTCCGCGACATCCCCGGTGATCTGTACGGCAAGCATCGACACGACCCGGGAATGCGGGTGATCGACACGATCGCCACCTTCCGGCTGCGGTGGAGCGCACTGGTGAACCGTCGCGATCCGCGCTCGCGCGTCGCCGACCACCGGCTGCCGGTGGTGGTCACCGAACGCCGGATCGAGGCGCACGACCAGGACGTGGTGAGCCTGTGCCTCGAGTCGCCCGAGGGGCGGGTGCTGCCGCGCTGGCGCCCCGGCGCCCATCTGGATCTCGAGCTGCCCTCGGGCCGGTTACGGCAGTACTCGCTGTGCGGTGATCCCGCCGACGCGCGCGCCTACCGGATCGCGGTGCGCCGCATTCCCGAAGGCGGGGGCGGCTCGGTGGAGGTGCACGACGAACTGCCGGTGGGCAGCACGCTGATGGTGCGTGGACCACGCAACGCTTTCCCCTTCGTGGTGCCCGGGCACGGTTCGCCCGCACGGCGTCTGCATTTCGTGGCCGGCGGTATCGGCATCACCCCGATCCTGCCGATGGCCCGGCTCGCCCACCGTCTCGGCGTGGAGTGGACCATGGTCTACAGCGGGCGCAGCCGGGCGACGATCCCGTTCCTCGATGAGCTCGAGGCCTTCGGCCCGCACGTGATCGTGCGCACCGACGACGAACACGGCCTGCCGGGCGCCGCCGATCTGCTGCCCGGCGTCGGACCCGGCACCGCGATCTACGCGTGCGGTCCCACCCCGATGACCTCGGCCGTCGTCGGTGCGGTGCGCGAGATGCCGCAGGTGGAACTGCATTACGAGCGGTTCTCGCCGCCGCCGATCGTCGACGGCGAACCGTTCGAGATCGAACTGGCCTCCACCGGCGAAGTCCTCACCGTCCCCGCCGATCGAACGGTGCTCGACACCATCCTGACCGTCCGCCCCGATCAGCCGTACTCGTGCAGGCAGGGCTTCTGCCGCACCTGCGTGGTCCGCGTGCGCGGCGGCGAACCCGACCATCGTGAGAGCGTGCTCTCCGAGACCGACCACGCCGCAGGCGACATGCTCGCCTGCGTATCCCGTTCCCGCGGTGAGCGTTTGGTGCTCGACCTGTGAGCCCGGTTGCGCGACCCACCCACACGAGGAGTCCGAAAGTATGACTATCGACCCGGCCAACGAGCGCGTCGTGCGCAATGGCGCCTTCGATATCGCGGTGTTCGAATACGGTGACCCCGCCGCCGAGACCCTGGTGCTGGTCCACGGCTGGCCCGACACCCATCACCTGTGGGACAAGGTGATTCCACTGCTCGCCGACCGCTTCCACGTGGTCGCCTACGACACGAGAGGCCACGGCGCCTCCACGCGAACCCAGCGCACCGCCGACTTCCGGCTCGACGAGCTCGCCCGCGACTTCTACGCGGTGATCGACGCGGTGAGCCCCGACCGTCCTGTGCACGTCCTCGCCCACGACTGGGGTTCGGTGCAGGTCTGGGAGGCGGTGTGCGAACCGCAGGCCGCCGAGCGGGTCGCCTCGTTCACCTCCGTGTCGGGCCCCAATCTCGATCATCTGGCCGCCTGGGTGCGTGATCGGCTCTCGCGCCCCACCCCGCGCAATGTGTGGCAGCCGCTGACCCAGCTGGCGTCCTCGGCGTACACGTTCTTCTTCATGACACCGGGCCTCCCGCGCGTGACGTTCAACGCGATCGGGACCGAAAAGCTGTGGCAGCGTGTGGTTTCCATCATGAACGACACGCCTGCCGCGAACGTGAAGCTCGGCCCGACCTTCCGTCGCGACATGGTCGACGGCCTGCTCATCTACCGCGCCAATATCGTGCAGCGCATGCTCGAACCGCGTGAGCGCCGCACCCGGGTTCCGGTGCAGCTCATCGTCGCGGGCCGCGATGTCGCGGTGCGCCCGGCCGGCTACGACGACTCACGCAAGTGGACGGACCGGCTGTGGCGGCGTGATGTGCCCGCCGGGCACTGGATGCCGTTCTCCCATCCCGAACTGCTGGCCACCGCGACCACCGAACTGATCGACGCGCTCGGCGGAGCCGGGGTCTCGCGCGGGCTGGCGCGGGCCGAAGTGGGCCGCACCCGGCGGGAATTCGACGATCACCTCGTGGTCGTCACCGGTGCTGGCAGTGGTATCGGCCGCGAGACCGCTCTCGCTTTCGCCCGCCTCGGCGCCGAGGTGGTGTTGTCCGACATCGACGAGCTCGCCGCCAAACGCACCGCCGAACTGGTCGCCGCGGAAGGTGGTGTCGCGCATGCCTATCCGCTGGACGTGTCCGACCAGGACGCGGTGCGAGCACATGCCGACACGGTGATCGCGGCGCACGGTGTGCCCGACGTTCTGATCAACAACGCCGGTGTCGGACAGGCGGGCGGATTCCTTGACACCCCCGCCGAGGAGTTCGACCGGGTGCTGCGGATCAACCTCGGCGGCGTGGTGAACGGTTGCCGCGCCTTCGGGTCGGCCATGGCCGAACGCGGACTCGGCGGGCACATCGTGAACCTGTCGAGCATGGCCGCCTACAGCCCGCAACGCGATATGAGCGCGTACGCGACGAGTAAGTCGGCGGTGTTCATGTTCTCCGACTGCCTGCGCGCGGAACTGGCCGATCGCGGAATCTCCGTGTCCACCGTCTGCCCCGGCATCGTGCACACCAATATCGTTGCCACCACCCGTATCTCGGGTGTCTCGGCCGAGGTGGAAGCCGCCACCCAGCGCAAGTTCGACAAGCTCTACGAACGGCGCGGCTACACCCCGGACAAGGTGGCCGACCAGATCGTGCGTGCCGTGCGCGAGCGCCGCGACATCGTGCCGGTGACCCCGGAATCGTGGCTGCAGTACCGGGTGAACCGGATCGCCCCCGGCGCGGTGCGTTTCGCTGCGCGCCGGATGAAACTGGTCAGGTAGGGCTCACGCCCGGTGCAGTTGCCGCTCCACGGCGGCGACGTGCCGGGCGTCCACACCCCACGGGTTCTCCACACCGACCTGCCGGTCCAGGTCCCACAGCACGCACGGCTCGCCCGGTGCCGCGACCATCGACCACGCGACCACCGTTCGCCCGAGTTGTTCGAGCATCGGTCCGGCGTCGGTCGGTGTGTCCGCGGCGACGCCGTCGGGGAAGTGGTGCAGGAACCGGCCGTAGGCCCGATCGCAGAACCGGGCGTAGAGCTGGGTGCACAGGATGAAACCGTGCCAGGCCTCGTCGACCGCGTGCGAGGGCATACCGATCACCTGATCGTCGCGCAGCGCGGCACCACAGCACCGTAACCATTGGCGCAGACCGGTTTCCACCAAATCGCGCGGCTGCCAAGGGCAGGTCTTGAAGATCGCGTCGGGGAAATCGAGGTCGGCGACGGTGCGATCGACCGTCGCCAGATCGACCGGTCGCCGACGAAGTCCGGGGATCGTGATGGCCATGCTTCACTGTAAGGCCCCTGGGCGTAGGGCTGCCGGGAACATTCCGGCGGGTTAGCCTGCAGGTATGACCGTCCTGATCGTCCTGTTCTTCCTCGCCGCCGGCATCGGGCTGATGGTGACGACGGTGGTCGTGCTCGTGCGGAAGCTGAGCCCGCCCCGGATCGACCCCCACGACCCACGCTGGGTCGCGGGTGCGGCCGGTGCGACGGGGTTCTTCGATGGGGGACCTGGTCAGACGTGGACGAACAGTGGGTCGGGGTGTTCGGCCGGCTGGCCTGGGGATGTGGATTCCGGTGGGAGCGGCTGCGGCGGTGGGGGAAGTAGCAGCGGCGGAAGCAGTAGCAGCTGCGGCGGTGGGAGTAGTAGCAGTTGTGGCGGTGGGAGCAGCAGTAGTTGTGGCGGCGGAAGTTAGTGCCGGTCCGAGCGCCGGCTGTCCGGTGCGGGTCGACAGTGCGATATGTGACAGCGGTCTCAGCGCCTTGACCTGAACTCCGCTTCAGGTTCGAAGCTTGTGGTGTCCCGGTGAACACCACAAGGAGTCACGATGCGAGCAGTGCAGGTCAAGGAATTCGGCGGAGTCGATGTGCTCGAGGTGCGCGAATTGTCCGCGCCGCAGCCCGGTCCGGGTGAGGTGCTCATCGATGTCGACGTGGCCGACGTGATGTTCCTCGATACCCGGCTGCGGGCGGGCTGGGGACAAGACTTCTTCCCGCTGAGCCTGCCGTACATTCCCGGCGGCGCGATCGGCGGTGTGGTGCGTGCGGTCGGCGCGGAGGTCGATACCGCGTGGGTCGGCAAGCGCGTCGTCACTCAGACGGCGGCCAGCGGCATCGGCGGCGGCCTGCCCATCGGCGGGTACGCCGAGCAGGCGCTCGCACGGGCGGCCACGCTGGTGGAGATCGTCGACGGGCTCAGCACCGTGCAGGCGGTCGCGCTGGCCCACGACGGCCGCACCTCGCTGGCGGTCTTCGATCATGCTGGGGTGCAACGGGATTCATGGGTTCTCATCACGGCCGCGGCCGGTGGACTCGGCACGCTGCTCACCCAGTTGTCCGTCGCGGCCGGTGCGAAAGTCGTCGCGGCCGCCCGTGGAACCGAAAAGCTGGCTCTCGCACAGCGACTGGGCGCCACCGCTGTTGTCGACTATTCCTCCGACGGTTGGGCGGAGCGGGTTCGCGAGATCACCGGCGGGGGAGCGGCGGTGATCTTCGACGGTGCGGGTGGCGACATCGGTGGTCGCGCGCTTTCCGCCACCGCCGACGGCGGCTTGTTCCTCGGATACGGCTCGGCCGCAGGCGACTTCGCCAACGGCGACACGGCGGCGGCGAGTGTGCGTCACGTCACGATTCGCGGCCTGTTCGACATCGTCGGCGGCGAAATCGACTGGCAGTCCATCGCCCGCCGCGCACAGTCGGCGGTGGCCGCCGGTGAGCTGGAAGTGGTAGTTGGCCAGGCATTTCCGCTCGAGGAGGTGCGCCGGGCACACGCCGTGATCGAGGACCGTTCCGCCCTCGGACGTACCGTATTGACGATCGGCGCGACAGTGTAACTTACCCTGCGGCACAACGGAATACACGTTAAGTTCAATATGTGCAGGGAATAATTGTCGCCGGGGTGACAGTCGCGGTCTTGTTGTTGGTAATCGGAGTCATCAAACTCGCCAGCAGCCCAGGGGGAAGTGTCAAGCAGCGCGACCGCGTGGACCGCGCACGCACCGAACGGGAGAAGGCGAACCGGTCCTGACCGGACCGGTCCGCCACCCCCGCACGAGTGGTCAATCTCGCAACCCACCGGGTACCATGCGACTCGCCCGCGGAGACCGCGGTCAGGGGCGGTAGCTCAGTCGGTTAGAGCCGCGGACTCATAATCCGCTGGTCGTGGGTTCGAGCCCCACCCGCCCCACTTTAAGCCCCTGAACAGTGGTTATGCTGCCTGGAAAACCTGTTTCGCGCTGACCGTGCCTGCTGGGATCTGCACGGTCAGCCCTCATCGAATATCGTTCGCGCATGTTTCTCCTGCGGCGAGTCGCGTATGTCAGAGCGGCCGTTCAGCAAGCGCCATGGCATTCCGTCGCTCTCGGGCTGGTGAGTTGGATCGTCGTAGTCGGGGCGCCGGCGGTGTTCGTCGGGATCGTGTTGACGATCGAATCCGGTGTCTCCGCAAAGGGATTCGTTATCACCCTATGGGTGGTGCTCGTGGTGGTCGTCTTGCTTGTCGCGGGCGGGCTATGGGCGTGGCGGCTCAGCGGGCTCGTCGACAAGGAAGTCAGGGGGCGCTACCACGGGCTGCGGGAGGTCGGGTCCGAGCGGCTGCTGGTGCGCCGACCGGTACGGCAGGACGCGGTTGCGCTCGCCGCCACGATCGATGCGGAGATGATCGCCGGCAATGGGTGGACCGAACGGGAGGCTCGGACAATGGTGAAGGCCGTCCGGTCGGGGTACCCGGTTCCCGGGCTGCTCGTCTTCGAGGCGCGGTCGGACGGGGCCCTCGTCGGTGGCGCGACGGTGCATCCGGGTGCCACAGACCCGTCGTCGCGAGCACTGGGCTGGTGGATCGGACCACGGCACCGGCGCGCGGGCTACGCGAGCGAAGCGGTGGCCGCGCTGGTCGAGGCGATCCACGACGCCGGTTTCGCAACCGTCGAGATCGGTACCTCCGAGTCGAATCTCGCGGTGCGGCGAATCTGCGACAAGATCGGCGCGACGGAAAAGGACCGGCGAGCACAACGGTTGCCGAACGGATCGCTCGTCCCGTCGATCTGGTACGAGCACCGACAGGTGGCAACGGACGAGCCGTCTGTGTCACCCGCCGGATGACACACCCTCGTTCGTGACGGGATCAACGCCGTCGACAGCACGCGTCAGACGTTGCGCCGCCTCGCCGGGATCATGCACCCCCAACGCCTGGTTGACGATCAGCCAGTCCGCGATGTCCTCACCCGAGACGTACTTGCGGAAGCAGTTGTAGATGGCGTAGTAAGCGAACTCGACCGGATCGGGGAAGGCCAAATCGTCGTCTTGCAGCGCGGCAATGGGCTCGAGGTAGCGGTCGCCGATATTCGCGAGGTCCACACCGGCCCGAGCCGCCTCGAGGGCATCGATCGGAAGCTCGACGTCGACGTGGTGGCACATCCCGACCACCGAGTCGCGATAGCGAAGCGCGGCAGGGTTTCCCCGAACATAATCGGTCCACGTCGTGAGGACATCGGCACACAGCGACAGATGAACCTGTCGCCGGTGAGCGGCCCCTAGCCGGAGGAAGCGTTCATTCGGGGTCATAATTCACCGTCGCCAGCAGCTCTCGCCACCGCGCCATCACCAGTTCGGTGTAGTGATCCGCCGCGATCCGATAGGCGCCGAGGGCATAGCCGTCGTTGACTTCGACAAGTGCGGTGTCCCCGTTCGTGAGCACGCCGAAGTCGACGGCGTAGGCGCATGGTCCGGAACCGGCGTATTGCAGGTATGCGACGGTGAAATCCACCCTGCGCCTCCCGATCTCGAGGTCGAATACTCATCCTACGTACGCTCGCTGACCTCGTCCGCGGTTGACGGGTTTGGCCTAGGGTGTGGGGCATCGGGTGCGAGATGAGGGGCGTGCGATGGCTGCTGTGCTGGTGAAGGGGCAGAACCTGGGGCTGGCGGCGGGGGAGGTGGTGCTGTCGGTGCGTGGCGGTGTGGCGGCGGATCTGTCGGCGCTGCTGGTCACCGAGGTGGGCAAGGTTCGAACGGATGCCGACTTCGTGTTCTTCAATCAACCCCGGGCCCAAGGGGTCCGTTTGGACGGTGCGGCGCTCCACGTCACGCCGGACCAGGTGCCGGGTGAGATCGCGCAGATCCGGGCGGTGATCACCGCCGACGGGCAGACCTTCGGAAGCGGACCGGCGCCGGTCGCGGTCGTCGCCGATGCCGCGGGAAACACCGTGTGCGAGTACCTGATCGAGGGCTTGGATCGAGAGACCGTGGTGATCGCGCTCGAACTGTATCGCCGGGGCGAGCAGTGGAAGGTGCGCGCGGTCGGGCAGGGGTATGCCGGCGGGTTCGCCGATCTGGTCACCGATCACGGGGTGAGTGTCGACGACGAACCGGAAGTCGTCGCGGCACCGAGGACGGTGCCCGGCGAGCACGCGCTGTCGTTCGACAAGCGGCAGCAGCTGGACATGCGCAAGCAGGAAGTCGCCAAGATCCTCATCGACAAGAGCGCGTTCGGAACGCGGGCGCGGGTCGTGCTGGTGATCGACAAGACCGGCAGCATGCAGAAGATGTACCGCGCCGGAACCGTGCACCGGGTGGTCGAGCGCATGATCCCGGTCGCCACCCAGCTCGACGACGACGGCACCCTCGAGGCCTACCTCTACGCCCTGTCCTACGCGAAACTCCCGGACATCACCGTGGCCGACGCCGAGCGTTGGACGCAGACCTATCTGCACCTGAACGGCACCCACGACGGTATCGACTACGGCAGCCTCGGCGGACGCAACGACGAACTGCCGATCATGCGCGCGGTGATCGACACCCTGCACGGCAGTACCCGGCCCACGCTCGTCCTGTTCTTCACCGACGGCGGATTCGCCAAGAAGCGCGAGATCGCCGCGCTCATGCGCGAGGCCGCCCACCTGCCCGCGTTCTGGCAGTTCATCGGGCTCGGCCCCGCCAACTTCGGTGTGCTGCGCACCCTGGACGAACTCGACGGCCGGGTGGTCGACAACGCGGGCTTCTTCGCCGTCCCCGACATCGACCAGCTCGACGACGCCGAACTCTACCGACGCCTGCTCAGCGAGTTCCCCGACTGGCTGCGCGCCGCCCGAGCGGCCGGAATCGTCCGGTAGCGGGGCTATTCCGCGGCGACGGGAATGTCTTCCGAGGCTCGTGCGATGACGTCGTCGAGGACATCCCTGGAGCGGATCAGGTCGGCGATCGTGCGGTCGATCCTGGCTCGTTCGGTGCAGAGTTCATCGATCAGTTCGGGCGTGGCGTTCTCGTTGGCCCGGCCGTCGGCGTCGCGGATGCAGCACAGGATCTGGCCGATCTTCTTGCTGGACAGTCCGGCCGCGTACAGCTCCTGGATGTGGATCACCCGGTCCACGGCGAGATCGGGGTAGTCACGGTGGCCGCCCGGAGTACGGGCAGAGGCAAGCAAACCCTGCTCCTCGTAGTAGCGAAGTGACCGTTCGCTGACGCCGGTCCGCGCCGCGAGTTCCCCGATTCGCATGCGCCACCAGGCCTTTCACGCATCGACTTGAATCTCACACCAATGTCAAGTTTTACCGTACCCGCATGACGAAGAACGCAGTACCCAGCCTTTTCGATGCGGCCGTTGTCGGTGCTCTCCAACTCCCCAACCGGCTCGTGATGGCGCCGATGACGCGCAACCGGGCGGCCGAGGACGGCAGCCCGACCGAACTGATGGCGACCTACTACGCCCAGCGCGCGGAGGCCGGTCTGATCATCGCCGAGGCGGCCGGTCCCAACCAGGTGGGCATCACCTTCGCGGGCATCCCCGGCATCTACACCGATGCCCACATCGCGGGCTGGCGCGGGATCACCGAGGCGATCCACGCGGCGGGCGGGCGGACCTTCCTGCAGGTGCAGCACGGTGGTCGCGTCGGGCATCCGGACAACAGCGGTGCCGTCCCGGTCGCCCCTTCACCGGTGCGGCTGTCGACGCCGATCCGCACCGCGGCAGGCTCGAAGGACGCGGTGATTCCCCGGGAGCTGAGCATCGACGAGATCCACGGCACCGTCCAGGATTTCGCACAGGCGGCCCGCAACGCGATCGCGGCCGGATTCGACGGCGTGGAGGTGCACAGCGCCAACGGCATGCTGCTGCACCAGTTCCTGTCCGACAACACCAACCAGCGCACCGACGAATACGGCGGCACCGTCGACAACCGCATCCGGTTCACCGTCGAGGTGGTCGAGGCCGTGGCCGCGGCGATCGGACCGGAGCGAGTCGGGGTGCGCATCGCGCCCGGCGTCGGCGCCAACGACATCGTCGAATCCGACACCGAGGAGCTGTACTCAGCGCTGGTCGCCGCACTCGGCGGTCGCGGCCTGGCCTATTTGCACGTGGTGTTCGCCGACCCGGGGACCCCGGTGTTCGAGCGGATCCGGGCGGGCTGGGACGGCGTGCTGATCGCCAACCCGGTGCTCGGCTGGGGTTCGCCGTTGCCCGCCGACGGTGGCAGGTCCGCGGCCGAGGAACTGCTCGCCGCGGGCGCCGACCTGGTCTCGCTCGGCCGGTCCTTCCTGGCCAATCCCGACCTCGTCGCCAGGTTGCGCGACGGCGCGCCGATCAACCAGTTCCGTGAGGACTACTTCTACGGTGGCGATGCGACCGGCTACACCGACTACCCGGTCCTCGAATCCGTGGCGTGACCGGGCGGATGCCCCGGCGGCGAATCGCCACCGGGGCATGGGGCCGTGTGAGCTGGAGAAACTCGGTTGTCAGCGGATCGGCAACTCGTTAGCGTGGCTACGTTTTGTGTTCGACTACCGAGAGGAATGCGATGGAACCCATCACCGAACGCGAGATCAGAGCGTCGTTCGTCAACTGTTCGAAAGGCGACGCCAAACGTCTCAATGTTCCCCGTGACCTGGCCGAACGTCCGTGGGAAGATCTCGACTTCCTCGGCTGGACCGACCCCTCCTACGCGGGGCGCTGCTACATCGCCGTGCCGCGCGACGGCAAGCTGGTGAGCATCGCGCTGCGCCACGAGACGGGTGGTTCGGGCAAGACGCAGATGTGTGCGCTGTGCCTCACCAGCCACACCGGCGGCGGGGTCTCGCTGATGACGGCGAACAAGGCCGGGGAATCGGGGCGGCGCGGGAACACGATCGGCAGCTACATGTGCACCGATCTCGCGTGCTCGCTGTACGCCCGTAACAAGAAGAAGCCCTCGATGGGCAGCCGATACCGCGAGGATCTGACCGTGGAGCAGAAGGCCGAGCGCGTGGTGGAGAACCTCTACGCGTTCGTCGACAAGCTCTACACCTAGCGAACCCGCCCGGCTGACAGAAAGGAGGTTGCTGCCATGTGCCGACACAGTAGAGCCCAGCTGAAGCGACCCGGGTCCTGTTGAACCACAACAGAACCCGGGTCGGGAGTCCTTGCCGGTCGAGGCGGCCCGGTTCATCCGGACCGGCCCGAGCGGGCAGGAATCAGATCATGGCGTTCATGATGGTGCCGCCGCTGGTGGCGACCACGCCGCCGATCATCGCGCCCGCGACCATCCGCGGCGACTGCATCGCACCGCCGGTCCACTTCTCCCAGGCGAACTTGCCACCCGCGTAGGTGATGGCGATGATGCCCGACAGCAGCACGAACCACGTGAAGTAACGCACCATCTGCAAGAGCTTCTCCGACAGCGGCGGCGCCTCGGGTGTCGGATTGCCGATCTGGGCCAAGGTATCGGTGAAGACCAAGGTATCGGCGACAGCGGCCAGAATCATGTTTGCTCACTCGGTAACTCGGGGGAACGGCGATGAACTGCTGTGGCCGATGGTATCCCGTCCGGCGCGGCGTCGCAGCCACCCCCTCGACAGAACCGATCGGTTTTGTTGGTGCGCTGGGGGTTCGCGGCCGTATCCTGGAACTCGTCCGAATACGGCAGCGCTGGAACGTAGTTCGCTATACGCGGAAAAGGGGAGCAGGCTATGAGCATCATTCTGACGTCGATGGCCGACACCGTCACGACGTTTGCGCAGGTCGGCAACCCTACGCCGGAGGCGCCGCCGCTCTCGGACAAGATCATGCAGATGGTCCAGTACCTCACCTGGTTCATGATTCTGTCGGGCATTCTGGCCATCACCGTGGCGGGCGGAAAGTTTGCCTGGGAGAAGTGGAACGGCAGCTCCATGGAGTCGCCCAAGATGATCGCGGGCGCCATGATCGGCGGTGTGGTCGCCACCAGCGGTGGCACCATCATGAACGCGGTTCTCGGCAGCTAGATCCGCGCGCCCTTGGCGCGGTTGCAGGCCCGGCACAGGATCTGCAGGTTCGACGCGCTCGTCGCGCCGCCCCGGCTGAGCGGGATGATGTGGTCGAACTCCAGGTAGTGTCGGTCGCCGCATTCCACGCACGCGCCACCGTCGCGCTGCCATACCAGGGCCTTCACGTCCTGGGGAATGCTGCGGCTGTCGCGCTGGCCGGGTGTGAGGACCAGGCGTTTGGCCACGCGCAGCGCGCCTTCGAGCGCCGCCGCCACATAGTCCGGGTCGGCCACACCGAAGGTCGCGCCGCCGCGCGCGGAGGTCGCGGCCACCACGACGGTGCCGTGTTCGGGGTGCACCGAAACCACCCGGGACCAGGGCAGTTCGACGCCGGTGCCGTCGCCGACGAAGCGCAGCTTCTTGGAGCTGCCGATCAGCCTGCCCTCGGAGTGGCGTGGTCCGCGTGCGAGCATCCGGATGTGCACGGCGGGCAGGTCGAGGTGGACGCGTTCGTCCGGGTCCAGGTGCAGGCCGCGGGTGTCGACGGCAGGCAGCTCGCCTGCGCGCAGTCGTGACAGGGTGCGGCCCCGGTGCATTCGCCTGCGCAGATCGTCGACGATGGGGCCGCCCAGCTCGAGCTCGCCGACGACGTGCTCGAACGCGTCGAGTTCATCGGCGAACACCTCACCGTCGGCGAACGCGAACGCGACCATCCGCTCCACCTGGGTGAGGCCGTCCTCGCGCAGAAACGCTCTGCCCTGTTCCTCGTCGATGCGCTGAAACCGCAGCGACGCCCACACCTGCGTCCACTCTGGTGATCGGGTGCCGGGGCCGGTGAGAACTCGCACGGCTCGGTTGCGCCAGTGGGTGAGGAACTCGTCGATCTCGGCCGCACAGGCCTTGCACGGAGCGTGACCGCCGAACAGCTTGCGGCGCAAGGTATTACCGCAGCGTGCGCAGTGGCCTCGGGTCGGCGGGAGGAATGGGCGAACGCTCGATGTCCATTCGTCGCCGTCCCACCAGCGCAGGCGGTCGGGTGCGTCCGGGTCGGGATGCCAGTCGGCCAGGTCGGGGTCTGCCGGTGGTGGCGGCGGGGTATCGATGACACGGCGGGTCAGGGCGGGCGCGCCGGACGGCTCGGCACCGGTCC
The DNA here is from genome assembly GCF_040655475.1 of Nocardia sp. NPDC050413. NCBI lineage: Bacteria > Bacillati > Actinomycetota > Actinomycetes > Mycobacteriales > Nocardiaceae > Nocardia > Nocardia sp. NPDC050413. The sequence goes on along the minus strand of NZ_JBFAJZ010000013.1, from coordinate 103,076 downwards.
GGCCCGTGCGCGGTTCGTCGGCCCTGCCCACGGCGGCCGGTTCGTCGACCGTGACACCGAATTCGACGGCCAGCCCCCGCAGCCCGCCTGCCCAGCCCTGGCCGATCGCGCGGAAACGCCAGCCACCGTCGCGCCGGTAGAACTCGCCGAACATCATCGCCTGCACGTCCTCGATGCTGTCGACGGCGAAGCGGGCGACCGGTCCGTCGGCGGCGTGCACGGTGAGGGTGAGGTCGTCGAGACGGTCGAAGGTGGTGTCGTCCACCGATGCCGTGACGACGATGCGGGCGATGTCGGCCTCGGTGCGGGGCAGGGAGATGCTCAGCCGAGCCGTACCCGGTTCGGGTTCCTGGTCGAGGGTGACGGCCTGCGAAGCGTGGCGAGGAGCGTTGAAGAAGACGAAATCGCGGTCGGTGCGGACCAGCCCGGATTCGGTGACCAGGAGTGCGTGGGCGTCGACAGCCTGCGCCCCCCGCCATGAAACAACCACGGCGAGAAGCGATGTCGGTACCGGCGAATTCGCGCCCTTGCGTAGTTCCATGGTCCTCGCATGATGCCACGGAGGTCCGACACGGTTTGCCGGAGCGCCACCCCGCCCACCTCGGTCGGTGTGAGCCATCTCGCAGGACCGGGCCTGGTTTTCGCCATCCTCGGAGGTTTAGCGTTGGGGTCCGCTCGCTACCGAAATCCGTTGTGATATAGGGATATTCGGCGCAAAGCGGACATTTTTCGGGCCGCCGCGTTCGGTGCCGACGGCCGAGCTGACGAGGAGCTGGTCGGTATGTCGAATGGTCATCTACTCACCCGGCGGGCAGCGCTGGCCGCGCTCGCTCTGCTCGCGGTGGCGGGGTGCGGAGGGTCGGGGCAGGCGGCGCACAGCGACGTGCACTGGGATTACGACGCGGAAGGGCCCGACCACTGGGCCGATCTGGACAGCCGGTTCGTGACCTGCCGCAGTGGGCACGCGCAGTCGCCGATCGATCTGCCCGCCCATACGGAACTGCATCCCGACGAGCACATCGAGATCGAGTACCGGCCGATGCCCTCGGTGGAGGTGGTGAACAACGGGCACACGATCCAGGCGAATGTGGCGCCCGGCTCGGGTAACCGCATCGTCGTCGACGGGAGCGCGTTCGAGTTGACCCAGTTCCATTTCCATCTGCCGAGCGAGCACACCGTCGACGGGGCGGAAGCGGCGATGGAGCTGCACTTCGTGCACGCGGACCGGGCAGGCAGGCTCGCGGTACTCGCCGTGCTGTTGCGCGCGCAGCCGGACTCGGCGCCGCTGGGGGCGGTACTCGCGGCGGCACCGGATCGGGTGGGTGCCACCAGGACGGTGACGAGCATCGATCCGCGCGCGTATCTGCCGACCGGGTTCGCCCAGTTCCGCTACGAGGGATCGCTCACCACGCCGCCCTGCACCGAAGGGGTGCGCTGGATCGTGCTGCGCGAACCCGCGCCGGTCGCGATCGCCGACGTGGAGCACTATCGCGCGCTGTTCCCACACACCAACCGCCCGGTGCAACCGCGATTCGGTCGACCGGTCGTGCTGGCCGGACAGAACTGACGGACACGGCGGCTCCTCCCTGCGCACGAGCCCGCCGTGGGGCACAGTGGAGGCATGACGAACCCGAAGAAGCGGGGGCGCACGCCGCAACCACCACCGGTGCCGCCGCAGGCGCGCAGGGTGCCGGGCGCCGATCTGCTGTCGGCCGCGCAGGCGGCGGTCGGCGCGGCACAGTCGGCGGCGGGGCAGGCCATCGACGCGGCGCAGCAGACGGCCGGTTACGCCTTCGACGCGGCGGTCCGGCTGCCACCGGCCTCGGCGCAACTCGCCGCGCAGCTGCCGGATCTGGTGGAGAACCTGTCGATCGCGGTCGACCGGCTCAACAGCACCATCGACCGCCTCGACCGCACGCTCGCCCTCGCCGACCCGGTATTCGCCACCTACGACCGGTTGCTGCCCCGCCTCGAGGCGATGATCTCGCTGGGTGAGGACCTGTTCGGCGCCCTCGCGAAACTGCCGGGCGTGGGTCTGATCGGCCGCTTCACCGGGCGCGGCGGCGAGGAACCACCACCGGAACCGGAGAAGCGCCGACGTCGCTAGCGGGCCCGGAAGGTCGCCGCGGCCTTGAGGACCATCTCGGCGTACTCGTCCTCGGCGTCGGAATCGAGCACGATCGCCCCGCCGGCGCCGATGGTCCACTCGTCGTCGTGGCGCACGGCGGTGCGGATGACGATATTGAGGTCGGCGGTCCCGCCGAGCCCGAGGAAGCCGATGGTGCCCGAATAGATCCCGCGAGCCCGGGTTTCCAGCTCGTCGAGGATTTCCATGGTGCGCAGTTTCGGCGCCCCGGTCATCGACCCACCCGGGAAACAGGCGCGCACGCAGTCGACCACACCCGCCCCCGGACGCAGGGTGCCGCGGACAGTCGACACCAATTGGTGCAGGGTGGAATAGGTTTCGGTGACCATGAGCGCGGGCACGTGCACCGAACCGACCTCGCACACGCGCCCGAGATCGTTGCGCAACAGGTCGACGATCATCAGGTTCTCGGCGCGCGTCTTCGGATCGGCGGCCAGCGCGTCACGCAACCGCGCGTCCTCGGCGGGTGTCCGGCCACGCGGTGCGGTGCCCTTGATCGGCTTGCTCTCCACCACCCGGTCCCGGTCGACCTTGAGGAACCGCTCCGGCGACGAGCACGCCACCTCGAGACCGTCGAACCGCAGGTAGGCGGCGTAGGGCGCGGGGTTGCAGCGGCGCAGGCGGCGGTAGAAGGCCAGGCCGTCGTCCTCGCCCGCCGCGACCACCACCGCGTCGGTCAGGCAGATCTCGTACGACTCGCCCGCGTGCAGCCGCTCCTGGCACACCGCGATATCGGCCAGATAGCGGTCGCGGCCGCGCACGAGATGCGCCTGGACCGCGTCGGGATCGGCACGCACACGCAGGTCGACGGGGTTCTTCCAGGTCGGCAGGTCGGCGAGGGCGGACTCGGTGGTACCGAGCCAATCCGCACCGGCCGCTTCGCTACCCGGATCGGTGAGAGCGAGCAGATGGGTTCGGCCCGCCACGTGGTCGACCACGACCAACCGATCGGCGAAAATCCACTGCGCGTCCGGGGTGGGGGAGCGGTGCACGGCCCGCGCCCCGCAGTCGGCCTTCACCTCGTAGCCGAGATAACCGACATAACCGCCCGCGAAATCGAAAGGCAGCAGCGGTGTTTCGCAGTGCCTGGCACGCAGCTCGCGGTCCAGGTAGTCGAGTACGGTGCCCGCGACGGTTCGGGTGCCGGCGCCATCCGTCACCGTGACGGCGCCGTCGCCGACCCGGTACCCGACGATCTCGGCGTGTGGTCCCGCCGCGTCGCCGAGGAAGGAGAACCGGTCCAGACCCGGTTCGACGTGTTCGCTGTCGAGCCAGAACGCGGTCGCCGAGTCGCGGTAGCAGCGCAGGAAGATCGCCTCGGTATCGATCGCTCGTTCGATCACGTTGTGCCGCAGCACGAACCGTCTCGTCGGCGGATCCGACGGCACCTCGGGGCCGCGCACGACGACCGGCGCGGCCACCGGGGTCCGAGCCTTGGTGAGATCGGCGAAATTGCGCAACAGCGCGGCCCCGAACTCGCTCGACACCGACTCCGGATGGAACTGCACACCCCACTGCGGTCGCTCGCGGTGCCGCACACCCATCACCACACCGTCGCCCGTCGTCGCCGTCACCTCGAGCACGTCGGGCAGCGGTCGCAGCGCGGCCAGTGAGTGGTAGCGCACCACCGTGAAGTCCTGCGGCAACCCGGCGAACAGGTCCCGGTCGTCGTGGGCGACCCGGTCGAGGTACCCGTGCCGTGCCTCGGGTGCGCGACCGACCTGTCCACCCGCCCCGATCACGATGCCCTGATGTCCGAGGCACACCCCGAGCAGGGGCAGCTCGGCCTGCTCGAGCACCGCCGTCGAAATCCCCATGTCCCTGGCCCGATCGGGACGGCCCGGTCCCGGCGAGATCACGACATTGTCGAATCGGTCGAGGCCCAGTTCGCCCACGCTGCCCACCTCGTCGTTGCGCACGACGACGGGCTCGCTCCCGTTGACCTCACTGATGAGCTGGTAGAGGTTGTAGGTGAACGAGTCGTAGTTATCGATCAACAGCGTGCGCATCGTGGCCAAAACCCTACGCCGGGCGCGGTTCGGGGCAGAATGTGCGCCATGGCTGTTTCGCAACCGGATCTCGTGGCGCTCGGACATTGGATGGACGAGCAGGGCTTACCCGGCGACACGATCGGGGAGGTCAGCCCGATCGGCGGCGGCACCCAGAACATCATGATCCGCTTCACCCGGGGCGGCCGCGAATACGTTCTGCGCCGTGGACCCGAACACCTGCGGGCCAAGAGCAACGAGGTGATCGCCCGCGAATCCCGCCTGCTCACCGCGCTGGACGGCACCGAGATCCGCGCCCCACGGGTGATCGCCGCGTGCACCGACCCCTCGGTCCTCGGCGCGGTCTTCTACCTGATGGACCCCATCCGCGGCTTCAATCCGCAGACCGAACTGCCCGACCTGCATGCGAACGACCCGGAGATCCGCAGGCGGATGGGGCTGTCGGCGGTCGAGGCCATCGCGCGCCTCGGCACTGTCGACTACCTGGCGCTCGGCCTCGCCGACTACGGCCGCCCCGAGGGCTTCCTCGAACGTCAGGTGCCGCGCTGGCTGCGCGAACTCGACACCTACGCCGCCAACGAGGGCTACCCGGGCCCACAGATCCCCGACGTGGAGCGGATCGGTGACTGGCTCGACCGCAACCGTCCCGCCGACCCGTCGCCGGGCATTATGCACGGCGACTGCCACCTGGCCAACATGATGTTCGATTACGACGGCCCCGAGGTGGCGGCCATGGTCGACTGGGAGATGTCGACCATCGGCGACCCCCTGCTCGACCTCGGCTGGCAACTGGCCACCCGCCCCGAACCGGGCACCGTCGGCGCCGGGCTGATGGGCACCCTCGGTACCGTCGGCGGCCTGCCGACACCCGAGGAGATGATCCGGCACTACGCCGAATTCTCCGCCCGCGACCTGCGCGCCGTCACCTGGTACGAGGTGCTGGCCTGCTTCAAACTCGGCATCGTGCTCGAAGGCACCCATGCCAGGGCCTTCGCGGGCAAGGCGCCCAAACAGGTGGGCGACTTCCTGCACGCGGTGACCCTCGAACTCTTCGAGAAGGCGCGCAAGCTCATCGATTGATGCCCGGATCTCGACGATCATTGGCTGGATATCAATGGACGTCAAGATTGCGACGCCATAGCCTTGGCGGCATGATCGTGCCTGATACCAAGGACTGGACCTGGGTCCTCGAAAAGCCCTGCGCCGAGTGTGGATACGACGCCGCGTCGATCGCGTTCGAACAGGTGCCCGACCGGACGCGGGCCGCTGCCGCACACATCGCCGCGGCGCTGGACCGCGACGACGCGCGCGTGCGGCCCGACGCGCAGACCTGGTCGGTCCTCGAATACGCCGCCCACGTGCGCGATGTCTGCCGGATCTTCGACACCCGGCTCGCGCTGATGCTGGACGGTGACGGCGCGACGGCGCCGCGATTCGCGAACTGGGATCAGGACGCCACGGCCGTCGCCGACCGCTACAACGAGCAGGACCCGGCGGCGGTCGCGCAAGAGCTGTCCGCCGCTGCCGAACAGGTGGCCGCCGCCTTCGCCGCCGCACCCTCGGATCGGCTCGACTGGCGCGGTGCCCGCAGCGACGGATCGCTGTTCACGGTGGCCTCGCTGGGTCGATACTTCCTGCACGACCTCGAGCACCACGTCCACGACGTGCGCGGATAGAGAAATCTTCACCAGATTTCTAGAACGTGTTCCAGAATCGGCCGAAACTTCGTAGGGTGGGAGCAGTCACAACGAGGCACTGCTTGGCGAGAGGTCGATCGTAATGAAGACGAAGGGCGCGATCCTGTGGGGCGTCGACCAGGAATGGTCGGTCGAGGAGATCGAGGTCGGCGACCCCGTGTCGGGGGAGGTGCAGATCCGCATGGAAACGGCGGGCATGTGCCACTCCGATCACCACATCGTCACCGGTGCCACCCCGATGCCCGGCTACCCGGTGATGGGTGGCCACGAGGGCGCGGGTGTGATCACCAAGCTCGGGCCGAACTGCCCGAGCGATCTTGCCGTGGGCGACCACGTCATCCTTTCGTTCATCCCGGCCTGCGGACGTTGTCCGTCGTGTGTGTCCGGGAATATGGCGCTGTGTGACCTGGGTGCGGGATTGCTGATGGGACAGGCGATTTCGGACGGCACGTACCGCATCCAGGCGCGCGGCGAGAACGTCATCCCGATGTGCCTGCTCGGCACCTTCGCCCCCTACATGACGGTGCACCACACCTCGGTGGTCAAGATCGATCCGACCATCCCGTTCGAGGTGGCCTGCCTGGTCGGGTGCGGCGTGCCGACCGGCTTCGGGTCGTCGACCCATGTGGCGCAGGTCCAGCCGGGCGAGACCGTGGTGATCGCGGGCATCGGCGGCGTCGGGATGAGCGCGCTGCAGGGCGCGGTGCTCAGTGGCGCGTCGAAAGTCGTCGCCATCGACCCGAATCCGTGGAAGCGCGAGCAGGCGCAGAAGTTCGGCGCCACCCACACCTACGAGAGCATGGCCGCCGCGATCATGCCGCTGATGGATGCCACCGAGGGCCGGATGGCCGAGAAGGTCATCCTCACCATGGGTGAGATGCACGGCGACTACATCGAGGAAGGGCTGATCCTCACCGGCAAGGCGGGCACGCTCGTCGTCACCTCCATGGGCCGCATGGACGCGGGCGAGGTGAAGATGAACAGCTTCCTGCTCTCGATGCTGCAGAAGACGGTGAGGGGCTGCATCTTCGGCGGCGGCAACGCCCGCCAGGACGCGCCGCGGCTGCTGTCGCTGTACAAGGCGGGTCAGCTCAATCTCGACGACATGGTCACCCGCAGCTACTCCCTCGAGGAGATCAACCAGGGCTACCGGGACATGCTCGACGGCAAGAACATTCGCGGCATCATCCGCTACACCGAAGCCGACTGGTAACCGACGATTCCCAGCACCTCGCCGGGTGTACCCCCGGCGAGGATCCTGCCGTCGCGCAACTGCAGGCAATGATCGGCGCGTGCCGCCTCGGCCGGGTCGTGGGTTGCCTGCACCACGGTGACCCCACCGGCCGCGATCTCGGTGAGCGCACCCGAGATCTCGGCGCGCGCGGCGTCGTCCAGTCCGGTCGCCGGCTCGTCGAGCAGGACCAGATCGGACTCTTGCGCCAACGCCTGGGCCAGGAGTGTGCGCTGACGCTGACCGCCCGAGAGCGTGTCCAGGCGCCGGGTCGCCAGGGCGGTGAGGTCCATCCGCTCCAGGCAGGCCCGCGCGATCTCGCGGTCGGCCTTCGTGAGCCGCCGCCACAATCCCCGATGCGCCCAGCGTCCCATCGCCACCGCCTCGCGCACCGTCATCGGCAGCGCCGCGGGAATCGCGGTGTGCTGCACCACGAAGGCGGGTCGCCGGGTGGTCTCGCGGTGCACCGTGCCCGACCGGACGGGCACCGTGCCCGCCAAGACGCCGAGCAGCGTCGATTTCCCCGAACCGTTGGGTCCGACAATCGCGGTGACCTGTCCGCGCGGGATCGACGCCGTCACCTGTGACAGCACGGGCATGCGGCCGTAGCCGGCGCTGACGTCCTCGATACGGATGGCCGGGTCTGCTGTGTGTTGCATCTCACCTCGTTTGAAACGATAATCGTTTTCAGTATATCGTCCGTTGCCATGGAGTGGCTGATCGCCCCGTTCGAGGTGGCATTCGTGCAGCGGGCGCTGTGGGGCGGACTGCTGGTGTCCTGCGTGTGCGCCCTCGCCGGAACGTGGGTGGTGGTGCGCGGCATGGCTTTTCTCGGTGACGCGATGGCGCACGGCATGCTGCCCGGTGTCGCGGTGGCGGCGCTGCTCGGCGGCAATCTCATCGTGGGCGCCGCGATCAGTTGCACCGCAATGGCTTTCGGTGTGTCGGTGCTGTCGCGGAGCAAGCGGTTCGCGGCCGATACCGCGATCGGGCTGCTGTTCGTCGGGATGCTCGCGGCCGGTGTGATCATCGTGTCGCGGTCGCAGTCCTTCGCCGTGGACCTCACCGGATTCCTGTTCGGTGATGTGCTCGCGGTGCGCACCGTCGACCTGTGGTATCTCGTTGCCGCCGTCGGGCTCGCGCTGGTCGTGGCAGTGCTCGGGCACCGGGCTTTCGTCGCGCTGACCTTCGATCCGCGCAAGGCGCACACGCTCGGACTACATCCGAAGGCGGCGCACGTCGCGCTCGTCGGTCTGGTGACCCTGGCCATCGTCGCCTCCTTCCACGTGGTCGGCACGCTGCTGGTGTTCGGGCTGCTCATCGCGCCGCCCGCCGCCGCCGTGTACTGGTCGGACCGGATTCCGGTGGTGATGGTGCTCGCCGCGCTGATCGGTGGGTTCTCCACCGCTGCCGGGCTTGTCGTCTCGTGGCACGCGGGTACGGCGGCCGGGGCGACGATCGCCGCCGTCGCGGTCGGATCGTTCTTCGTGTCGGCGGTCGTCTCGGCGCTGCGGGAGCGGTTCGGGAAGGTCGGTGTCGCCGCGTTGGCCGCGGTGTCGGTGGCGGGGTGTGGTGCGACCGAACCGGTGATCGTCGAGGAGCCGCCGCACGGGTATGTCGCCGGGGCAGAAGAGATGAGCGAGACACAGACCCGGCTGGTCGTGAGCGATCCGGCCACCGGTGACATCCGGGTGATCGATCTGCTGACCGAGCAGGTCACCACGCTCGCCGGACGCGAAAATGCCGCTGCGCCAGAGGCCTCGGCCCTGGTCGGCGACGGTCGGTTCGGATTCCTGAGTGCCGGTGGGTCGGTGCGGGTGGTCGACAGCGGAGGATGGACCGTCGACCACGCCGATCACCGCCACTACTACAGCGCCCCGGTGCGTGAAGTCGGCAGCATCGCGGCGCCGGGTGGAGTTGTCGCCGCATACGGTGATCCGGCGGTGTCGACGGTGGTGCTCGATTCCGGCGCCACGCTGGTGTTCGATCGGGTGGCGCTCGGTGACGGGCAGGTCCGTGAACCGCACCGCATCGACGGCATCGCGCTGCCGTACGGCGAGAAGCTGATCGTCGCCGACGGCGCGGGGCGAGTGGATGTGCGCGGGCGCGACGGTGCGGCTGGTGAGCCACTGGCCGGCTCGTGCCCGCAGCCGCGCGGTCAGGCCGTCACCCGGCGTGGAGTCGTATTCGGTTGTGCCGACGGTGCTTTGGTCGTCGCCCAGCGTGACGGTGCGTTCGTCGCCGAGAAGGTCGCCTACCCCGAGCCCGCCGCTGATCGGGCGACCGCGTTCACGCATCGACCCGGCAGCACGACGCTGACCGCGCTCGCCGGACGCACCGGTGTGTGGACCCTCGATGTTCGCAAGAAGACCTGGAAGCACACCCCGATCGCCGACGCGGTCGCGGTGAACACGGCCGGTGAGGGGTCCGCGGTGCTCGTCCTCACCCGCGACGGTGTGCTGCACGGTCTCGACCCCGAAACCGGTTCGGAGACCGCACGTGTCGCACTGACCGGGCCGATCGAAGGCCGGCCGGTGATTCAGATGGACCCGAACCGCGCCTATATCAACGACATTCGTGGCCGAACAGTGCACGAGATCGCCTACAACGACAACCTCCGAATCGCGCGCACCTTCCCTGTGGACATCGCGCCTTCGCTGCTGGTGGAGACAGGTCTGTGAGTTACGAAGGAAAGATTCGCGCCCAAGCCACGCGGGGAGGTGGCGACCACCAGGCCGCTGCACGCGCATCCCGCTCGGTGCTCGGTCGGCACGGCGCGTTTCGACGGTCACGAGTCGCGCCGGGGACTGGATTCCGGGGCGCTCCACGCATCGCAGGCCTGGCGCTCGTCGTCATCGCGCTCCTCGCTTCGATCACCGCCTGCGGTACCGGCGGCGACCGCAGCGGAATCATGGTGACCACCAACATCCTCGGTGACCTGACCAAGGCCGTCGTCGGTGACACCGCCGAGGTGACGGTGCTGATGCAAGCGGGGACCGATCCGCATTCGTTCGGCATCTCCGCACGTCAGGCCGCCGATATCGAACGATCCGCACTGGTCGTGCACAACGGCCTCGGCCTCGAGGAAGGCGTGGCCCGGCATGTGCAGGCGGCCGCCTCGGCAGGTGTGCCGACGCTGGCGGTGGCCGAGCGGACCGACCCGATCACCTACACCTCCGACGAATCCGCCGGGCAGCCCGATCCGCATTTCTGGACCGACCCGGCGCGGGTGCGCAAAGCCGTCGAGGCGATCAGCGCCGAAGTCATCGCGCGGGTCGACGGCATCGACGCCGAGACCGTGCGCGCCAACACCGCCCGCTACGTGAGCGAACTCGAGCAGCTTGACCGGTGGATGACCGACCGGTTCGCGGCGATCCCACCCGAACGCAGGCAGTTGGTCACCGACCACCACGTCTTCGGTTATCTCGCACAGCGATTCGGGTTCACCGTGATCGGCGCCGTGATCCCCAGCGGCACCACCCTCGCGTCCCCGAGCGCCTCGGATCTCGACGACCTCGCCACCGCCATCCGCACCGCCGGGGTGCACACGATCTTCGCCGATTCGGCCGCGCCCGACCGTCTTTCGCGCGTCCTGGCCGAGCACGCGGGCCTGCAGGTGCAGGTCGCCGCCCTGCACACCGAATCGCTCACCGAGCCCGGCGGCGGCGCCGCGACCTATCTCGAGATGGCGCGCGCCAACACCGAGGCCATCGCCCGCGGTTTATCCGGGCCGACAACGTAATTCAACAAGAGATGGAGCACGACATGCACAGTCGGTCACGGGCCACCACGATGGTGGCCATGTCCGGGGCGCTCGCCTCGGTGGTAGCGCTCAGTGGTTGCGGCAGCGACGACGTCGAAACCCACGACCACGCCCCGGGCGCCGAACCGATCGCCCTCACCTACGACGGCGGCATCTACGTCCTCGACGGCCTGACGCTCGCCCAGGAAGGCGAGGTGAAGCTCGAGGGCTTCAACCGGCTCAACCCCGCGGGCGACGACGACCACCTGATGGTGACCGTCAAGGACAGCTTCCGGGTGTTCGATGCCAGCAAGGCGGAATTCACCGGCACCGAGTACGCCGCCAGCAAGCCCGGCCACGTCGTGCGGCACGCCGGCAAGACCGTGCTGTTCGCCGACGGAACCGGTGAGGTGACCGTCGTCGACACCGACAAGATCGACAGCGGCAAGCCCACCGAGGTGTACAAGGCGGCCGCCGCCCACCACGGTGTCGCTGTCGAACTGAGTAACGGGAACCTGCTGGTCACCCTCGGGACCGAGGATGCGCGGGTGGGTCTCGTCGCCCTCGACAAGGACCGCAAGGAGATCGCCCGCAACGAGGACTGCCCCGGCGTCCACGGTGAGGCCACCGCCCAGAACGAGGCCGTGGTGGTCGGCTGCCAGACCGGTGCCGTGGTCTACCGCGACGGCAAGATCACCAAGGTGACCAGCCCGACCCCCTACGGCCGCATCGGCAACATGTCGGGCAGCGAAGCCTCCCCGATCGTGCTCGGCGACTACAAGCAGGACAAGGAGGCCGAACTCGAACGGCCGACCAAGATCTCGCTGGTCAACACCGCCGACGGCAGCTTGCGCCTGGTCGACATCGGCACCAGCTACTCCTTCCGTTCGCTGGGCCGCGGCCCGCAGGGTGAGGCGCTCGTGCTCGGTACCGACGGCAAGCTCCACGTCATCGACCCGGTCGCGGGCGCGGTCACCCGCACGATCCCGGTGACCGGTGCCTGGCAGGAACCGCTCGAATGGCAGGACGCGCGCCCGACGCTCTACGTCCGTGACGGCATCGCCTACGTCACCGAACCGGCGACCAAGCAGGTCCACCGCGTCGACCTCGCCGAGGGCAAGATCACCCAGTCGGTCACCCTGCCCGCCGCGCCCAACGAGATCAACGGGGTCTCCGCCCACTAGCGGATACTCGCGATCAAGATCACCACGCTCTGGTGGCGTTCGGCTCTCGACCGATGCCGCCACCAGAGCGTGGTGATCGTCTGTTCAGGTTCAGCGTGTGGCGCAGTCCAGGACGGCGGTGCGGAGGTTGCGGCTGCGGACGTCGTCGAGGATGGCCATGCCGAGGCGGTTCATGGTGTAGCCGAAGCCGAGACCTGTTGTGGGGTCGGCGAATCCGAAGGAGCCACCGAGGCCGGTCGTGCCGTAGGCGCGTTTGTCGGAGCCGAAGCGGAAACTGCCGCGCGATTTGCGGAAACCCAGGTGGTAGCGGCTCTTGGTGTGCAGAACCAGATCGGCGGCGGGGACGGAGTCGACGGTCGGGGCGGCGAGCAGGTCGAGGACGTCGTCGCTGAGGGGGAGCGCGCCGGTGCGTCCGGCCGCCGCGCCGTAGACGCGGGCCAGCGCGCGGGCGTTGCCGACGCCATTCATGCCGGGCCATTCGATGCCGAGGAACTCGCGACGAGTGGCACGGGCGGGGGCGCCGGGGCGCGGATTGGTCAGCGCCGCATAGGAATGCCCACGTTTGGCGTACACCTCCGCGCCGATGCGCAGCGGGATGTCGGCGAGTTCGTAGCGCAGGATGTCGAGGCCCTTGGTCGCCGACAGCTGGGCGACGCGGTCCAGGGACTCGTCTTCGGGCAGCCCGATGAACAGGTCGGCGCCCACCGGCGCCGCGATCTCCTCGGCGAAGAAACGACCGAGACTGCGCCCCGCCGGATCCACGCGGCGCAGCAATTCGCTCTGGTACAGGCCGAGAGTCAGCGCGTGATAGCCGTGCCGGGTGCCCGGTTCCCACATCGGCTTCTGAGCGGCCAGCAGAGCGGCCAGGCTCTCGCGGTCACCGAGTTCGCTGAGCTTCACGACCCGGTCCAGGCCCGACAGACCGGCCTGGTGATCGATCAGCTGGCGCACGGTGATCCGGTCCTTGCCGTGCGCGGCGAACTCCGGCCAGTACTTCGCGACGGGGGCGTCGTAGTCGAGGAGTCCGCGCGAGACGGCGGTGGCGATGGTGAACGCCGACATGCCCTTCGACGACGAGAACACCGGGACGATCGTGTCGCGCTCCCAGGGAACCGCACGCGCGCGGTCGCGATGGCCCGCCCACAGGTCGACCAGCGGTTCGCCGCCCGCGTAGACCGCGACGGCGGCGCCGATCTCGCCGTGGGAGGTGAAATTGCGGCGGAAAGCATCGGCGACAGGGCCGAAACCGGCCGCCACGTCGCCGTGAACTGATGGTGCGGGACTCATGGTGTCGTCGATCGTAGCTACGCTGCCGGATATGCGTTCGTTGGAGCAGGTTCAGCAGTGGCCGGTGGCGCACGCCGCGGCCGCCGTGGTCACCGTCGACGGGGTCGACACCACCGGTGAACTCGACCGGGTGTTCCGGCTGGCTTCGGTCACCAAGCCCCTCGTCGCCTACGCGGCCCTGGTCGCCGTCGAGGAGGGCGCGATCGAACTGGATCAGCCCGCGGGCCCGCCCGGATCGACCGTGCGGCATCTGCTGGCCCACACATCCGGTGTGGCCTTCGCCACACCGGAGGTGATCGCGAAACCGGGTGCCCGACGCATCTACTCGAGTGCCGGATTCGAACTGCTCGCCGATTTCCTCACCGAAAGCACGGGCATCCACTTTCCGGACTATCTGCACGAGGCGGTATTCGAACCACTCGGCATGCGCGACGCGGTTCTGGAAGGGTCGGCGGGGCATGCGGGACGCGCGAGCCTTCGTGACCTGACGCTATTCGCCACCGAGTTGCTGACACCCGAATTGATATCTCGGCAAACACTCGACGAGGCCACCTCCGTGCAATTCCCCGACCGCGACGGAGTGCTGCCCGGATACGGCTCCCAGCGGCCCAACGACTGGGGTCTCGGCTTCGAAATTCGCGACGGGAAAACCCCGCACTGGACCGGTCATTCCAATTCGCCGCGCACCTACGGGCACTTCGGTCAGTCCGGGACGTTCCTGTGGGTCGACCCCGAAATAGGGGTAGCCACGATCGGTTTGAGCGACGAGAATTTCGGCGACTGGGCAAGAACCGCGTGGCCGAAATTTAGTGATTCCGTGATCGCAGAGACACATAACACGCAGTGAGGTAACACCCGCAACATCGCTCACTTCGCCTACACTCGCACCACACCAGTCCGACGGACCGTTGGGGAAGACGCTCCTTGTCGAGGCTGGAGGTGTTGGTAGTGCGCGCATCGAGTCAGTTCGCTGACGCGACGGCAGGTGTGGTCTACATCCACTCCTCGCCCGCCGCGTTGTGCCCGCACATCGAATGGGCACTGTCCACCGCGCTTTCCACGCCGGCGAAACTGCGCTGGACCGCGCAGCCCGCCGACGGACAGCTGCGCGCCAGCGGCGACTGGATCGGCCCCGTCGGAACCGCCGCCCGGATAGCCCAATCATTGCGTGCCTGGCCGGTCCTGCGGTTCGAAGTCACCGAGGACCCCAGCGAAGGCGTGGACGGCGAACGCTACAGTTTCGTCCCCGCCCTCGGCCTCTGGCACGGCTCCACCGGCGCCAACGGCGACGTGATGCTCGGCGAAATGCGATTACGCGCCCTCCTCCAAGCCGCCACCGAACTGAGCACCTTCGACCTCGGTGCCGAAATCGACCGCGCCCTCGGCACCGCCTGGGACGAAGACCTCGAAGCATTCCGTCAGGGCACCGACTGCACCGGCGCCGAAGTCACCTGGCTGCGCCGCCACGTCGGCTGAGCCCGCATTCCGGCCTCTGTTCCGAGGCCGTCACACACCATGTCCCACAGCATCTTCGATTAGAACTCGCTGGGGCAGTAGATGCGACAGCGCGCGCCGGGACCGTGGGTGAGGCCGGGATAGTTGCTCACTCGGTGCCATGCGGCTGTGTCCGACGTGTTCTCGATGAAGGCCTGATGCGCTTCCGGTGCGGTCCAGTCGGAGCAGTTGAGGACCGAATCGCCGTGTGTCGAGAGGTGCTGGGCGAGGAGGCCTTCGACGGGGTGGGATCGGAGTGCTTCGGCGAGGAGATCGGTCCAGGCCGCGGCATCACGGTCGGTCGGGAAGGTGAAGGTGGTGACGACCGTGCAGGCGGGGGTGCCGTCGGGGTCGAAGATCAGGCTGTGGCGGGGGCGGAACACGGTGGCGGCGGTGGGTGGGATCGTCCAGAGTTCCTGGGTGAGTACGGCGGTGCCGCGCAGGTCGAGGAGAACGGTGAGGGCAGCCAGTCCGGGTGGCAGGTCGCGCTCGGCGAGCCGTGCAGCCACGGATTGCTGGTGTTCGGGGTCGTCGACCTGGTGGCGGGTGAGGACGATACCGGCGAGATCGGGGTGGTTCATCGTTGCTCCATATCGGTGAGGTCGTCGCGCAGGAAGCAGGCGACGACGAAGGCGAGGGCAGCGCACAGACCCGCTGCCAGGAAGGCATCGGTGACGCCCGCGGTGACCGGGGCGCGCAGAGCGTCGCGGACCGGTTCGGGCAGAGTCGCGAGGTCGGTGTGCTCGAGGTCGCCCAGCCCGGTCAGGTGTCGTGCGTAGAGTGCGCCGAGCAGGGAAATGCCGAGGGAATTACCGAGATTGCGGGCCAGCATGGCGGTGGCGCCTGCCGCGCCGATGTCGTCGAGGCCGACGCTGTTCTGCGCGATGACAACGGTGAGCTGCATGAAACACCCCATGCCCGCACCCGTCGCCAGCATTCCGGTGACCACCGGCAACCATCCACTGTCGACGTCCAGTGACGCCAAGACGGCCATACCTAGGGTCATCGCCGCCGCGCCGACGACCAGATACACCCGGAACCGCCCGCTTTTCGATACCGCCGCCCCGACCAGGGGAGCCACGACCAGCATCCCGCCGAGCAGCGGCAGCATCAGCAGCCCGGAGCCGGTGGCCGAACGTCCCTGCGCGATCTGCTGATAGAGCGGCAGGAAGGTCACCGCGCCGAACATCACCAGGCCGCTGAGGAATCCGAGCACCACGGCGATCGTGAAATTTCGGTGGCCGAACAGCGTCGGCGGAACAACCGGATCGCTCGCCCGCCGCTCCCAGCGCAGAAAGAACACCGCACCGGCAGTCGTGACCAGCAACAGCAGCAGCACCGGAAGCGAGGCCCACGCCCATGTGCGGCCGCCTGCCGAGGCGAGCACGGTGATACCGACGATGCACACGCTGAGTGCCGCCATCCCGACCACGTCCACGCGCACGGATTTCCGGGTGCTCGGCGGCAACCGCAGTTGCGTCACCAGCAGGATCAAGGCCACCGCGCCGAGCGGCAGGTTCAGGTAGAACGCCCACCGCCACCCGATGCTGTCGGCGCACCACCCGCCGATCAGCGGCCCGCTCACGATGGCGAGCGGCATGATGACCGCCATCAGCCCCTGCACCTTCGCCCGCTGTCGCGGCGGGAACAGCACGCCGACGATCGCTATCCCGCCGACGAGCAACCCACCCGCACCCAGACCCTGAAGCGCGCGAAACCCGATGAGCTGCGGCATGTTCCGTGCCGCCCCACACAACGCGGACCCGATCAGGAAGATTGTGAACGCGGCGATGAAGACGTACTTGCGGTCGTAGAGGTCGCCGAGTTTGCCCCAGATCGGTGTGGTCACCGCCGTGGTGAGCGCGAACGAGGTGACGACCAGCGACAGATCCGCGAGCCCGCCCAGTTCACCCGCGATGGCGGGCAGCGCGGTGCCGACGATGGTGAAGTCGAGATTGGCGACGAGGAAGGCAATGACAAGCCCGCTCATCGCGGCGAATATCCGGGCGGGAGGGCCTTTCTCCAGGGTGGTTGCGGGTTCGATCGACATGCCCAACTCCTGTGTACGGCGTAGACTGTGTGTACAACGTAGACCCAAGATTGCGGTGTACACAAGACTGTTAGGGTGAGCCGGACAGCGACCCCGAAGGAGTGAGCCTTGGCGAAAGCGGATGGGACCATCTGGGAGCGACTCGGTCGCTCGCCCGCCGAGCAACGCGCTCCGCTGAGCCATGACCGCCTCGCGGCCGCCGCCATCGAAATGGCCGACCTGCACGGTCTCGACGCCCTGTCCATGCGCAAACTCGCCGAGCACCTAGGCGTCACCGCGATGGCGCCCTACCGCTACATCTCCGGCAAGGACGACCTCTTCGAACTGATGGTCGACACCGTCCACGCCGACATCACCCTGCCCGCCACGGCGAACAACTGGCGGGAAACGTTGGGGGCCTACGCCGAACAGGTCCGCGAGATCACCTTGCGTCACCCCTGGCTCGTGCAGATCTTCGCGCGCCTGCCCGGCGTACTCACCCCGCGCATGGCCGATATCGCCGAACAGGTCCTCGCCTCCATGGACACTGTCGATGCCGATGTCGACGCGAAAATGGCGATGCTGGCAGGCGTCACCGCTTTCACCCACGGCGCGGCCGCCGCGGAGGTAGCCCAGCGCCAGTCGATGGCGCGCCGCGGCTGGACCAGCGACGACGACGTCCGCAGCGCCTACCACCCCTACATGGCCGAACTCACCGCCACCGGCCGCCACCCCCACCTGGTCGACTACCTCGTCGGCGGTTCCAACCAGGACACCGCCGACTGGCAGTTCCGTTTCGGGCTGGACTGCTTGCTCGACGGCATCGCCACGAAACTGCCTCGCTGAGACGCCGTCGCCGAGGGGTCATCGCGCCTTGACCCGTATCGCGTGTCGACGCGGTGGGTCCTCGGACACCTCCTCGCCGGCCGCGTCGGGTAGTCGCAGGCGTGGCCAATCCGCCAGGTCGGCGAGCATCTGACGGTCGTGAGTGGCGACCACGACGGTGATGGGAGTGGTCGTGAGTGCGGTGGTCAGGTCGTCGACCAGGGCCGTCGAGAGGTGGTTCGTCGGTTCGTCGCAGAGCAGGACCGTGGGGTCGGCGGCCAATTCGACGGCCAGGTGGAGGCGGCGTTGCTGGCCCTGTGAGAGTCGCCCGAGGGGCGTGCGGTGTGCTTGTTTCTCCAGCAGGCCGAAGCTGGTCAGGGAGCGGGCGCCGTCCGGGGTGTGGCGGGCGTAGATGTCGCCTGCTGTCGCGGTGGGGTCCCATTCGGGTACTTCCTGTCCGAGTAGCGCGATGCGCGTCGTGCTGTGGGGGTGGACAGCACCTGTGGCTGGGGCAAGCGTTCCGGCCAGCGTCGCGAGGAGGGTGGATTTGCCCGCGCCGTTGGGGCCGGTGATCAGGAGGCGGTCGCCTGCTTCGAGAGTCAGGTCGATCGGTGCGTTCAGGCGGCCGGGGACGGTGATGCCTTCGCACCGCAGCGCTGGTGTTCCTCGGCGGACCGGGAATTCTGGAAAGCGCAGGCGCAGTGGAGGTTCGGGAACCGTGATGGTGTGGGCGTCGAGGTCCGACTGACGGCGTTTCAGCATCTGGACCAGGCCGGGGGCTCGTGATTGACGCTGATGCTTGCCGTGGCCCTTGTCCGGGCGCCACCCGGTGCTGAGCCGGTCGCGGGCACCGTCCACCGCCTCCCGCAGTCGTGCGCGCTCGGCGAGTTGTTCTTCGTAGTCGTGTTCCCAGCGGTCTCGGGCACGGCGTCTGCCCTCCTGCCAACCGGCATAGCCACCGGCGAACAGCTGAGGTCGATTGTCGGGGCTCGGGTCGAGGTCGAGGAACTCCTCGGCGACCGCGCGCAACAGGGCGCGGTCGTGGCTGACGACGACCAGGCCGCCGGGGTGGGCGCGCAGACGGTCGGTGAGGAAATCGAGTCCCGCGCGGTCGAGGTGGTTCGTCGGTTCGTCCAGGAGCAGGATGTCGTTGGTCGCGCCGAGCAGGCAGGCCAAACGGACTCGATAGCGTTGTCCCACCGACGATGTCGACAGTGGGCGGGATCGGTCGGTGCAGGCGTTCAAGGCGGCCAGGGCGATGTCGACGCGCCGTTCGGCGTCCCAGGCGTCGAGTCTGGTCGCGGCATCCAGGGCCGTGGCGTAGGCGTCGTCGGCGCCCGGTGCGTCCACGGTGAGCAGCAGGGTGGCGGCGTCCAGATCGCGTAGGGCACGCTGGGCCGGTTCGATGGTTTCGGCGACCAGGTCGCCGACCGTCTCGCCCGCGTGAACGGTGATGTTCTGCTCGGCGACGCCGACGGTGCCGACCCGGCTGACCGAACCGCTGTCAGGGTTCAGCAGACCGGCGAGAACATGCAGCAAGGTGGTCTTGCCACGCCCGTTCTCGCCGACGATCGCCAAGCGCGAACGAGCGGAGACGGTGACGGAGACGTCGGTCAACACCGGACGTGAGCCGAGCGTGACATGGACGGATGCGGCCCGGAGGTGGGCATGCGCACCAGCGGGCAGGGAAGGAGAAGTAGGCACAGAGAACTCCGCGGCTCGAGAAAGGAGCCGGGCAGCGCGAGGAGACCGCCCGGCGGATGACCCGGGACGGCGGCGTCAGAAGGGGGATGGAATGCCGGTCGCCGCCGTCAGCGGAGCGACCAGGGCTTCATCATCGCGGTGCCTGTATACACGTCAGCGACGATACCGACCCGTGCCCGCGCTGCCAACGAGATTTCCGGCACGGCCAGACCCCAGTTGTGGTGGCACCGGTTTCCTTGTGCCGAAAAGTGTTGTGCGGCAGCATCAAACGTGTGATGAACAGACAAATTTCCGCAGCTTTCGTACTGGCCGCCTCGGCCACCGTGGCCTTCGGGTCCATTGCACCCGCCGGTGCGGCGACGCCGTTCGTCGCCCCGCAGGTGACCTTCACCGGCACCGCCGCGGGCACCGTCACCGCCACCCTGCACAACCCGAACGACCGGGGACAGTGCTGGGCCGAGGCCGGGATCGGACCCGAGAACAACCACGCGTTCTTCGGTAACGGTTCGCCGGAGTCGCTGGCCGATGCAGGCGAAACGGTCACCACCTCGCTCGAGGGGCTCGAGCCCGGTTCCACGATCACCGCGCGCGGTGGGTGCGTCAACGGTGCCGAGTTCGCGTTCTCCGAACTGGTCACCGTGAACGTGCCGAGCTCGATGCCGTCGACCGGCAGCTTCTAGCAGGGCCGCCTTCCGGACCCGCCGTTCATGGCGTGCGGCGGGCCGGAAGGGGGATGCGATCGAGGTCGTGGGCGAGGACGGCGCCGGGGAAGTCGGCCTGTTCCAGGAACGTTCGATCGTCGGCCGCGGTGTAGCGCTCCGAGAAGTGGGTGAGCACAAGTGTTCTCACCCCACACGAACGAGCGACCTCGCCCGCCTGACGTGCGGTGAGATGCCCGCGTTCGTGCGCCTGCTCGGTTTCCGAATCCAGGAAGGTGGATTCGATGATGAGCATGTCCACATCCGCTGCCAGCTCGAAGACGTTGTCGCACAGGCGGGTATCCATCACGAAGGCGACCTTCTGGCCCGGTCTCGGCGCCGAACACTCCTCGAGCAACGGGCCCGACAGCTCCCGCACAGCGGCCCCGGAGATGCCGTGTTCGCGCAATTTCTCGGGCAGGAATGTGCGCCCATCCGGTTCGGCCAGGCGGTATCCGTAGGTGGGGATGCTGTGCGACAGCGGCAGGGCGGTCAGGCTGAAACCATTGCCCTGCAAAGTTTCTCCCGCACCGCTCACCGGGTGTTCGACGAGACTGGGCGAACCGTAGTAGCTCGTCGCGAACTTCAGCCGCTCCCAGTACTCGATGCCCTCGGCCGGGAACACGGCGTGCACATCGTGCGGAACGCCGTCGCGCCCCAGCCGCTGCACGATCCCCGGCACGCCGAGCGAATGATCCCCATGGAAATGGGTCACACACAACCAGTGCAGTTCGGTAGCCGAAGCCCCCGCATGCGCCATCTGCCGCTGCGTCCCCTCACCCGGGTCGAACAGCACACCCCGCCCATCCCACCGCAACAGATACCCGTTGTGATTGCGGCGACGAGTCGGCACCGCCCCCGCCGTCCCGAGGACGATCAACTCCCGTGTCGACATCGCCCCATCCTCGCCGCTCCCGCCCTCACTGTCACGTCGATTCCCCGACGACCTCACCGAGCTTCGTCAACACCTGCCGCCAACCTCGTTCGAGATTGTTCCGTTGCATTCGCTGCCGCTTGTCGGTGATATCGAAACCGCTGGTGGTCAACAACAATCGCGTCCCTCGGCCCTGAGCTCGCAACTCCCAAGTGACGATCCAGCGTGCCGGTTCCGGGCCGCGCATGTCCGTCCAGCTCCAGGTCATCGACTTGCCCGGCACAACATCGATGACCTCGCAGGCGACCTGTGCGGGCGGTTGCACCGGGATCATGAGCAGAAAATGCGTCCCCGGATGCGGCTCGAAACCGACGGGCGCCATCAGCCATCGCTCGATGAGCGCCGGTTCGGTGAGCGTTTGCCACACCTGGTCGAGGGCTTGTGGATAGAACCTGCCCAACTCGACCTGGGACGGGTCGAGTTCGTTGTCGGTGCTCATCGGATGCCCCCTGTGCGTTTCGGCCGTGGCCATATGGTGGCCAGCGTACGCACGTGGGCGGTGGTGAGATGGGATGGTCGGCCGGTGAACGCGCGGCTCGGCAGCCAAGGGAGGTCGGGATGGAACTGTTCGATTACGACGCTGAGTTGCGGTTGCACAATGTGCATCTGCGGGCGGCGGCGGGGGTGGGGGTGCGGGATCGGGTGCTCGATATCGGGTGTGGCGCGGGCGGTACGACGCGGGAGGCGGCGCGGGACGCTGTGGAGGGGGAGGTGCTCGGGGTCGACGTGTCGGAGGTGATGGTCGAACAGGCTCGGCGGATCAGTGTGGAGGAGGGGCTGGGCAATGTCGAGTTCGAGGTCGCCGATGCTCAGGTTCATCCATTCGCCGCCGGGGCGTTCGATCTGTGTATCAGCCGGTTCGGGGTGATGTTCTTCGCTGATCCGGTGGTGGCGTTCCGCAATATCGGGCGGGCGTTGCGGCCTGGCGGGCGGCTGGTGGCGATGGTGTGGCAGGGCGGGGAGCGCAACGAGTGGGTGGCGGTGTTCCGCAGCGATCTCGTCGCGTCGATGGCGAAGCCAGGGCCGGGGCCGTTCTCCCTGGCCGACCCCTCGGTCACCGAATCCGTCCTGACCGCAGCGGGTTTCACCGATATCGGCTTCAGTGAGGTGCACGAGCCGGTGTACCTGGGGGCCGACGGTGCGGCCGCCTACAGCAACCTGCATCTGCTCACCGGATTCCGTGCCTATCTCGACAGCCTCGAACCGGCCGACGGCGAGCAGGCCCGCGCACGGCTGCGGGAGGTGCTCACCGCGCACGAAACCGACCAGGGCGTGTTGTTCGATTCGCGAGCATGGATTGTCACCGCGAAACGGCCGTGAATCCTTTTTCGCGTCCCGCACCTCTTATAGGTGTCCGCGCACCGTGCGGGGACGAAACGGAGGTTGTTGTGATCGTCGGAACCGGAATCGTCGTCGGCCTGGTGTTGATGTGCACGTGCGTGTACGTCCTGCGGCGCAAACGGGCCGGGCGTGACTGACTCGCGCTGGGCTGCCGAGGAACTGATCGTCTCCGCCCGCGACGGGGACGTGGATTCGATCGCCGCGCTGGTGTCGGGTTCCTACCCGAACATTCAGCGCTTCGCCCGAACCCTCTGTGCCACACCGGAAGACGCGGAGGACGCGGCTCAGGAAGCCCTCGTCATCCTGTATCGCAAGATCGGGATGCTGCGGGCCTCGGGGGCGCTGGCGTCGTGGATGTTCCGGATCGTGCGCAACGAATGCCTGCGTCGGGCGCGGATCAGGCCGCAGCACCCACCGACGGAAGTCACTGTGACGGCCTCCGCCGAGGACGAAGTGCTGCGTCGCCTGGAAGCGGCGAGGGTGGCGGCCGCCGTCGCCACCCTGCCCGACGACCAGCGCCAGGTCCTGATCATGCGCGATATCCAAGGCCTCAGCGGACGCATCGTCGCGGACGCGCTCGGCCTCAGCACCACCGCGATGAAATCGCGCCTGCACCGTGCCCGCGCGTCGGTGCGCCAAGCACTCGAGTCTGATGCACCTCCCGGAGGGAAGAATGTCTGACCAACCCGACTTCGCCAGCGCGTCACTGCCCCGCCACCTGACGCGTGGGGCCGTGGGCTTCGGCGCACTGATCGGCTCGATCGCCCTGCTGCCCCTCATCGGTGCGATCAGCCTGCTGTTGCTACCCGTCGGCCTCATCGCGCTGCGTGGATGCCCGATGTGCTGGGCCATCGGCCTGGCCCAAACCCTCTCGCGGGGGCGACTCCGCCGCTCGTGCGACAACGGGCAGTGCACACTCACGGTCGCGAAGACGGCTGTGTAGTACCCGCCGACCATGCGAAGGGTCGCGCCGAGATCAGACGAGCATCTCGGCGAGCCGGTCGGTGACCTGCACCACCCAATCCGGCTCACCGTGCTGTCGTCCCCACAGCGCGGCTCTCACCGCTCGCACCTGCGCCCACCGGCGTGCCCGTACACGATCGATCCGGGCTGCCTCGCAATACATGTCGAGGCCGCGACGGAGGCCACGCGCCGGGTCAGCGCTGAACAGCAGGGGAGCGAAACGGTAGCTGCGGATCACGGTGATCGTGTCGTAGGCACGGTCACCGACGTAGCCCTTGGGGTCGATCGCCAGCCAGGGCTCGCGGTCGCCGCGCAGGACATTGGCGTCGTGGAGGTCGCCGTGGACGAGCGTTTCGGGTTGGTCCGGGCCGAGCTCTCGCAGAGTGGCAAGAGCGGCACCCATGACGCGACCAGGCAGCGGATTGCCCATTTCCGCTGCGGTAGCCGCTATTTCGTCCGGCCATTCGGCGACCAGGCGGCTCAGGCGCGGGAGAGCCGGCGGGGCTTCGACGGCCAGCCGCCACGACAGTTCGCCCAGGGCGGTCAAGGCTTCGTCGAAGTCGGTTACCTCGGACAGCGCTCCGCCCGGGGCGCGCTCCAGCAACATCGCATAGTGCGCGGTGTCGCGTTCGAACAGCCGCACCGCGCCCGCGCCGTTCCACGTGTCGAAGGCGTCGGCCTCGAAGTCGTTGCCGGGGTGGGGAAAGGACACCTTGATGACCGCGGGCGGGTGGTGTGTGTGGGCCACAGGCAGCACGACCCCGACATTTCCGTGCATCAGTGGGCCGTCCGGTCTGCAGGACCAGCGTTGCAGCAGGTCATCGAGCAGTTGGGGGAGCGAGGTGATCCAGGCGCGGCCCGGCGCACCTTCGCGTCCGATGGTCTCGTGCGCGAAAGCGTCGGGGATTTCGATCATCTCGGTGCCTCCACGGGTTCACCGTAGGCCGGTACGGTCGGCTGTGGGGCTCGGTTACGCCCCTGTCGCTGATCGCGCTGCTGTGGGGGTTCGAGATGGGTCAGGTCGATGACGTCCGAGCGAGCACCTCGAATGTCGCCGATTCCGAGGTTCGTCGAGCAATGTGGACTGCGGGGGCGGCCGGGTGTGCGCTCGGAGCGGTGCTGCTGGCCTGTTCGTCGCGGGCGATCGTGGCCGGGCTCGACTCGCCGTATCTGCTGATGATCTGCGTGGTGGGTGCCGTTCCCGGGCTGGCGGGCCTTGGCCTGCTGTTCGCCTCCCAGCAGGTTCTGCGTGGGAAGACCGCAGGAATCGGCAGGGCGGCTGTGATGCTGTTCGCTGTCGGCGTCCTCGTGACGCTCGGCTGTGTGGCGGCAATCAGTTATGGGCCTTGGATCGCGAGAATCGTCATGGCCGGACTGGCGGGCGCGACAATCGCGACAGCCTTCCTCCTCCGTGCCGCCCACCGTGCCCTGCCGACCGGTCGATAGCGGATTCGGGCTGGT
Organism: Nocardia sp. NPDC050413; assembly: GCF_040655475.1. Classification (NCBI taxonomy): domain Bacteria; kingdom Bacillati; phylum Actinomycetota; class Actinomycetes; order Mycobacteriales; family Nocardiaceae; genus Nocardia; species Nocardia sp. NPDC050413. The sequence continues at coordinate 78,331 of NZ_JBFAJZ010000013.1, read as the reverse complement.
CGGACGCGCCGAGGATCCGCCGCGTGAGCGGAGCCCGGACCACGCCCGGAATAGGCTGATCATGTGGGGTTCACGGTCCCGGCACCGATGCTGGCCAAACCCGGACGGCCACCGCAGCCGCCAGGCGGCTGGTGCGCGGAAATGAAATGGGACGGCGTGCGCGCGATCGCCCATTGCACCCCGGCGGGGATCAGCTTGTGGAGCCGGAACCTGCGCGACATCACCGCCTCCTACCCCGAGGTCGTCGCCGCGCTCACCGAGATCACCGATGGACGCACCCTGCTGCTCGACGGCGAACTCGTCGCGCCGGACGAGCGCGGCGCACCTTCGTTCTCCCGGTTGCAGCAGCGCATGCACGTCCAGCGGCCGACGCCCGCGCTGATCGAGCAGGTCCGCGTCGACTATCTCGTCTTCGATGTGCTCGGTGTCGACGAGGAGGTGCTGTTCGAGGACGCCTACCGCACCCGCCGCGCCGAACTGGCCGACCTCACCCTCGACGACGGTGCGCGCGTACGGGTTCCGCCGATGTGGTCGCTGACCGACACCAGCGCGGAGGAGCTGTTGCGCGTGGCGACGGACTCCGGGTTGGAAGGGATCGTCTGCAAGCACGGCGATTCGATCTACGAACCGGGCCGCCGCTCCTCGGCCTGGACGAAAGTCGTCCTCCGACTCACGACCGAAGCCGTGATCGTCGGCGCGGTTCCCGGCAACGGCGCCAATGCCGCGACCTTCGGCGGTCTTGTCCTGGCCGGCCACACTCCGGAGGGTCGGCTGCGCTGCATGGGTGGAGTAGGCACGGGCTTCACCGCCGCCTCCCGCCGCAGCATCCGTGCGGCCCTGGACCAAGTACGCCGCGAGACGACACCGCTCGACGATCCACCACCGGCACCGGTCGCCCGGACGGCCTGGTGGGTCGAACCGGTTTTCGTCGCCGATATCGAATACCGCGAGATCAGCGGCGACGGACTGCTCCGGCATCCGAGTTTCCGCGGGATCCGCACCGACAAGACACCCGAGGAGATCGGGTTGCCCACCTGACTGCGGTGGTGTGCGACAAGATGTGGGCGCAGAGGGGATCGAACCCCCGACCGCTGGTGTGTAAAACCAGTGCTCTACCGCTGAGCTATACGCCCCTGCATCGCCGGTGGGACCGGCGGTGTCGGGTTATGAATCTAGCGCGGCCAGCGCTTTCTCCCAAGCCGCCTGGTCACGGGCCTCTCCGGGGCCGTTCATCTCCGCGAAAGTGATGTATCCGGACTTGTCGATCACGAAGGTGCCGCGGTTCGGGTAGCCGGATTTCTCGTTGAAGACGTCGTAGGCCTGGGCGACGGCGCCGTGCGGCCAGAAATCGGACAGCAGGGGGAACAGGTAGCCCTGTTCGGCCGCCCAGATCTTGTGGGTGGGTGGTGGGCCGACGGAGATCGCGAGGATCTCGGCGTCGTCGTTCTGGAATTTGGGCAGCTCGTCACGCACCTTGCACAGCTCACCCTGGCAGATGCCGGTGAAGGCGAGCGGATAGAACACCAGCAGGACATTCTTCTTGCCCCGGTAGTCCGACAGGGTGACGGGCTGGTTGTTCTGGTCCTTGAGCGTGAAATCCGGCGCGAGAGTGCCAACCTCTAGCGGCATAGGGAAGTTCCTGTCGTCGTGTCGGGTCTCAGCCGAGCGTTCTCGTCCGGCTGAGACCTTAGCGAACGGCGGTTTCAGCGCTGTTTGGACGGTGCCTTCGGCTGAACCAGGCGCGAGCCCGTCCAGCTGCCGAGGCTGATGGTTGATGTCTGGGTCAGGCCGGCCGTGGGTGCGGCTTCGGCGATCTCGCTCGGATCGACATGGCCCGGTTGACCGGTTTTGGGGGTGAGGACCCAGATGAACCCTTCGTCGGCCAGCGGGCTGATGGCATCCATCAGCTCGTCGGCCAGATCGCCGTCACCTTCTCGCCACCACAGCAGGACGGCGTCGACGACCTCGTCGGAGTCTTCGTCGACCATCTCGCCGCCCGTGATCTCCTCGATCTCGGCGCGCAATGCGTCGTCGGTGTCCTCGTCCCAGCCCAATTCCTGAACAACCAAGCCGTGAGAAATGCCAAGCTTCTGAGCGTAGTTCTGCGCGTCCGCCGCGGCGACCACGGTGGTGTCCTCCCTAAACTGCCGACAGTAAGATACGTGCAAGCGAACATGGTTATCGGCCGCAGCGCAAGCCGATCGGATGAATCGGTACCGTACGCCGCGTGTCGGCGACGTGAATTCAGCGCTGTGGGCAGGCCTGTTGTACCTCGGTACGCGCCTGATTGATTTTGCGGCTCGCATCGTTGAGACCGCCGACCGCGGAGCTGTATGTCATCTTTCGGGTCTCCGCGGACAGCTCGCGCGCGGCGACGACATAGGCGGTGAACTTGTCGGCCAGCTCGGTCGGCAGGGCGCCCGCGGCGGCGGCGACACCGGACTCGACGGTCGTCGCGGCGGTGTCGAGCGCGACTGCCGCGGCCTCGCGTTTGGCGGCGTAGTCGGGGGCGTTCTCGTCGTGGGCTTTCACGAAGTCGTTGTAGGCGGTGACGCCCGCACCGGTGGTGGTGGGGAACTGGCCGCAGTTGTCCTCGATGGCCTTGGTCCGGGCGGCCGCCGCACGTGAGGACGCGGCCGCCGAGGACGACGCGGCCGCCTCGGTCTTGTAGGCGGCGACTTCGGCGGGGTCGGTGGTCGGGTTACCGGTGACCTGCTGGGCGCACCCGGCGATCACCGAACCGGCGATCACCGCGACCGATGCACAGATCAGCCCGAGTCTGCGCGCGTGCGGCACCCTCATCGTCGAACCCGTTCCCTCTCACTTCACTGACCGGTAGGTCCATCGCGAATCTAGTGGATTTCCTGCTGAGATGATGACCTGGGCGACCCTTTCGGCAAGGATGGGGGTCGCCCGAACCTTTCGAGACGGGTGCTCCGCACACCAAGCGGGCAAGCCCGGGGACCGCGACGCCGACAAGCAGTTCAGCCCCCAGTACGAGGAGCAGATTTGACCGACCTGATCCACTCTGCAGCTTCTTCCGATTCGCCGACCGACCCCGCGGCGCCCGGTGCCAAACCCACCGGGGAACGCGTGCGGGTGATCCGCGAAGGCGTGGCATCGTATCTACCCGATATCGATCCGGAGGAAACCAGCGAATGGCTGGAGTCCTTCGACGAGATGCTCGACCGGGAAGGCCCGGGCCGCGCGCGCTACCTGATGTTGCGGTTGCTCGAACGCGCCGGTGAGCGTCGCGTGTCGATTCCCGCGCTCACCTCCACCGACTACGTCAACACGATCCCCACCGAGAACGAGCCGTGGTTCCCCGGCGACGAGGAGGTGGAGCGCCGCTACCGCGCCTGGATCCGCTGGAACGCCGCGATCATGGTGCATCGCGCGCAGCGTCCCGGAATCGGTGTGGGCGGGCATATTTCGACGTACGCCTCGTCGGCGGCGCTCTACGAGGTGGGTTTCAACCACTTCTTCCGTGGCAAGGACCACCCCGGCGGCGGCGACCACATCTACATCCAGGGCCACGCCTCGCCCGGCATCTACGCGCGCGCGTTCCTCGAGGGTCGCCTGAGCACCGACCGGCTCGACGGGTTCCGCCAGGAATACAGCCACGGCGGCCTCGGCAAGGGCCTGCCGTCCTACCCGCATCCGCGCCTGATGACCGATTTCTGGGAGTTCCCGACGGTCTCGATGGGCCTGGGCCCGATGAACGCGATCTACCAGGCCAGGTTCAACCACTACCTGCACGATCGCGGCATCAAGGACACCTCCGACCAGCACGTGTGGGCGTTCCTCGGCGACGGCGAGATGGACGAACCCGAATCGCGCGGCCTGATCCAGGTGGCCGCCAACGAGGCGCTCGACAACCTGACGTTCGTCATCAACTGCAACCTGCAGCGCCTCGACGGACCGGTGCGCGGTAACGGCAAGATCATCCAGGAACTCGAGTCGTTCTTCCGCGGCGCGGGCTGGAACGTCATCAAGGTGGTCTGGGGCCGGGAGTGGGACGCGCTGCTCGGCGCCGACCGCGACGGTGCCCTGGTGAACCTGATGAACACCACCCCCGACGGCGATTTCCAGACCTACAAGGCCAACGACGGCGCCTACGTGCGCGATCACTTCTTCGGCCGCGACCCGCGCACCAAGGCGCTGGTCCAGAACATGTCCGACAACGAGATCTGGAACCTCAAGCGCGGCGGCCACGACTACCGCAAGGTCTACGCGGCGTACGCGGCGGCGATGACGCACAAGGGCCAGCCCACGGTGATCCTGGCCAAGACCATCAAGGGCTACACCCTCGGCAAGCACTTCGAGGGCCGCAACGCCACCCACCAGATGAAGAAGCTGACGCTGCAGGACCTCAAGGACTTCCGCGATCTGCAGCGCATCCCGATCTCGGACGCGGAACTGGAGAAGGACCCGTACCTGCCCCCGTACTACCACCCCGGCCAGGACGCGCCGGAGATCCAGTACATGCAGGCCAGGCGCAAGGCGCTCGGTGGGTACCTGCCCGAACGGCGAAGTGCGGCAAAGCCGTTGACGCTGCCGGGTGACGAGGCCTACCGCTCGGTGCGCAAGGGCTCGGGCAAGCAGAACGTGGCGACCACGATGGCGCTGGTCCGGTTGATGAAGGAACTGTTGCGCGACAAGGAGATCGGCAAGCGCATCGTGCCGATCATCCCGGATGAGGCACGCACCTTCGGCATGGACTCCTGGTTCCCGTCGCTGAAGATCTACAACCGCAACGGCCAGCTCTACACCTCCGTCGACGCGGAACTGATGCTCGCCTACAAGGAGAGCAACGTCGGCCAGATCCTGCACGAGGGGATCAACGAGGCCGGTTCGACCGCGTCGTTCACGGCGGCGGGCACCGCGTACGCCACGCACGGCGAGCCGATGATCCCGCTCTACATCTTCTATTCGATGTTCGGTTTCCAGCGCACCGGCGACGGCCTGTGGGCCGCGGCCGACCAGCTGGCCCGCGGCTTCGTCCTCGGGGCGACGGCCGGGCGGACCACGCTCACCGGTGAGGGCCTGCAGCACAACGACGGGCATTCGCTGCTGCTCGCCTCGACGAACCCGGCCGTGGTCACCTACGACCCGGCGTTCTCGTTCGAGATCGCCCACATCGTGCGTGACGGTCTGCGCCGCATGTACGGCGGCGGCAACCCGGACCCGGGCACGCTGCCGGGCACCCACCCGCAGGAGACCGGGACCTTCGGCGGGGAGAACATTTTCTACTACATCACGCTCTACAACGAGCCCTACCAGCAACCGGCCGAGCCCGACGACCTCGACGTGGCCGGCTTGCTCAAGGGCCTGTACCTGTACCAGCGCGGTGGCGAGGGCGAGGTGCGCGCCCAGATCCTGGTCTCCGGCGTGACCGTGCCCGCCGGTCTGCGCGCCCAGCAGATCCTGGCGCAGGAGTGGGATGTGGCCGCCGACGTGTGGTCGGTGACCTCGTTCGGCGAGTTGCGCAAGGAAGCCGTCGAGAAGGAGATCCACGCGCTCAAGCACCCCGATGCCGACCCCGGCGTCGCCTACGTCACCGAGGCGCTCGCCTCGGCACGTGGACCGGTGGTGGCCGCCACCGACTGGATGCGCGCGGTTCCCGATCAGATCCGGCAGTGGGTGCCCGGCGACTACATCACCCTCGGCACCGACGGGTTCGGCTTCTCCGACACCCGTCCCGCCGCCCGCCGGGTGTTCAACGTCGACGCGGAGTCCATCGTCGTCGCGGTGCTCGAAGGCCTGGTGAAGGACGGCACCTTCGACAAGGCCAAGGCGGTGGAAGCGGCCGCGAAATACCGCATCGACGATGTGTCCGCCGCGCCGAAGCCGAGTGCGGACGCACCGGAGGAACTGGCGTAGCGGACTATTGGACTGTGGAGCGCAAACCGCCGCGGCCCCGTCGGATCACCGAGGGCACAAGCACGCACGAGGTCTACCTGCCGACCGGGGCGCTGTCCCCGAACCGGCAGACCCGTGACCCGCTGCCCGACACGCTGCTGCGACGGGTCAAGCAGTTCTCGGGTCGGCTGTCGACCGAGGCGGTCGGCGCGATGCAGGACCGGCTGCCGTTCTTCGCCGATCTGGACGCCGCCCAGCGGGCAGGCGTCCAGATGCTGGTGCAGACCGCGGTGGTGAACTTCCTGGAGTGGTTGCAGGATCCCGAGTCCGACATCCGCTTCAGCCTGGATGCCTTCCAGGTGATTCCGCAGGATCTGGCGCGGCGGCTCACGCTGCGCCAGACCGTGGACATGGTCCGGGTGGCCATGGACTTCTTCGAACAGTGGCTGCCCGCCCTGGCCCGCAACGACCGGCAGCTGGTCGCGCTCACCGAGGCGGTGCTGCGATACGGGCGTGAGCTCGGTTTCGCGGCCGCCTCGGTGTACGCGAGCGCCGCCGAATCGCGGGGCGCCTGGGACACCCGCCTCGAGGCGCTGGTGGTCGATGCGGTGGTGCGCGGGGACACGGGCCCGGACATGCTCTCCCGGGCCGCCACGTTGAACTGGGACGCCACCGCACCGGCAACGGTGCTTGTGGGTACCCCGCCGCAGGACCAGGGTGTGTCGACGGTCGGGGCGGTGCACACCATCGCGACCAGGCACGGTCGCGCCGCGCTCGCGGTCGTGCAGGGCGCGCGGCTGGTGATGGTGGTCAGCGGGCACCTGGGCGACGCGGGGATCGGTTCGCCGTTCCTGTCGGATCTGCTCGCCGAGGTGTTCTCCGACGGTCCGGTGGTGATCGGCCCGACCATGCGCACCCTCGGCGCCGCGCACGCCTCCGCCATCGAGGCATTGGCCGGAATGGAGGCCGTTGTCGGGTGGCGAGGCGCGCCAAGGCCCGTTCACGCCTCGGAGTTGTTACCGGAACGGGCCTTGCTGGGCGATAGAGCTGCGATAGAGGCGCTGAACGAGTATGTTGTCCTCCCGTTGGCGTCGGCCGGATCTTCGTTGTCCGACACATTGGACGCCTACCTGGATTGTGGCGGAGCAGTAGAAACGTGCGCGCGTCAGCTGTACGTCCATCCAAATACTGTCCGGTATCGCCTCAAGCGAATCGGCGAGGTGACCGGACGTGATCCGCTCAATCCCCGCGACGCGTATGTGCTCCGGATCGCGGCCACAGTGGGCCGTTTGACACGAACGCATAACGAATCATCCACTTCTGTCACGGAAACCCCGTCAACCCCAATGGCTCACGACCCCCTGTAACGGGATTCGCGAATCGGTCGATCCGGACGCCCCACCTCGGATTTTGTGGGACCCCTACAAAACGCGTTCCAAACCTTCATTCGCGCCGACATCTCGTGCGGCGGGGGTCACAGTGTTTTCTTAGGGGGTGATCGCGTTGTTCACCCCTGGACAGGGGTCCCAGACACCCGGCATGCTCACGCCCTGGCTCGCACTCCCCGGTGCGGCTGATCGCCTCGAGCTGTGGTCGAAGGCCGCCGGCCTCGACCTGGTCCGTCTCGGCACCACCGCGACGGCGGAGGAGATCGTCGACACCTCGGTGACGCAGCCGCTCGTGGTCGCGGCCGCGCTGCTGGCCTTCGCCGAAATCGCCCCCGAAACCCTTCCTGCGGATACGATCGTCGCCGGGCATTCGGTCGGCGAATTCGCCGCGGCCGCTGTCGCGGGCGTCATCACCCCCGACGAGGCTGTCGGCCTGGCCGCCATCCGCGGCCGGGAGATGGCCAAGGCGTGTGCGCAGGAACCGACCGGCATGTCCGCGGTGCTCGGTGGCGACGAAGCCACCGTGCTCGCACGGCTCGCCGAACTCGATCTCGTCCCGGCCAACCGCAACGCGGTAGGCCAGATCGTCGCGGCGGGCCGCCTGGAAGCTCTGGCGGAGCTCGCCGCGAACCCGCCGGAGAAGGCACGGGTCCGCGCATTGCCCGTCGCCGGTGCGTTCCACACCGCTTTCATGGCCCCGGCACAGGCAGCTGTCGCCGATGCCATCGCCCAGATCTCGCCGAGCGACCCGATCCGGACGCTGCTGTCGAACTTCGACGGGCAACCGGTCACCTCGGGCGCCGACGCGATCGACAAGCTCGCCGCGCAGGTCACCCGTCCCGTGCGCTGGGACCTGTGCACCGAGACTGTCCGCGCCGCGGGCGTCTCGGCGGTGGCCGAACTGCCACCGGCGGGCACCCTGGTCGGCATCGCCAAACGGGAACTGAAGGGCACCCCCAACCTCGCCCTCAAGACTCCCGAAGACCTCCCCGCGTTGGCCGGACTCACCTCCGCGGGCTAGCTTTCCCCCGGCGGTCGCGCACGACGAAGTGCGTCGGCTGTTCAAGACCCTACAAATGAGAAACAAGAAGGGAGCCACCAAAGTGGCCGCTCTGACCCAGGAACAGATCGTCGAAGAACTCGGCAAGATCATCGAAGAGGTTACGGGTATCGAACCCTCCGAAGTGACCATCGAGAAGTCCTTCGTCGACGACCTGGACATCGACTCGCTGTCCATGGTCGAGATCGCTGTGCAGACCGAGGACAAGTACGGCGTCAAGATCCCCGACGAGGATCTCGCCAGCCTGAAGACCGTGGGTGACGCTGTCTCCTACATCCAGAAGCTCGAGGCGGAGAACTCCGACGCCGCCGCGGAGCTCAAGGCCAAGTTCGACGCCGAGTAGAGGCTGAACCAGTGACCACTCCTTCCACCTTGAACGGGAATTTCCCCAACGTCGTCGTCACCAGCATGGCGGCGACCACGTCGATCGCGGGTGATGTCGATGCGACGTGGAAGGGACTCCTCAACGGTGAGAGCGGAATCGACGTTCTCGAGGATTCCTTCATCGAGGAATACGACCTGCCGGTGCGTATCGGCGGTCACCTGAAAGTCAGCCCCGACACCCTCCTGAGCCGGGTCGAGATCCGCCGTATGGCGTATGTCGAGCGCCTGGCGACCGTGCTCGGTCGCGAGGTGTGGAAGAACGCGGGCAGCCCGGAGGTCGACCACGACCGCCTGGGTGTCGCGATCGGTACCGGCCTCGGTGGCGGCGACGCGCTGATCGACTCGGTCGACAAGCTGAAGAACGGCGGCTATCGCAAGATCTCGCCGCTGGCTGTTCAGATGGTCATGCCGAACGGTCCGTCGGCGGTCGTCGGTCTAGAGCTGAAGGCCAGGGCGGGAGTGGTCACTCCGGTCTCGGCGTGCTCGTCGGGTTCGGAGGCCATCGCCAACGCGTGGCGGATGATCGTGATGGGTGACGCCGACATGGTCGTCACCGGTGGCGTCGAGGGCTTCATCGACTCGGTGCCGATCGCGGCGTTCTCCATGATGCGGGCGATGAGCACGCGCAACGACGACCCCAAGGGTGCTTCGCGTCCGTTCGACAAGGATCGTGACGGTTTCGTCTTCGGCGAAGCGGGCGCGCTCATGACGATCGAGACCGAGGAGCACGCGAAGGCTCGCGGTGCGACCATCCACGCGCGTCTGCTGGGTGCGGGCATCACCTCCGACGGTTTCCACCTGGTCGCCCCCGATCCCGAGGGCACCGGTGCGGCCAGGGCGATGACCCGCGCGATGCAGACCGCCGGTCTGACCAAGCGCGACATCACCCACATCAACGCCCACGCGACCGCGACTCCCATCGGCGATACCGCCGAGGCGAACGCGATCAACTTGGCGGTGGGTAACCACGCTTCGGTGTACGCGCCGAAGTCGGCACTCGGTCACTCGATCGGTGCCGTCGGCGCCCTCGAGTCGGTGCTCACTGTGCTCGCGATTCGGGACGGCATCGTTCCGCCGACGCTGAACCTGGACAACCAGGATCCGGAGATCGATCTCGATGTGGTGCACGGGGAAGCCCGTCGCCAGGAAATCGAGTACGCGATCAACAACTCCTTCGGCTTCGGTGGGCACAACGTCGCGCTCGCCTTCGGTCGGGCCTGACGCACGGATTTCCCGGTGGGGGGTCGGCCAACTGAATGGTTCGACCCTCCGCCGTGATCCGGCGGAGGCCGAGAGATTTTCGACAACGAAGGTAGGAGTGGACGCGATGACCATCATTGCTCCCGCGTTTCAGGATTCGGTCACCGACCCGCGTGACCCGCTCGGCCGGCTCCAGCGCTTCTTCGACCCCGGCACGATCCTGCCGCTGCATCCCCGCGACCGCTCCGGTGTGCTCGCCGCGATCGGCGAGGTCGACGGTGTCCGCACCGTCGCGTACTGCTCCGACGCCACCGTGATGGGTGGCGCGATGGGCGTCGAGGGTTGCAAGCACATCGTCGACGCGATCGACACCGCCATCGAATCCGGCATCCCCGTGGTCGGCCTGTGGCACTCCGGCGGCGCACGCCTGGCCGAGGGTGTCGAGGCGCTGCACGCGGTCGGGCTGGTCTTCGAGGCCATGGTCCGCGCGTCCGGGCTCGTTCCCCAGATTTCGGTGGTGCTCGGCTTCGCCGCCGGCGGCGCCGCCTACGGCCCCGCGCTGACCGATGTGGTCATCATGGCGCCCGAGGGCCGCGTGTTCGTCACCGGTCCCGACGTGGTCCGCTCGGTGACGGGCGAGAACGTCGACATGGAGACCCTCGGTGGTCCCACCACACACTTCAAGAAGTCCGGCGTCTGCCATATCGCCGCCGACGACGAGGCCGACGCGCTGCACCGCGCCCGCAGGCTGGTGTCGATGTTCGCCGAGCAGGGCGAATTCGACCTGGTCGCGGCCGCGCACGGTGATGTCGACCTCAAGGCGATGATGCCGGAGTCGGCCAAGCGCGCCTACGACGTGAAGCCGATCATCCACGAGCTGCTCGACAATGTGGAGTCGCCCGACGGCGCGACCGAGTCGTCGTTCGAGGAGCTGCAGGGCGGTTACGCGCGCAGCATGGTGACCGGTCTCGGCCGCCTCGGTGGGCGCACCGTCGGTGTGCTCGCCAACAACCCGCTGCGTCTGGGTGGCTGCCTGAACTCCGAAAGTGCCGAGAAGGCAGCGCGTTTCGTGCGGTTGTGCGATGCGTTCGGCATTCCGCTGATCGTGGTCACCGACGTTCCCGGGTACCTGCCGGGTGTCGGTCAGGAACTCGAGGGTGTGGTGCGTCGCGGCGCCAAGCTGCTGCACGCCTTCGCCGAGGCTCGCGTTCCGCGCGTCACCCTGGTGACCCGCAAGATCTACGGCGGCGCCTACATCGCCATGAACGCGCGTGCCCTCGGTGCCACCGCCGTATTCGCCTGGCCCGGTTCGGAAGTCGCCGTGATGGGCGCCAAGGCCGCGGTCGGCATCCTGCACAAGAAGGCGCTGGCCGCCGCACCGGAAGAGGAGCGTGAGGCGCTGCACGAGCGGCTCACCGCCGAGCACGAGCGGATCGCGGGCGGAGTGGAACGCGCCGTCGCCATCGGCGTGGTCGACGAGGTGATCGACCCGGCCAAGACCCGCAGCACCCTCGCCGCGGCGCTGGCCTCGGCGCCTGCCCGCAAGAGTCACCACAAGAACATCCCGCTGTGAGCTGACCGGGAAACGGCCGCCTCGTCGTCGAGGCGGCCGTTTTCCTGTCCGCACAGCACCGCGGCGCATAATGGCAGGGTGCGTTATGAGGAGCTTGCCGATGCCCCGTGTTCCATCACGCGGCCCCTGGTGATCCTCGGTGACCGCTGGACGCTGCTGATCCTGAAGTACTGCTTCGCGGGTGTCCGCCGGTTCAACGCCTTCCAGAGCGCACTCGGCATCTCCCGCAGCCGCCTGCACGACCGACTCGATCGCCTCATCGAGCACGAGATCCTCGTCAAACGTCCCGTCGACGACGGCGCCTACGAGGAATACCGCCTCACCGAAAAAGGCCACGCCATCTACCCGATCCTGATGGCCATCCGCGACTGGGGCGACGCCTATATGGCCCCCGAAGGCCCACCGGTCGAATACCGCCACCACGACTGCACCGGCGAAGCCCACGTCCACCTCACCTGCGACGCGTGCCACGCCGAGGTCACCGCCCGCGATATCGATCCGCAGGCGGGGCCCGGCATCACCGGCGTCGCCTGACTGGTCAACCGATCACCACGCTCTGGTGGCAGCCGCTTCTCGGGCGATGCCGCCACCAGAGCGTGATGATCTCGAATTCAGGAAGTGTGCCAGGTGACCTGGTCGTCGAGGGGGGCTCGGGCGGTGCGGAAGCCGTTGATCGGGTGGTCGAGGTCGGGATAGCCGAAGGAGACGCCGAAGACGACCTTGCGGGTGTCGGGGATGCCGAAGTACTCGTGGATGAAGGGGGAGTAGGAGGCAAGCGCCGCCTGGGGCGCGGCGCCGAGGCCGAGAGCCTGGGCGCCGAGCAGGAAGTTCTCCAGCCACAGCCCGCAGTCGATGGCGCCGTACACGCCGAGGTCGGCCTCGGAGGTGACGATCGCGACGTGCGGTGCGTCGAAGAGTTCGAAATTGCGCACCATCTGACGCATGGTCTTCTCGTGGTCGCCCTTGACGATGCCGACGCTGTCGTAGAGCTGGAAACCGCAGGCGCGCCGCCGTTCGCGGTAGACGCCTTCGTAGGCGGCCGGGAATTCGAAATCCGGTGTGTTGGCGGCGGTTTGGATGTGGGCAAGCAGTTCCTTGCGGAACCGGTCGGTGCCGTCGCCCGTGGTCACGACGATCTGCCATGGCTGGGTGTTGCACCAGGACGGGGTGCGCTGTCCGAGGGCGAGGAGTTGTTCGATCGTGGTGCGGTCGACCTGATCGGGCTTGAACTGGCGGCAGGTCCAGCGTTCGTCGGCCAGGCGCCGTAGGGCGGCGAAATCGGGGTGGTCGGTCGGCGCCATCGCGCGGCTCCCTCGGTCGGTCGTGAGAACTGGTCTCATTTTGAGACCAACTTAGCAGTCGGGGCGGAAACGCGGAACCCGCCCGCGCCACGAAGATTCAGGGGGGGCGGGTTCTGATCGGCGACCGGCACGGCAGGGGCGCGAGAAGGGGTCCGGGAGGGATCAGGCTCGGCGGCGCACGACCACGACCACGGCGACGCCGAAGGGACCATGATGGACGCGGCCAAACAGGCGGTGCGCACCTTCGTGGATTCGGCGCCCGCGCAGGCCTCGGTCGGCCTCACCACCTACGGCACCGGCACCGGCAACACCGAGGCGGAGAAGGCCGCGGGCTGCCAGGACGTGCAGGTGCTGCACCAGCCGAACACCTTGGACAAGGCCGCGCTCACCACCGCCGTCGACGGCATCCAGGCGCGGGGTTGGACGCCGATGGGTACCGCGCTGCGTCAGGCCGCCGACGCGCTGCCTGATTCGGGACCGCGCTCCATCGTGCTGGTCTCCGACGGTGACGACACGTGCGCACCGCCCGACCCGTGCGAAGTCGCCGCCGAACTGAAGCGCGCGGGCCTCGATCTCGTCGTACACGCGATCGGTTTCGCCGTCGACGACAAAGCCCGCGCCCAGCTCACCTGCATGGCTCAGGCGACAGGCGGCACCTACACCGACGCCGCCGACGGCGCCGCCCTCGAGCGCGTCCTGCCCCGCGTGAGTTCCACCGCCCTGCGCAACTACCAGGCCACCGGAACGCCCATCACCGGCGCCGCCGAGTACGGTTCGGCGCCGGTGGCGAAGGCGGGCCAGTACCTCGACACGATCGGCCGGCACGAGAAGCGGTACTACGCCGTCGATGTGCCTGAAGGCGCCACCGCCCATTTCACCGGCATCGTGTCGTTCCCCCGCGCGAAGGATGTCTCGACCACCGAGGACATGAACGCCCTCGAACTACGCGTCCGAGATCGCGAGGGCACCGACTGCGGGAAGCGCGAACGCGAACTCGAAACCCGCTCCAGCGACGGTGTCGCCCTCACCGTCGCCACCACGTTCGACGGCGCCGCCGAGTCGAGCGGCACCTGCAGCGGTGGCGGCCGCTACTACTTCGAGGTGAACTGGGACCTGGCCTCGGCGGGTGCGCCCGCTCGCCTGCCGATGGAGATCCTGATCGGGATCGAACCGGGCGTCACCGATCCCGGGCCCGCGGCGACTCCGACGCCCGTCACCTTCACCGACCCGGGCGGGCCGGTCCAGCCGGTGACCGGCCCCGTTGTTGTTGCCCGTACCGGCGCAGGCGGATCCCGCCGAATACGCGCCGACCATGATCATCCTCGACGCCTCGGGTTCGATGGAACGCCCGGATCGCGGCGCGGTGGCTCCTTCACCGTCGCGGCGACCTTGCCGGGTAGCGGAAAGTTCGGTGACACACTGCAATCCGGCGAGTTCGTCTTCTACCGGGTCCGCCCGGTCCTGACCCGATTCCTACGGGCGCGGCCGGGGCACACCACGCACGGTCCGGGGGCGGGCGACTGTGGCCGGGGGTCGACGGCAGTCCGCGCCTGACGCGCAATCGGGGCGTGGCGGGGCAGAATCGGACCCATGGCGTTGCAGTCCCGCGATGCGCAGGAGCGCAAACGGCACGGCAGGCACTACACCCCGCCGGAGCTGGCGCGGTTTCTGGCGCGCCGGGCTCTGCTGTATGCCCCGTGTGGCGCCGAGTTGCGGGTGCTCGACCCGGCCTGTGGGGACGGGGAGTTGCTGCTCGCGGTGCATCGGGAGATGGTCTCGTGCGCACCGGATGTCGCGGTCCGGCTCACCGGGTACGACCTGGACCGTGCCGCCGTCGGTGAAACGGTGGCACGTGCCGCGGCCGAGGGAGTCGAGATCCACTGTCGGGCAGGGGATTTCCTGGCGAAGGCGCCGCGTCTGGCGAAGGGCTCCTTCGATCTGATCATCAGCAACCCGCCGTATGTGCGCACGCAGCAGCTCGGCGGGGCCACCGCGCAATTGCTCAGCCGAAAATTCGGGCTCCGTGGGCGCATCGACCTCACCCATCCCTTCGTCGCCCTGGCACCGCGTCTCCTCGCGCCGGGTGGCGTGCTCGGATTGCTGTGTGCCAACAGGTTTCTCACCACCCGAGCGGGCGCCAACCTGCGCCGCATCCTCACCGCCGACCTGACCCCGGTCGAGCTCTACGACCTCGGCGATACCAAACTCTTCTCCGCCGCCGTCCTCCCCGCGATCACCATCGCCACCAGATCAGCCGCGAGCGTCGCGCAGGCCGGCGGAATATCGAAGCGGAGCGGTCCGCCGGTTGTCGAGAGCTCGGTCGGTTGCCGGTACGTCTCCGTCTATGAGCAACCCGGTTGCGAAACAGGCTGCGGCACAGATCTGTTCGATGCGCTGGCCGGGGAGGTCGACTGTCTGGTCGGGGCCGGGGGACGCGTGTTCGCGGTTGAAGTGGGGACGTTGGCATCGCAGGGTCGGGAGCTGGTGAACGGGCCGTCGGTCGGTCGGGCGATCAGTGATCACGAACATCCGCACGGCGAGACGGTCTGGCGGATGTCGCGTCCGGCCGTCGACCGTTGGCTCGACAAAATCGCCGACCGAACCTGGCACACCTTCGGCGAGACCGCGCGGATCCGGGTGGGTATCAAGACGACCGCCGATCGAGTGTTCATCTCCGACCGCTGGGACGACCTCGACCCCACGCCCGAGCGGGAACTGCTGCAGCCCTTGATCACTCACCACGACCTCGAGCGGTGGCAGATCAACCAGGATCGTGGCACCAGAGTGCTCTACCCCTATGATCTGCGACAAACTCGTCGCACCCCGGTCGATCTGGCCGAATTTCCCTGCGCAGCAGAGTATTTGCGCACCCATGAGAAGGCTCTGTCCGGTCGACGCTATGTCCTCGACGGCGGCCGCAAGTGGTACGAGATCTGGGTGCCGCAACGACCACACCTGTGGGGTGCGCCGAAACTCGTCTTCCCCGATATCAGCGAACGGCCCCGCTTCGCCCTCGACCGCTCCGGCGCCGTGGTGAACGGCGACTGCTACTGGATCTCGCTCACCGACCTCGACGCAGGAAAGTCCGCGACCGACCTGGCGTATCTCCTGATGGGCGTGGCGAATTCGGCTCTGGGCCTGCGGTTCTACGACGCGGTCTGCGGCAACCGTCTGTATTCGGGCAGGCGCCGCTGGATCACCCAGTACGTCGCCCGGCTGCCCCTGCCCGACCCGTGCAGTCCGGCCGCCGTCGAGATCGTGCGCCGCGTGCGCGAGCTCATGGAGGACGGTGTGCCGGTATCCGATGCCGCCGTCGACGAAGCAGTCGCCGAGGCGTTCGGGGTTCCCACTCAGTAGGCGGGACGGATGCCGACCATGGGCAGCAGGGTGCGGCGCGCGAATTCCCGCCCGGCCTCGGCGTCGTCGAGCGGGATCAGCCCGTCAGGTGTCAGCGCCAGCGACAAGGCGAGGCGAGCCATGATCTCGGCGACCAGATCCGGGTCGAAATCGGGGGAGCCCGCCTGCACCTCACGCAGCTTGTCGGCGAGATATTCACGTCCCACCGCCAGGATGGGGCCGGCGTCGGTGGTGAGTTTGGGCAGGATCATCTCCGGCTCGGTGCCGAGCAACCGCCGCAGCAGTTCGTTGCCCGCGATGGTCGTGACGAAGGCGACGAAGATCTCGACCAGCCGGTCCTCGGGCTCGGTGACCGCGCGCACCCGCTCGTCGATCTCGCCCACATAGCGCTGCGCCTCACGCACGCCAACCGCTTCGACCAGGTCGTTCTTGGATTCGAAGCGTCGGTACAGGGTGGCCGGGCTGATGCCGGCGCGGCGCGCGATCTCGCCCATGCTTGTCCGTTTGATCCCGAAATCGAGAAACGCCGACAGCGCGCTGTCGAGCAGTTTCTCCCCGTCGGTGACGGGTTTTTCCAGGATCCGCGCGAGGATGGTCGAGACAGTGGGCATCAGCCCATTATCCCCGTGGTGGGAGATCCAGCGCGACCATCTCTTGCTCTATCGCGTTTGCCGCGAAATGCACACCCCGGGAACGTAATTCGTGTACACGGCACTGAAGTGCCTCGATACCGCCTGGTTGTGCCGCGATATCGGCCACGCTGAGCCTGCCCCCGGATCGGTGCACACCTACCTGCGCGTATGCCACCGTGATACCTCCTGCCCCGCGTACCGGTGCCGGCCCTGAAGCCTCGGTGGACCGGTCGCGATACGCAGGGCAAATGTTATCAGGTTTCCCTACTGGTCATTTGCTCAGTGTGATGCGTCACAACATTTCGGCGTCCCGATGAGTGGCGAGATTGTGTAGGTACACAGCGGCGTTGAGTTTGATGCCGTCCTGCTGTGCTTCGGTGAGTTCGCGACGCACCTTGCCCGGCACCCCGGCAACCAGCGAGCCGGGCGGAATCTGGGCGCCCTCGGGGATGAGCGCGTTGGCCGCGATCAGGGTGCCCGCGCCGATCGCCGCGCCGTTGAGCACGGTGGCGCCCATGCCGACGAGCACGTCGTCGCCGATGGTGCACCCGTGCAGAATCGCGTTGTGCCCCACCGACACACCGGAACCGACGGTGAGTGGGAAGCCGGGGTCGGCGTGCAGCACGCACCCGTCCTGGATGTTGGTGCGGTCGCCGACGGTGATCTGTTCGAGGTCCCCGCGCAGTACCGCCGAGTACCAGACTCCGACCTCGGCGCCCAGGCGCACCCGTCCGATCACGGTCGCGTTCGGCGCGATCCATGCTGACTCGTCGATCTCGGGCGCGAACCCGCTCACCTTGATGATCATGCGGCGATTATCGCGCTGTGCCCCGGCGTCGGGCGCGGTGGGCCGTCGCCCGGTGGTCGCAGCGCCTGCGAGGGAGGGATCCGGACACGCGACGGATTCGACTGCGGACCGCCGAAACAGGACCTAGTCTGGGTGAATGACGGCAACGGGCGTAACTTCCGGTGTTCCGGCCGAGGTAAAACCGCAAGAATTCCGGGTCGCGCTGACTCCGGCCGGTGCCGCGGAGCTCGCCGCCCACGGGCACGAGGTGCTCGTGCAAGCGGGCGCGGGCGTCGGCTCGGGCTTCGCCGACGACGACTACCGGGCCGCCGGTGCGCGGATCGCGGTCGACGCCGACCAGGTGTGGGCCGAATCCGATCTGGTGTTGAAGGTGAAAGAACCCATCGCGCAGGAGTATTCGCTGATGCGGCGCGAACAGGTGCTGTTCACGTATCTGCATCTGGCCGCGTCGAAGGACTGTACCGACGCGATCCTGTCGTCGGGGATCACCGCCATCGCCTACGAGACGGTCCGGGCGGCCGACGGTTCGTTGCCGTTGCTCGCGCCGATGAGCGAGGTGGCGGGCAAGCTCAGCGCGCAGGTCGGTGCGTATCACCTGATGGCGCCGATGGGTGGGGAAGGCGTGCTGCTCGGCGGCGTGCCCGGGGTTCGGCCCGCCGACGTGGTGGTGCTCGGCGGTGGCGTGGCGGGCACCAACGCGGCGAGCGTCGCGGTGGGGATGGGTGCGCGGGTGAGCGTGCTCGATACGAATCTGGCCCGGTTGCGGGAACTCGACGCCCGGTTCGCCGGGCGGGTCGGCACCCTGGCCTCGCACGCCCTCGAGATCGAGAAGGCCGTGCTCGCCGCCGATCTGGTGATCGGGTCGGTGCTCGTGCCAGGGGCCAAGGCGCCGAAACTGGTGTCCGACGAGCTGGTCGCGCGGATGCGGCCGGGGTCGGTACTCGTCGACATCGCCGTCGACCAGGGCGGTTGCTTCGAGTCGACCCGGCCGACGACGCACGCGAATCCCACCTTCCCCGTGGGTAATTCGCTGTTCTACTGTGTCGCGAACATGCCCGGCGCCGTCCCGCACACCTCCACCGTCGCGCTCACGAACGCCACCCTGCCCTACGCGCTGGCCATCGCCGACAACGGCTGGCGTGGGGCGTGCACCGCCGACCCGGGGTTGTCGGCCGGGCTCACCGCGGTCGACGGGAAGTTGCTTTCCGCGGAAGTGGCTGCCGCGCACGGATATTCGCTCGGGGTCTAGGGCTCCGCGAAGATCCCCTCGGCGATGACCGAGTCCGCCAGGAGCGGGCGGGTGATCGACCAGCGCTCCGTGAAATGACTGCGCGACATCTTCCAGCGGCCGTCCTCGATCACGTAGTCGTCGTCGTAGTCGCCCGTGGAGACGAACTCGGTGTTGTCGATCAGATTGACCTGGCGAAACCGCAGGGTCCACCGGCCTGTCGCGGTGCGTTCACCGGTCAGGGTGATGTCGGGGTGGATGCCGTGATGCATGTCGAGGACGACGTGTTTGCCGTCGACCTTGTGCAACGCGATGCGGGTGAAGATGTCGACCAGGGGCCCTGCGTCGTCGAAGGTGCCGATACGGCCGTAGTCCAGGTCGGCGCCGGAGCGGATGAAGCAGTCCCGCATCGTCTTCGGGTCCTTGCTGTCACAGGCTCGCCAGTACCGGTGCTTGAGTTGTTTGATCGCTTCGATCTGTTCGAGGGTGTCGATGCGTTGTGCGAGATCCATCGGTTGCCTGCCCGGGTGTGGAGGTGATGAGCGAATAGTCGGGTTTGCGAGGTCAGTCGACGACCGCGTCGGAGAACACCGGAGGGTTACCGAGGAATGGCCGGTGCGAAGGCGGGTGCTGGCCCCGGGTGTCTTCGACGCCGAGTCCCCGCGCGATCTCGGCGCCGATGAGCACCTGGCCGGTACGGTCCATCAACTCGGGATCGCGCGCGAGGGCGTCGATGACACGACCGGTGAACTCCGGCGATTCGGCGGTCGCGGCGAGTCCGTCGTAGGCGCCCGGATTCGCGGCGAAGGCGGCGAGCGTGCGCTCGGTCGCGAGCAGACCCATCCAGATCGAGACGACCGCCACGTTCCACGGACGGAAGTCGACGGCCATGTCGTGCGCCATTTTGTCCACCGCAGCCTTGCCCGCACCGTATGCGGGTCCGTGCATATAGCAGGTGCCGCCGAACGACGACGTGTTCACGACCAACCCCGCGCCATTGGCCACCAGCAGCGGTGCGGCGTAGTAGGTGGCGACGTAGCTCGAGCGCATGCCTACATCCAGCAGGTCGAGCAAGGTGAGCGGCTTTTCCCAGAACGGCCCCTTCTCGGTCAGGCCGTCGGGTACCGCGAGAGCGTTGTTGACCAGGATGTCGAGCCGTCCGTGCTCGTCGCGAAGACGTGCGAAGAAGGACTCGACCTGGGCATCGTCGCGATGGTCGAGCACTACGGGCACGCCGTGGCCGCCGCGGCGGGTGATCTCCTCGGCGGTCGCGAACACCGTGCCCGGCAGTGGGGAATCGCCTTCGTTCCGCGTTCGCCCGGTGACGTAGACCGTCGCCCCGGTTTCCCCCAGTGCGAGCGCGATGCCTTTGCCCGCACCGCGACTCGCGCCGGTCACCACCACGATTCGTTCCGAACCCACCATCGACTCCCTACCCTGCCCGACGGGTCACACCGTGCGACACGTTCCACTACTGAACCGGACCGGCCGGAGGGGGCACAGAGACCTTCCCGGTAGCCGGGAAGGTGATGACTCGGCATGTCACATGTACGTCTAGTCCTCGGCGCGGCCCACGTACCAGTCGGGTGCGCCCTCCGTCGGCAGGTCGCGCAGCTTGTCCGGGTTGCGGACCACGTTGATGGCGACGATGCGCCCGTCGTCGACGACGAACGAGAAGACACCGATGTGGGTGCCGTCGAACACCACCAGCCCCGGTGCGCCGTTGACCAGCACCGCACGGCCCCAGGCATCGGTCGCCGACGGTGCGTGGTACCAGCCGAGCAGCATCTTGGCGATGAGTTCGGCGCCGCGCACCGGCTGGCGGATCGCGGGCACCTTGCCGCCACCGTCGGCGGTGAGCACCACCTTCTCGTCCAGCACGCCGAGCAGCGAACTCAGGTCACCCGAGCGCCAGGCAAGGGCGAACGCCGAAACCACCTTCTCCTGTTCGGCGGGCGACGCCGGGAATCGTGGCGTGCCGCTCTCCACGTGCTTGCGGGCACGCGAGGCCAGCTGACGCACCGCGGCCGGGGTGCGCCCGACCACCTCGGCGACCTCCGGACCCGACATGCCGAACACGTCCTGGAGCACGAAGGCCGTGCGTTCGGCGGGTGAGAGCGATTCGAGCACGACCAGCAGTGCGGTGGTGACCCGTTCGTCCTGGGTGATGCGGTCGGCTGGATCGTCCATGGTGCTGACCTCCGGTTCCGGCAACCACTCGCCGACGTACTGTTCACGCCGAGCCCGCGCGGACCCGAGCTGGTCGATGGCGAGCCTGCCCGTCACGGTGGTGAGCCAGGCGCGCAAATTGTCGATCTCGTCCGCCTTGCCCGCCTCGTGCTGCCGCTGCAGCCGCAGCCACGCCTCCTGCACCACGTCCTCGGCGTCGGCCAAGCTGCCGAGGGTGCTGTAGGCGAGCCTGCGCAGGTAGGCGCGGTGCTCCTCGAAGCGTCGCGCCAGTTCCGCGCGGTCGAGGTTCGCGGTGTCGGTCATCGTGCCAGCCGTTCGGTCGAGAATGGGCGGGTCGCCCAGGATGCTGTCATGGAGACGACGAAGCAGACGCACCCGGTGTGACATCGCTGCCCCACCGGTTAACCTCGCCCCGTGCACAAGGGGATTTCGACCGCCGCGGGACTGCTGCTCGGTTTCGCGCTCGACCGGGTATTGGCCGACCCACGCCGCTGGCATCCGGTGGCCGGATTCGGCACGGCGGCAGCGGCATTGGAACAGCGAACCTACGCCGACACCCATCGCGCCGGAATCCTGCACGAAACCGTGGCGGTCGGCTCGGTCCTCGCGTTCGGTGCGGTAGCCGCGCGCGGTGGCCTCCTCGCGACAACCCTCGCCACCTGGACCGTTCTGGGCGGCCGCAGCCTGGCCCGGGCCGGCCACGACATGGCCGACCGGCTCGACGCAGGCGATATCGACGGCGCCCGCGAACTGCTGCCCTCGCTGTGCGGACGCGACCCCTCGGTCCTCGACGCCGACGGATTGGCCCGCGCCGCACTGGAATCCATCGCCGAGAACACCTCCGACGCCACCGTCGCACCGCTGCTGTGGGGTGCTGTGGCCGGAGTGCCCGGGTTGCTGACATATCGAGCCGTGAACACACTCGATGCGATGGTCGGCTACCGCAACGAGCGCTACCTGCGTTTCGGCTGGGCAGCCGCCCGCACCGACGATGTGGCGAATCTGGTCCCCGCGCGGGTGACCGGACTGCTCACGGTGGTGCTGGCGCCGCTCGTCGGCGGAACCCCCGGCCAGTCCTGGCAGGCCTGGCGCCAGGACGCGCGCAAACACCCGAGCCCCAACGCCGGCGTCGTCGAGGCGTCGATGGCAGGCGCCCTCGGAGTCCGGCTCGGCGGCCGCACGCAGTACCGCTACGGAGCAGAACTACGCCCGACACTGGGAACCGGGCGCGCCCCCGAAACCGAAGATCTCCGCAGAGCCGTCCGCATGTCGGAAGCAGTACAGATCGGAGCCGTAGCAGTCAGCGCCGCGCTGGCACTGCTGCGTAGGTGAGCGTCAGCGAGTGCGGCCGTACCGATCGGCGAGACGTGCTTCCGTAGTGCTCTCCTCGGAAGTCGAAGCAGGCTGATCGGTCACCTCGGCTCCGACCTCGCCACGCTCCCGACGGCGAGCCCGCATTTCGGCGAACACGAAATACCCGAGCCCGAGCGGAGCCATCACACCGAAGGCCAGCCATTGGAGGCCGTAGGAGAGGTAGGGACCCGCATCCAGTTGGGGGAGGGGAACAGGCGTGAACGCCCCCGGCTGCCCCTCGGCGAGCTGAAGATAACCGCCCTTGTCTGTACCGGTAGGAATCGGCGTCAGCGGGATACCGAGAACCGTGGATTCCTGAGTCGTATCGACCGTGTACACCTGCCGGAACCCGTCCTGCGTGCTCGGCACCTTATCGGGAACGACCCCTTCGGAAGCCCGCACTCGCGCCTCGATCCGCTGCGCCCCGCCCGGCGGCTCGGCAATCGCAGGCGGTCGCGTCCCGTCGACAGCCGCGACCAGACCACGGTCGACGAGCAGAGTGCGACCGTCATCGAGCCGGAACGCGGCGAGAACCGCGTATCCCGGCGCACCGTCCAGGTGGCGCAACCGGACGAGCACCGTCGAATCCGGCAGGAAGGTGCCGGTGGCGATCACCTTCCGCCACTCGGTATGAGTACCGGGATCACCGGCGAGGATGTCGGTGACAGCCACCGGATCGGCCTGCACCGAGTCGGCGATCAGCTGATTACGGTGCTCGGTGCTGCTGTTCTTGTTCAGCTGCCAAGGCGCGAGGATCGTGAAACACAGGTAGGCGAACGCGACGACGACGAGCGCGAGAATCAGCCAGCTCGGCCGCAGCAGAAAGGTGAGTTTGCGCATCAGCGTCGCGCGGCGGCCGGGTCGCGGGCCTCGAGCTCGGCCCACACCCAGTCGAGCAGGCCGGGGACAGCGGCCTCGATCTGGTCGCGGACCAGGTCGAAGTCGGTCTGGTCGCCGTAGTACGGGTCCGGCACGTCGACACCGTCGGCGGCGGGGTCGAAGCTGCGCAGCAGTCTGCGCTGTTCGGTGGGGACGCCTCGGTGGGCGAGTTCCCGGTCGTGGCTGGTGTCGAGCACGACGATCAGGTCGGCGTCGCGATGCTCGTCGCCGAAGGTGGCGGCGATGTGTTCGGCGGCGTAACCGGCGCGGCGCAGGGTGGCGGCGGTGCGCGGGTCGGCCGGGTCACCGACGTGCCACGATCCGGTGCCCGCGCTGCTCACCCGCACCCGGTTCGCCAGACCGGCACGGTACAGATGCGCTTCGAACATCTTCGCCGCCATCGGCGACCGGCAGATGTTCCCTGTGCAGACGAAGGTCACGTGCAGCTCTCCCACGGCACCCATTGTCGCCGGTAGGGCCGCGGCGGCGCCACGTAGGGTGTTCAGTTGTGTTCGAGGACTCGGTCGACCCCGTGATGCTGCGCCACCACGGCGACGTGGAAGCGCGCCCAGGCATGCTCGATTTCGCGGTGAACGTCCAGGGCACGGCCCCACCCGCCTGGCTGCGCGACCGCCTCACCGCCCGCCTCACCGACCTCGGCCGCTACCCCGACGCAGGCGAGGAACTGGCCGCCCGCACGGCCGTCGCCGCCCGCCACGGCCGTACCCCCGACGAAGTCCTGCTGCTGGCAGGCGCCGCCGAAGGCTTCGCGATGCTGCCCCGCCTGCGCCCCCGCCTGGCTGCCGTCATCCACCCGTCCTTCACCGAGCCGGAACTGGCTTTGCGTGAGGCAGGCGTCCCGGTGACCCGCGTCGTCCTCGAACGCCCGTACACCCTCGACCCCACCCGGGTACCGGAAGAAGCCGACCTGGTCGTCCTCGGCAATCCCACCAACCCCACCTCGATCCTGCACCCCGCCGAAACCATCCAGGCGCTACGCCGCCCGGGCCGCCTCGTCGTCGTAGACGAAGCCTTCGCCGACGCCGTCGCCTATCCCCGAGCGTCGGCGGGTTCGCCGACTGCACGACCCGAGGCCGGTGGCGCCGCGACACAGCGTGTAGAGGTCGGTGGCGCTGCGGCCCACTGTGTGCATGCCGGTGGCGCTGCGCCCCCAAGTGCGGATGCCGACGCTGTTCCCGGTGCGGTACGTCCGAAGGGCATCGGTGGCGAACTCGAGTCGCTGGCCGGGCTGAGTGCACCGGACGTCCTGGTGCTGCGCAGTCTCACGAAGACGTGGGCGCTGGCCGGTCTGCGCTGCGGATACGTACTCGGTGCTCCCGAGGTGCTGGCCCGGTTGACCGAGGGTCGCCCGCACTGGCCGCTCGGCACACTGCAGCTCGAGGCGATCCGCGCTACCGCCGAACCCGCCGCCGTCGCCGAATCCCAGCACCTCGCCCAGCGCATCGCCGCCGACCGCGACGCCATGATCGACCGTCTCACCGCGCTCGGCCTCGACGTGCACACCCCGGCCACCGGCCCGTTCCTGCTCCTGCGCGTCACGGACGGCGCCCTGGTCCGCAAGCATCTCGCCGACCGTGGCATCGCTGTCCGCCGCGCCGACACCTTCCCGGGTCTCGGCCCTGACTATTTGCGCGTCGCCGTGCGCGGCCGCGCCGAGGTGGATCAGCTGATCGACGGGTTGCGGGCCGCGCTGTGGTGATGGCGATTCCTCACGGGGGCCTTATGCGATCAAGGCGAACGAGTGTCGAACCTGCCCACGACGGCGCAGGCTCAGCGGAGCGAAGGAGGCAGCGGTGACCGACCTGGCCGAACTGATCGGGGTGCTCGACGCGGCGTACCCGCCGAAACTGGCCGAATCGTGGGATTCGGTCGGCCTGGTGTGTGGTGATCCGGCGCAAGAGGTTTCGAAGGTGCTGTTCGCCGTAGACGCCACAGCTGCCGTCGTCGACGAGGCGATCGCTTGGGGCGCACAGGCTTTGGTCGTGCATCACCCGCTGCTGTTGCGCGGCGTCGACACCGTGGCGGTGAATACACCGAAAGGCGCCCTGCTGCATCGGTTGATCCGCTCCGACTGCGCCTTGTTCTCCGCGCACACCAATGCCGATTCCGCCGACCCCGGCGTCTCCGACGCGCTCGCCGCCGCAGTCGGCCTCACCGTCACGGGCCCGCTCGACCCCAAACCGGTTGCCCCGATGGACAAGTGGGTCATTCAGGTGCCGCAGACGCACACCGCCGCCTTGATGTCGGCATTGTTCGCGGCCGGCGCGGGTGCGATCGGTGACTACCGCGAGGCGGCCTGGTACACCTCCGGCACCGGCCAGTTCCTGCCGGTCGACGGCGCGAACCCGGCCATCGGCGCGGTCGGAACCGTCGAGACTGTCACCGAGGACGCGGTCGAGGTCGTCGCGGCGCCGTCCGCGCGCACCGCGGTCCTGACGGCCCTGCGCGCCGCCCACCCCTACGAGGAACCGGCCTACCACGTCACCGAACGCGCACCCCTGCCGTCGTCCCTCGGCATCGGCCGCATCGGCGAACTCGCCGAACCCGAGACACTGCGCGAGTTCACCGCCCGCGTGGGCAACGGTCTACCGCGCACCGTCTGGGGTGTGCGGGCCGCGGGCGACCCCGACCGGACGATCAAGCGGGTGGCCGTCTGCGGCGGTGCGGGCGACTCCTACCTCCACGCCGCCATCCGCGCGGGCGTCGACGCCTACCTCACCTCCGACCTGCGCCACCACCCCGTCGACGAACACCTCCGCCGAGGCGGCCCCGCCCTCATCGACGCCGCCCACTGGGCCACCGAATTCCCGTGGTGCGCCCAGGCCGAATCCGTCGTCACCCGTGCGCTGCCCGGCCTCACCACCCGCGTGTCGACCCTCCGCACGGATCCGTGGACGGTCACCGGCTGAGTCACCGCACCCGCCGCCCCCACGCGGCCACGAAATTCGGGTGCGCCTGCAGGGTCAACGGCTCCCGTCCGGCGCCGGCTCGGCCTCGAGGTATCGCTCGTCGTTCACGAAAACCGCCGGCCCCGCGAACAACGCGAGCGGAGGGATCACCAGCGCGGAGATGACGCAGGTGAGGAACGCGAACGCCGACGCGTGGATCGTCATCCACGCGATGCCGATCATCTGCGAGGTCAGGGCAAGACCGAAGTAGATGACGTTCGGTTCCGCTCGGTCGCGGATCCGGGTCATGGCGTGTTCGCCTCGTGCGGCGCGGTACGGTTGATCGATCCATCCGTCCACTGTGTTCAGGAGTTCGTGCCCGTTGAATGTCGAACCGTCGGTCCAGTCCAAGCTGTTGCAGCTCGCCGCTGTCGATGCCGAGCTGACGCGGATCGCGCACCGGCGCACCGCGCTGCCCGAGCAGCAGGAGGTTGCGCGGCTGGCGGCCGAACGCAACGGCTACAAGGACGCCGCGGTCGCGGTCGAGATCGGCATCGACGACCTGGATCGTGACATCCGCAAACTCGAGGGTGAGGTCGAGGCGGTGCGCAAGCGCGAGGACCGCGACCGCGCCATGCTCACCTCGGGCTCCGTCGCCGCCAAACAGCTCTCTGAACTCCAGCACGAACTGGGCAGCCTGGAACGCCGTCGCGCCGTCCTCGAGGACGAACTGCTGACCGTGATGGAGCAGCGTGAGGCGATGGCCGCCGACCACGACCACGCCGGTGCCCGGCTCAGCAAGGCCGACCAGGACCTGGCCGACGCCGAACGCCTGCGCGACGAGGCGATGGCCGACCTGGAGGTCGCGCAGCAACGGTGCGAGAACGACCGCGCCGCCCTGATCGGCCTGTTCCCCGGCGAACTGCTCGCCGTCTACGACAAGCAGCGCGCCGCCCACGGTGTCGGTGCCGCCCTGCTGCAGGCCCGCCGCTGCGGTGCGTGCCGTATCGAGATCGACCGCGGTGAGATGCAGCGCATCGCCAAGGCCGCACCCGACGCGGTGGTCCGCTGCCCCGAGTGCGGCGCGATCATGGTGCGCACCAAGGAATCCGGACTGTGACCGCTGGGCCGGTTGGTGTGCGTGAGGTGATCGTCGAGGCCGACGGCGGCTCACGCGGCAATCCCGGCCCGGCCGGTTACGGCGCGGTCGTCTTCGCCGACGACCATGTGCGCGTGCTGGCCGAACGCAAGGAATACGTCGGCGTCACCACCAACAATGTGGCCGAATACCGTGGGCTGATCGCGGGTCTGGAAGCCGCGACCGAACTCGGTGCGCGGGTCGTGACGGTGCGCATGGACTCCAAGCTCGTCGTCGAACAGATGTCGGGCCGCTGGAAGATCAAGCACGCCTCCATGATTCCGCTCGCCGAACAGGCACGTCGGCTGGTCGCCGGTTTCGACCGGGTGAGTTTCACCTGGATCCCGCGCGCCGAGAACTCCCACGCCGACCGGCTGGCGAACGAGGCGATGGACGACGGCGCCCTCGTCGGCACCGTCCGCGAAACTCTCGCCGCAGGCTACACGCCGGGAGATCAGGTCGCCCTCGACGCGGCGGATGATCGAGCTGCAGCCGAGGTGGAACCGAGCGTCGTCGCCGGCGACGAAGCATCGACTACTTCGGGCGTAACCGTGACCCCGGCCGGCGACAAGTCCGCTGTCACGCCGACGGGCGAGCAGGTGGCTGTCACGCCGACAGGTGAGCAGATCGTCGTCGGTGGCGCGGACAAGACGGAATCGCCTGCCGCCCAGAAAGTTTCCACCTACTCGCCCGGCTGGACCGGCGCCATCGGCCGCCCCACCCGCCTACTCCTGCTGCGCCACGGCCAAACCGAGCTCTCGGTGCAACGTCGCTATTCCGGCCGCGGCAACCCACCCCTCACCGACCTGGGCCGCGAACAAGCCGACCGCGCCGCGAAAATGCTTGCCGCCAAAGGCGATATCGCCGCCGTCGTGAGCTCACCGTTGCAGCGGGCCCGGTCCACCGCCGAGGCCGCCGCCACCGCACTCGACGTGCCGTTGCGCATCCTGGACGGTCTCATCGAAACCGATTTCGGCGACTGGGAAGGACTCACCTTCGCCGAAGCCGCACAACGTGATCCGGCCCTGCACGCCGACTGGCTGGGTGACCCGTCGATCCCCGCACCCGGCGGCGAGAGCTTCGATCAGGTGCGCGAACGGATCGAGGGCGTGCGCCGCGACCTCGTGGCGCTGTACCCCGGCGAGAACATCGTCGTGGTCAGCCACGTCACCCCCATCAAGACGCTGCTGCAGCTGGCGCTCGGGGTCGGCCCGTCGCTGCTGTACCGGTTGCACCTGGATCTGGCGTCGCTGTGCATCGCCGAGTTCTATCCCGACGGTGGCGCTTCGGTGCGCCTGGTCAACGACACTTCCTATCTCTGAGGTGGCCCCGTGTCACCCGGGCGCGGTACGGTCGCCCGGGTTCGCGATGCGCGTCACGTCGACGCATAGCCGGTCGCGGCCGTGGAGAAAGGTACTTGATGAAGTTTCTACGGATGGCGGCGTTCGCGGCGGCCATCGCGGGGGCGCTCACCACGTCTGCCGGTGTGGGCAGCGTGTCGGCTGACCCGAGCGTGGTGCTCGGTGCCGGTTCGGGCATCGTCTTCGACAACAACTCCGGCTGCTCGCTCACGGCCATCGGCCACGACAACGCGGGCCGGTTGGTCGGTCTCACCGCCGGGCACTGCGCGTCGACCGGTGCCAAGGTCGGCGCGGAGCAGGCGCTGCACGCGGGCGTGATCGGTACCGTCGCCTTCTCCGACGACGGCGACTACCTGGATTTCGCTGTGCTGCAACTGGATGCGTCCAAGGTGGTGCCCACGCGCACGATCGGCCAGACCACCGTGGCAGGCCTGGGCCCCGCGCCTGCGCCGGGCTCCACCGTGTGCTCCGACGGGCGCACCAGCGGCCGCAGCTGCGGTGTGGTGTGGGGTGAGCTCGAGGGCAACTCGATCAACCAGTACTGCTCGCAGCCGGGCGATTCCGGTGGCCCGGTCGTTGTCGGTGACCGGCTCGTCGGCATGAACCAGGGCAGGCTCACCGGCCTCGGCCCCGTGGACTTCGACGTGCCGTGCACCAACGGCGCCAACCCGATCCACTCGCCCGCCTACTTCCAGCCCATCCAGGTGATCCTGGACGTGGTGAACCGCGCGGGCGGCGTCGGCGCGGGCTTCCAGCCGATCTGATCGCCACACGAAACACTCAGGGGCGCAGCATCATCATGATGCTGCGCCCTGTTTCATGACGGCGGCGGTGAAGTCGTCGAGCGGGTAGAAGAACTCGACGGCCAGCTCCGACAGGGTTACGTCGGCCGGTGCGCCGAAGGTGGCCATGGTGGAGAACATCGACAGCGTGCCCGCCGGGCTGGTGATGCGGATCGGCACCTGGAACGGTCCCGTCGGTTCGGGTCTGCCCGGCGAATCCCGCGGCGCCGCATAGCCGTTCACCTCGTCGTAGAGCGCGCGCAGTCGTGCGTCGCCGGTCGACTCGGCCTGACGCAGCAGACGTTCGAGGAACAGCTCCCTGACTTGGTGCAGGTTCTCCAAGCGCCCGGCGAGACCGTCGGGGTGCAGCACCAGCCGGTAGACATTGGGCCGGGGGAGCAGCAGGTGCTCGGGTACTCCGCTCATCAGCAGTGGCATGGCCGCATTGCCCGCCACCACATCCCACCACCGGTCCACGACCACCGCCGGATACGGTTCGTGCGCGCGCAGCATGGTGTCGATCGCGGCTCGCGCGGCCGCGAGCTCGGCGTCATCCAGCCGCGACTCCCGGTAGGCGGGGGCGAACCCCGCCGCCAGCAACAACGTATTCCGTTCCCGCAGCGGCACTTCCAGCGCCTCGCACAACCGGAGCACCATCGCCCGGCTCGGCTGCGATCGCCCCGTCTCCACATACGACAGGTGCCGCGCCGAAGTATCGGCGACCAATGCCAGATCGAGCTGACTCAGCTTGCGCCGCTGCCGCCACTCCCGCACCAGCGAACCGATCCGCGCCTCCATCACCACCCGACCCTATCCACCACGCCGACAGCGGCACCATGACCTGTGAGGTCATTGCGGCGCCGTCACCGCCTGAGCCGGTTCTCCGTGCCATCCTGTTCGGCGCAGGCGGCTGCCCGCGTGATCAGGGGCGCAGGATCGACACCAGGAAGTCGGTCTGGTCGCGCACGACCTGTTCGAAGACGTCGTCGAAGTACACGTCGAAGTGGCCGACCGGGTATTCCTTGACCACCGCGTGTTTGGTGCGGGCGGCGGCCTTGCGGGTGGGGCCGGACGGTGCGACGGAATCGTTCTCGGCGATCGTGTACAGCACGGGGACCTTCAGCGACTTGGCGCGTCGGCCGGGGGCGTCGAACAGGGTGGAGAAAGCCACGCGCGCACCGACTTTGGGATCGTAGGTCGGGCTTTCCTCGGCGAGCCTGCCGAAGCCCTCGGGTACATCGGAGGCGCTCATCAGGGCGGCGGCGCGTTTACGGCCTGCCAGGCGGATGCGAATCGGCTTGCGGCGCAACGGGCCGAACAGCAGATCGGTCATGGCGACGGTCGCCACCTTGGTCAGGCTGATCGGTCCCTTGGCCCGCGCCGACGCCCAGCCACTGGTGAACGGCACCTGGGCGACCACGGCCGCCAGATAGTCGTCGTCGGGAGCGACGGAGAGCACATGCCCGCCACCGAAAGAGGTGCCCCACAACGCGATCCGGGTGGCGTCGAAGCCGCGGATGCTGCGCGCGTAGGCGATCGCGGCCTTCCAGTCCTGGCGCTGCCTGGCGATATTGAGCACCTGGCGGGGCGCACCCTCACTGGCGCCGAAATGCCGATAGTCGAAGGCCAGCACCCCCATTCCCGCCGCGACGAACCGTCGCGCATACCGATCCAACCCCATCTCGCGGGTCGCCCCCAGCCCGTGTCCCATGATCACCAGCGGACGCGGCCTCGGCGCACCATCGGGGAGGTAGAGCCATGCGGCGCATTGCTGGTCACCCGATGGGAAACTGACGTCGACACGTTCCATGACTGATAACCGTACCGAGTACCATGGCGGAGCGGACGAGTCGGCCGGGCGACCGCGGTGACGGGAACGGGCACATCGGTGTCGCCGCCCGCCACCGAGGAAAGTCCGGACTCCACAGAGCAGGGCGGTTGTTAACGGCAACCCGGGGTGACCCGCGGGACAGTGCCACAGAAAACAAACCGCCGCACGCTCAACGTGCGGTAAGGGTGAAACGGTGCGGTAAGAGCGCACCAGCGCCCCGGGTGACCGGGGCGGCTAGGTAAACCCCGCCCGGAGCAAGGTCGAAGGCCGCACCGGCGACGGTGCGGCTGCGCAGGTGTTCGAGGGCTGCTCGCCCGAGCCTGCGGGTGGACCGCTCGAGGCACCCGGCGACGGTGTGTCCAGATGGATGGTCGCCCCCTGGCGCGAGCCGGGGACAGGATCCGGCTTACAGGCCGGCTCGCCCGCCCAGGAAACGACGAAGGCGGCGGTCCCGCACGGGACCGCCGCCTCGTCTGTCCGGGGGGACTCAGCACATCAGCTTGGCCATGTCGTAGACCGCGCGCGCTTCCTGCTCCGTGGCCGAAACGGAGCCGTTGGTCGAGCTCTTGACGATTCCGGCGATGGTGTCGGCCTCGGCCTTGCCCGCCTTGATGTCGGAGCACGTCTGGTTGAGCACCCCGCTCACCGCTAGGTCGTCACGGCCTGCGGCCAGCTTCGGGAAAGCGTTGCGATAGCTCACCACGAACATGCCGGCCTTGCCGGGATCGACCTGAACGGCCGGGGTGGTGGTTGCGGGGGCTGCGGCGGTGGACGAGTCCTCGCCGCAACCGGTCAGAAGCAGGGCGAAGACGGCGGTGCCTGCCGCGAGGGCGGCGGTAGTTCTACTCACGCAGCGGGATGCTAGCGGCCCAGGAAACAAGGCGCCTCCCGTCAGGTTAACGGGAGGCGACATGTTGATTCGTGAGACGGTGAGTCAGGCGGGGTTGATCATCAGCACCTGGGCCCAGTAGGTGGCCTGGTCAGGCCCGAGGATCGGCAACAGGTAATCGTAAATCAGCGACGACATACGCTCGGAACTCCCATTTATCGACGTGGGTGCAACACTTTCCGGCTTGTGCCGGGTGTGCCGCCGCCACAGTAACAACTCGTGCGAGACGCGCGACGGGGCGGTGAATATGCGCGGGAACTCGTCGGGAACGTGAGCGAGGTCATAGAGTGTTGCCCGTCGGCAGGGCCCGTTGTGCGGGCTCAACACATCGATCGCGGAAGCAGGTCACATTTCCATGCGGGTAGTTCGTTCCATTGTCGCCGGTGCATTGATCGCCGGAGCCGCCGCGGTGCTCACTTCGATGGGTGCCGGTTCGGCGGGTGCGGTCGCGGTGACCCCGCTGCCCGGCGGGGTTCAGGTCGACCTGAGCCCGGCCGATACCGCCTGGGTACACCAGAACAAGTTCGGCCGGACCGTCGCCGGTCTGCCGCATCCGTCGGCGGCCTCGTTCGGTCAGGCGCTCGACGCGGCGGCCGCCGTGTCGTCGTCGGTGCCGGGTGGCCGGGTCACCTTCACCGTGTACGGCCCGTTCGATCAGCTCAACGGCACCATGCTGGCACTGCAGTAGAACTCGCTACGCTGCCAGGATGGAACTCCATCAACGGATCGTCTCGGCGCCGGTCGATTTCGGCGCCATCCGTTCCGAATTCGGGCTGGCCTCGGACTATCCGGCCGAGGCTGTCTCCGAGGCCCGCGACGCGGTCGACGCGTTCGCGGGCACCCGGGTGGACCGCACCGACCTCGAGCTGGTGACCATCGACCCACCGAGCGCCATGGATCTGGACCAGGCGCTGCACCTCGAACGCACCGCGACCGGTTTCACCCTGCACTACGCCATCGCCGATCTCGGCGCGGTGATCGTGCCCGGCGGTGCCCTCGCCCGCGAATCCGAATCACGCGGCCAGACCTTCTATCTCCCCGACGGCACCGTGCCGCTGCATCCGCCCGTGCTGTCGGAGGGGACCGCGAGCCTGCTGCCCGGTGTCGACCGGCCCGTCGCGCTGTGGACCATCGAACTCGACAACGACGCCGCGCCCCTTCGCTTTTCGGTCGAGCGCGCCCTGGTGCGCTCCCGTGAACGCTTCGACTACCAGCAGGTCCAGGCCGCCGCCGACGCCGGGACGTTGCACCCCTCGCTGGCCGCGCTGCCCGAATTCGGGCGGCTGCGGATCGAGGCCGGTCTCGAGCGTGGCGCGATCTCGCTGCGCCTGCCTGCCCAGGACGTGGTGCGCCACGGCGACAACTGGCGCCTCGACCTGGAACCGCGCACCGCCGCCGACGACTGGAACGAGCAGGTCTCCCTGCTCACCGGCATGTGCGCGGCACGAATCATGCTCGACCACAAGGGAACCCGCATCGGCCTGCTGCGCACGATGCCGCCGCCGCCCGACACCGCCGTCGCCTCGATGCGTCGCACCGCCGCCGCTCTCGACATCGCCTGGCCCCACGACCTGCCGGTCGGCCGCATGCTGGCCGCACTCGACCCCAACACTCCGGCCGGGCTGGTCCTGATGTCGGAGGCGACCACCCTGCTGCGCGGCGCCGGCTACACCTTGCTCGCCGACCTCGACGACCCCACTCCCGACCAGCTGACGCACAGCGCCATCGGCGCCCCCTACGCCCATGTCACCGCCCCGCTGCGCTGCCTGGCCGACCGCTTCACCACCGAGATCTGCCTGGCGCACTGCGCGGGCACGGAGGTACCGCAGTGGGTGCTCGACGGACTGGCGCCTGCCGCGGAAACCCTGCGCCGCACCGATTCGCTCGCCAACAAGGTCGACCGCGCGTGCGTCGATCTCACCGAGGCCACCATCCTTGGCCCCCGCGTCGGCACCGACTTCGCCGCCCTGGTCCTGCGCGAGGCCAACGGTTCCCGCGACGCGGAGATCTTCGTCGCCGAACCCCCGATCCTGGCGCGCTGCGCGGGCAAGCCACCGGAAGGCGAACGCGTCTCCGTGCGCCTGCGCACCGCCGATCCCACGACGAGAACCATCGAATTCGCCTATACCGCCGATCGAAACGGCGAGCCCGCCCACATCGGGTGAACCCCGGCGCCGTCGAGGCGGGCAGTGTCCGCCGGGTGATCAGTCGGTCGAGATGAACGCCGCGGCGGCGGGGTAACCCGCGATCGCGCGGCCCGCCGCGGCTTCCTCGGTGTCGGCGAGGAGTTCGTAGATCGTGGCGTCGGTGGCATCGGCGGCGGCGGCGAGGATGGCCTCGCGGGATTCCACGGCGTCGCGGTGGTCGCCCAGGACCGATTGCAGGCGTTTGGCACGCGTGCCCAGTTCGGTGGCGTCGGTGCCGAGAACTTCGCCTGCCGCTTCGCAGGAATAACGTAAACGCTTGGCGCCCTTGCGGATGTCGTGCAGTAGTTCCACCCGGTCGGCGGGGGTGGCGGTCGGCTCGGCGAAGACCAGTTTGCGCAGGCGTTTGCGGTCGCGGCCGAGCACGCGCGCGAACACGTCGTCCGCGTCGTCACCGGCGAGGGAATCATCGAGCGGGGGATCGGTGCGCCACGTGGTGAGCACCTCGCGCAGGGCCGCGTACCGCTTACCGTCGAGGGCGGTGAGGATCTCGTCGTGGGCCTGGGCGTAGGCGTCGTCGGCGGCGCCGACCAGGCGGCGGGTGACCTCGGTGGGTACCTCGCCGAACCCGTCGAGCAGTTTCGCGAACCGCTCACCCCGGACCTCCGCGTCGCGGGCGACCCCGAGCAGTTCCGCGAGCCACTTCAGCTCCGTCACCGTCTCGGCGGCGGCGTCGCTGTCGAAAAGCTTGCGGTAGGAACGCAATACGCTGCGCAACCGGCGCGTGGCCACCCGCATCTGGTGCACCGAGTCCTCGGCGTCGGCGCGGACATCGGGTTCGGCGCCGAGCAGCCGGTCGATGTCCTCGCGCAGTGCCGCGACGACGGCGGGTCCGGCTTCGATCGCCATGGGTCAGCCTCGCTTCCCGAAAAGGTCGGTCGCCTCCACCAGATGGTGGGTGATGCCGGGCTCGTGCGCGGTGTGCGCGGCGTCCTCGACGATGTGCAGGGTGGAGCCGGGCCAGGCGTTGTGCAGTTCCCAGGCGCTCACCGCGGGGCACACCACGTCGTGGCGGCCCTGCACGATCACTCCGGGGATGTCGGCGATCCGATGGATGTCACGCAGCAACTGTCCCTCGTCGAGGAATCCGCCGTGCCGGAAATAGTGGTTTTCGATGCGGGCGAAGGCGAGAGCGAAGCGTGGCTCACCGGTCTCGGCGACCCGATCCGGGTGTGGCAGTAGCGAACTCGTGGCGCCCTCCCACGTCGACCAGGCGACGGCGGCGCCGAGCGCCACCTCCGGATCCGGCGAGTGCAGCAGCCGGTGATACACCTCGACGAGGTCGTCCCCGCGCTCCTCCGGCGGCACCGGTGCCAGGAACTTCGCCCATTCGGCGGGGTAGATGTTGCCCGCCGCGCCGTTGTAGTACCAGTCGATCTCCTTGCGCCGCAACAGGAAGATGCCGCGCAACACCAGCTCGGTGACCCGCTCCGGATGCGCCTCGGCGTAGGCGAGGCCGAGGGTGGAACCCCACGACCCGCCGAACACCTGCCAGCGTTCGACACCGAGGTGCTCGCGCAGTGCCTCCATGTCGGCGATCAGGTGCGGTGTGGTGTTGAACTCGAGGCTCGCCCCGTCGGCGATGTGCGGCACCGACTTTCCGCACCCGCGCTGATCGAACAACACGATCCGGTACACCGCCGGATCGAAGAACCGGCGTTGCAGCGGGCCGGTGCCGCCGCCGGGTCCGCCGTGCACGAACACCACCGGCTTGCCGTCGGGGTTGCCGCTGACCTCCCAGTACACCGACTGGCCGTCGCCGACATCGAGAAGACCTTTGTCGAACGGTTCGATCTCGGGGTACAGGGCGCGCATCAGAACGCCAATCCCGCGGCGAGGTTCGGCAGGTCGAGTGCGGTGAGCGTCTCGGTGCGCACATCGGGGCAGGCCTCGGTCGTCACCCGGTCGATCATCGCCTTGTCGGCCAGCACGTGCCCGTTGATGCCGCCGTTGCGCAGCGCCCACTCGTGCACCATCGTGTTCAGCGCGAGCCGGCCGAGCGTCGGACCCTGCACCCGGAAGTTCGACAGCTCAGGCCGGATCATGTCGCACAACTGGTTCGCCGAGGAGTCGCTGATCTCCAGCGTGGTGCTCGGCGTCGCCGTCTTGGTGGTGGTGGCACCGGCGGTCGTGGTCGTGGCGGACCCGCTCGGGGTGACTTCCGCACCGCCACAGGCCGTCAGGGTCACGGCGGCGAGAACACCGGTGACAACGAGCCCGGGACTGGTCTTCCATCGGCGATGCATGCGTAAGTACCTCTTCGAGTCGGCTGTTTCGACTCCGAGTCTGCCATCTCGCCGCCCGCCGCGCCGCTGCCCGACCCCGCCGGGTGACGGGGCCGGACGCGTGCGGATCAGAAGCTGTGTTCGGGTCCCGGGAAGGTGCCCTGACGCACCTCGTCAGCGTAAGCGGCCGCCGCGGAACGTAATTCGTCGCCCACATTGCCGAACCGCTTCACGAACTTGGCGGTCTTGCCGCTGGTGTAGCCCGCCATGTCCTGCCAGACCAGCACCTGGGCATCGCAATCGGCACCCGCGCCGATTCCGACCGTCGGGATGGTCAGCTTGCGGGTGACCTGCCCGGCCAGCTCGGCGGGCACCATCTCCATCACCACGGAGAAGGCACCGGCCTCCTGCACGGCGATGGCGTCGGCGACGAGCTGCTCGGCACCGTCACCGCGACCCTGCACCCGGAAACCGCCGAGCGTGTTCACGCTCTGCGGGGTGAAACCGATGTGGGCCATCACGGGAATGCCCGCGGCGGTGATGAGCGCGATCTGCTCGGCGACCCGCTCGCCGCCCTCCAGCTTCACCGCGTGCGCGCCGCCCTCCTTCATGAAACGGGTGGCGGTGGCCAGCGCCTGCTGAGGTGAGGACTCGTAGGTGCCGAACGGCAGGTCGGCGACCACCAGGGCGTTCGGTGCGCCGCGCACCACGCCACGGACCAGCGGGATCAGCTCGTCCACGGTGATCGGCACGGTGGTGTCGTAGCCGTACACGACGTTGGCGGCGGAATCGCCGACCAGCAGGACAGGGATGCCGGCCTCTTCGAACAGGCGGGCCGAGGAGTAGTCGTAGGCGGTCAGCATCGACCAGCGCTCACCCTCGGCCTTCATCTGCTGCAGATGCTGGACGCGGGTCTTGCGGCGAGGCTTGGGGGTGGTAGCGGGAGCGGCACCGTAGGCAGGGCTCTGCTCATCGGATACGGACATCATCGTCCCTACTTTCGTCTGGTTCCTCGAGGCCCGTAGCGGGTCCCCGGGTTTTTCTGACGCATCCAGTGTGCCACCTCGCCCCGAACCGTTTTAAGGGCATGGCCGGTGGGATCGGTCACACCCGCGCTTCGGTTACCGTGATGGCGAGCCCGTTCGGGTGCGTCGTATTGCGCCGCCCGGCGCGGAAAGGTTGGCCAACTGTGCAGCGAGGCAGGCTCGTCGTTGTTCTCGGCGCGATCTGCGCGCTGGTCGCCACCGGATGCGGAACCGGCAGCGACAGCGCCACCCCGGCCACTCCGCTGCCGCCGTCGCCCCCCGGGCTGAACAATTTCTACGAACAGCGCATCGACTGGGGTTCCTGTGAGGAGTTCGGCAGCCCCGAGGAACGGTTGCCGCCGAGTACGCAGTGCGCGCGCGTCACCGTGCCGATCGACTACGCCCGGCCCGACGGTCCGACCGCCCAGATCGCGTTGTCGCGCATCCCGGCCAGGGGAGACAAGATCGGGTCGCTGCTGATGAATCCGGGCGGGCCCGGCGTCTCCGGACTGTCGATGGTCACCGTCGGGCACCGCACCGAGCTGGCCGAACGATTCGATCGGATCGGTTTCGATCCGCGTGGCGTCGGCTCCTCGCTGCCCGCGATCGTCTGCCTTACCCCGCCCGAAGCCGATGCCGAACGCGCCGAACCGCCCACCGACAACACCCCGGCGGGCATCGCCGAGGCCGAGGCCGAGAACCGCGAATACGCCGGTCGTTGCGCCGAACGCTCGGGCCTCGACCTGCTCGGCCATGTCGGCACCCGCGAGGTCGTCCAGGACATGGACGTGCTGCGCTCGGCCCTCGGTGACGCGAAACTGACCTACCTCGGCTACTCCTACGGCACCCGCCTCGGCGCCGCCTACGCCGAGAAGTACCCGCAGAACGTGCGCGCGATGGTCCTCGACGGCGCCGTCGACTCCTCCCAGGAGCCGGTGCAGGAATCGCTGCGCCAGGCGGCGGGCTTCCAAGGCGTGTTCGACGCCTACGCCGCCGACTGCGCGAAGAGCGCCGACTGCCCGCTCGGCACCGACCCGGCTGGCGCCGTCGTCCGCTTCCGGCAACTCGTCGACCCGCTGCAAGCCGCCCCGGCCCGCACCGAGGATCCGCGCGGCCTGAGCTACAACGACGCCATCACCGGCGTCCAGCAGGCCCTCTACAGCGACGAGATGTGGCCCCTGCTCACCCGCGGCCTCACCGAGCTGCAGGGCGGCACGGGCGACACCCTGCTGCAACTGGCCGACCTCTACGACGGCCGCCGGGCCGACGGAACCTACGCCAACACCCAGGACGCCTTCAACGCCATCCGCTGCGTCGACGACCCGCGCATCACCGATCCCGCGGTCGTCGCCCGCCAGGACGCCGAATACCGCAGGGCCGCACCATTTCTCGACGACGGCAAGGGTACCGGCGCGGCACCGCTGGAACTGTGCGCGTCCTGGCCGGTGCCGAACACGAGCGAACCGCACCGGATATCGGCGCCCGGCGTGGCGAAGATCGTCGTCGTCTCAACCACCGAGGACCCGGCCACCCCGTACCAGGCCGGTGTCGACCTGGCCGAGCAGCTCGGCGCCGCCCTCGTCACCTTCCGGGGCAACCGGCACACCGCCGCCCTCGTCGCCGGCGACCGATGCCTCGACGACGCCGTCATCGCCTACCTCACCGAACTCGCCACGCCCGCGCCCGGACTCACCTGCGGCGGGTGAGACCGCGCACACCGCCCGGTCACGCGAGGTGAGAAGTGCGGACGATGTGACGTGATAGCAAACGAGTCGGCGTATGTAACACGGATTTAACGCCGGGTGCCTACGCTCGCCGTATGGATCGCCAGAAGGAATTCGTGCTGCGGACGCTCGAAGAGCGGGACATCCGCTTCGTACGTCTCTGGTTCACCGATGTGCTGGGCTACCTCAAGTCCGTCGCCATCGCCCCCGCCGAGCTCGAAGGCGCCTTCGAGGAGGGCATCGGCTTCGACGGGTCGGCCATCGAAGGCTTCGCGCGCGTGTCCGAGGCGGACATGGTCGCGCGGCCCGATCCGTCGACCTTCCAGGTGCTGCCCTGGGCCAGCTCCAAGGGCCACCAGCATTCGGCGCGCATGTTCTGCGACATCACCATGCCCGACGGTTCGCCGTCGTGGGCGGACCCGCGCCACGTGCTGCGCCGTCAGCTCAACAAGGCCGCCGACGTGGGCTTCAGCTGCTACGTGCACCCCGAGATCGAGTTCTTCCTGCTGGAGAACCAGCTCCGCGACGGCTACGAGCCGATGCCCGCCGACAACGGCGGCTTCTTCGACCAGGCCGTGCACGACTCGGCCCCCAACTTCCGCCGCCACGCCATCGACGCGCTCGAGTCGATGGGCATCTCCGTGGAGTTCAGCCACCACGAGGGCGCGCCCGGCCAGCAGGAAATCGACCTACGCTACGCCGACGCGCTATCCATGGCCGACAACGTGATGACCTTCCGCTACCTCATCAAGGAGGTGGCGATCGACGAGGGTGTGCGCGCGACGTTCATGCCCAAGCCGTTCTCCCAGTACCCCGGTTCGGCCATGCACACCCACATGAGCCTGTTCGAGGGCGAGTCCAACGCCTTCGCCGACCCGGACGACCCGAACAACCTGTCGAGCACCGCTCGCTCGTTCATCGCGGGCATCCTCGAGCACGCCCCGGAGATCAGCGCGATCACCAACCAGTGGGTCAACTCCTACAAGCGCCTCATCCACGGCGGCGAGGCTCCCACGGCCGCGTCCTGGGGCCGTTCCAACCGCTCGGCGCTGGTCCGCGTGCCGATGTACACGCCGAACAAGTCGTCGTCGCGGCGCGTCGAGATCCGCAGCCCAGATTCGGCCTGCAACCCCTACCTCACCTTCGCGGTGCTGCTCGCGGCCGGTCTGCGCGGCATCGAGAAGGGGTACAACCTGCCGCCCGAGGCCGAGGACGACGTGTGGTCGCTGACCGACGCCGAGCGCCGTGCGATGGGCTTCCGCTCGCTGCCGGGCACCCTCGACGAGGCACTGCAGGCGATGGAGCGCTCGGAGCTGGTCGCCGAGACCCTCGGCGAGCACGTCTTCGACTTCTTCCTGCGCAACAAGCGCCGTGAATGGGCCGACTACCGCAGCCAGGTCACCCCCTGGGAACTGAAGGAATACCTCAGCCTGTAATTCCTGCGCCGGGGGATCCGGCGTGACGCTGTCGTTGCCCGGACCATGTAAGTTTTGACGCATGGTTCGGCCACCGACTGCCCGCTCCACAGTTCCCGGCGTAGGTCGGCTCGGGTTACTTGAACCCACCGCGGCGGACTCCCTGCACCAGCTCGGCTGGGACAATGTCGACGGCGTGCCCGTGCTCTGGGCGCTGTCACGTTCGCCCGACGCCGATCTGGCCCTGTCCACGCTCGTGCGGCTGCGCGAAGCGCTCGGAAACGACTGGGGCGAACTGGATTCGGCGATCCGCTCCGAAACGACGCTGCGTGGCAGGCTGTTCGCGCTGCTCGGTTCCTCGACGGCGTTCGGCGACCACCTCGTCGCCGTACCGCAGCGCTGGAAAGTGCTGCGCGCCGGTCGGCTTCCGGATCGCGACGAACTGATCGCCGACCTGCTCGACGCCGTCGACGCGAAACCCGAGACCGGACCCAACGCGGGCCCCATGCTGTTCCGGGCCGGTATCTCCGGTCCCGAGTCGATCGCGTTGCTGCGGGACCGGTATCGCGATCAGCTCATGCTCCTCGCCGCGATCGATCTGGCCTCCACCGTCGAGAACGAACCGGTGCCGCCGTATCAGGTGGTCGGCAGGCACCTGTCGGACCTGGCCGACGCCGCGCTCACCGCCGCCCTGTCGGTGTCGGTGGCGCGGGTGTGCAAGAACGGCGAGGTTCCGGTGCGTCTCGCGGTGATCGCGATGGGCAAATGCGGTGCGCGCGAACTGAATTACGTGAGCGATGTGGACGTGGTCTTCGTCGCCGAGCCCGCCGACGCCACCGCCACGCGCTTGGCCGCCGAGATGATGAGTGTCGCGAGCTCGGCCTTCTTCGAGGTCGACGCCGCGCTTCGCCCCGAGGGCAAGGCCGGTGCGCTGGTGCGCACCCTCGATTCGCATCTGGCCTACTACAAGCGCTGGGCCCGCACCTGGGAGTTCCAGGCGCTGCTGAAGAACCGCCCGATGACCGGCGATCTGGAACTCGGACAGCAGTACCGTGACGCGCTCATGCCGATGGTGTGGGCCGCCTCCGAACGCCCCGACTTCGTCGCCGACGTGCAGGCCATGCGCCGCCGGGTGGAAGACCTGGTGCCCGCCGACCTGCGCGAACGCGAACTCAAACTCGGCGCCGGCAGCCTGCGTGATGTCGAATTCGCCGTGCAGCTCCTGCAATTGGTGCACGGGCGCGTCGACGACTCGCTGCACGTGACCAATACCGTCGAGGCGCTCACCGCGCTGGCGGCGGGCGGGTACGTCGGCCGCGACGACGCCGCCAACCTCACCGCCTCCTACGAGTTCCTGCGCCTGCTCGAGCACCGCCTGCAGCTGCAGCGGCTCAAACGAACACACACCCTGCCCGCCGCCGACGACGAGGAGGGCATGCGCTGGCTGGCGCGCGCCGCCCACATCCGGCCCGACGGCCGCCAGGACGCGGTCGGCGTGCTCGACACCGAGATCCGCCGCAACGCGGTGCGGGTGCGTCGCCTGCACGCCAAGCTGTTCTACCGGCCGCTGCTCGATGCGGTGGCCCGGATGGATTCCGACGCCCTTCGCCTGAGCCCCGACGCCGCCGTGCGCCAGCTCGCCGCCCTCGGCTACGCCGCCCCGGAGAACGCGCTCGGGCACCTCAAGGCGCTCACCGGTGGAGTGTCGCGCAAGGGC
The DNA here is from genome assembly GCF_040655475.1 of Nocardia sp. NPDC050413. Lineage (NCBI taxonomy): Bacteria > Bacillati > Actinomycetota > Actinomycetes > Mycobacteriales > Nocardiaceae > Nocardia > Nocardia sp. NPDC050413. Next base: position 35,896 of record NZ_JBFAJZ010000013.1, on the reverse strand, counting down.
CGCATCCAGGCGCTGCTGCTGCCGACACTGCTCGAATGGCTCGGTGACACACCGAATCCCGATGCGGGCCTGCTCGCGTACCGCCGGGTGTCGGAGGGGCTCGACGACCAGATCTGGTTCCTGCGCGAACTGCGCGACGAGGGCGCCATCGCCCAGCGGTTGATGATCGTGCTCGGCTCCTCGGAGTACCTGCCCGACCTGCTCATCAACGCCCCCGAGACCATCCGCATGTACGCCGACGGTCCCGGCGGGCCACAGCTGCTCGGACCGCAACCCGAGGACGTGGCGCGCGGCATCCAGACCGCCGCAGCCCGCTACGACGACCCGAAACGGGCTGTCGCAGCGGCTCGTTCGTTACGCAGACACGAACTGGCCAGGGTCTCCTCGGCCGACCTGCTCGGCATGCTCGACGTGCCGCAGGTGTGCGCGGCGCTGTCGTCGGTGTGGGTGGCGGTGCTCGAGGCGGCGCTCAGCGCGGTCATCCGGGCCTCGGAAGCCGAGCGTGGCGCCCCGGCGCCCGCCGACATCGCGGTGATCGGCATGGGCAGGCTCGGCGGCAAGGAACTCGGCTACGGTTCCGACGCCGACGTGCTGTTCGTGTGCGACCCCCGGCCCGGCGAAGACGAGACGACCGCGGTGAAGTGGGCGACCACTGTCGCCGAGAACGTGCAGCGGCTGCTCGGTGCCCCGAGTGTCGACCCGCCGCTACAGGTCGATGCGGGCCTGCGCCCCGAGGGTCGTCAAGGTGCCCTGGTTCGCACGCTCGCGGCCTATCAGGCCTACTACGCCCAGTGGGCCCAGCCGTGGGAGGTGCAGGCGCTGCTGCGCGCACACCAGGTGGCGGGGGATCAGGACCTGGGCGTGCGGTTCCTGCATGTCATCGACCCGGTGCGCTACCCGGCAGGCGGTGTGTCGCCCGAGGCGGTGCGCGAGATCCGCCGGATCAAGGCGCGCGTGGATTCCGAGCGGCTGCCGCGCGGCGCCAACCCCGCCACCCACACCAAACTCGGTCGCGGTGGCCTGGCCGATATCGAGTGGACGGTGCAACTGCTGCAGTTGCGGCACGCCCACGAGGTGCCCGCCCTGCACAACACCTCGACACTGCAGTCGCTCGACGTGATCGAGGCCGAGGGCATCCTCGAGCCGGAAGACGTTGCGCTGCTGCGCGAATCGTGGCTCACGGCGACAGCGGCCCGCAACGCGCTCGTGCTGGTGAAGGGCAAGCCGACCGATCAGCTGCCCGGTCCCGGCCGGCTGCTGTCGGCGGTGGCGCGCGTGGCCGGCTGGCCCAACGACGACGGCAGCGAATTCCTCGACAACTACCTGCGCATCACCCGCCGGGCCAGGGCTGTGGTCGAGCGGGTCTTCGGGGTGTGAGGACATGAGAAAGGCCCCGCACCAGTGGTGCGGGGCCTTTCTACAGCATCACGCCGAAATCAGATGGCGCGGACGTCCTGAGCCTGGGGGCCCTTCTGGCCCTGGCCGACCTCGAACTCCACGCGCTGGCCCTCTTCGAGCGACTTGAAGCCCGAGCCGCCGATGGCCGAGTAATGCACGAAGACGTCGGGGCCGCCTCCGTCTTGGGCGATGAAGCCGAAGCCTTTTTCGCCGTTGAACCACTTAACAGTGCCTTGAGTCATGTTTTTAAAAGTCTTTTCCGTAGGTGAGCCACGGCGATCACTTGCGATCAGCCCAGTCTCAGCGTCCAAGTATGCCACACTCGTCAGCAAACCGCGCATTCGGCTGCATCACACCACCGTATGGGCGGAGTCTGCGGAAATTCCCGGGCGTGTCGCACGCGGTTTCGGTCATCCTTCGACCTCGCTCACCCGCCGCCGCGAAGTGTGCCAATCTGGGCACCATGGACATCGACCTCGCCATGCGGGTACTCGACGCACACGTGGCCTTCGAGAAGCGGCGGCTGCGCGATCCCGCGGGTTTTCTGGAACTGATCACCGAGGAGGTGGACGGCGCGCTCGCCGAGGCCGACGTGCTCACCCTGGCCGAGGCCGTCACCCGCGAGCAGATCAAGGCCGTCGCGCACAAGTACGCGGTGCAGTTTCCCGTCGAGGGCGCCATCCCCGAGCTCGTCGGTGAGGTAGCCGCGCGGTTGTACAACCATCGCGTCAACGACGAGATGGAAGTCGGCGAGGTGGTCGACACCCGCCACTTCGACGACCTCGTCGACGCGATCGCGGGCATGGAGGTGACGCACCGTCTGCTGCGCATGGTGCTGAACAGCCCCGTCACCGTCGACGCCTGCGTGGAGGCCGTGCAGCGCGCGGTGGTGACCGCGGTCGACGACGGGCGTCACGTGGAAGGCGGCGGGCTGGCCGCCTCGCTGCGCGGTGCGCTGTCGCGGCTGGCCGAACCGGCGATGCCCGTGATCGAGAACGGTGTCGGCCGGATCACCCGCACCGGTGCGCGATTCGTGTTGCGCGGCAACAGCAACGACGCCGACGAGGTGCTCATCGACACCGCCCGCGAGACCTGGCGCAAGCACGTCGGCGATTCGGTCGGCACGTTCCGTGAGGTGGTCTCGGCCGACGACGTCGAGGACATCGTCGTGCTCGCCTTCGAGTTCTGGCGCTCCTTCCGCGACACCGACTACTTCCACGCCCTGCTCGACGAGGGCATCGACCACGTCTTCGACAAGTACGGCGACACCGCACTCACCGAACTCCTGGCCGAGCTCGGCGTGAGCCGCGCCGACATCATGGAGGAGGCCCTGCGTTTCGGACCGTCGGTGCTCGAAAAGCTCGACGAACGCGGCTATCTCGACGCACTGTTGCGACGCAGGCTCGCGCCGTTCTACGCCTCGGCGGAGTTCCGTGCCGCGGTGGCCGGGACCGGGTAGCGCGGCACTCGACCCGCCAGTCCTGTTCGGGCGCTGGGATGTCGGAGCCTGTCGGTACGATCCGTGCGACGATGGGGCGGTTCGCCGCTAGGAGGAACGCGATCGAAAGGCTGTCGTGACACGTCTGTCCACCCTGCTCGACCAGATCGATTCCGGGGCCGTGCTGCTGCCGGAGTTCCAGCGCGGGTACGTGTGGAACCGCGATCAGGTGCGTGGGCTCATGCGGTCGCTGTACCTGGGGTACCCGGTCGGTGGCTTGCTGGTGTGGGAGACGGGATCCGACGACATCGCGGTGCGCGGCACGGCCGCCGGCTCGGGCCTGCGGCAGCTGCTGCTCGACGGCCAGCAGCGCATCACCACCCTCTACGGCATCGTGCGCGGGAAGGCGCCGTCGTTCTTCGAGGGCGACGCCGTGGCGTTCACCGGCCTCCATTTCGATGTCGAGCGTGAGCTTTTCGAGTTCCAGGTGCCCGGGCGCGACATCAGTCCGGCGTGGATCGATGTCACCGAACTGTTCGCGCTCGGCCCGATGCACTACATGTCCCGGTTCCCCGACGAGTCGCCGGAAACGCTGGCGCTGTACCTGGACCGGTTGAACAAGCTGCGCGAGATCACCCACCGCGAGTTCAATGTCGAGACCATCACCGGCTCGGACCGCACGGTCGACGAGGTGGTCGACATCTTCAACCGGGTGAACTCCGGCGGCACCAAACTCTCCAAGGGCGACCTGGCGCTGGCCACCCTGTGCGCCCAGTGGCCGCAGGCGCGCGGCAACCTGCGCGATCACCTGATCCGCTGGGACAAGGACGGCTACACCTTCACCCTCGACTGGCTGCTGCGCAATGTGATCGCGGTCGGCAACGGGCGTTCCCACTTCGACGCGCTCGGCGATCTCGAGCCCGCCGAATTCGAGCTGGCGCTGAGCGAATCGGCGCGCCAGGTCGACACTTTCCTCGACACCGTCGCGGGCAGGCTCGGCCTCGACCACGACCGAGTCCTGATGGGCCGCTACGCGATTCCGGTCATCACTCGGCTGCTGTTCCTCAACGGCGGGCAGTTCGACAACGACCTGCACCGCGACCGGGTGCTGTACTGGTACATCCATTCGGCGCTGTGGGGCCGCTTCAGCGGGTCGACCGAGACTTTCCTGCAGCAGGACTACGACACCCTCGAACGCGGCGGTATCGACGCGCTGATCGCCTCCCTGGAACGTCTGCGCGGCGGCTCGCTCGACCTGTGCGCCGACGACTTCGCCGGTGCCACCCGAGGTTCGCGTTTCTACCCGCTGCTGTACCTGCTCACCCGCGTGGACGGTTCGCGCGATCTCGGCACGGGAACCGAACTCGGCATCGAACAGTTCGGCGACCGCACCCCGGTGCAGGTGCACTATTTGTTCCCCAAAACCCTGCTGCGCGAATACGGCTACGAACGCAACGAGATCAATGCGATCGCCAACTTCTGCTTCCTGAGTCCCGGCTCGGAAGCCGAAGTGGGCGAGCGCGAACCGGCCGACTACTTCGCGGAGATGGAGCGGCGCAACCCGGGCGTCCTCGCCTCACAGTGGATCCCCACCGACCCCAACCTCTGGCGCGTGGAGAACTATCGCGAATTCCTGCGCGCGCGGCGCATGCAGCTCTCGCGGGCGGCCGATACGTTCCTGGAGAAGCTGCGCACGGGTAACCTGCACCGGCCGACGCTGCTGACGGTCGGCGTCGCCGGTGTCACGGTCGGCGACCCGGCCGTCGACCAGGTGAACGCCCTCGTCGAGGACCTCGTCGCCGACGGTTTCGGTTTCCCGCTGCTCGACAGCGAGGTCTCCGACCCCATCACCGGCCGCGAACTCGCGGTGGCGGAGGCGTTCTGGCCCGAGGGCCTGCAGCCCGGTGTCGGGATGCCCGTGGTGCTGCTGCTCGAACCGGCCGACGCCGACCTCACCCGCTTCTCCCAGCTGGGCTACGCGGTGTTCACCTCCGTCGACGCCCTGCGCGGCTACGTGGAGAACCTGCGTGCCGAGGCGTCCGGTGCTCCCGGCTTCGACGGCCCCGCCGCCGATGTGGCCGCGCTGGCCGAGCGGCTGCCCGCCACCTGGGTCGGTAATTCCGAACTGGTCTGGTTCACCTATTCGTGGGCGCTGCTCGAGCAGGACCGGGCGAGCGGTCCCGAGGTGGTGGAACTGAGCCCCGAACAGGTCGCGTTGCGCTACATCGCGCTGTGGGCGCTCACGCGCACCTTCTACATCCACGCCTTCGACCAGGGCAACCCCGGTGAATGGCGCTACTACCTCGGCGACGCCATCGGCCCCAACCCGCTGATCCCGCGTGAGTGGCTCGCCGCGCGGGCGGTCGAGTCCGGTGCGCTGGCGCCCGGTGCGGTCCCCGGTGACGAGGACATCGCGATCGCCCTGGTACACGGCGTCATCGATACCGTCGACGAGGTGGCCAACGCGCTCACCCACATCCTGGGTGGGCCTGGCCTGTTCGCTTCGCTCTGGGCCTCGGCGGGCGCGGCCGAACACTACGGCTATCCGCTGTCGACCGATCAGATCAACGACCTCATCAACCAGGTCGTCAACGATCCGGCGTCGCGAAAGATCCAGGCCTACAACTGGATCGAAGCGGGCATGCCGCTCTAGTCCGGTGCGCCGGTCACGCGTTGGAAGGCCGTGACGAATTCTCGGAGGGCATCGGGGTCGGTCGTTTCCACGGTGATCGGGGTGCCCGCGCGGACGTCGAGTTCGGGCCAGCAGACGGGCAGGACCGGCAGCTGCACGGTTCGGGTCCCGACGGTCACCGTGATCGCGGGGGTGCGGCTCGTCGCGACGGTCATCAGGTTCTCGACGGCCTGCTCGGTGAGCTGCCCGGCGGCACTGAATTGTTCGATGTACACGGCCACCTCCTTCTCGGCGGCCAGTGTAGGCCCCTCAGAGAATCCTCAGAGGCACCACATCCAGGCCTGATGCGTGCCCGCTTAGGCTGCTCGCATGATGCGTGAATGGATGGATCGAGCGCTGCTCGTCCTGGGGTGGGGCGCAGTGATCGCGGCGGTGGCCGGGATCGTGTTGCACGTCGGGAACTGGCAGCAGAGAACGTTGGTCTTGCTGGCTTCGGGGGCGATGTGGCTGATGCTCGGTGCCGTGGTGGGGGTGGTGTTGTTGCTGCTCGCGCGCGGGTGGCGCAGTGCCGCCGTGGGGGCCGCGGTGCTGGTGGGGGCCGGTGCGCTGGTCGTGCCTTCCTATGTTCCCGAGGCGCGCGCCGCCGACGGGCCGGAAGTGGTTGTGCTGCAGTCGAACATCCTGTTCGGCAAGGCCGACCCGAAGGCGGTGGTGTCGACGGTGCGCGACAACGACGTCGATCTACTCACCGTCGAGGAACTGACCTTCGACGCGATCACGGCGCTGCGTGCGGCCGGGCTGGAGGAGCAGCTTCCGCACGTCTACCTCGAAGCGGCCCACGCGGGCGGGGGAGGCACCGGGATCTACAGCCGCTATCCCTTGCGTGACACCAAGAAGTTCGACGGTTTCGTGATGAGCAACCTCGGCGCGACGATGGAACACCCGCAGCGCGGCCCGATCTCGGTGTTCGCCTTCCACCCGATGCCGCCGAACCTGGACTTCGTGGCGTGGTCGAACGAGATGCGCCGGGTCGACGAGATTCTCGCCGCCACCAGCGCGCCCGCGATCGTCGGCGCGGATTTCAATGCGACCCAGAATCATTCGGCCTACCGGGCCCTGCTCGACGGCCCGTTCGCCTCGGCCGCCGACCAGACCGGCGACGGCATCCTGCTCACCTACCCCGCCGACCGCCGCTGGGGTCCGTTGCTCGGTATCGACTACGTGCTCGTCGCCGGTGGCGTCGCCGAAGACGTTCGCACACTGACCCTTCCGGGTACCGACCATCGCGCTGTGCTCGCCACGCTCCGAATGGACCGCTGACACTTCTGGATTACCATGTGAGCGCTCGACAGCGGAGGCTTCGTGTCCGCGTCATTTCCGGGGAGGACAGCGTATGAGAAGACATCGGTTCGGCGTGGCCGTAGCCGCGGCACTGATGAGCGTGGGGGTGCTGGTCACCGGTTGCTCGACGGCGAACACCGTCACCGGCGACCAGGCGGCGCCCGCGCAGGACAACCCGTGGGAGGTGGCGGGCGCCACCTCGAGCGAGGGGCCGAGCGGCCCGCGCCCGGGTGTGCCCGACACCGACAAGAAGGCCGAGAACACCGACAACGGTGCCATCGACAAGCTCGCGATGAACGCGATCGCCGACATCGAAGAGTACTGGCAGGGGGAGTATTCCAAGACGTTCCGCGGCGACTTCAAGCCGGCCTCGAAGTACATCTCCTGGTCGGCGCGTGCCTCGGAGGCCGAGTCGGTGGAGTTCTGCTTCGGCAGCACCTACAAGCTGGTCAATGCCGCGTACTGTCCGCTCAACCACACCATCGGCTGGGACCGTGAGGTGCTGTTGCCGCTGCTGGTCGACAAGTACAAAGAGATGTCGGTGGTGATGGTGCTGGCCCACGAGTACGGGCACGCCATCCAGGCGCAGGCCGATCTGCTGCGCGGGTTCCTGATGGACGGCCTGGTGAAGGAACAGCAGGCCGACTGCTTGGCCGGTGTGTTCCTCCGCCATGTGGCCGAAGGCAATTCGAAGCACTTCACCCTCAACACCACCGACGGCCTCAATGGTGTCCTCGGCGCGACCGTCGCGGTGCGCGACCGTGACCCCAACGACCCCGATGCCATCCACGGTTCGGCGTTCGAGCGGGTCACCGCGGTGCAGATGGGTTACACCGACGGCGCCAAGGCGTGCAAGGCCATCGACAAGGACGAGATCGCCAAGCGCCGCGAGGGGTTGCCGGTCACCTTCGAGGAGGACGAGCGCGACAAGCAGTTGCCGGTGGACCAGGAAACGCTCAGCACGCTCGCCACCCAGCTCGGCAAGTCGATGCCGGTGCAGGACGTGCCGAAGTTCGACTACAGCGGCGTCACCCGCAACTGCGCGAAAACGACCACGACCGAACCGGTCTCGTACTGCCCGTCGTCCAACACCATCGGCACCGACGTGTCCGCCATGGCCAAGCGGGCCGGAGAAGGCGCGAGCGGTGAGGAGGAACCGCTGTCGGCGGTCGTCACCGGCGACTACAACGCCGCCGTGGTCTTCGTTTCCCGCTATGCCCTTGCGCTGCAACAGGATCGGAAGGTCTCGCTGACCGGCGCGGCCACCGCCGGCCTTCGCACGGCCTGCCTGTCGGGTGCGCTCACCACGAAACTCAGTGAGCCGGGCAGCGATCCGCGCCTGTCGGCGGGCGACCTCGACGAAGCGGTCTCCGGCCTGCTCGCCGACGGCCTCGCCGCCAGCGATGTCGACGGCAAGGTGGTGCCGAGCGGATACCAGCGCCTCGAGGCCTTCCGCACCGGCGTCCTGCAGGGCGAGCAGGCCTGCTGGACTCAGTTCGAGTAATCAGGAAACCGGCAGCGATCGAAGGGAGCTGAGGGTGTTCGCCACCGCGCGGGCAGCCTCGGCTCCCTTCGTCACGAAGTGGTTGGTGTAGTAGTCCACGTGCTCGCTGTGCTCGTGGAAGTGATGCGGGGTGAGCACCACCGAGAACACCGGCACATCGGTGTCGAGCTGCACGCGCATCAGTCCGTCGATGACCGCAGAGGCGACGAAATCGTGGCGGTAGATGCCGCCGTCGACGACCAGGGCGGCGGCGACGATCGCCTCGTAGCGGCCGGTGGCGGCCAGGCGCTTGGCGTGCAGCGGGATCTCGAAGGCACCCGGCACGTCGAACACCTCGACCACCGCCTGGTCGAAGCCCAGGTCGGCGTACTCGGCGAGGAAGCCCTCGTGTGCTTTGTTGACGATGGAACTGTGCCAGCTGGCGCGGATGAAGGCGACAGCGCCGGAAGTGGTGTTTCCCATGGTCGGAGTCTACTAGGCGACAAGTTACTTGTCGGTAATATGGGTCGTGAGCCAGTCGACGACGTCGCCGATCACCTCGTCGCGCTCGGGTTCGTTGAAGACCTCGTGGTAGTAGCCCGCGTAGCGGCGCACGGTCTTGTCGGCCGAGCCCGCGTCGCGTTCCAGCACGTCGGCGCTCGACGGCGCGGCGATCGCGTCGCCGGTGCCGTGCAGCACGAGCAGCGGTGCGGTGAGCGAACCGAGGCGCTGCTTCACCAGTTCGGTGTGGCGCAGGATCTCCACGGCCGTGCGCGCGGGCAGCTTCCCCCGGAACACCAGCGGGTCGTTGTCGTAGGCGCGGACCACCTCGGGATCGCGGCTGATCTCCGACGAATCCAGTTTCAGCACACCGAGATTCGGGGCGAACCGGGTGAGCAGTGGCGCCGCCGCCCGCTGCACCGGATTGCCGAGCGGGATGTCGAGCGGCGGTGCGGACACCACGACACCCGTCACGTCGACGGGCGCGCGGGTGGCCAGATGCAGGACGACGAGACTGCCCATCGAATGCCCGAGCAGGAAACGCGGCAGGCCGGGGTTGGCGGCACCGGCGATGTCGAGCAGGGCCGCCACATTGTCGGCGGCGGCATCCATCGAACCGATATTGGCCCGGTGACCCGCCGAGCGCCCGTGCCCGACATGGTCGAGTGCGTACACCGCGAATCCGGCCTCGGCCAGCGCGGCACCGACGTATTCGTAGCGGCCGGAATGTTCGGCCACGCCGTGGACCAGTGTCACCACGGCTCGCGGCGCGTCGGGTTGCCATGCGCGCCAGGCGATCCGCCCGCCGTTGCCCGCGAATTCACCGGTCTCGGTGGTCATTGCTGCGTTCCTGTCGGCTCGGGCGCTGTCCGGTCGGTGGACGCGGCCTGCTCGGGCCGGTCGCTCGGTGCGGCGAGCCGCTGGATCAGACGCCGGTTGAATTCGATCAGCCGAGCGTAATTGAGCCGCGAGATCCGTTCGTCGGTTCCGTGTATCCGCTCCAGGTCTTTGGTGTCGAGCACAATCGGCGCGAAATTACAGCGCGTTTCGACCAGATCGTCGTAGTGGCGCGAATCGGTGGCACCCGGCACCAGGCCGGTGGTGGTGACGATGCCGGGCACCAGACCGGTGGCGAGTTCGGCGATCAGGTCGTAGGCGGGCCCGGGGCCGTCGACCCGTGACGGCTCGGAGGTGGGGCCGACGAGTTCGACCGTCACGCCGTCGTCGCCGATCACCCGGCGGCAGTGCGCGATGACGGCCGCGACCGAATCACCGGGCAGGATACGGAAATTCACCAGCGCCTCCGCGCTCTGCGGCAGCACATTGGCTTTCACTCCACCCGCGATCACCGTGGGTGCCGTCGTCGTGCGCACCAGCGCTTCCGTGCTGGGAGCCAATGCCATGATCCGGGTGAGCAGCGGTGCCGCGAGCCGCGACAGCACCTCGGAATCGGTGAGCCCGAGCAGCTTGCGGCGTGGCCCGGGCAGGGCCACGCGCATCCGGGCGAGCATGTCGGCGATCACCGGCGTCAGCCGCAACGGCATCGGCCGGTCCTGCACCCGCGCCACCGCGCGAGCCAGCCTGCCGACCGCGGTCTGCCGCCCGGGCATCGAGGAGTGCCCGCCGGTCTCGGTCACCGAAAGCCGCACCGTCGCGTAGCCCTTCTCGCCCAGCATGATGCTGGCGACGGGCCGGTCGACCCCGTCGGCGACCCCGTCGGTGATGACACCGCCCTCGTCGAGCAGCAGATCGGCCCGTACGCCGAGGTCGCGCAGGTGCCCGGCCATGCGCACCGCGCCGCCGTCGCCGAACACCTCCTCGTCGTGACCGAAGGCCAGGTAGACCGTGCGGCTCGGCCGGATTCCGTTCCGCAATGCCCACTCGACGGCCTCGAGGACGGCGAGCACGCGGCTCTTGTCGTCGATCGCGCCCCGGCCCCAGATGAACTCGTCGTCGACCACACCGGCGAACGGCGGATGGGTCCAGCGCTGCGGGTCGTCGGCCGGGACCACGTCCTGATGGGCCAGCAGAATCGCCGACACACCCTCCTTGACGCCCGGCCAGCGGTAGAGCCTGCTGCGGCCGAACACGGTGAGCTCGAGCTCGGCGTGGGTCAGCGGGAACGCGGCCTCGAGGTGGTCGGCCAGGCGGGCGAACTCGGCGTCGGCGCTGCGGGCGGGATCGTCGGCCGACACCGTCGCGCAGCGCAGGGCCGCGGCCAGCCGTTCGGCCACTTCGTCGTCGGCACCGTCGGTGACGGGGGAGTGGGCACTGTTGTCGGTGATCGGGCGCACCTGCGCCATTCTCGCCGGACACGCGGCGGAAAGCGCGGCGAATCGTCGCGAGTGTCATGCGGTCCGACCGGCGCGCGACGGTGCATCTAAGCTGAACACCATGGCAGGAGGCAAGGGCGGCAAGCCGTCGAAGGAAGCCAAGGCCGCGGCTAAAGCGGCCCGTAAGCAGGCATCACGCGAACGTCGTCAGCAGTTGTGGCAGGCGTTCAACATGCAGCGCAAGGAAGACAAGGCGCTGCTGCCGCTGATGATCGGCGCACTCGTGGCCACGACGGTGGTGTTCTTCGTCATCGGCCTGATCTTCGACATGCAGTGGTTCCTGCTGCCGCTCGGTCTGCTGCTCGGTGTGCTGTTCGCCTTCATCATCTTCGGGCGGCGCGTGCAGAAGAACGTCTACCGCAAGGCCGAGGGCCAGGCGGGCGCGGCGGCGTGGGTACTGGAGAACCTGCAGGGCAAGTGGCGGGTCGCCAATGGCGTGGCCGCGACCACCCAGCTCGACGCGGTGCACCGTGTGATCGGTCTGCCGGGCGTCATCTTCGTCGCCGAGGGTTCGCCGCAGCGGGTCAAGTCGCTCATCGCGCAGGAGAAGAAGCGCACCGGGCGCCTCATCGGTGACACCCCCATCTACGAGGTGATCGTCGGCAACGAGGAAGGACAGACCCCGCTCAAGGACCTGCAGAAGTTCCTCACCAAGCTGCCGCGCAATATCGACGTCAAGCGGATCGACCAGATCGAGGGCAGGCTCTCGGCCCTCAGCTCCCGCAGCGGCGGTCCCGCGATGCCGAAGGGCCCGATGCCCCCCGGCGCGAAGATGAAGGGCATGCAGCGCGCCATCCGTCGCCGCTGACCCACCCCCGTCGCGAGCCCGTCACCGTGCAAGGTGACGGGCTCGCCGCTTTTTCAGGCCTGGGAGGTGCGGCCGGTCAGCAGCCACAGCACACGGTCGTAGGCCAGCAGGTGATAGCCGACGAGGACAGCCGCCGAGATCAGCGCCAACCGGGGCAGAGTCGCTGCCCACAGGGCCGCGGCCCCGCCGAACAGCACAGCGAGCTCGACCCCGAGCCGCACCGGACCGGGGACCGGCACCGGCGCGTCACCGCTGCGGCTCGGGTCGTCGGGGACCGCGAGCGTGCCCCACAGCACAGCCGCCGCGACCGGCAGCACCACGACGAGCAGATATCGCCACGGGGAATCGAAGGCACGCCAGCCGAACACCCCGAACGAGGTGATGGCGATCAGTTCGAGCAGAAAACGTACGGCCAACAGGGCCGGATTCAGTGACACGGCCTGATCGTATGGCTGCGCCGCACGCCGCGCGCTCGATCAGCGGGCGTTGACCAGGGCGGTGCCGGTGGCCTGGTCGTGCATGCCGCGGCCGTCGGCATCGGTGAACAGGGCGGGCACCACGAAGAACACCAGCACCTGCCGGGCCAGCGCGCGCACGAAACCGACCGGCACGGGCGCGTCGATCCGCGCCACCCGCATCCGCAGGAAGTACTGGCCTGGGGTGAACCCGAACAGCGTCACCGCGAGCACACCGATCACGAACCACACCAGCAGCGGCACCGACGACGACGCGAAACTGCCGGTGATGACGGCCGCGATGCCCACCGCGATGAACCAGTCGACGAACAGCGCGACCACCCGCCGCCACGTCGGGGCCAGCGAGCCCGCGCCCTCGCGAGGCAACCCGTAGAGCTCGCCGGGGTAACCCGCTGTCTCGTCGTCGCCTTCGGTGGGATTGCCCGAGAGCCATGTGCCGGTGATGCGCGCCATGAGTTCCAGGATAGAGCCGGGTCAGGGGCGGCTCCCGACCGCATTGACGGAGGTCACGTGAGCGCGCGCGGGTGGAGATGGCAGGATTGGGCCTGCAGGTCGCGCCCGGATGGCAGACATCACCGTCGCCCGGCATGCGCGTAACACTGGCGAAACACAGCCTTGACTGTAGGGAAACACCGCGTCCATAACGTCAGGTCGCGACGAACCCACGCATCGTGACGGGCTGGGAACCGATCCGTAAGGAGAACAAGTGACGTTCAGCACGGCCGAAGAGGTCATCCAGTACATCAAGGAACAGGACATCGAGTACGTCGATATCCGTTTCTCGGACCTTCCCGGCGTCCAGCAGCACTTCTCGATCCCGGCCAAGGCGTTCACCGCCGACCTGGCCGAAGAGGGTCTCGCGTTCGACGGTTCCTCGGTGCGTGGCTTCCAGTCGATCGACGAGTCGGACATGCTCCTGCTCCCCGACTTCAGCACCGCCCGGATCGACCCGTTCCGTGCCGCGAAGACGCTCAACCTGAACTTCTTCGTGCACGACCCGTTCACCCGTGAGGCCTACTCCCGCGACCCGCGCAACATCGCGCGCAAGGCGGAGGAGTACCTGCGTTCGACCGGTATCGCCGACACCGCGTACTTCGGTGCCGAGGCGGAGTTCTACATCTTCGACGGCATCCGTTACGGCTCGGGCATGAACGGCTCGTTCTACGAGATCGAGTCGATCTCGGGCTCGTGGAACACCGGCAAGGAGTTCAACCCGGACGGCAGCCGCAACCTCGGCTACAAGGTCCGCAACAAGGGCGGTTACTTCCCCGTCGCCCCGTACGACCACTACGTCGACCTGCGCGACAAGATCTCGACCAACCTGCAGAACGCGGGCTTCGAGCTCGAGCGCGGCCACCACGAGGTCGGCACCGCCGGCCAGGCCGAGATCAACTACAAGTTCGGCACCCTGCTGGGCGCTGCGGACGACCTGCAGCTGTTCAAGTACATCGTGAAGAACACCGCGTGGCAGGAAGGCAAGTCTGTCACCTTCATGCCGAAGCCCCTCTTCGGTGACAACGGCTCGGGCATGCACGTGCACCAGTCGCTGTGGAAGGACGGCAAGCCGCTGTTCCACGACGAGGCCGGCTACGGCGGCCTGTCGGATCTGGCGCGTCACTACATCGGCGGCATCCTGCACCACGCCCCGTCGCTGCTGGCGTTCACCAACCCGACCGTCAACTCCTACCACCGTCTGGTGCCGGGCTACGAGGCCCCCATCAACCTGGTGTACTCGCAGCGCAACCGTTCGGCTGCCGTGCGTATCCCGGTGACGGGCAACAACCCGAAGGCCAAGCGCATCGAGTTCCGCGCGCCCGACTCCTCGGGTAACCCGTACCTGGCCTTCGCCGCCATGATGATGGCCGGCCTGGACGGCATCAAGAACAAGATCGAGCCGCTGGCTCCGGTCGACAAGGACCTCTACGAGCTGCCGCCCGAGGAGGCCAAGAACATCCCGCAGGCCCCCACCAGCCTCGCGACGGTCATCGACCGCCTCGAGCAGGATCACGACTACCTCACCGAAGGCAACGTCTTCACCGAGGACCTGATCGAGACCTGGATCCAGCTCAAGCGCGACAACGAAATCGCGCCGGTGAACCTGCGTCCGCACCCGTACGAGTTCGAGCTCTACTACGACGTGTAAGCCTGACCTGTGCGAACGGGCCTGATCGGCCCGTTCGGTCCGCAGCTGGTACGCAGTTCGAAAGTCCCCTCCGGCACCGTCGGAGGGGACTTTCGTCTGTGGTGGTCCGCCGCCGGTGACCGGTCGATTGTGCGCCCCCGGATGTCGGGGCTGGACGGGGTGGGCGGTAGCGGTCATAGTGCTCGGGTGCGATGGGGTGTTGTGGTGGCTCGGGCCGTGGTCGGCGTGGCGTTGGTGTTCGGTGTCGCGGCGGCGCCGGTGTCGGCGGATGAGCCACCGATCGAGGTCGAGTTCAGCTGGACCCAGGAGTATTTCACCGCTGCCGATGGCACTCGGTTGCATGCGGATGTGTTGCGGCCAGCCGGGTTGGCGGCCGACGCCCGCACCCCTGTCCTGCTGACGGCGAGTCCGTACCGTGCGCACCTGGCGTACCTGAGCGTGCCGCGCCCGGGTGGTGGCCCGTCGACGGAGAATCTGCCGGTCGAGTGGGCGCTGCGCGCGGGGTACACCTACGTGATCGTGGATTTGCGCGGCTTCGGCGGGTCCAACGGCTGCCCGGATTACGGCGGTCCGGGGGAGCGCTCGGATGTGGTCGCGGCGGTCGAGTGGGCGGCGAGCAGGCCGTGGTCGACCGGCCGGGTCGGCATGGTCGGCACCTCCTATGAGGGCTGGACCGGGATGATGGCGCTGGCCGAGAAGCCGAAGGGGCTCGCGGCGGTCGCGGCGTTCGCCCCGGTCGTCGACCCGTATTCGTACCTGTACATGCAGGGCACCTCGTGGAAGTTCGGCGGCAAACCGCTGACCGAGGACGGTGTGCGCCCCGCCGACATGGCAGGCGGTGAGCACCTGGCCATCGCGTCGACCCCCGGTCACTGGGCCGACAGCGACGAGTACAAAGCCAACGCCGTCCAGATGACCCAGGCCTGCGCCGACAGCTACCTCGGGCTCACCATGAACCACAACGGCTCCGACCCCGGCTGGCGGGAGCGCGACATGGTCGAGGACCTGCGCGGCAACACCACCCCGCTGTTCCTCGGCCAGGGCTTCCTCGACGCCAATACCCGCGCCGACCGGGTCATCGAGGCCTGGGAAGCGCGGGGCCCGGGCGAGCATCGTGCCTGGTTCGGACAGTGGGGTCACTCCGATTGCCGGGAGAAGTGCGGCACACCGCATTTCGCCGCCGAACTGTACGCATTCCTGGACCGGCACGTGGCCGGCGCCGACGTCGAGGTGCCCGGTCCGCCGGTCACCGTCGGCCAGTTCGACGGCGGGTGGCGCAGCGAAGACGTGTGGCCGCCGGTCGACACGCGTCGCACGACGGTCCAGTTGCGCACCGGAACCTATGTCGATCGTGGTCTGCTGCCCGGCGCCGACCGGGAGATCTGGTCCATCTCGGATCCGGTCACCCAGCCGGTGCACCTGGCGGGCCGCCCCACCGCGTCCCTGACGCTGTCCGGGCCGCCCGAGGCGACGGTCGCGCTCGAGCTCTACGACATCGCGCCCGACGGCCGCGCCACGGTGATGAGCCGGGGGATCGCCCCGGTTCGCACCGAAACCCAGGTCCGGCTGCTGTGGCAGGACGCGCGGTTGGCTGTCGGGCATCGGTTGGGCGTGCGCATCACCGATGTGGTCGACGACGTGTGGTCGCATACGCCGACCAATGCGCGGGTCACCGTCGAGGCAGCCCGGGTGGAACTGCCGTTGCTCACCGCCGCCCGCGAGCTGAACCTGTCCGGTGGTGTGCCGACCTGGCATGCGCGGTGGCGGGGTGCCGAAACCGTCGAACTCGGACAGGCGTTGCTGAATGATCCGGCCCTGCGGGTCGAACTGCCTGCTTAAACCTGCTGGGAGATAGCCTTTTCCGAGCCCTCGAGCACGCGGACGACCTGGTCGGGATGGGTCAGTTGCGGGTAGTGCCCGGCACCGGCGATGGTGGTGACCCGGTGGGCGGTCGGCTGCGTCAGCGGGTCGTCGGCACCGACGACGATGTCGACCGGAACCCGGACCTCGGCGAGTTTCGCGGCCAGGTCGGCACGGTATCGATCTTGGCGTACCGACCGCATGATCGCGAACGTACGCTGAGCCACCCCGTTGCGCCGCAGGCCCGCGACCGCCGACGCGACCGCCGTGCCGTTCGGAATACCAAGGCGCGCGGCTAGTTTCGCGGCCGGAAGCCGCTTCGCGACAGCGGCAGCCACGGGCGAAGCGGTAATCCACGGCAGCTGTGACTGGAGGAACCACGGTGCGATCAGCACCAGTCGCGGAACCCGATCCGGGTGGCGCAGCGCGTATTCGACGGCGGCACCGGTGCCGAGGGAGTGCCCGACGAGCACGGGCGTGCTGCGTACCGGCGCGAGCAGGTCGTCGATCCACTCGGCTGTCGACATGCCCGACGCGGCCGAGCGGCCGAGTCCGGGCAGATCCGCGGCGAGAACCGAACCTTCCAGCGCATCGGCGAGATCGGCCCACGAATCGCTGTCGAGCGGAATGCCGTGCAACAGCACATAATCTGGGTCGGCATGATCGCCACTCAGCCAGGTTCCCGTGCGGAAACCGGCTGCCCGCGTCGTCTCCACGACACCGTTACGAGTGGCGACGATCCGGTCGGCGTAGGACCGCAGGAGATCGCCGACCGGTGGCTGCGTGATTCCCAGTCGTGCGGCGACTTCGTCGCTGGCGGAGGTGTCGTATCGGTCGCTGCTGATGAACGACAGCGTCTCGGGATCGGTCTGGGTGAGTGCCCGTGGCAGCCGCCGCAAGATTTCGGCAGGGACGGTGAAGCGCGGTGCGCGGACATGCAAGTGATCGGCGACGAGGCGGATCAGCTCGGGAAGATTCGGGGTCGTGGCGTCGAGGACGGGGTAGGAACGTCCCTCTGTGTCGGGCAGGGTGGGCAGGCCGACGATGAAACGGGTGAGGTAGTCCAGGTCGACGACCGGGATGAACGTGTCGGCCGATCCCGGCAGCACGGGCAACTTTCCGCGCCACAGCAAGTCGATCAGGTCTGCGAGCCCGAAGAACTGACCGGGGCCGACCACACCGGACGGGTTGGCGAAGGTCAGAGGAATATCCTTGTCAGCAGCCACTTTTCGCAGCAGCGCATCGGCCTCGACCTTCGAAGCCTCGTAGGCGCCGGAACGATAGTCGGTGTGCCCGGCCTCGGCGCGATATCCGGTGATGTGCACGATTCTGCGTAGATCCGGTTGTCGCGCCGCCCATTCCAGCACGTGCAGCGCACCGTCGAGGTTGACCCGACGCGCCACGTCGGCATCGAGCCCGAACTTCATCAAGGCGGCCGCGTTGTACACATCGCGTACCCCTTCGATCGAGTCACCCAGTGCCAGATCAGGTTCGGCGATATCGGTCGTGGTGATCGTCAGATCGGTGGTGTCCACGCCTTGCTCGTTCAGCCATGTGGACAGACGCTGCTCACTGCCGGCGCGCAAGGCGGCTGTGACGGTGTGCCCGGTGCGCAGCAATTCCGCGACCAGTGAGCGGCCGATGAATCCGGCCGCCCCGAAAACGATCGAATCGGTATGAACCATGATGTCCTACTTTCAGTAGACCGATTGGCATATTTTGTGGCGATAAAAGAGCCCCGCCGCGGGCGCTGCGGGGTCAGACGAGGAGGTCGATGGTGTCGGCCAGTTGATCGAGTGGTCGACGATCGCGGTGCGCTCTGGCCAGCACCAGTCCGCCCTCGATCAGGGCGAGTGCCGCCGTGGCGAGGCGTTCGGGCTCGGGGTGGCCGAACGCGGTCAGTCGCTCCCGGATGGCGTCCTCCCAGAGGCGGTAGGTGGCCGAACATGTCTGTTGCACAGCATCATTGGTCGATGCGGTATCCAGTGCCACTGCCGCCACCGGGCAACCGATGGTCCAGTCGGAGGCTTCGAGTTGATCGCCGAGCAGCCGGAGCATGGTGTGGGCGAATTCCCGCGAGTCGGCGGCCTCGATGGTGCGGATCAGCTGCGCCATCTCGGTGCCGCTGTCGGTGAGTGCCGCCGAGATCAGTTCGTCCTTACCGCCGGGGAAGTGGAAATAGAGCGATCCGCGTGGCGCCCCACTGTCCTCGACGATCTGCTTGAGTCCGGTGCCGAAGTAGCCGCGCGATTCGATCAGCGACCTGGTGGTCCTGATCAGTTTGCACCGGGTTTCGGCTCCCTTTGTACCCACGAGACAAAACTAGACCGGTCAACATATTTTTGCAAGGTCAGCCTGCGGTGAGCAGCTCGGTGGCTTCAGCGCAGAGGCGCGCGATGGTTTCGGCGACCGGTTCCACATGCGTGACCAGCCCGACGCCCTGACCCGCGTCGACCGGTGCGATGCGTGGATCGTCGGCGGCGATGGCCGCACGCAGGTCATCGACACCGGGCGGGTTCTCGTCGCCATCGGCCCTGGTCCACGGATCGGTGAATTCGTTGCGCAGCACCCGCGCCGGATAGATCGGCGGCCACGGCAGGTCGAGTGCCTCGTCGAATTCGGTGGTCACCACGGTGCTGGTGGAATCGGCGGCGAGCATGGCCCGCCGTGCGTTCTCACCCAGCAGCGACTCCTCGGCGGCGGCCAGACAGGTGCCGAGCCACGCGCCCGACGCCCCGGCGGCCAGAACCGCGGCCAGTGTCCGTCCGGAACCGATGCCGCCCGCGGCGAGCACCGGGACGCTCGCGATGTCGAGCACCGCGTCGAGCAGCGGCATGAGCGCCAGCCGGTCGGCGCCGTGCCCGCCGCCTTCGCTGCCGCGCGCGACGATCACGTCGATGCCGGCCTCCTGTGCTCGATGTGCGCCGGGTACGTCGTAGACCTGCGTGATCGCGAGAATGCCCGCCGCTCGGACCTCGGGCACCCACGAGAAATCGGTACCGAAACTGATCGACAACGCCCGTGGCCGGGCGGCGAGAGCGGTGTCGAGCAGGTCGGCTTCGCGTGTGCGTACCCAGTCGACCAGCCCGATCCCCACCGGGGCGCCGCCTGCCTCGCTCAGTTCGCGGCGCAGTGCCTGCGCCGAACCGGCACTGCCCATCCCGATCATGCCGAGCCCACCCGTCTCGGTCACCGCGGCCGCGAGCCGTCCACCCGCCGCGCCGCCCATCGGCGCGTTCACGATCGGGACCCGCAGACCGAGCGCGCGCGACCAGGCGGTGGACAGGACCGGATCGGGGGTCATCGGCGCGGCTCCTCTCGTCCCGGACGGGCGCCGGGCGCGGCAGTTCCCATCATGACAGCCCGAACGAACGCGACCTGTCGGCCAGTGCGCGTATGTTCGACGGCACTGCCGCATCGACACCAACGGGGGTCCGGATGACGATCAGAGATCGACTGGAACAGGCCATCACCGAACCGCCGACAGTCTTCGGCGAACCTACCGACACAGCTGATGGCGCCACCGTCATCACCGTCGCTCGCGGCGGCGGATTCGGCAGGCCCGCACGGCCCGTCGGCATCTTCGTCATTCACGAAGGCCGGGCGCACTGGTCACCGGCGGTCGACGCCAATCGCATTGCCCAACTGGGGGAGTGGATCGGTCTGCTCACCGGCGTGATCCTGGCGCTCGCCCTGTTGCGCCGTCCGCCGTGGCCGGATCTGCGCCGCCACTGATCCCGGTCGCCACCAGCTTCTCGAACTGCTGCCATGCCCGCTCGGCGGGCAGCGGATCGGCCGGGTCGATGATCTCCGCGGTGACGCCGAGCAGCCCCCAGGACACGAAGGCGACGGTGGTCGCGGGCCAATCACCGAACAGTTCGGCGATCAGCTCCGCCAATCCGCGCCGGTAGGCGTGGATCACGGTGGTCGCCGCCTTGGGCCCCACCAGCGGCCGGTACACCTCTGGATACCGGCCCGCGAGCTGGAACAGCACCCGAAGCCGGCCGAGTGGGGAGGCCCCGGCGGCGGTGTTCGCGATCTCGCGGCGCAGGAATTCGGTGCAGCTCACCAGCAGCAGGTCGTCCTTGTCCCGGTAGTGGGCGTAGAAGGTGGACCGCCCCACGTCGGCGCGTTCGATGATGTCGCTCACCGTCACCCGCTCGTAGCCACGCTCGATCATCAGCTCGATCAGCGCGCGGTGCAGGGCGTCGCGGGTGCGCCGGACGCGGCGATCGGTGTGCTCGGACATCGTGCCTCCCGGACGGATTTCCCGGATCTGTGCGGAAACGGACAGATCGCCACATCTTGCGCCTGGTCGCGGCCACGACCTCGCCCGACCATAGGTTCATGACAGGAAATCAGCTTCTCACTCCCATGTTCGTCGACGACGGCGACACCGGTCTGCTCATCGCGGGCCTGCGCCGCTACAACTTGTTCACCAGCGTGTTCTTCCTCGGCAGGCATCGCGCGCTACTCACCGAACTCGTCACGGCCGCAGGGGTGCGCCCCGGCGACCATGTGCTCGATATCGGTTGTGGTCCGGGAAAACTCGTCCGCGCTCTCGGTGTCGCGACGGGCTCGACCGGTGCCGCTGTCGGTGTCGACCCGTCGGCGGCCGCCATCGACGACAACCGGCGGCGCGACCGCACTCCTCATCACCGCTACGAGCAGGGGCCCGCGCAGCGATTGCCTTTCGGTGATGCCGAATTCGATGTGGTGACAAGTACTTTCGTCATGCATCACATCCCGGAGCAGCACCGTCCGGAGGCGCTGGCGCAGATGTGGCGTGTGCTGCGTCCCGGCGGCAGGTTGCTGCTCGCCGATGCCTCGCCGTCGCCGCGAATGCGCAGATTGCTCGCACCGATGTTCGGCGGCTTCGACGCTGTCGATATCCGCCGCTACCGTGACCAGCTGGCGGCCATCGGATTCACCGAGCTCGGCTACACCCAGAGCCGTTATCAGACCGGCATTCTCACCTGTGTGAAACCCGCATCCGGAGCCGCTCAGCGCTGATCGGCCCGACTTGTCGGTGGCCTCGGCTAGGGTCGGGGCAACAGGTTCGCAATCGAGCACGGGGGTGTGGCATGGAGTTCGATCAGCGCGAAGCGCAGGCACGGGAATTCGCCGTCGCGGCGCACGGTGACCAGCGTTATGGGGAGCGGCCGTACGTCGCCCATCTCGCGGCCGTGCGCGGTGTGCTCGACGACTTCGGCTTCGGCGGCGATCTCGCGGTGGCGGCCTGGCTGCACGACGTCATCGAGGACACCCCGGTCACCGCCGAAGAGGTCGAATCCCGTTTCGGGCGTGCGGTTCTCGATCTGGTCTGGGCGGTCACCGGTGTGGGTTCGGACCGCAAGGCCCGGAACCTGGACGCCTACACCAAGATTGCCGCCCACCCCCGCGCCGTGATCCTCAAACTCGCCGACCGCACGGCCAATGCCGAGGCGAGCCCGCCCGCCTCCAGCTGGATGGGCATGTACCGCACCGAACACCCCACCTTCAAAGCGCATCTCGGCGGACTGCTCGTCGACGACCCGACGGTCGCCCGCATGTGGGAACGTCTCGACCGCCGATTAGGCCCCGAGGTGGCCGCGCCGTCCGCGCGATGGGCCGAGATCGACCGGCTCGTCGCGGCGGGCGAACACACACGGGCGGTGGCCGCCGTGCGCGCAGCCTTCGACTGCGACCCCGGCGAAGCCGAACGCATCCTGGCCGAACGCGCCTGACCTCAGAACGACTGCCACACAGGCTTGTTCGCGAGGGCGTACTTGTAATAGTCGGCCAGCTTCAGCTTGCTCGCGGCGGCTTCATCGATCACCACGGTGACATGCGGATGCCACTGCATCACCGAGGCCGGGCAGAACGACGACAGCGGTCCCTCGGCGGCCGCCGCGATGGCGTCGGCCTTCCCCGCGCCGAGGGCGATCATCACCAGGTGCCGGGCTTCGCGGATGGTGCCGAGCCCTTGGGTGAGCACATGGTGCGGGACGTCGTCGGGACCGTCGAAGAACCGGGCATTGTCCCGGCGGGTCTGTTCGGTGAGCGTTTTCACCCTGGTCCGTGAGGTCAGCGACGAACCGGGTTCGTTGAAGCCGATGTGCCCGTCGGTGCCGATTCCGAGCAGCTGCACGTCCACCCCGCCGGCGGCGGCGATCGCGGCGTCGTAACGCCTGCCTTCGCCCGCGATGTCGCCCGCCTCCCCGTTCGGGCTCAACACACGCGCAGGATCGAGGTTCACATGATCGACGAATTCCGACCGGATCACCGAGAAGTACGACTGCGGATGGCTTTTCGGCAGCCCAACGTACTCGTCGAGCAGAAACCCACTGGCCGTGGTGAAATCCAGTTCACCCTCGCGGTAGCGGCGCGCCAGTTCCCGGTAACTGCCGAGCGGCGACGACCCGGTCGCCAGGCCGAGGATCGCGTTGCCCTGGCGCACATAGCCGCCGACGATATCGGCGACCGTGGTGGCCACTTCGTGTTCGTCCGCGCGGATCACGATTTCCATCAGCTTCCTTCCGTTCCGGCGACGAACACCCGTCGCACCTGCCATTGCCGATCGACCACGAGCACATCGGCCCGCGCACCCGCCCGCAACGTGCCGCGCTCGGCCTCGAGCCCGAGCACCCGCGCAGGCGTGCGCGTGGCAGCCCTGACCGCATCGACGAGGGGGATACCCGCATGCTCCACCGACCACCGCACCACCTCGAGCAGTGTCGCCGTGCCGCCCGCGATAGCGCCCGGCGAACCGTCTTCGGTGGCGAGGCGGGCGATCCCGTGTCGCACCTGCACATCCAGGGCGCCGAGCCGGTAATCACCGTCGCTCATCCCGGCGGCCGCCATCGCGTCCGATACCAGGGCGATCTGGTCGGCGCCGACGGTGTCGAACACCATCGCGACGGTCTCGGGCGCCAGATGCACACCGTCGGCGATCAACTCGACAACCATCTCGCCGCGGCCGGCGGCGGCCAAGCAGGCGGCAGCGGGTCCGGGCCTGCGGTGATGCAGTTCGGGCATCCCGTTGAACAGGTGGGTGGCGGTGATCGGTTCGCCACCGAACCGCACTGGCCCACGGGCGTCGGTTCGAGTCGCTCCGGAGCTCTCGACAGGCTGCGGAGCCGTATCGGGGCTTCGCCGTGCGGATGCCTGCTCGGTTGTTCCACGCGGGTGGAGCCACTCGGCGATCCGAGCCGACGTCGTCGCCGCGTCGGCATCGGTATGTCCCAGGCTCGGCAGTACACCGTATTCGCGCATCGCGGCCAGCAATTCGCCGAAGTGCGCGGTTTCGGGCGCCAACGTCATCGACCGGACGGTCCCGCGCGACGCCCGGTAGATCCGCTCGAACAGCACCGGATCACCGGCGACGATGGCCGCCGGATCCTGCGCACCACACCGCACCGCATTGATGAACGGCCCCTCGAGATGAACCCCGAGCAGCTCCCCGTCGTCCACCAGATCCGCCAGCACCGCCGCCTGCTCGACCAACACCTCCGGCGCCGCCGACACCAAGCTGCCGAGCAACCCAGTCGTGCCGTGCGCGCGATGATGCGCCGCCGCAACCCGCGCCCCCGCCCCGTCAGCATTGGGAAACCCGAACCCGGCCCCACCGTGACAATGCAGGTCGATCAACCCGGGCAGCACAAGGTCATCCGTGGCCTCCGGAAGATCTTGCTGCCGTGGATATCTCGCCGCCTCTCCAAACCACGTAATCGTCGCCCCATCGAATTCGACCACACCATCGGCAATCTCACCCTCACCCGCCCCGACGACGCACCCCCGCAAGGCAGTCATGCCGACCCACCTTGCCCTCTCACGACACCGTCGGATACCGGCCTGCCCGCAACCGCGGCACCCCGCGGGCTGATGATCGACCAGCGCGTCGGCAGCGGTCCAACCGTTGGCGGAGTCACTGCCCGGCATGCGCCGGCCACTATCCCCGCCGCTGGCCCGACCACTGAAATTTCTGCTGCCGGAAGCTCGGCTGCCACGACCGCGGCCAACGGTTCGACTGGTTGCACCGTTACTGCCGGGAACGTGCCCGCCACTACCGTGAGCGGGTGTCCCGCTACCGCTGGTTGCGCGATCGCGGACAGCCTTGCTGCTGGAAGCTCGGCTGCCACGACCGCAACCGGCGCCCCGGCCGATGGCATCGTTACTGCCGGGGACATGGCCGCAACGACCGAAAATGGCGTCCCGGCTGGTGACGCAGTTGCTACTGGTTCGGCTGCCACGACCGCCGCTGGCCGCCTGGCCGGTGGCACCGTTGCTGCCTGGGGTCCGCCCGCCCCGACCGGAGGCGGCGGCCCTGCCGGTGACTTGGTTGCAACTGGAGGCCCGATCAGCGACATCCCCGCTGCCAAGGGGACGGCCGCCACCACGCTGTCGGCGGCCGAACGTCGCACCCCGCGCGCAGCCGCAGCGACCACCGAGCCGCTCGACCCCGCCGTCACCACCTCATGCCCGTCCAACGATCGCCGCGACCACCTCACGTGCCGTCTGTGGCCCACGCGCGGCGCACGCCGCGTCGGCCGCTTCCTGACAACGCTGAATGTCGATCCCTGCCAGGGCAGCTCGGACAGCGGGCAAGGCGGGTACCGACATCGACAGGCTCGTCACTCCGAGCCCGACCAGCGCCGGGGCGAGCAGGGGATCCGACGCCGCCTCACCGCATACACCGACAGACTTGCCCGATGCCGTTCCCGCAGCGCCGACCATCGCGATCAAGTCGAGCACCGCCGGCTGCCAAGGATCGAGGAGCTGCGCGAGGCTGCCCGCCATCCGGTCCGCCGCACAGGTGTACTGGCTGAGGTCGTTGGTACCGATGCTCACGAAGTCCAGGTGCGCCAGCAGATCGGCCGCCCGCAATGCCGCCGCCGGGATCTCGATCATCGCTCCGACCTTGCGCACCCCGGATTCTCTTGCCAGCGCCGCGAATCCGGCCGCCTCGTCGGCCGTGGCGACCATCGGCGCCATCACCCACAGATCGGCACCGGTCGCCTCGCCTGCGCGAGCCAAGGCGGTGAGCTGGGTGGCCAGTGTTTCCGGGAACACCGACCCGATCCGCAATCCGCGCACACCGAGCGCCGGATTCTCCTCGGTCCCGAGATCGAGAAACGGCAGCGGCTTGTCCGAGCCCGCGTCGAGCGTGCGCACCACCACGCGGCGGCCCGCGAACTGTTCGAGAACCGCTGTGTAAGAGGCGGTCTGCTCGTCCAGCGAAGGCTCCGACGCCTTGCCGAGGTACATGAACTCGGTACGGAACAGGCCGACACCCTCACTGTCGACCGGCGCCGCCTTCACCGCGTCGTCGACGGTGCCGATATTGACCAGCAGGTGCACCGGGGTGCCGTCGGCCGTGCGCCCCGGGCCACTGGCCGCCGCCAGCCGCGCCTTGTCGGCGGCTGCCTGCTCGACCGCCGCCTGTTGGCGCTCGGGGCCCGGGTCGATCACCACTTCACCGGTCGACCCGTCGAGCAACACCGGTGCGCCATCGACGAGCTTGTCGGTCTGCGGGCAGTTCACCACAGCGGGCAGACCGAGCGATTTCGCCAGGATGGCGGTATGACTGGTCGGCCCGCCTTCACTGGTGAGCAGGCCGACCACATCACTGCCGCCCAGCATCGCCGTGTCGGCCGGCGCCAGATCGCGCGCGACGAGCACGAACGGAAAGCCAGGTTCGGGGATGCCCGGCATCGGTTCACCGAGCAGCACCGCGATGGTTCGCCCGCCGATATCGCGCAGGTCGGTCGCACGTTCGGCCATGTACCCGCCCAGCGCCTCGAGCTTGGCGCAGAACCCCTCGAACGCCAGGTGCACGGCGTGTGCCGTCGGCATTCCCGCCTTCAATTCTCTCTCGGCGGCGGCGACGATGCCCGGGTCGCGGGCCATCGTCGCCGACATCGAAAGGATCTCCGCCGCAACACCGTCCACGCGCGACGCCCTGGCGGCCATTTCGTCGGCCACCCCCGCGAGCGCCGCTTTCACCCGGGCCAGTTCCTCGTCGGGTGGCCCGCCGACCGGGTCCTGCGCGGAGGTCTCGAGTTGCGAACCGAATCGCAACCACGGCGCACACACCACCCCGGGACTGACTCCGAGCCCACGGATCACCTGTTCCGGCATCGGGCGTCACTCACCTTCCGGCTTCTTGTCCAGCTTCGTCTCGGTTCCATCGTTTCGAGTATCGCCGCTGTCCGCCGCTACGGGTTCGGCTTGCGCCTCGGCCACGCCGGAGACCTCGTCATCGGTTTCCGCCTCGCGGCCCGGCGTGCGCAGGTTCCACTTCTTGATCACGAAGCTGAACAGCAGGTAGTACACCAGCGCGTACCCGAGCCCGATCGGGATCAGCAGCCACGCATCGGTCGCCTTGCCGAAGTTCAGCAGATAGTCGATCGCACCCGCCGAGAAGGTGAACCCGTCGTGGATACCGAGCGCGTTGACCAGCGCCATCGACGTACCGGTCAGAATCGCGTGCACCACGTACAGCGGCCACGCCACGAACATGAACGAGAACTCGAGCGGCTCGGTGATGCCGGTGACGAACGCGGTGAGCCCGGTGGAGAGCATGATGCCGCCGACCAGCTTCTTCTGCGACGGCCGCGCATTGCGCCAGATGGCGAAGGCAGCGGCGGGCAACGCGAACATCATGATCGGGAAGAAGCCGGTCATGAAGGTGCCAGCGCTCGGGTCGCCTGCGAAGAATCGGTTCAGGTCGCCGCGCACCAGCTGACCGGAAGCATCGGTGTAATCGCCGACGAGGAACCAGACCGTGGAGTTCAGAATGTGGTGCAGACCGGTAGGAATCAGCAACCGGTTGGCCGCGCCGTAGACACCGCCACCGACCACCGAGTTGTCCGCGACCGCCTCACCGACCCAGGTGAGCGCCGAGTTGAACGCCGGATACAGGAAGGCCATCGCGACACCGACCACCAGACCGGTGACGGCGGTGAGAATGGGAACCAGTCGCCTGCCGTTGAAGAACCCGAGGAAGTCGGGCAGCTTCGTGCGATAGAACCGCTGCCACAGGATCGCCGAAAGCAGACCCATCACGATGCCGCCGAGCACGCCGTAGTTGATCAGCGCCTGGGCGCCCTTGGGGTCGGTCTTGCCTTCCAGCACGATCGGCGACATCGCCTTGAACACCCCGTCGATCACCATGTAACCGACCACCGCGGCCAGCGCGGTCGACCCGTCGGCCTTCTTGGCCCACCCGATGGCGATGCCGACGGCGAAGATCAGGGGCAACCAGGTGAACACCGCCTGACCCGCCGCCGAGATCACCGACGCCGCACTTTCCAGTGCGGAGAAGCGGCCGAGTAGATCGTCCTGGCCGAGACGCAACAGGATGCCCGCCGCGGGAAGCACGGCGATGGGCAGCATCAGGCTGCGCCCGAGGCGCTGCAATCCCGCGAATGTTTTGGATTCTTGCTTGGGGCTGTCGGTAACGGCAGTCATGTCGACCTTCTTCGTCCAGCGGTTGTGAACCAGTGGCTCTGACGGGTACTGTCCGGTCATAACCAGTTGTCAGTTTGACCAGGTGGCCGACGGATGTCAACCGTGAAATATGACGTGGCGCACAACCGAGGCTCCCATACTGGAACCGGCTACCACCGCGGAAAGGGAGAACACATGTCCAAAGCGGAAGCGATCGTCCAGGGCCTGGGCGGCGCGGAGAACATCGTCGAGATCGAGGCGTGCATCACCCGTTTGCGCACCGAGGTGCGCGACGGCACCAAGGTCGACGAGGCCGCGCTCAAGGCGGCAGGCGCCCACGGCGTCCTCAAGTCGGGCACCGTCGTACAGGTCGTCGTCGGCCCCGAAGCCGACACGCTGGCCGAGGACATCGGGGACATCCTGTGAACGTCACCGCCCCCCTCGCCGGCCGCGTCATCCCGCTGTCGCAAGTTCCCGACCAGGTCTTCGCCGATCAACTGGTCGGCTCCGGCGTGGCCGTCGACCCCGACCGCACCCGAGGCCCGCTCACTGTCACCGCCCCCATCAGCGGCAAACTCCTCAAACTCCACCCCCACGCCTTCGTGGTCTTCGGCGGTGGCGTCGGCGTCCTGGTCCACCTCGGCATCGACACGGTGAAACTCAAAGGTGAAGGCTTCACCCTCCACGCCACCGAAGGCGACACCGTCGAGACCGGCACCCCCATCGTCACCTTCGACCCCACCGAGATCGCCGCCACCGGCAACCCGATCATCTGCCCGATCGTCGTAATGGACTCCCCGAAGAACTCCATCAGTCCCGACACGATCGACACAGTCGTGGAACCCGGTGCACGCCTGTTCGATACACCCTGACGGCACTTCGAAGACAGCCGATAATCAGCTGTTCTGGCAGCCGATCCCGTTCCCGTCGGCATCGAGCCCATAGTCGTCGGGGCCGATTACTCGAACCGGGCCCGTGTATTCGGGCCCGTCCCCGCTGCCGCCCGCACAGTCGACATCGGGGGCGATCGGAACGCACGGATCGTAGGAGGGATGGCATTCGCGCGGCGGCGGTGGCGGTGGACAGAACTGACTCGATCCGCTGTTACACAGCAGATCGGTGACGGGATCAGCGCTGGCTTGCGCCGGAAGGACGACAGCGAGAGCTATCGCGGCACAAACGGCTGGTCCGAGAAATGAGCTCGGCCTCATGACGACTCCGATCCTGGGAACTCTGCCCAGCCTCTCGCAAACAGGCGGCAACCGACAGCGGTGAGATCGAATCGTTGGGCGCATGGTGAACCGTGACGTTTCCTTGTCCGTTCTCCTGTCAGCGGGCCGTTCGGGCCTACATCGAACCGGGAGGACCCAAGTGAGCGCAGTGGAGCAGACCAGTGAGCAGTTCGCGCAGCGATTGTTCGAGGCGGCGCTCGGCACGGTCGACATCCTGGCCATCCATCTGGGCGACCGGCTCGGCTGGTACTCGGCGCTGGCCGCCGGCCCCGCCGACGCGGCCGAGCTCACCACCCGCGCCGGCGGCGACCGCCGATACGCGCAGGAATGGCTCGAACAGCAAGCGGCCACAGGCATCCTCACGGTGACGCCGGACGGCCGCTTCGCACTCCCGGCCGGCGCGGCCGAGGTGCTCACCGACACGAACAGCCTGGACTACCTCGCCCCGCTCGCCCGGATGCTGGCTGGTGCGGCGGTCCAGCTCCCCGCCCTGGTGCGCGCCTATCGCGAGGGCGGCGGTGTCGGTTGGTCCGAATACGGCGCCGACGTGCGCGAATCCCAAGCCGACATGAACCGTCCTTGGTTCGAACACCGGCTGGCCGCCGACCTCGCCACCGTCCCCGACATCGATGCCCTGCTGTCGGCTCCCGGCGCCCGAGTCGCCGATATCGGCTCCGGCGGCGGCTGGTCCTCGATCGCCCTCGCCCGCGCCTACCCCGACCTGCGGGTCGACGGCTACGACATCGACCCGCCGTCGATCGCCATGGCCACCGCCAACGCCGCCGACCTCGCTGACCGCGTCCACTTCCACCACGCCGACGTCACGACCGACCTTCCGGAATCGACCTACGACGTCGTCTTCGCCTTCGAATGCGTGCACGACATGCCGTACCCGATCGAGGTGCTGTCGGCGGTACGACGTGCGCTGCGTCCCGGCGGGGTGGTGATCGTGATGGACGAGGCCGTCGACCCGGACTTCGCTTCTCCCGCAAGCGATGTCGACCGCCTCATGTACGGCTTCAGCCTGCTCGTCTGCCTGCCGGACGGCATGGCACACCCCGGTTCGGCGGGCACCGGAACCGTGATGCGCGCCGAGCAACTGGAGCAGTACGCGCACAAGGCGGGCTTCACCACCCTCGACATCCTGCCGATCGAGAACTTCGGCTTCTGGCGGTTCTACCGGTTGACGGTCTGAGCGACCAGCTGATCGGACTCAGCCGGCCAATGCCGGGCGAGCACGTCGAAATACCGCTGGCTGCTCCACAATCGGTAATTGCCGATCACGTACACCCGCCGCCGCGCCCGCGACACCGCCGCGTTCAGCACGTTCGGACTGGCCGCGGCCCAGCGCCGCGAACCGCCCGCAGCGGGTGAGGTGCCGAGTACCAGCACGACCACCTCGGCCGAGTTTCCACGCATGCCGTGGATCGTGCCCACCTGGGCGGCGGCGAACTCGTCTCCGAGTACCTCGCGGGCGACGCGACGCGCACCGTCGGCGACATCGCGGAAGGGGCTGACCACCCGGATGTCGTCGGCCGCGACCCCGTCCTCGCGCAACTCCGTCAGCAAGGCACCGAGCGCCTCACCTTCACCGGGGATCCAGTTCCCTTCGGCGCGTGCGGATCTCACATCGATCCACCGATCGTGCCCCGGGAAGTCGGGCCGCTCGGGCGTGCCGAAGACGAGCAGGTCGTCGTCGTAGGCGATCCGGTGGGTCAGCTCGAAGATCGGCAGATCGCTGCGCCGATGCACCCGCAACGGCGTTCCCACCCACACCGGCCGGTCGTAATCGGCGGGTGTCAGCCAGGTCCCGAACCGCACGCCACGATCTGCCGCCTGCCGCGCCGAGGCCAGATCCGGCATCCACTCAGCATCGAGCCCGTACTGGCGAACCAGCGCCTCCTGCGCCGAAGTCGGCAGCGTCACAACAGGTCCCAGCTGGCGATGATCACCGACGATCACCGCCCGGCGCGCACGCCACAGACCCCCCGCCACCGCCTGCGGCGCGGCTTGGCCCGCGTCGTCGACGAACAACCAACCGAGCGCTTCACGCCCCAGCCCGGCGAACAACTTGGGCAGCGCGGCGAACGTCGTTGTGAGCATCGGCACCGCCAGGAACAGTGTCTGCCAGGCGGCCGCGATGGTTTCCGGCTTCGGCGCCACCGCGAGTTCGTCGCGGATCAGCGCGATCGCCACGATCAAGTTGTCGCGCACCCGGGGCGCGGCGTTCAGCAGTAGCGCCCGATGCAGCCGCAGCGCCGAGAGGAAGAGCTCACGCCGAGCCGTCGAGTACTGCTCGTCGGCCCACGGATTGCACAGCTGGAACTGCTCGTCGTCAGCGGCGACGTCACCGAAAGGAATTGTCTCCGACCAGTTCTCACGCGCCGCTTCGATGATGTCGAGTGCTCGTGCCCGCCGCTCGGTCAACGCGACGTGGTCGCGGATGAGGGTGCGCCCGTGCTCGGCTGCCTGCGCCCACTGCTCACGTGCGTGGTCGACCTCGCCCTGCCTGCGCCGCATCTCCGCCTCGGCGTCGTGCCGTTCGCGTAACAGCTCGTTGGAGCGCGCACTCCACCGCCGCCCCGCCCGGAACCCGGTCGACAACGACTCCGCGAACCCTGGTTTGCGACCGCCGTGCTCGGTGAGCAACGTGCTGACCCGATGATGCGTGGCCTGCGCCGCACGCAGCTGTTCGGTCGCCTGCTGATGCTGCGCGCGCCAGTGCGCGTGTGCCGCATCGGCATTGGCGATCTCCGCCGACAGCGACAGCAGGTCGTCGTTCATCGCAGGTAGCTCGGCGACCGCGTCGGCCACGTCCTGACGTTGCTGTGCGAGTGTTCGAACGTGCTCGCGCTTGCTCTCGAAGTCGCGCACGGCGGTCTGCCAGTCGGGCACCGAATCCGGGTCCGCCTCGGCCTGTTTGAGCAGATCGAGCATTCCCGCCGAACCGGCGTGCGCCTTGCGTTCGGTGGCGAAGCGGTCGCCGAACCAGAACTGCTCGCCGAAGGTTCTTCTCGCCCCGCCGAGCGCCGCGGCGATCAACCCCCACGCGGGTTCGCCGCTGACGAATTCGGCCAGCTCGCCGAAGTGGTTGATCCGCACGTCGGAGTCGATCGCGTCGCGGTGCTGGATCTCGGCCACCACATCGGCGGCACTCCGGTCGCTACCGGTGGCGAGCACCACCTCGAACCCGGTCATCTCGGGGGCGAGCCGATGCGCGCCGACGGTGTAGTTCTTGGCGACCTGCACCTGCTCGGTGACACCGGTGAACACATCCATCGGGTCGTCGAAAGTCGCCAGCCGCTCCGCTCTTTCGACCACGATTGCCGCGAGCAGGTCTCGCAGCATCGTCGTCGTTCCGGTGCCCGGCGCGCCGTGCACGGCGAAAACCCCCGCGCTGTCGCGGAGTTCGCTCATCGCCTGATCTACCGCGAACTGCTGGCCAGCGACGAGCGGGTCACCCGGCCACCGCCCGTCCGGCACTCGCTGGGGCAGTAGCCCTTCGACCATCACGTCCTGCCGTTGACGAACGTCGATCCGCTGATCGATGGGCAAGGTTTCACTCGCCGCGAGGTAGTCCCGCAGCGCTGCGCCGACGTCCCCACGCTCGACCGCCGCGGCGAGCGCACGCAGCTCCACGCCCAGACCGCTGTTGAGCCGATCCTCGGCCGCCGTGCTGTCGGCATCCCTGGCCGCGACCTGCACGCACGCCACCCGCACCCCGCCGGCCCGTAATTCGGACCGGATCGAGAGCGCCCCACACAGATCCCCCGCGAACGTCTGCAACGCCCGCCCGGTCACCAGCGGCGTACCGAATTCCTCGTTCGCCATGACGCCGCGCACGAACGCGGTGGCCGACATCCCCGCCAGCCCCGGCGAAACGACACCGTCCGCACCCGCCGCGATCAGCGACGCGCCGACGCCACGACCGACCACATCCAAGGCACGCCAACGCGGGCCGGGATCGTCGGCTTCCGGGTCGACACTCGGAACCTCGGTGGTCAGCAGGTCGAACGCGGCAGTGAATGCCGAGGAATCGTGCTCGAACCCGTCGGCCCACCCCGGGTCGGCGGGGCCGGGGGAGCGCAACCGGTTGATCGCCCAAGCCAGCCCCGACAGCGTCGCCGATCCCTCGACGACCATGCCGTCATCGCTCAATGTCACCGCGAAAGTGGCTGTGGTTCCGGACTGTCGCGCGTCCGCCTCGAGCTCGTCCCGCCCGAAGGCGCGCATCAGCGATTCACGCGCACGCCCCACTTCGAACAACCCGCCGAACACCACGAACTGCCATACACGGCCCGGTTGCAGCGCGGGGAGCGCGGTGAGGTCTTCCCACGGTGCCGGTTCGTCCGCGCCGAGTTCCACCACCAGCGCACCGGTTTCGCGGCAGACGCCGACCTCCGGTACCAGTTGCGGACCGAACAGTTCGACGGTCCGCCAGAAACGCACGAGCCGCGCGGCATGCTCGGACCCGTTCACGATGCACCCCATTCCGTCGGCCAGCATGCTGACAACTCGCACCACGGTACGTGATGGCGCGTGCACGGGCACGGTAGGCCGATGGTCCCGTCGCCGTCGACGAGACCATCGGCGCTGGTCCTACAGGCGAGGCAGGCACCCGGCGGCCCGAAGCCGCGCCGCCAGCGACGAATTCACCATCGCGCTCGACCCGCCTCCGCCGGTGAGTGCCACCAGCACGTCACCACCGAGTCCGGCGCCGATCGAGCAGCCGAGGACGTTGACGTCGATGTAGATGTTCTCCTTGGACTCCGGTTCCGCGACAGCCGAACCGGCCCCCACCGCCGTGGCGGCCACAACGGCCAGCATGATCCCAACAGCTTTGACGATGCGCACTAGCTCTCCTCGAATTGCGGTGATCGGAATCGGTCCATCCGGTCGCGGACCGACGAGAGGGTTGACCGAACCCCTTCCACAGAAACCTCGAGTCCGGTCCATATTTGCGTTGACGGCCGAACCCCCGGAACCGCACGCTGACCCGATGGACGAGTTGAACCGCGCCGCAGACCTGTTCGCCGTCGGCGAGCTGGACGAGTCACATCTGACGATGATCGGCGCCGAGGCTTTGGCGCGAGGGGTCGATTCCCCGGCGCTGATCGAACTCGCCTGCCTGCACCGAACCGATTGCCGCGACGCCCCGGAACTGTTCCGCACTGCGCTCGCCGAACTCGAGATCGTTCACCTCGGGGGTTGGCGCGAACGGGAGGTAGCTGTCCGGCTCAGGCGCGCGAATCGCAACGCCGTCGCCTTACTGGCCGACGAAGGAGACGCCGACGAGTGCCTTCGCCTGATCTTCACCGATCTGTTCGAGCTGACGATGCGTCCCGAGCCCGAACCACCGGAGTTGGAGGAACTGGCCTGGGACTTCTACACCATGCAGATCAGCCTGGAGGACGGCCTGGATGCCGCGATCATCTGGGACGAGATCCGCACAGGATGCCGAAACCTGCTGGCGGGCCCTCCCTATGCACCTGTGTACCCGCGGGCCGGCCGGGTGAATGAAACCCCGCCCGAGTCGCACATCCCTGCGGAAACACCCGACCGTCCGACGCTGCTGGATCGACTTCGCGCCGGGCTCGCAGCAATCCTGCGCCGATAACCCTTTGGCAGATCAGCGCAGGATCATCTCGACAACCGCCTTGGGCGCCGCCAACCACTCCCGGATGTTGTTGCGAACCTCGGTGGCCCGCCGGCAATCGCAATAGGCCACCACCCCGTCGGCGTCGATATCCGCCGCCCGGCACAGCGCGACCGCCCGCGGCAGATGCTGGTACTGGCTGACGATGACGGCGCGCTTCACCCCGAACATCGACCGCGCCCGTTCACAGGTCTCCCGCGTGGAAAGCCCTTCCCCATCCGCTCGCACGATGCCCGGATCCACTCCGTGCTCGAGGAGATAACGCCGCATCGACGCGATCTCGTCGCCGGAAGTCCCGCCGGCATCCCCGGACAGCAGGATCTCGCGCGCCTTCCCCGCCGCGACCAATTCGATCGCCACATCAAGGCGCCCCCGCAGGTATGCCATCGGCGTACCGTCCGGCGCGACCCGCGCACCGGGAACAATGACAACCGGAACAGTGGGCGCACCGGCCACATCACTGCGATGCCCCGACGACAACATCCACATGGCCGCATTGGCACATACCGTCACCAACACCACGCCACTCGCCAACACCACGCCGGCCTTCATAACGCGACGTAACCGCCGCCGCCTTCCACTACGTTCCTCGCTCAACGCGCGACCCTCCCATTGTTGTGGTTCGAAACCCGGCCTGACTAGGGAATTTGACATCGGAATTCCAGCCACGTAACTTTATTCCAGTCAGAGCGACACGGACACCGACCCGGTGCCGAAGAGCTGGTCCGACAGGGCCAGCTACGGTACAGGGAAACGAGGTAGGACGATGAGCGCCTGACCGATCATGTGTTCAGAGGTTCTCCGGATTTGCGTCCGGTCGAAGGTCTGAGCTACAGTACGAACCCTTGCCTCACTGAAGCCTTTCACCGGGTGGATGTTTGTGCGTGTGTTCTTTGAGAACTCAATAGTGTGTCGATGAATGTCAGTGCCAATATTTTATTGGTTCCAGCCTTCGCGTACCCCCCGGTCGTGGAGGTTGGACATTTTGAACAACAGCGAATCTTTTTTTGCTGGTGTTCGCTTTGCTAGATTTTTCGGACTCTAGTTAGATATTTCTGATTCACCCCTTTGGGGTGTTTCGTGAGTCTTCAACGGAGAGTTTGATTCTGGCTCAGGACGAACGCTAGCGGCGTGCTTAACACATGCAAGTCGAGCGGTAAGGCCC
>NZ_JBFAJZ010000012.1:0-177348 GCF_040655475.1 Nocardia sp. NPDC050413 | reverse complement strand
GTACTGCACTCGACAGGGTGTGGGAGAGTAGGACACCGCCGGACAATCATTCACGAAAGCCCTCTGACTACGGTCAGGGGGCTTTCGTCGTTTCCGGACCAGGAAACCACCTCTGAGCTGGGCGGGTACGCCGCTCGTTGCTTGATTGTTATCGCCGACAACAAATCCTTTGCTCAATCCGCTGTGCAATCGGACGGCCTCGAATAAGTTGTCGAGCACAACATTCGCTCCAGCTCGTCCGCCCAGCGGGCGGTGGTTCCACGAAAGGCCCACCCTCATGCGTCAGGGGATCTTCGGCATCGCGGCCGTCTCGATCGCACTTCTCACCTCGGTCACCGCCTGCGGCGGTGATGACAGCAGCTCCAACTCGGGCAGCGGCGCCAAGATCGGCGTGATCCTGCCCGACAGCAAGACCTCGGCGCGGTGGGAGACGGCGGATCGCAAGTACCTGCAGCAGGCGTTCGACGAGGCCGGGATCAAGGCCGACATCCAGAACGCGCAGGGCGACAAGAACGCCTTCCAGACCATCGCCGACCAGATGATCACCAACGGCGCCTCGGTGCTGATGATCACCAACCTCGACAGCGGCACCGGCAAAGCCGTGATCCAAAAAGCCAAGGCCCAAGGTGTCACCGTCATCGACTACGACCGGCTCACGCTGGGCGGCGGTGCGCCCTACTACGTCTCGTTCGACAACGTGAAGGTCGGCGAGCTGATGGGCAATGGTCTGGCCAAGTGTCTGACCGACAAACAGGCCGTGAAGCCGGTCGTCGCCTACCTCAACGGCGGTCCGACCGACAACAACGCGACCCTGTTCAAGAACGGCTACGACGGTGCCTTGGCGCCGAAGTTCGCCGCGGGCGAGCTGGTGAAGGGGCCGGACCAGGCCGTGCCGGAGTGGGACAACACCAAGGCAGGCACCATCTTCGAGCAGATGCTCACCGGTACACCGAACCTCGGCGGCGTCGTGGCGGCGAACGACGGGCTGGCGAACGCCGCCATCGCGGTGCTGAAGAAGCAGAAGCTCAACGGGCAGGTGCCGGTGACGGGTCAGGACGCGACCGAGCAGGGGCTGCAGAACGTGCTCGCCGGCGATCAGTGCATGACCGTCTACAAGGCGATCAAGCTCGAGGCCGCCGCGGGCGCGAAGCTCGCGATCGCGCTGGCCAAGGGGGAGAAGGCCGAGGCGAACAGCACCGTCGACGACCCCGAGTCGAAGACGAAGGTGCCCGCGGTGCTGCTCGAGCCGAAGGCGATCTTCAAGAACAACGTCAACGATGTGGTCGCCGACGGATTCGTCGACAAGGCCGAGCTGTGCGCGGGTGAGTTCGCCAAGCTCTGTGCCGACAACGGCGTGCGCTGATGGACACCCCGGTCATCGAATTACGGGGTATCGACAAGAGTTTCGGCCCCGTCCATGTCTTGCACACGGTTGATTTCTCGGCCTATCCAGGCGAGGTGACCGCGCTGGTCGGCGACAACGGCGCCGGCAAATCGACCCTGGTCAAATGCATCGGCGGCACCCATCCGATCGATGCGGGCGAGATCCTGTTCGAGGGCGAGCCGGTGCAGATCGGCAACCCACGTGACGCCGCCGAGCTCGGCATCGAGATCGTGTATCAGGACCTTGCGCTCTGCGACAACCTCGACATCGTGCAGAACATGTTTCTCGGCCGCGAACGCAAGCACGGGATCGTGCTCGACGAATACGGTATGGAGGAACTGGCCGGGCGCACCCTGGCCGGGCTGTCGGTGCGGACCGTCAAGTCGGTGCGGCAGAAGGTGGCGAGCCTGTCGGGTGGTCAGCGTCAGACCGTGGCCATCGCCAAAGCGGTGCTGTGGAACAGCAAGGTGGTGATTCTGGACGAACCGACCGCCGCACTCGGCGTCGCCCAGACTCAGCAGGTGCTGGAACTGGTGCGCCGGCTGGCCGACAAAGGGCTTGCGGTGGTGCTGATCTCGCACAACATGAACGACGTGTTCGCGGTCTCCGACCGGATCGCGGCGCTCTATCTGGGCCGGATGGCCGCGCAGGTCCGCACCACCGACGTGACTCATTCGCAGGTGGTCGAGCTGATCACCTCCGGCCGCAGCGGCAGTCTCGGGGTGAAGGCATGAGCACGACGGTGACGGAGAAGAGTACGGCCGCGACGGCTCCGGTCAGCGAACTGGTGAACTCGTATGTCGGACGGGTGCGCAGTGGGAACATGGGGGCGTTGCCCTCGGTGATCGCGCTTGTGGTGCTGTCGGTGGTGTTCTGGATCGCGCGGCCGGTGTTCATGACGCAGGGCAATATCGCGAATCTGTTCACCCAGGGCGCCGCGATCGCGGTGATCGCCATGGGGTTGATCTTCGTCCTGTTGCTCGGCGAGATCGACCTGTCGGCCGGGTTCACCAGTGGTGTGTGCGCGGCGGTGCTCGCGGTGCTGCTCACCGACAAGGGCTGGCCGTGGTATTCGGCGGTGCTCGTCGCGCTGCTCACCGGGGTGGTGATCGGGCTGGCCATCGGGGCGATCGTGGTGAAGATCGGGGTGCCCTCGTTCGTGGTGACCCTCGCGGCGTTCCTCGCGCTGCAGGGTGTGGCGCTCAAGATCATGGACAACGGGCGCAATATCTCCATCCACGACGAGACGATCCTCGCCATCGCGAACAAGAACGTGCCGCCGCTGCTCGGCTGGGTGATGTACGCGGTGCTGCTCGCCGGGTTCGGGTTCGTGCAGTACCGCAAGTTGCGGGCGCGTACCCAGCTCGGGCTCACCGGCGAGAGTGCCGCGGTGGTGACGCTGCGGATCGCGGCGGTGGCGGTGGTCGCCGGTGTCGCGGTGGCGATCCTCAACGACGAACGCAGCCGCAATCCCGAAGTCAACTCGCTGCAGGGCATGCCGATCGTGGTACCGATCATCGTGGCGTTGCTGCTGCTGTGGACGTTCGTGCTCAACCGCACCTCGTTCGGGCGCCACATCTACGCGGTGGGCGGCAATGTGGAAGCGGCTCGGCGCGCGGGCATTCCGGTGGACCGGATCAAGATCAGCGCCTTCGTGCTCTGTTCGACGATGGCAGCGGTCGGCGGTTTGATCGCCGCGTCGCGAGCCAACTCGGTCGATCCCAACACCGGTGGCTCCGATGTGCTGCTGACGGCGGTCGGTGCGGCGGTGATCGGCGGCACCAGCCTGTTCGGTGGTCGCGGCCGGATGCTCGACGCGGTGCTCGGTGCCGCCGTGGTCGCGGTCATCAACAACGGGATGGGCCTGATGGGCTACAGCGCGGGCACGAAATTCGTTGTGACAGGATTTGTTCTGCTGCTCGCGGCGGGGGTGGACGCGCTGTCGCGCAAGCGTTCGCTGCCAGGAAGTTGACCGACGACGGGGAAGGGAGGTCCGGATGAAAGCAGCACCCTCCCCGGACGAGATCCGCCGTCGGAATCTCGCGGTGCTGCTGCGCCACGTCCACGTGAGCGGACCGTTGTCGCGGGCGGAGCTCGCCGAGCGAATGGGCTTGAACCGCAGCACGATCCTCGCCCTGACCACCGACCTCGCCGCCGCGGGGTTGGTGCGGGAGGAGTTGCCGGGACAGACCGGGAAAGCGGGGCGGCCGTCGCTGGTGGTGCGCCCCGAATCCGACCGGGTCTATGTCCTCGCGCTGGACGTGGGTGCCGACCGGCTCGCGGTGGCGCGCGTCGGTTTGGGTGGCGCGATCATCGACCGGTGTGAAATGCCGCGTGATACGGGCACTTTCGATCCGGAGGAGGTGATCGCCGAACTGGCGCGGATGACGGAATCGATGATGGACGCCGCGCACAAGGGTGCGGTGTGTGTCGGGGTGGGCCTCGCGTTCTGCGGGATGGTGCGCGAGCGCGACGGGGTGGTGCGGTACGGGCCCAATATCGGGTGGGTGGATGTGCCGGTCGGGGCATTGCTGTCCGAAAGGCTCGGTGTGCCTGTCGCGGTGGGCAACAACGCGAACCTCGGGGCGATCGCCGAGCGTGAACGTGGTGTCGGGGCGGGGGTACGCGACCTGATCTACCTGCACGGTGAGGTCGGGATCGGCGGCGGCGTCATCATGGGTGGCGAACTGCTCGGTGGCGAAGGCGGATACGGCGGCGAGGTCGGGCACATGATCGTGAATCCCGGCGGCCGGGCCTGCCGGTGCGGCTCGCGGGGTTGTCTGGAAGCCGAGGCCGGTGAGCTCGCCCTGATAGCGGCGGCCGGTCGCAGCGACCTGACCGGCCGGGCCGCGGTCGCGGCGATCGTCGACGCGGCCGCGCGCGGTGACGCCGACGCGCGCGACGCGCTGCACCAGGTGGGGGACTGGCTCGGGTACGGCGTGGCCAATCTGGTCAACGTGTTCAACCCGACCATGGTGGTGTTCGGTGGGGTCCTGCGCGAGATCTATCTGGCTGCCGCGGCGCAGGTGCGCAGCCGGCTGGCGGTCGACGGGCTGCTCGCGGTCCGCGAGCGGGTCCGGTTGCGCACCTCCGCGCTCGCCGACGACGCCCCGCTCGTCGGCGCCGCCGAGCTGGCCTTCGCCGAGCTGCTCACCGATCCGTTGCAGACCCTGGCTCGCTCGCAAAACTCCTGACCTGCGTGCGAGCACCGAGTAGATTTGCCGATATGCCAAGCGACCTGCAGCTGAAGATCATGAACGGCGTTCACCGTGCCCTGCTCGCCGTCACCGGTGGGCGGATCGGCAAGACCGTGATGGGGATGCCGTCGCTCGAACTCACCACGATCGGACGCAAGTCGGGTCAGCCGCGTTCGGTGATGCTCACGGCTCCGATCCTGGAGGAGGACCGGATCGTCGTCGTCGCCTCGCGCGGCGGCGATCCCACCCATCCCGCCTGGTTCCTGAACCTGCGCGACAACCCCGAGGTCGAGGTGGCCGTGCAGAACGGTCCGCGCGAGCCGATGATCGCCCGCGTCGCGACGGAAGCCGAACGGGCAGACCTGTGGCCGCAGGTCGTCGCGACGTACAAGGGATACGGCGACTACCAGACAAAGACCACCCGCGAGATCCCGCTGGTCCTGCTCACCCGGCGCTGACCGGTCAGCGCACCGCGTCGTCGGCGCGCGGGACCACGGTCGAGGCGGGCACCAGATTCCAGACCTCCAATTGCTTGCGGATCTGCTCGGCGGCGTCGATATTGAGCGGTCCACTCGTCCACAGGGCGTAGGGCAGGTTGAAGAAGCGGCCCTCCCGCACCGCCCGCAGGTTGTTGATGCCGGGCTTGCCGCGCAGTATGTCGACCTTCTGCGCATAGGTCTGGCCGGGGTAGTCGACGAACATGATGGCGTCGGGGTCGGCGGCGGCCAGGCGCTCCCAGGAGACCTTGGTCCAGGTGTCGGCGACGTCGTCGAGGATGTTGCGCGCGCCCGCTGCCTCCAGGATCGCCTGGGGCGCACCGAATTTCCCGCTCGAGTAGATGGTGTCGGTGCCGCTGTCGAAGAGGAAGACGGTGGGGGTCTTCGCAGGTTTCGGTGCGGTCGCCAGGGCCGCCAGCCTGGTGTCGAGATCGGCGGTGACCTCGCCCGCGCGGGAGGTGCGGCCGGTGATGACACCGAGATCGGTGAGATCGGTGCGCAGCGCCGTCCACGGTTCGACCGTGCCGCGCGCGGCGCCCCCGTCGGCCTGGCGGCAGCTCTCGGTGAGCACGTAGGCGGCGATGCCGTCCTTGCGCAAGGCGGCCGGGGTGAGGTTGCTCGCCTCGTCGTAGCCGTAGCTCCAGCCCGCGACCATCACGTCGGGACGTTGCGCGAGAACCGTTTCGCGCGAAGGATATTCGGGGGCGACATCATTGAGGCCGTCGACGATCTCGGCGCCGTAGTGGGCGCGCAGGGTGGCCGCGTCGCGTTGGACGCTGGAGACCGCCGCCACCTGATCCTGGGCACCGAGTGCCAGCACCATCGAGATGAGATTGCCGTCGTTGACGAACATGCGCTGCGCGGGTGCCGGAAAACGGGTCTCCACACCGCAATTGCGGACCGTCACGGCGGTCGCGGATTCGGCGGACGTTCCGGCACAGGCCGCGAGCACGGCGGCGAGTGCGGCGGTGGCCAGGATCCGGCCGGGGTTGTTGTTCATCGTCGTGCCTCTCGCGGGGTGATCAACAGGTGGTCCTCGCCGGTGACCGGATGCCGGACGCGGTTGGCGTCGACACCGAACACTTCGGCGACGACAGCGGGGGAGAGCGCTTCGGCCGGCGGTGCGGGCGGACGCGCACATCCCTTGTGCAACACGATGATCCGATCGCAATAGCGGTCCGCCAGCGACAGGTCGTGCAGGGCGGCCACCACCGTGCGGCGCAGACCGCGGACCAGGGTGAGTAATTCGAGCTGATGGGTGACGTCGAGATGGTTGGTCGGCTCGTCGAGCAGCAGGACGGGGGTGTTCTGGACGAGCGCGCGGGCCAGCAGGACCCGTTGACGTTCGCCACCGGAGAGTTGGCGCACCGGTCGACCGGCGAAGCCGTGCAGGTCGACCGACGCCAAAGCCTGTGTCACACGCTGTTGTTCGCGCGGTGCGTCCAGACCCCACGGCGGCAGGTACGGCGTGAGCCCCAGCGCCACGACCTCGCCGACAAGCATGTCGTCGGGTGGTATCTCGTCCTGGGCGACCAGCGCGACGGTCGCGGCGCGGCGGCGGGGCCGCAGATCGTGCAGGACCTGATCGTCGACGAGTACCCGGCCGGAACGGGGGCGGTGTACACCGGACAAGGTGCGCAGCAGCGTGGTTTTGCCGCTGCCGTTGGGGCCGACGATGCCGACGGTCTCACCCGGCTCGATCGAGAAGTCCACCTCCGCGAGAACCGTTCGTCGGCCGATGGCGCAGGTGAGCTCGCGCGCATGGAGCCTGCCGTGTTCGAGAAGCGGCGGTTCGTCGGTGCTCATGAGGTGCCGAACCGGTAGCGGCGTCTGCCCATCAGCAGCAGGAAGGTGGGGGCGCCGATGAGGCCGGTGAGGACACCGACTGGAATCTCGGTGGGGCGCACCAGCACCCGGGTGGCGGCATCGGCGACCACCAGGAACAACGCCCCGCACAGTGCGCAGGCGGGCAGCAGATCGCGATGCCGTGGGCCGACGATCATGCGCGCGGCATGCGGGACGACCAGGCCGACGAATCCGATCCCACCCGACACCGCGACCAGCACACCGACGAGCACCGCGAGCAGCACGAACAACCCGATCCGCAGGCCCGTCACCGGCACACCGAGGGACGAGGCGGTGTCGGCGCCGAGGGTGAGGGCGTCGAGCCAGCCCGCGATCGCGACCAGGATCGTGGCACAGAGCGCGACGACGGTCAGCGGGAGTGCCAGGGTCGACCAGTCGGCGCCCGCGAGGCTGCCGAGCAGCCAGAACAGCACCGATTCGGCGGCGGCGGGATCGGTGCTGCGGAACACCAGGTAGCTGCTGCACGCGGCGAAGGCCGAACCGAGCACGGTACCGGTGAGCACCAGCCGCAACGGGGTGAGTCCGCCCTGCGCAAGGGCGATGAGGAACACGAGGGTCGCCGCACCGAAAGCGCCCGCGAGCGCACCGCCGGACAACGCCCACATGCCGGCACCCGCGAACAGGCCGGAGGTGATCACGGCCGCCGCACCGACGGCCGCGCCGGAGGAGACACCGAGCAGGTAGGGGTCGGCGAGCGGGTTGCGGACCAGGGTCTGCATCGCGGCGCCCGCCACCGCGAGACCGGCACCGACCACGGCGGCGAGGATGGTGCGCGGGACGCGCAGCTGCCAGACGATGGTGTCGATGCCCGGGTCGGTGGGGGTGGTTCCGGTGAGCCGGGCGCCGAGGGTGTCGAGTACCGCGCGCACGGGAACGGTCTCCGCGCCGAAGCCGGTGGCGGCGATCATGGCGACCAGCAGCAACACCGCGAGCACGGGCAGTGCGAGCGAGATCCGTGCACGGATCATCGCGGGTTCTCCAGAGGCAAGGCGCGGCCCTTTCAGAGGGTGCCCGGCGAGGGAGGTCTGACTTTCGCCGTGAGGCGATCACAGTGGCGCGACCGTCCCGGAATTGCACCGGATTCCCGCACCCACCGGGGATGACCCACCGACTGTAGCGCGGCACCGGGTGCCGGCACAGCGCCGGGTTCGGCTCACGGTAAGGCAAAGGGTGTTCGCCGGTTTGTCCGGTTGCTTGAATCCGGGTATGTACCGACCGAACACCTCTGGGCACGGCCTGCGTGGCCGCGTCACCGCCGCGTTCCTCGCGGTGGCCACCGCCGCGACTCTCGGCCTGACCGGATGCGCGGGCGGTGACGACAAACCGCTCGGCACCCCCGATACACTGCTGCCGACCGAGGTTCCGCCGGGCACCACCCTCGTGGTCGCCGACCAGCAGGAGCGGTTGCAGCACGCGCTTCGGCTCTCGGGCGAGCTGGACAAACTGCCGTTCAAGAT
Source organism: Nocardia sp. NPDC050413 (assembly GCF_040655475.1). Classification (NCBI taxonomy): domain Bacteria; kingdom Bacillati; phylum Actinomycetota; class Actinomycetes; order Mycobacteriales; family Nocardiaceae; genus Nocardia; species Nocardia sp. NPDC050413. The sequence goes on along the minus strand of NZ_JBFAJZ010000012.1, from coordinate 168,947 downwards.
CGAATTCGCGAACTTCGTCGGAGGGCCAGCGATCCTGGAGGCATTCAGGGCCGGGGCGGCCGATGTTGGCCAGGTCGGTGACGTACCGCCGATCCACGCACTCGCGGCGGGACAGGACGTGCCGATCGTCGGCTCGTACCAGACCAATCCGCAGGCGCTGAAACTCGCTGTCGCCCCGGGCTTGTCGATCACGAAGCTCACGGACCTGAAGGGGCGCAAGATCGCCTACGCCGAGGGCACCGCCCAGCAGGCGGCGGTGTTGAAAGCGTTGAGCAAGGCGGGTCTGAAAACCGGTGACGTGCAACTGATCCGGTTGCAGCTCGCGGAGTTCCTCGACGCGGTGCGCACGGGACAGGTCGATGTGGCGCCGCTGATCGAACCGAATGTGACCAGGTTGCTGCGCACTCCCGGCACGTCGCTGATCCCGGATTCGGAGACGAGCGGCATCTACAGCGGGCTCGCCTATCTGTACGCGCGGCGTGCCGTGGTGCAGGATCCGGCGAAGGCGGCCGCGACCCGGGCGTTGGTCGGCGCGTTCGTGCGGGCCTGGCACTGGACCAACACCCACAGTGCCGAATGGGCCGACGCGTACTACGTGCGCAACCAGAAGGTGAGCCCCGACGACGCGCGGCGGATCGTGGAATCGCTCGGCACCTATACGTTCCCGCACCTGGACCAGCAGTTGGTCGCGCGTCAACAGAGCACGATCGACGCGATCGATGCCGCCGGTGAGTTGCCGAAGAAGATCACCGCCGCCGACGGTTTCGACCTGCGTTTCGACGCGGCGGTCACCGAGGCCGTCACCGCGAGCGGCGCGGCCTTCGCCGGGGCGGTGAGCTGATGGCGACCCTCGAAGCCGGTGTGGTGCGGCGTGTCCGGGCACACCGGACCGGCGAGCCCGAATTGGCTCCGCGTGGCCGCGGCAAGCGAAGGCTCGGCCCCGGCAAGCCCATTCCGTTCGGTTTCGCGCTCGGTCCGGCGTTGCTCGTCGGCGCGTGGGTCGTCGGATCGGCCACGGGTGCACTGGATCCCGAGACATTGCCCGCACCGTGGACGGTCGCGCGGACGGCGGGGGAGTTGATCGCGGACGGGCGATTGCAGTCCAATCTGCTCACCTCGCTGCAACGGGCGGTGATCGGGCTGGTGCTCGGTGTGGTGATCGGGGTGGTGCTCGCGCTGATCGCCGGGTTGAGCCGGGTCGGGGAGGCGCTGGTCGACGGCCCGGTGCAGATCAAACGCGCCATTCCGACGTTGGCGCTGATCCCGCTGTTCATCGTGTGGTTCGGGATCGGCGAGGAGATGAAGCTGATCGTCATCACGACCAGCGTGCTGATCCCGATCTACCTCAACACCCATGCGTATCTGCGCGGTGTGGACGCGCGCTATGTGGAGCTTGCCGAGACGGTCGGGCTGTCGCGGTGGGGATTCCTGCGCCGCGTCGCACTGCCCGGGTCGTTGCCCGGCTTCTTTCTCGGGCTGCGGCTCGCGGTGACGATTTCGTGGCTGGCGCTGGTTGTCGTCGAACAGGTGAACGCGACCAGCGGCATCGGATATCTGATGACGCAGGCGCGCACCTACGGGCAGATCGACGTGATCGTCGTCGGCCTGGTGATCTACGGACTTCTCGGACTCTTCGGCGACCTCGCCGTGCGGACAACGGAACGGAAGGTACTGGCATGGCGACAGACGCTGGGCGACTGATCGAGCGCGACGACCGCGCGGTGGTGCGGACCAGGGGCCTCACCCGAGGCTTCGGGCAGCGTGTCATATTGCGGGGTATAGATATTGCGATCCGTCGCGGAGAGTTCGTGGCGCTGCTGGGACGCAGTGGGTCGGGTAAGAGCACGCTGTTGCGCGCCCTGGCCGAACTCGACGGACAGGTACCGGGCTCCGGAGAACTGAACGTGCCCGGACGGCGCGCTGTGGTGTTCCAGGATTCGCGGCTGCTGCCCTGGGCACGGGTACTCGACAATGTGGTGCTCGGACTCACCGGCCGCGACGCCGCCGAGCGCGGCCGGTCAGCGCTGGCCGAGGTGGGCCTCGGTGGACGCGAGAAGGCTTGGCCCCGTGAGCTTTCCGGTGGCGAACAACAGCGGGTGGCGCTGGCCCGATCGCTGGTGCGCGAGCCGGAACTGTTGCTGGCCGACGAACCGTTCGGCGCGCTCGACGCCCTCACCAGGATCCGCATGCACTCGCTGTTGCAGGCGCTGTGCGCACGGCATCAGCCCGCCGTGTTGCTGGTGACCCATGACGTGGACGAGACACTGCTGCTGGCCGACCGGGTGCTGGTCCTCGACGAGGGCCGTATCGCCATCGATCAGCGCATCGACATCGCCCGACCGCGCAGGCACGCCAACCCCGAGTTCATCCGGTTGCGTGAGGTGCTGCTGGCCGGGCTCGGCGTGGACACCACCGACCTCGAGACAGTGAAGCAGGCATCGTGAACGCACCGCGGCAACTGAGTCTGAACGCCTTCATCTACCCGTCCGGTCATCACGAGGCCGCTTGGCGGCATCCCGACAGCCGGCCGGACCGCATCTACGACGTGACCTACTACCAGGAGATCGGGCGCACCGCGGAGGCGGCGAAGCTGGACGCGGTGTTCTTCGCCGACGGCCCCGCCTTGCGTACCGACGTGCGCCACAATGCCGCCCCCGGGCTCGAACCGATCACGTTGCTCACCGCGATCGCCTCCGCCACAACGCATCTGGGGCTCATCGCTACCGCGTCGACCACGTACTACGAGCCGTACAACCTCGCACGGTTGTTCTCCTCGCTCGACCACATCTCGGGTGGTCGGGCCGGCTGGAACATCGTCACCACCGGAACCGACCTGGCGGCAGCCAATTTCGGTCTCGACCGGCATCCCGATCATCGTGAGCGGTATGCCAGGGCGCGTGAATTCGTCGACGCGGTGGTCGCGCTGTGGGACAGCTGGGAGGACGACGCGATCGTGCTCGACCGGGCGGCGGGCATCTACGCGGACGCGGACAAGATCCATCCGATCGATTTCGTCGGTGAATACCTGCGGGTGCGTGGACCTTTCAACTCGGCCCGGACACCACAGGGGCGGCCCGTGCTGGTGCAGGCCGGTGCCTCCAACGAGGGCCGTGCGTTCGCCGGCCGGTACGCCGAGGCGATTTTCACGGCGCACCAGCGCCTTTCGGATGCCCAGGCCTTCTACGCCGACATCAAGGCCAAGGCCGCGGAGTACGGGCGCGACGCCGAGGAGGTGCGGATTCTGCCGGGCATCAGCCCGTTCACCGCCGACACCGAGTCCGCGGCGCGGCGTCTGGAGCGTGAGTTCAACGAGCTCACCGTGCCGGAATACGGGTTGAAGCAACTGGAATCGATCACCGGGACGTCGCTGCGCGGGTACGCGCTCGACGAGGTGGTGCCGGTGGAGGTCTTCGCCGGGGCAGGCGATGTCACCGACAATGCGCGCAGCAGGCTGCAGGTGGTGGCCGGAATCGTCGAGCGCGAACGACCGACGTTGCGCGGATTGCTGCACCGATTGGCCGGTGCGCGCGGTCACCGGGTGATCGCCGGAACCCCCGAACAGGTCGCTGACACCATAGAGGAATGGTTCACCCACGGCGCGGCCGACGGATTCAATGTGATGCCGCCCTGGTACCCCGGCGGACTCGAGGTGTTCACCTCGACGGTGGTGCCGATCCTGCAGGAGCGCGGGCTGTTTCGCACCGAGTACTCGGGAACGACATTGCGCGACCACTTCGGACTCGCCCGACCCGCGAGCCGATTCGCGCCCGAACCGGCGAGTGTTGGATGAGCGACGAAAGTTGTTGTCCGGCTGATAGCGGTGGATCGGTTGCCGGGCGGTGATGCTCGACGATTCTCCTGTTCGGCTGCGGACGCTTGTTCTGCCGGTCTTCGCGCCGATGGTGTTGTACGGCATCGGGACCGGTGCCGCCGCGCCGATGTACGCGCTGCGGGCCCTCGACCTCGGTGCGTCGGCGGGTGCGGCCGGGTTGATCGTCGCGTTGAGCGGGCTCGGCATGGTTCTCACGGACCTGCCCGCCGGGCGGATCGTCGCGCGGATCGGGGAGCGGGCCGCGATCGGTGTCGGCAGCGGGCTCGGTCTGGTCGGCGTGGCCGCGGCGATCCTCGCGCCGAATATCGGTGTGCTGGCGGTGGGTTTGCTGCTCATCGGTGCGGCCGGCGCGGTGTGGGGGCTGGCCCGGCAGACCTATCTGGTTTCGGTGGTGGCACCGGAGCAGCGCGGGCGGGCCCTGTCGACATTGGCTGGTGCGCACCGGTTGGGGTTCTTCGGTGGGCCTTTCCTCGGCGCGGCACTGGTGCACGGGTTCGGTCCGATCGGGGCACTGTGGTTGCAGCTCGTGACCACCGTGCTGGCGGCCGCGGCGATGCTGACGATCGGGTCGGGCGCCCCGGACGAGCCGTCGTCGCGGCCACTGCACACGGTGGTCTCCGAAAACCGCAGGGCACTCGGCACTCTCGGCCTCGCGGCGGTCGCGGTCGGGGCGGCGCGCGCGTCGCGATCGGCGCTGCTGCCGCTGTGGGCCGTGCACCTCGGTATCGACGCCGCGACGACGAGTCTGCTGTTCGGGCTGGCGGGTGCGCTCGACGTGCTCATGTCCTACCCGGCCGGAGTGTGGCTGGACCGGGCGGGCAGCCGCGTCACCGGCGTCGCCTGCGGCATCTGTTTCGCCGCCGGTTACGCGGCATTGCCTTTCACCGATTCCGTGCTCACCATGGGCGCGGCCACCATGCTGCTCGGCCTGGCGAACGGACTGAGCAACGGTCTCATCATGACCGTCGGGGCGTTCGCCGCCCCACCGGACCGGCGCGCCGAATTCCTCGGGGCGTGGCGCGTGACCCACGACGCCGGGATGTTCGCCGGGCCGGTCGCGGTCGGGCTGGTCGGCGCCTTCGCCGGGCTGGCCGCCGCTGGTGGGCTACTCGCGGGCATCCTCGGGCTCGGGACGGTCGCGATGTATCGGTGGTTCCCCGGGCCGATCTCGCGTACCGACGGCTGACCAGCCTTGCGGCCCACGGCTGTCGGCTATCGAACCGGTGGCTGCCACCCGGGATCGCGACCGGTGACACCGAGGATTCGGTCGATGAGCGTGGCATCGGGGGAGACCGGTACTTCGGGCCCGTAGATTCCCATGCCGCGCCCTTGCTCGGCGGTGGCCGCGGTTTCGGCGTAGACGTCCGCGAGGAGATCGTCGTCCCACGACACCGGCGTGCCGAGCGCTCGGGACAGGTCCCAGCCGTGCACGATCAGCTCGCCGACGACCATCCCGCCGATCATCGCCGAGGGCAGTTCCGTCGGTCCACCCATGTGGGTGACGCCCGCCCACGCCGCGGGCTCACGCCAGATGGTGGCGAGTTCGTCGAGCTGCGTTTCGAGGGCGGCCGCCCACTCTGCGGTGACCAGGTCGACGTCGGATTCGGCAGCGGCAGGCGGCGGAACACTTTCCTTACGACCCGCCCCGATCAGCGACGGGCCCCAGAACAACAAGTGATTCAGCAGAGCTCGCACATCGAACTCGGCACACGGTGTCGGCGCGTTCAGCTGATCCGGTGTGACAGTACGGATGATCTTCGACAACGGCACCGCAGCGCGGGCCACACGTTCGTTCTCGGACATAGGGCGAGCAAACCACCGGCCGCCCACCCGTGTCTTGAACAAACGCGACATACACTGCCGGCGTGCAGCGAGACCCACGGGAACTCGGCGGTGCGTGGCGCACCTCGCAACGCCACACCTTCACCGAGCCGCCCGCCGAACTGGCGGGATACGTGGAACGGTTCTGGGCGGTCGCCTGGAATTACGACCGGCCCTACCGCCAGCTCGTCGTACCGCTGCCCAACGTCCACCTCACCTGTCGGGACGGGCGTGTCGAACTGCACGGCCCGTCGTCCGCACACGTGTATCGCGAGCTCTCCGGCATCGGTTCCGTGTTCGGGGTCGCCTTCCGACCGGGGATGTTCCGGCCGTTCCTCGGCGCATCCGTCGCGTCGTTGCGCGACCGAACGATCGACGCCACAACGGTTTTCGGACCCGGCGTGACAAGTCTCACGGATCCCGCAGCGGCCTGCCGGTTCCTCGAAGCCCGGCTGCCCGCGCCCGACTCCCGCGCCGATCTCGCCGCGCGGGTGGTGGCCGGTATCGCCGCCGACCCCACCGTGACCAGGGTCGACGAGGTTGCGGATCGGTTCGCGACCACGGTGCGTGGGTTGCAGCGGCTGTTCGCGGAGTACGTCGGAATCGGTCCGAAATGGGTGATTCGGCGGTATCGGCTGCGGGAGATCACCGAGCGGCTCGAGAACGGAGGCGAGGTCGACTGGGCGGGGCTGGCCGTCGACCTCGGATACGCCGATCAAGCCCACCTCAGCCGGGATTTCCGCACCGTTTTCGGGGAACCGCCGACGGGTTACGCCCAGCGATACGACGGCTTCGGCGGCTGACGCTCGTCGGGCCGGGGCCGCGGCGGCCGCCCCTACAGTGGAGATATGTCGACGTTCGAGCGGCATCCGTCCACCGTCGCGGACTACGACGACGCGCGACGGCGGGAACGGCTGCGTGAAACCCGGGCAGGACACGGGCGTTGGGGGCGCGCCCGACTGGTGGTGATGCGCGCGGTCGGTGTGGTCCTGATCGGGCTCATCGTGTTCGCGCAGTACTGGAAATACGATGTGACGCCCGAGCGGGCTCGGCTCGAACAGACCGCGCCCGACCTGCTGCCGGTTGCGTTGCCCGCCGATTCCCGGAACTGGGACACCGCCGTGGTCGATCTCGTCGGCCTCGGCGGAGTGAACGCCGTCCCGACCGCGTCGGCGCTGCCCGTGCTGAACCAACTCGGTGTGGTGTGGGCGGTGCGTTACGACGACGCCGGTATCGACACCAAGGTCATCGCCGACATGATCGTGCGTGCCGCCCGCTACGGCGCCGTGCGCAATATCGTGCTGGTGGGGCACAGCATGGGCGGGGTGGTCGCGCTCGAGGTGGCCCGCCACATCCACCTGGGCAGTGACCGGCGATTGGTCGGAGTGGTTCTCGACTGCACGCCGATCGACCTCCACGCCGTTCGCCCCGAAAGCCGCAGTCGCGGAGCCGAACTGCTGCGCTGGACCGGCTGGCTGCCGGGCGCGCGGGAGAGCAGACTGCTGCGCTTCACAGTCGAGATGGCCGCCCGGCGTGAACGTTTCACCGTTCCCGGCGCACCGCTGCCCGGGATCGACTTCGGTGAACTTCGCGAGGTGGCCGAAGAAGTGCTGCGCGACAAGATCTTCTCCGAGAACGCGGCGAGCAACGGCCTGATCGAATCGCAGTTCCTGGCCATCGTCGCGGGTGGTGGCGCCGCCGATCTGCGCGCGCTCGCCCGGCCGAACCCCGATCGCGAAAGCCCGGCCGTCGTGTTCATCCGCCCCGGCGACGCCACGCGCGACGACGTCGTCGATGTCGAGTACTCGCGCCGGGTGCTGGCCGAGCACGCGGGCGGGGTCGACGGCAACCTCCTCGTGGTGCGGGCGGCCGGAACCGGTCACGCGAACCCGATACAGCGACCGCGCGAATACAACGCCGCGATCGAGTCGCAGGTGCTGCCGTTCCTGTTCCGCTATCAGCAGGCGGTCCGCGACCGCCGGTGAGGAATCAGCGCACCCGGGAGCCGAGGATGGTGCGCACCCCGGCGATGAACAACTGCAGGCCGAAGTCGAATCGTGCGGTGGCGTCCGGTGTCTCGAACAGGGGAGTGTTGTCGGCGGGCAGGGCGCCGACCGAGTCCATCTGCATGCGCGACTGCTCGTCGACGGTCTGGCCGAGTACGTAGTAGAGCAGGGTGTAGGCCGTGAGTTCGGCTTCCTCCCTCGTCATGCCTGCCCGGATCACGATGCCCGCCAGCCGTTCTCGCGCCTTGCTCGTGGTCAACCGCGACGCGTAGGTCGCCGAGACCAGTTCGGCACCGTCACGGTAGGCGAGCAGGCAGTCGCGCAGCCGATGCGCGAGCTCGGTGAGCTGCTCGGGCCACTCGGTGGCGGCGATCGGCTCGTCCATGGGTGCGAGGATCCGGTCGGCCACCGCGCCGAGCAGCGACTGCTTGTCCTTGACGTGCCAGTACAGGGCGCCCGGCTGCACCTGCAGCGACCCGGCCAACCTGCGCATCGTCAGATCCGCCAGCCCGTACTGATCCAGAATCGTCACCGCGGCGTCGACCACGTCCGTCTTCCGCAGCTGCACAGGTGTCCTTCCGCCGATTCGCGACCCGAGTGTCGTGACTCACTACTTCCCGCTACCCTATCCTGAACACCGTTCAAGTTGCACGGCCACCACCATCACCAGCGGCGCGTGCACGCCCCCGACGAAGGGACATCACGTCGTGACGCAGGCACCCGTCCGTACCGACATTCTCGCCATCGCCCGTGAGCAGGTGCTCGAGCGCGGCGTCGGCCTCACCGAGGAACAGACCGTCGAGGTGCTGCGCCTGGGCGACGACCAGCTCGAAGCCCTGCTCGAGCTGGCCCACGAGGTCCGCATGAAGTGGTGCGGGCCCGAGGTCGAGGTCGAGGGCATCATCAGCCTCAAGACCGGCGGCTGCCCCGAGGACTGCCACTTCTGCTCGCAGTCGGGCCTGTTCCAGTCGCCCGTGCGCGCCGCCTGGCTCGACATCCCCAGCCTCGTCGAGGCCGCCAAGCAGACCGCCAAGACCGGCGCCACCGAGTTCTGCATCGTCGCCGCCGTGCGCGGGCCCGACGAGCGGCTGATGGCGCAGGTCGCCGCAGGCGTCGAGGCCATCCGCAACGAGGTCGACATCCAGGTGGCGTGCTCGCTCGGCATGCTCAACCAGGAGCAGGTCGACCAGCTCGCCGCCATGGGCGTGCACCGCTACAACCACAACCTCGAGACCGCGAAGTCGCACTTCCCGAAGGTCGTCACCACCCACACCTACGAGGAGCGCTGGGACACCCTGCGCATGGTCCGTGAAGCCGGCATGGAGGTGTGCTGCGGCGGCATCCTCGGCATGGGCGAGACCATCGAGCAGCGCGCCGAATTCGCCGCGCAGCTCGCCTCGCTCGAGCCCGACGAGGTGCCGCTGAACTTCCTCAACCCCCGCCCCGGCACCCCCTTCGGCGACCTCGAGGTGCTGCCCGCCGCCGACGCGCTACGCGCCATCGCCGCGTTCCGGCTCGCGCTGCCGCGCACCATCCTGCGGTTCGCGGGCGGTCGCGAGATCACCCTCGGCGACCTCGGCGCCAAGCAGGGCATGCTCGGCGGCATCAACGCGGTGATCGTCGGCAACTACCTGACCACCCTCGGCCGACCGGCCGAATCCGACCTCGACCTGCTCGGCGAACTGAAGATGCCGATCAAGGCGCTCAACGAAACGCTGTAAATCGCTGTGTACGATCGGGAATCGACCAGGGCCGAGACGGCGACCGAGGAGGTGACCGCCATGGACGAACGCTACAACCCGTTCACGGGCAAGCGGATCGTGCCAGGGCTCGACGACGCGATGCCCGCGGCCGCCGCGCTCGGGCTGGAACCACCACGGTTCTGTGAGCAGTGCGGGCGCCGGATGGTCGTGCAGATCAGCCCGGACGGCTGGTGGGCCAAGTGCTCGCGGCACGGCGTCATCGAATCGGCCCAGCTGGAACGCCGGTAGTGGACGCGGTGAGCGAGCCACGGCCGCAGGTGCTGCGCCGCGAGGTGATCGGCGTCGGTGCCGTGATCGTCGCCGTCCTCGCGGTGAGTGCTGCTGCCGGTGTGGTGTGGGGTCTGCTCGCGCCGACCGAACGGTTGCGGGTGACCCAGCCCGGCCGGGCCGCGGTGCTCACCGGGGAGAGCATGCATCTGTTCGACGCCGTCGGCATGTTCCTCTGTATCGGTGCGGCGGTTGCGGTGCTCACCACGATCGCGGCCTGGCGGGTGCGGATCGTGCGTGGGCCCGCGCTCGTGCTCGGCCTGCTGTTCGCCTCGGCGCTCGGGGCGGCGATCATGATGTGGACGGGGGAATGGGTTGCGGGCCTGCGGTATCCGCGTCCCGATGACCCGCCCGTCGGTCAGATCATCGCCCTGCCCGCCGAAATCGGTACGGACATGGCGCTGCTCGTGCAACCGTTCCTCGCCGCGCTCGTGCTGCTGTTCCTCGCTGCCCTGCATCCCGCCGCCGATCTCGGGTCGGGAGCGGTGGGGCTGCTCGGCGATCTGCGCCCCGCCGATTTCGACGACGACGAAGAAGACTATCGCCTGCCCTACGGAGCCGAACAGTATCGGCCCAGCGGCGATTTCGACCCGAGTTCGCAACCTCGGGGCTGAGCCTTCCCACCGCGCTACCATCGGCATATCGGCAGGTAGAGAGACTGCGCGCGGCTCGAGAGGAGCAGTCGTGGCATTCATCGGTGGTGGTCCCGTCGTCGAGGGGATCGATGCGAAATTCTGGCGGCTCACCCAGCCGCTCACCTATCGAGGTGCGGTCGAAACTTTCACCGTGCCCGCGGGATTCCGCACCGACTTCGCCTCGGTGCCCCGTGCGCTCGTCTGGCTCATACCCCGCTACGGCGCCTACACCCGCGCGGCGATCCTGCACGACTATCTGTGCCGCACAGGTGAAGTCGGGCCGGCGGATGCCGACGGACTGTTCCGGCGCAGCCTTCGGGAAGCCGGTGTATCGGTGCCGCGTCGCTGGATGATGTGGGCCGCAGTGCGATTCGGTTCGCGCCTGCGTGGGGCAACCGCGGGCGATGTCCTCGGCTGGTTCCTGATCGCCGTGCCCTCGGTGCTGTTCCTCGCCGTCCCGGTCGTGGTGGTGACCACCGCACTCGTGGTGTTCTGGTTCGTGGAGCTGCTCTTCTGGGCAGTCGGCCGGGTCGCCACCCGCAGCGAGGTTCCGCCGCCCGCGCCTCAGATGAAAACGGCCTGACCCACGTCCGTGCGGGCCGGAAAATCGGTGGAATCCGTCGGACCCGCTGCCTACCCTGGGGACGACGAATTTTCGGGGGAGGACCTGGACATGAAGACCGAAGACAAGCAGGCACCACCCGCCGAGCGGCCCGACCTGGCAGCTTGGCGCAAGCGCCACGCGCTGCGCAGCTCGTCCGCGGCGACCGCGGTGCCGAGTGGCCGCACCTATCGACGCTCCACCAAGCACCGTGATCGGCGCTACGAATCCTGACGGCTACGCGGTTTCGCGGGTCAGCACCACCAGCGGCAGCGGCTTGTCCACCTTGGACTGGTAGTCGGCGAGCAGGGGGTTCTCGGTGAGCGCCCAGGCGGCGAACTCGTCGTACCGCTCGCCGGTGAGCACGTCGGCCCTGGCTTGGAACTTCTCCCCACCGAGCTCGATCGTCACACTCGGGTTCGCCTTGGCGTTGTGGTACCAGGCCGGGTACCGGTCCTCGATGAACGAACTCACATACAGCACATCGCCCCGATACAGCGCGCCGAGCGGAACCACATGGGGCTTACCGCTTTTCGCGCCCGTGGTCGTGAGCAACAGCAAGGTTGCGCCCGCATAGTCACCACCCACCTGGCCACCGTTCTCCCGGAACTCGGTGATGACATCGTCGTTCCAGCCGGTCATCTCCTCGGCCGAGAACTCCTTGTTCCAGGGGGCATCCGGATCGTCGTAGGAGGTGACTTTTTTCGTATCCGCCGCGTTGTTGTCCATGCGAGCAGTGTGACAGCGACCACCGACAAGTTCGGGCCGCCGACAACGTTCGCCGAGGTCAGGTGGGTGGGCGAAGGGCGGCGAATTCGTCGGTGACGCGCAGGCCCGAGTCGGTGAAGCGGTAGAGGGCCGCGGGGCGACCACCCGCGCGGCCGGAGGGTGCCGTCGCGCCGGTGGGGGTGATGACCTTGCGGCGGGTGAGGACGCGCTGGAGGTTGGTGGTGTCCACGTCGTATCCCAGTGCGGCACAGTAGATTTCGCGCAGCGTCGACATGGTGAAGGTGTCGGGGGCCAGGGCGAAGGCGATATTGGTGTAGGAGAGTTTGGCGGCCAACCGGGTACGGGCATGGTCGACGACGGTGCGGTGGTCGAAAGACATGTCCGGCAGGTTCGACACCGGGTGCCAGGTGGTGTCGGCGGGTAGTTCGGGTTCCGTGGTCAGCGGGACCAGACCCAGATACGCCGAGGCGATGCGGCGTGGGGCGGGCACGCGATCGGGCGCGCTGAACACCGACAGCTGCTCGAGGTGGGCCAGTTCGCGCACGTCGACCTTCTCCGCGAGCTGGCGCCTGGCCGAGGTGTCGAGATCTTCGTCGTCGCGCAGCCTGCCGCCGGGCAGCGACCACGTTCCCTTCTGCGGATCGAGCGCGCGTTCCCACAGCAAGACCGCCAGCTCGGGGTGCTTACCGTTTCTACCTGCGGAAACGTCGGAGCCGAAGCGGCGAACCTGGAACACCGCGGTGAGCGATTCGTGGATGGTGTTACTATGGGGCACGTTTTCGATTCTAAGTCGAAAACCTGGTTTGGTGCGAATCGTGGCGCGGATGCCGCTCGCACGAGGAAGGGAGCCACCATGGCGACGACGACTACGCAGCCGACGCTGATGGGTTCGGTCTTCGACGGACCCGGCGGATACGCGGGTGTCGAAGCGACGCCGGAGTGGGCGAAGGAGGTGCGGCGGCTGGCGCGCGAGCGCAACGCCACCATCCTGGCGCACAACTACCAGCTGCCCGAGATCCAGGACGTGGCCGACCACGTCGGCGACTCGCTCGCCCTCTCGCGGATCGCGGCCGAGGCGCCGGAGGACACCATCGTGTTCTGCGGTGTGCACTTCATGGCCGAGACCGCCAAGATTCTCAGCCCGGCCAAGACCGTGCTCATCCCGGACCAGCGCGCGGGCTGCTCGCTGGCCGACTCCATCTCCGCCGAGGAACTGCGCGCCTGGAAGGCCGAGCACCCGGGCGCGATGGTGGTGTCGTACGTGAACACCACGGCCGAGGTGAAGGCGCTCACCGACATCTGCTGCACGTCGTCCAACGCCGTCGACGTGGTCGCCTCGATCGACCCGGACACCGAGGTGCTGTTCCTGCCCGACCAGTTCCTGGGCGCGCACGTCAAGCGGGTCACCGGCCGCGAGAACATGCACATCTGGGCCGGTGAATGCCACGTGCACGCGGGCATCAACGGTGACGAACTCACCGAACAGGCCCGCACCCACCCCGACGCCGAACTGTTCGTGCACCCCGAGTGCGGCTGCGCCACCTCGGCGCTCTACCTCGCGGGTGAGGGCGCTTTCCCGGCCGAGCGGGTGCACATCCTCTCGACCGGCGGCATGATCGACGCGGCCAAGGCCTCCACGTCGAACCAGGTGCTGGTAGCGACCGAGGTCGGCATGCTGCACCAGCTGCGCAAGGCCGCGCCCGGCATCGACTTCCAGGCCGTGAACGACCGCGCCTCCTGCAAGTACATGAAGATGATCACCCCCGCCGCGCTGCTGCGCTGCCTGGTGGAGAACGCCGACGAGGTGCACGTCGACCCGGCGATGGCCGAGGCCGGTCGCGCGTCGGTGCAGCGGATGATCGCGATCGGCAATCCCGGCGGTGGGGAGTGATCTCCCCCGCGCGATCGAGCGGATAGACGATCATGAACGTCTCGTGGGAGGCCGAGGCCGACCTGGTGGTGATCGGCGGTGGCGTCGCCGGGCTCACGGCGGCCCGCACCGCCTCGCTGCGCGGCCTGCGGGTGCTCACCCTCAGCAAGGGCGGCCCCACCGACACCTCCACCCAGTACGCGCAGGGCGGCATCGCTGTTGTAGCGCCGCAAGGTGATTCGGTCGACTCGCATGTGCACGACACGGTCGAGGCCGGTGCCGGGCTGTGCGATATCGACGCGGTGCGCTCGATCGTCGAGGGCGGGCAGGCGGCGATCGCTGCGCTGACCGATCTGGGCGCGGTCTTCGACCTCGGCCGTGACGGTCAGATCTCGCGGACCCGCGAGGGTGGGCACAGCACGCGGCGCATCATTCACGCCGGTGGTGACGCCACCGGCGCGGAGGTGCAGCGAGCGCTCAATGCCGCCGGGCTGCCGGTGCTCTTCGGTGCAGCCGCGCTACGTGTGGTGACCGGTCCGGAGGGTGTGTGTGGTGTTGTCGCCGTGTCGGACAACGGTTTCGGCGTGGTGCACACACCCGCGGTGCTGCTGGCCACCGGTGGGCTCGGGCAGCTCTATGCCGCGAGCACCAATCCGCCCGGAGCCACCGGTGACGGGGTGGCGCTGGCGCTGTGGGCGGGAGCGGCGGTGGCCGATCTCGAATTCGTGCAGTTCCATCCGACGGTGCTCTTCACACCGGGTGGGGTCGGACGGCGGCCGCTGATCAGTGAGGCCGTGCGCGGCGAGGGCGCGAAACTCGTTGACTCCCACGGTGATTCGGTGACCGCCGGGGTGCATCCTCGCGGTGATCTCGCACCGCGTGACGTGGTTTCGCGGGCGATCGCGGCGCGGATGCGGGCGCTCGGTACCGATCACGTGTTCCTCGACGCGCGTCATCTCCCCGGTTTCGCGCAGCGGTTCCCGACGATCACCGCATCCTGCCTGGCCGCGGGTATCGACCCGGCCCAACAGCTGATTCCGGTCGCGCCCGCCGCGCATTACCAGTGCGGCGGAGTATCGACCGATACGTACGGGCGCACTGCAGTGCCCGGGTTGTACGCGGCGGGTGAGGTCGCCCGGACCGGGCTGCACGGGGCGAACCGGTTGGCGTCCAACAGTCTGCTCGAGGGGCTCGTGGTCGGTGAACGTGCGGGCGCGGCCGCCGCCGAACGCCTCGGGGTGCGCGCGCGGATCACGGAGATCGGTTCGTGGACAGCCGAATTCGCCGAGCGGGCGGTTGTACAGCAGGCGATGACCGAACATGCCTCGGTGGTCCGCGACGGGGACGGTCTGGCGCACGCGCTCGAGCGCATCGAGGCGGAGATCGGAACCGTGACGGTGCCGGATCCCGGTTCCGGTGAGGGGCGGCCGCCTGCTTCCGACGTGGTGTCGGTACCCGGTGCGGCCGGGCTGACCGACTCTCGCGGGGTGATGCAGTCCGAGCCCGGTGTGGCTTTCGGGGACGCCGGCGAATCCGTGTCCGTGTGGGCGCGACATCTGCGGTATGTCGAGGACGCGGCGTTGACCGTCACCGCTCGGGCGTTGTTGCGTGCGGCGGCGGTGCGCGCCGAGAGCCGAGGGTGTCACACCCGCTCGGATCACCCCGATGCGGTCGACGCCCAGCGGCACAGCACGATCGTCCGCCTCGATCCGCGCGGTGGTTTCGATGTGTCGGCTATGCCGGCAGCTACCGCGGTGGTTTGCGTGCGATGAGCGTCGTCGGCCGTTCCGATGGCAACCGCAGTGCGGGGAGGTCGTCGACGGTCTCACGCAGGCCGATCCGTCGACGGCCCCTCGTCGGCGGCCGCTCACTCGGGCGGCCCGGCGAAAACCTGTAGTACCCCGATTAATTGGTGAGGCGACGACCTCCCGCTCGACCCGGCGCGAGGTGCGCCCCGAGAACAGGAGTGCAGCAATGACTCTCGATGCCGCGTTGGACCAGGACGAACTGCTGGCCCTGATTCGCACCGCCCTCGACGAGGACCTGCGATACGGACCCGATGTCACCACGATGGCGACCGTGCCCGCCGACGCCGTGAGCAAGGCGTCGGTGGTTTCGCGCCAGCACGGCACCGTGGCGGGTATCGAGGTCGGTCTGCTCGTGCTCGACGAAGTGCTCGGCGCGGGCACCTACGAGATCACCGGCCGGGTGGCCGACGGGACCCGGGTGGAGCCTGGCACCAGCGTGCTGAGCATCGTCGCGCCGACGCGTGGCCTGCTCACCGCCGAGCGAACCATGCTCAACCTGGTCTGCCACCTGTCCGGCATCGCCACCGCCACCGCGGCCTGGGTGGACGCGGTGGAGGGCACGCGGTGCCAGATCCGCGACAGCCGCAAAACCCTGCCTGGCCTGCGCGCACTGCAGAAGTACGCCGTCCGTGTGGGTGGGGGAGTCAACCACCGCATGGGCTTGGGCGATGCCGCGCTCATCAAGGACAACCATGTCGTCGCGGCGGGCTCGGTCGTCGAGGCCCTGCGCGCGGTCCGGGAACTGGCACCCGACATCGCCTGTGAGGTCGAGGTCGACAGCCTCGAACAGCTCGACGCCGTCCTGGCCGAGAACGTCGAACTCGTCCTGCTCGACAACTTCCCCCTCTGGCAGACCCAGGCCGCCGTCCAGCGCCGCGACGCGACCGCCCCCGACACGAAACTCGAATCCTCGGGCGGCCTCTCCCTCGACCAGGCCGCCGACTACGCGAGCACCGGCGTCGACTACCTCGCCATCGGCGCCCTCACCCACTCCGTGCGCGTTCTCGACCTGGGTTTGGATATGTGAGCTGCCACCAGCGCCGAGGCGCTCGGCGGAGCTCTGCCAGTGCTACGAGCCGAGCGCTTGCTCGAGCTCGCCGCGACGTAGGCGCAGCTCGCGGCGCGCTCGGTTCAGCGGTGAACCGGTGAAGGGAATCCGGTCAAGATCCACCGCAGCAGCCGCGCGGAGCGCGAGTCGTTGCGCCGAAGCCGAGGCTTTGGCCGGCAGACCGATCTCCGTGGCGAAATCTGCCCAGTGCCGGGCGCGTAAGCCCTTGGTCCGACCGGCGATCGGCAGTGCCATGGATTCGTCGTCGTAGATCAAGGTGCAGGGAATGTCGTAGATAGGCGCGATATCCCAGCGGCCCTCGCTGTCCTGAAGGACGCCGACATTCTTCGCGTGCAGGTCGCCGTTGCCTGTCAACCAGGCGAACAGGAACTGTAGGTAGAGGTTTCGTGCCGCGAGGAGCGGGGTGCGCACTACACCGGTGACGGCTGCGACAACCTGGACCGCGTCGACATTGTATTTGGCGGACGGCGGCATACCCAGCAGCTGGGTGGCGTCTTCGAACGCGAGGCGGCGCCAGGTATCTCCCTCGCGAAGGCGGTCGAAGCGGCGGACGAGCAAGCCTGATTGCCCCGCTTTGTCGTGCACAAGATCCCAATCGGCGACTGCGAGTTTCAATGCGCGAGCCGCGGACAGGTGCGTGGCCTCGTTCTCGATCAGGTAGGGGTACTCCGGCTGTGGGAGTTTCAGGATGAACCGACCGAAGCCGGCTGCAATCGGTGCGCTGATCATGGACGCGCTGGCCTTGTTCTGGACGCCGGGGATGGCCTGCCGGTCGACATGATCGATCAGACGGCCGAATTCGAGCTCTCCGGGCGACATGCAGTCGACGAGCGCTGGAACGTCTATCGGGTCTGTGCCGTGGGGAAACACCTGAACGTCACCGGGTGCGTCCGCCCCCACGGCCAGGAGCAGGCTGAGCTCGTCGTCGGCGCTCGTCTTCACCGCGCGGCGAAGCACGGTCAAGCGGTGGCCCTCGGGCAGGAGTCCTGCGAAGAACGGCGGAACGGACCCCGATCCGCTGACAACCGGTGCGGTGTGAAGAGGCAAGGTAGAGGCGAGCGGATCACCGGAGTAGTCGGGTTCGTAGCGAAATTCGGTGCCTCCGTCGGCCGTCCTGCTGATCCTGGCGGCGAGACGGCCCGCTTTGTAGACGTCCGCGCTGCGGGCTCTGCGCAATGCTTCGAAATCGGTCACGGCACCACCGTCAATGCCAGTCCCACAGCGTCGGCCACCGCGGCGACCGTTCCGATACTGGTCGAACCGCGGCCGTGTTCGATATCGCGAACCGTGCGGGTGGAAGTTGCCGCAATCTCGGCGAGTTCCTCCTGGGTCAGTCGATGACGTCGCCGCTCCGCCCGGATCTTCCCGCCGATGTCTTCGAGTGTGCCCACCATCGCCTCCGATCGGCAGAATGTTGCCGAAATGATCGTCTCGCTCCGAAGCATACGCTCGGCACCAGGTAATCGGCAATATTCTGCCGAATTCGCAGATTTCGGCTGTATTCGTCAACATGATGCAGCAAATCGGCAGGATATTGCCGGATGGACAGGCTGTCAGGCCGTGAGTTCGCGTTGGAGTGGGGTGCGGAAGCGGGGGATGGCGCGGGTGGTGCCGAACCAAGTGGTGGTGCGGTCGATTTCGGTGTCGATGAGTTTTCGGGTTTCGGGGGAGACGTCTTCCAGGAGGCGGGTGACTACTTCGCCGTCGGGGCGTTGGGCCCAGCCGCCGACGATGCGGCCGTCGGCCCAGATGGAGGGGCCGATGTTGCCGTTGGTGTCGAAGAGGGCGGGGGCGTGCGGGCCGAGGAACCAGTTGCGGGACTGCCAGCCCATGGGGGTGGGGTCGAGGGCGGGGAGCAGGGCTGCCCAGGGCTCGGGGGTGAGGACAGGGGCGAGGTCGTCGGACAGGATGATGCCGGGGGTGCCGTCGAGATCGACTTCGGTGGTGTCCAAGGGGGACAGGGCCTTTCGGACCTCGGCGAGAGTCCAGCCGGTCCACCACTTCAGGTCGCTGACGGGGGCGGGGCCGAAGGCGTAGAGCCACCGGCGGACCAGTTCGGTGCGGGCATCGTCGGCGGGCATCGGTGTAAAGCCTTGGGGGAGCCAGGTTTCCACCGGGGACCAGGTGTACTGGCTGCTCGTCCAGCCGCCGTTGGGGCGGCCGCGGACGATGCGGCCCTCGGCGCCGAGGATCACCAGGACCCAGGTGGTGATGCTCGTGGGCTTGGAATACGACTTGCCGGGCGCGGTATCGATCTTGGTCTGCAGCCGGGGGACGTCCTTGCCCAGCTGCGCGCCGGTGGCCGCGCCGCGCGCCAGCAGCGCCGCGTGGGTCTCGGCCTCCACCTCGCGCAACCAGGCGTCGACGTCGTCGATCCCGGCCTGCTCGAGATAGCGGCCGTAGGCGCGGCGCTGCTTGCGGGCGAGCGCGTCGCAGGTGGAGGCTTGCAGGACCGGGAGCAGCTCGGTGGGGGCGACGAACATGGTGCGGCGCATGGCGAGCAGACGCAGTAGGGTGCGGTCGGCGTAGAGCGCCTTCTCCACATCCGCCGGGGTGAGGTCGATACCGCGCGCGCCGACCGACAGGAACACCGTCGCGGGGTCGGTGGCGTGCAGGACGACCATCGACCGGGCGATGTCGACCGGGTCGGTGGACCGGGCGGAGGGAGCGAGGCGATGCCGGATCGCCAGGCGGGCCCGCCGCTGCGCGCTATCGATCGAGACCATGCGCGGCATCCTAGGCGGGGCCACCGACAGAAACGCCCGCCCGCTTAGTGTCCATTTTGTGCAGACCGCCCGGTCACCGTTTTCGCTCCGACGCCCGAATCCCGTTGCTATCGTCCGCACATGAGCGTTGCGCCACCCGTTGTCACCGCGGCTGAGCTGGGCGTGGACGACGAGGAACGGCCCGCACGGTCCCTGTCGGGATTCCCGGCCAGGCTGGTCGGGATCGTCGCGCTCGCGGTGGCGCTGCTGTCGATCTGGCAGGTGTTCCGGCCGCTGGCCCAGGGCAGCCAGTACTACCTGGTGGTGTTCCTCGGGATCGCCTTGCCGCTGGTGTATCTGAGCTATCGGTCCTGGTGGGGCAGGCTCGACCGGGCCGACGCGCCCTCGGTGCTCGACTGGGTGCTCGCGGCGATCGCCCTGGTGGTGTGCCTGTATCCGATCCTGCCGGTGACCTTCGGTGACGCCGGCGGCGGCTACAACGCCTTCCTCGACCGTCAGGGCATGCTCGCTCCACTCGATGTGGCGATGGGTGGGTTGCTGCTTGTCCTCGTGCTCGAGGCATGCAGGCGCACGACCGGTGTCATCCTGCCGATCGTGTGCCTGGTGTTCCTGGCCTACGGCTACTACGGCGGGCTGCTGCCGCAGGACTGGGCCATCGCGCATGCCGGGCTGGACGTCGACCAGATCGTCGACGCGCTGTACAACTCCGGCAGCGGGTTCTACGGCACCCCGCTCGACGTAGCGGCCAGCTACATCGTGCTGTTCACCCTGTACGGCGCGGTACTCGAATTCTCCGGCGCTGCAAGGTTCTTCGTCGACCTGTCGGTGTCGCTGTTCCGTCGCTCGCACAGTGCGGCCGGGCGAACGGCGGTGGCGTCGGGATTCCTGCTCGGCACCGTGTCCGGGTCGGGCACGGCCACGGCGGTGAGTACCGGTGCGGTCACCTGGCCGATCCTGAAGCGAGCGGGGTACCGGCCGGAACAGGCGGGCGGCATGCTCGCGGCGGCGGGTGTTGGCGCGATCCTGTCACCGCCTACGCTCGGGGTTGCGGCGTTCATCGTCGCCGAGTACCTCGACGTGTCGTATGTGACCGTCCTCGGCTGGGCGCTCATCCCGACCCTGCTGTACTACCTCGGCATCCTGCTGTCGGTGGAGATCGACGCCCGTCGCATCCATGCGGAAGGCCGGGCCCCGGCCGATCTCGCCGACGGCCCGCTGCCGACTCCGTGGTGGAAACTGCTGGGACGCTTCGGGTATCACTTCTCGTCGCTGATCGTCATCGTGGTGCTGCTGCTCGCCGGCGTGAGCGCGACCCGTGCCGTCGTCTACGCCACGGCGCTCGCCTTGATCCTGGCCGTGCCGGACCGGATGCTGCGAGCTCGCGAGGCGACCGGAGTCGTATCGTCCTCAGGCGCAACGGCGACGAAGCAGGCGGCCACCACTGGCGTCTGGACGCGAAAAACACTGCTGCGGTTCGCGTTCGAAGCCCTTCGCGCGCTCTCACTCGGAATGCGCTCGGCGCTGCCGGTCGTCGCCGTATGTGCCGCAGCGGGTGTGATCACCGCGATGACCACCAAAACCGGCCTCGGCGCCCAGCTCGCCTCGCTGCTGGTGCGGGCAGGCTCGGTGCTCTCCGACGACCCCGCCGTCGTGCTCGCCACCACCGCGCTGCTCGCCGCGATCGCGTTGTCGCTGCTCGGTCTCGCGGTTCCGGTGACGGCGTCGTTCGTGATCGGCTGGGTCATCATCGGCCCCGCCCTGCTCGACCTGCACGTCGCCGCGCCCGCCGCCGCCATGTTCGTCTTCTACTTCTCGGTGCTCTCGGAGGTGACCCCGCCGACCGCGCTCGCCGCCGTCGGCGCCGCCGCCGTCACCGGGGCGAAGGCCATGCCGACCATGTGGTCGGCGCTGCGCTACGCGCTGCCCGCGTTCCTCGTGCCGCTGATGTTCGTGCTCACCGATTCCGGGCAGCACCTGCTCGGCCGTGGCGCGCTGCTCGACGTGCTGTGGGTGACCGCGGCCGCGTGCGTCGGCGTCGCGGCGCTGGCGGCCGCGACCGGCGGCTGGATCCTCGGCATCGGCGCGGTGGGGGCGGTGCCGCGCGTGCTCGCGGGCGCCGCCGGTCTCACGCTGCTGTACCCGCATCCGACGGCGACGGCGATCGGGCTCGGTGTGCTCGTAGTCGCCGCAGCGGCGGGGGTCGTCGAACGCGTGCGTCATCGAAAAGCCACGGGCACACCGTGATCGGTCAGCAGGCGGCGCCGCCGTCGAGGAGAGAGGTCGTCATGATCAGAACACTTGGCATCGTTGTCGCGGCGAGCACCGCCGCCGCCCTGCTCACCGGCTGCGGCGGCCGACAGGACTCGCCGACGGCGGACAGCGGCGGCGAGGTGAGCTGTGAAGTGAAGCAGGACACCAGAATCGGCATCGCCACCGGCAATGCGACCGGCGTGTACTTCGCGCTCGGCAACGCCTACGCCGAACAGATCTCGGCCGCCACCGACGGCAAGGTCAAGGCCACCGCGGCCGAGACCGGCGCCTCGGTGCAGAACATCCAGCAGGTGGTCGGCGGCACCTACCAGGTCGGCTTCTCGCTGGCCGACTCCGCCGCCGACGCCGTGCAGGGCAAGGGCAGCTTCACCAGCGTCCAGCCGGTGCGCGCGCTGGCCCGGCTCTACGACAACTACACCCAGGTGATCGTGCGCGCCGACGCGGGCATCAACTCCCTGGCCGACCTGCGCGGCAAGCGGGTCTCCACCGGCTCGCCCAAATCGGGCACCGAGGTGATCGCCCAGCGCGTCCTGCAGGCGTCGGGTCTCAACCCCGACACCGACATCTCCGCCCAGCGCCTCGACCTCACCAAGACCGTCGACGGTCTCAAGGACGGCTCGATCGACGCCATGTTCTGGTCGGGCGGCCTGCCGACGCCCGGCATCACCGACCTGTTCACCACCGCGAAGGACAAGGTCAGGTTCCTCGACATCACGGGGGCACTGCCGAAGCTGAAGGAGATCAACCCCGTCTACGAGGCGGGCTCGATTCCGGCCGCCACCTACGGCCTGAGCGCCGACGTGCCGACCGTGGTCGTGCCCAACCTGCTCGTGGTCCGCGACGATCTCGACGCGAACCTGGCCTGCGTCCTCACCAAGACCCTGCTCGACCGTAAACCCCAACTCGAGCAGGCGAATCCGGCCGCCAAGGGAATCAATGCCGACACCGCGAGCAAGACCGCGCCGGTACAGCTGCACCGCGGCTCGGAGGTAGCCCTGCGCTGACGTCGCCCGCCGCCACCCGCGCCCGACACGCGGGTGCCACGGTCCCCGCCACCCTCGGCTACCGGGGGTGACGGGGACCGTGTGCTGTGCGGGAACAACCCGTGGCGAGGCTCGGTTGTGCGAAACAGACGCCGACCGAAACGAGGATGCGATGACCGAGGCCGTGGCACGCGACGAACGCTGGCTGGGCGAGGAGCTCGATCTGGACGCCTATCTGGCCCGGATCGGCTACGACGGGCCGCGCACGGCCTCGGTCGACACCCTGCACGCCCTCGTACGCGCCCACACCACAACCATTCCCTTCGAAAACCTCGAGATCATCCTCGGCCGCGGCATCCCGCTCGACCTGAAATCCCTGCAGGACAAACTGGTCCGGCACGCTCGCGGCGGATACTGCTACGAGAACGCCGGACTCTTCGCCGCCGCGCTGGAACGCCTCGGCTTCGAGGTGCGCGGCCTGAGCGGCCGGGTGACCTTCGGTTCGCTGGCCACGGGGGCGATCCGGCCCGCCACCCACGCTCTGCTCCGCGTCACCGCTCCAGACGACGACCGGGTCTGGATCTGCGATGTCGGGTTCGGTGCCGGCCCGCTCGCACCGTTCGAATTGGCCGACAGCTCGGGCGAATTCACGGTGGGCGACTGGCGCTTCCGGCTCGAGCGCCGCGACAACCTGTGGGTGCTCTACCAGTTCGGCCGTGACGGCTGGATCGATCGCTACACCTTCACCGAGAACCCGCAGTACCGTATCGACTTCGCGGTGGGGAACCACTTCGTGTCGACCTCGCCACACTCACCGTTCACCACCCGGCCGTTCCTGCAGCGCTTCCGACCCGACGTCCACCACGTGCTCGACGACCTCACCCTGGTGACCGAATACCCCGACGGCACCAGCGAAAGCCGCGAGATCGCTGCCACCGACCTGCCGAAGGTGCTGACCGACGTCTTCGACATCGAACTGGAACCCGCCGACGCGGACGTGCTCGTCACCACACCCTGGCGCACCAACTGAGCTGATTTCGGTCCCACCGACACGGCTCGGCAGTTTGCTTCCACCGTGTCGCTACGGCAAATTGATGGTTACTTGCCGGGAAACAAACCCCGATCGCTGCGGTGGGGTCCGAATCAGTGGGGTCGTTCGTGCCGAAGGTTCATGTCGCGTTGCCGGGTCAGCCGGAGCAGGGGGTCCGTTCGAGCGGGGCCGCCGCCCGGCCCGGCTGGCGGTCGGACCTGGACGGGCTGCGCGGCGTGGCGATCGCCCTGGTCGTGGCGTTCCACGTGTGGGCGGGCCGGGTCTCCGGTGGCGTCGACGTGTTCCTCGTCCTCTCGGGTTTCTTCTTCACCGGCGCGATCGTGCGCGGGGTGGAACGCAGCGGCCGGGTAGCCGCCACCGACACCGCGCGCCGGACCCTGCGCAGGCTCACCCCCGCGCTGGTCGTCGTCCTCGCGGCGATCGCGGTCGCGACGATCACCCTGCGGCCCTACACCCTGCTCGGCGAAACCGCCGCACAGACTCTCGCCTCGATGTTCTACGTCCAGAACTGGTATCTGGCCGTCGCCGAACTCGACTACACCGCGCCCGACCCGACCGTGAGCCCGCTGCAACACCTGTGGTCGATGTCGGTGCAGGGACAGTTCTATCTGGTGATCTTCGCGCTCCTGGCCGGTTGGGCATGGTTGCGCCGCCGGGGCAGGGCCGACCGGGCGACGCTCATCGCGGCGCTGACCGGAATCGGGTTGCTCTCGTTCTGGTACGCCGCGGCCGGCACCGGCCACCATCAGGCCTGGACCTATTACGACAGTCTCGCGCGCGGGTGGGAACTGCTCGCGGGCGCTGTACTCGCCGTCGCCGCGCCCTGGCTGCGCCTGCCGTCCCGGCTGCGCGGCCTGGCGGCTGCGGTCGGGCTCCTCATGGTTTTCGCGTGCGGTCCGCTCTTCGACGGCGCCACCCAGTTTCCCGGCGTCGCCGCCCTGTGGCCGGTGACCGCCGCCTGCCTGGTGATCGCCGCCGGATTCGGATCGGGCACGACACCGGGCACCGCGACCCGCCTGCTGTCGGGACGGGTGTGCACCGAACTGGGCGCGATGGCCTATCCGCTGTACCTGTGGCACTGGCCGATTCTCATCTTCTACCTGGGCGAGACCGGGCGGACCGACGCCGGTGTCGTCGACGGCCTGGTGGTGATCGGTGTCTCGCTGATCCCCGCCTACGCCACCGCGCGCTGGATCGAGGCACCCCTGCGGATGGGGCCGCGCGGGCAGGAGACACCGCCGCACCGGGCCACCGGGACGCTCGTCGGCGCGCTCACCGTCGCCGTGCTCGCCTCGGCCCTCGGCTGGCAGATGGTGCTGCTCGCCAACCCGGCCGTGCCGCCGGAAAACCTCGACAGCCTGCGCTACCCGGGAGCAACCGCGCTGCTCTCCGGCGCCGAATTCCCCAAAGCTCCCATGCGTCCCACCGTGTTCGAAGGTCACGTCGACACCCCGTCGCCGACCACCGACGGGTGCATCACGCCCAACCGCGAGGTCCGCACCTGCGTCTACGGCGACCCCGACGCCACCCGCTCGATCGCGCTCGTCGGCGGCTCCCATTCCGAACACTGGTTGCCCGCACTCGAGGTGCTCGGCGCCGAACACGGCTTCCGGGTGGTGTCCTACCTCAAGGAAGGGTGCCCGCTGGTGCTGGTCGACGAGCCGTCCTACGCCGAATGGCCCTTCCCCGAATGTCACGAATGGTCGGTGGAAGTGCTCGACCGGCTGGCCGCCGAGCAACCGGACTGGGTGGTGACGCTGTCGACCCGCTACCGCCAGGACGCACCGGGCGACGAGGTGCCCGGCGAATACCTCGAGGTGTGGTCGGCGCTGCAGGATCGCGGGCTCAATGTGCTCGCCCTGCGCGACACGCCGCGGCTGCGACGCGACGGCGTGTTCTACCGGGCCCCGGACTGTCTGGCCCATCGCGGCGACCCCGACAGTTGCGGGATGGACCGCGCCGAGGCGCTCGACGCGGTCGACCCGGCCGCCGAACCGGCCGCCGGCTACCCGAACATCTACCTGCTCGATCTCTCCGATGCCGTGTGCCGCCCGCAACGCTGCCGGGTCGTCGAGGGCAATGTGCTGATCTATCGCGACGAACACCACCTCACCGCCAGTTACGCCCGGTCCCTCGCCCCCGAACTCGGCCGCCAGATCGCCGCCGTCACCGGCTGGTGGTGAGAGCGAGATCACCACGCACGCCGCGGGTCCGGCTACCCTCGGACCGGTGCGCATACCCCGCAAGGCATCGGTCCTGCTCGTCGCGCTCGCTGTCGTGCCCGTCGCGTGTTCGTCCGGACCGGACCAGCCACAGACGGTCGCCGAGGCCTTCGCGAAGGCCCTGAGCAGCGGTGACGCGGCGGCCGCCGCGGCCCTCACCGACGCGCCCGACCAGGCCCGCCAGACGCTCACCACCCTGTTCGAGAACCTCGGCAAGAACGACACCGTGCGGGTGAGCGCCACCGACGAGTCGAGCTTCACCCTCGAATCCACCTGGAAACTCGGCACGGGCGGTCAGGACGAATGGACCTACACCAGCACCGGAACGGCCGACGAGAACGACTGGACGATCGACTGGAACCCCGCCACCGTGGCGCCCGGCCTCGACCTCGGCCCGCTCAGCTACAGCCCCGTACCGCCGAAACCCGCACGCGTACTAGACGCGAGCGGTGGTGAGTTGATGACCGAGCAGGTGGTGACCCTGGTGACCGTCGCCCCGGACGCCGACCTGCCCGCCGTGGCCGCCGCGCTCGCGCCGCACGGCGTCACCGAGGCCACCCTGAGAACGGATCTCGATGCGGCCCAAGGCAAACCGATCACCGCGGTCGCCCTGCGCGAGGCCGACATCGCACCGGTTCGTGACACGCTGACCGGGTTGCGCGGCGTGACCCTCGCACCTCAGCCGAGGCTGCTGACCGTCGACAAGACCCTCGCGGCACCGACTCTGGCCGGACTGACCGAACTGTGGCAGCACCAGGCCGACGACGCGGCGGGCTGGGCGGTACGCGCCCACACCCCCTCGGGGACCCAGCGCATCGCCGGTCCCGACGCCACCGCGACCACCGACATCGCCACCACCCTCGACATCGACCTGCAGAACGCCGCCGAAGGCGCGCTGGCGCCCGTGCCGACACCCGCCGCCATCGTGGCGCTGCGGCCCTCGACGGGCGAGGTGCTCGCCGTCGCGCAGAACGCACCCGCCGACGCGCAGGGCCCCATCGCGCTCACCGGGCTCTACCCGCCCGGTTCGACGTTCAAGACCGTCACCGTGTCGGCCGCGTTGCAGGCGGGCGGCGTCACCGCCGACACCGTCCTGCCGTGCCCCGGCCGCGCCACCATCGAGGGCCGAACCATCCCCAACGACGACGGTTTCGACCTCGGTGACGTGCCGCTGCACACCGCCTTCGCCCGGTCCTGCAATACGACGATGGCGCAGCTCGGTGTGCGCCTGCCCGCCGACGGGCTCACCCAGGCGGCCGCGCAGCTCGGTCTCGGCGTGGACTATGTGACACCCGGCTTGACGACAGTCACCGGGAAAGTTCCCGCCGCGCAGAATCCGGCGCAGCAGGTGGAGGCGAGCATCGGACAGGGCACGGTCACCGCGTCACCGTTCGGGATGGCGCTCGTCGCCGCCTCGCTCGCCCACGGAACCGCACCGACCCCCTCGGTGATCGTGGGCCGTCCGGGCACCGCCGACCGCCGGACCGAACCGGTGCCCGCCGCGGTGACATCGCAGGTGGAAGCCATGATGGCCGAGACCGTGAGCGCCGGAACCGCCACCGCCCTGCGCGACATCCCCGGCCTGCTCGGCAAGACCGGCACCGCCGAGTACCTCGACGACGAACACGCACACGGGTGGTTCGTCGGAATCCGCGGCGACCTCGCCTTCGCGGTGTTCGTCGCCGACGCGGGCAGCTCCGGACCGGCGGTCGAGTCGGCGGGCAGGATGCTTCGTGTGACACGATGAGCCATCTCACTCTCCGCAGGCGTGCAATCCCCCCGCTGCCGCACGCGGTCACCACCAGTCGAGCTACACTCGTCGGCGGGCCATACCCATGGTCAATACGCGGGATGTCACAATTTCGAGAAGGTTCGGAGTAGGCGCCATCGATACCGGTCAGAAGATCGCGGAGCATTACCGCCTGGTCGAGCGTATTGGTAGCGGCGGCACAGGCGTTGTATGGCGCGCTGTCGACGAACGCCTCCAACGCTCGGTTGCGGTGAAGCAGATCCACATCAAGCCGAGCCTGCCCGAGGCCGAGCGAGATGTGCTGCGCCAGCGTGCGATTCGCGAAGCTCGCAACGCGGCACGCTTCCAGCATCCCAATGCCATCGTCGTTTTCGACATCACCGAGCACAACGGTGATCCGTGCCTGGTGATGGAATACCTGAAGTCGGTGAGCCTCGCCGCGGAACTGGGCCAGAAGGGCCCGCTGCCGCTGCTCGAGGTGGCCCGCATCGGTGAGCAGGTGGCGTCCTCGCTGATCGCCGCCCACCAGGCCGGGCTCGTGCACCGCGACGTGAAGCCGGGCAACATCCTGCTCGGCGAGCACGGTGAGGTGAAGATCACCGACTTCGGCATCTCGCGGGCCGCGGGCGATGTGACCCTCACCGAGACCGGCCTCATCTGCGGCACCGCCGCGTACCTGGCGCCCGAAGTGGCGCGCGGCGCCGACCCGACACCGGCCGCCGACGTGTTCGCCCTCGGCGCCACCCTGTTCCACGCGCTGGAAGGCGAACCGCCCTACGGCGCCAACGCCAACCCGCTCGCCGTGCTCTATGCGGCCGCCAACGGCCAGGTGCGCGAACCGCACAATGCCGGTCCGGCCACCGATTTCCTGCTCGACCTGCTCAACCCGGAACCGCTCGATCGTCCGACGATGACCGAGGCCCGCGACGCGCTGGCCGCCTTCGCCGACGACGCCGACGCGGTGCCCGCGGGATTCGTCCCCGCCAGCGAGGCGTACGGCCGCCGCAATTCGGCGGCCACCACGCAGGTGATCCGGCAGTCCGGCGGCAGGCGTGCCTCGCACGCGGGTGCGTCCAGCGCGGCGACCCGTCAGATCCGTTCGCAGCCGCGCCCGCAGCCGCGCTACGACACCGCCGCGCATCCGCCCACCCAGGCCCAGCCGGCCCCCGCGCCCCGCAAGCAGCCGGGCAAGGGTCGTGCGGTGCTGATCGGCTCGGGTGTGGGTGCGGTGATCGCCGCGATCGCCGTCGCGATCAGTGCCATGAGTGGGTCGGACTCCGATTCGCCTCAGGTGCAGGCGAATTCGACGACGACGGCCCAGGCCGCCGTCGCGCCGACGACGACCTCGGCGATCCCCGCGCTGGGTCAGGCGCCCAATACCGGCACCGTGAACATCGGGTCGGCCGGTCTGCTGGTGGAGAACTTCTTCAGCGATCCCGCCGGGTCGTGGTCGATGCTCACGCCCGCCGCGCAGCAGGTGTACGGCAGCGAGGCCGAGTTCCGGCAGTACTGGAATTCGCGCGTCATCACCAGCTTCACCAGCATCACCGCCGTCAGCGGCAACAACGCCGACGGTTCGACCGATATGCGCCTGGCCAGCATCACCATCGACGGCCAGACCAAGTCCATGGTCATGCGCGTGGTGAACTACAACGGCAACCTACGCATCGACGGCGACACCCGCTAGCTCAGCCGCCGAAAACCGCTGGTCCGCCCGATACACACGGGCGGATCGGCGCGCGAGGAGGATGTGGCGGAAAACCGGTGGTTGCCGCCCATTAGGCTGGTACCTGACCTGATGCCACGCACAGAACAGGACCGCACTCCGATATGACTCCCCGCATCGAGCTCGCCCGCGTCGATCTGCGCGGTCGTACTCCCTCCGCCGCCGAGCTGCGCACCGCGCTGCCGCGCGGAGGGGTCGACGTCGACTCGGTGCTGCATCATGTGCGGCCGGTCGTCGAAGACATCCGCGACCGGGGCGCCGAAGCCGCGCTGGACTACAGCGAGAAGTTCGACGGTGTCCGCCCGAGCGCGGTCCGGGTACCGGTCGCCGAGCTGGGCAAAGCCCTCGACGCCCTCGACCCCGCCGTGCGCGCCGCGCTCGAGGTCGCCATCGAGCGGACCAGGAAGGTGCACGCCGATCAGCGCCGCACCGACTCGGTCACCGAGGTGGTGCCCGGCGGCACCGTCACCGAGAAGTGGGTGCCGGTCGAACGGGTCGGCCTGTACGTGCCCGGTGGTAACGCCGTGTACCCGTCGTCGGTCGTGATGAACGTTGTCCCGGCGCAGGCCGCGGGCGTGGAATCGCTGGTGGTGTCCTCGCCGCCGCAGGCGCAGTTCGGTGGGCTGCCGCACCCGACGATCCTGGCGGCCGCCGCGCTGCTCGGTGTCGACGAGGTGTGGGCCGTCGGCGGCGCGCAGGCCGTGGCGCTGCTGTCCTACGGCGGCACCGACACCGACGGCGCCGCGCTGGAACCGGTCGACCTCATCACCGGTCCGGGCAATATCTATGTCACCGCCGCCAAGCGGCTGTGCCGTGGCCTGGTCGGTATCGATGCCGAGGCGGGTCCCACCGAGATCGCCGTGCTGGCCGACGCCACCGCCGACCCGGTGCACGTGGCCGCCGACCTGATCAGCCAGGCAGAGCATGATGTGCTCGCCGCCAGCGTGCTCGTCACCGATTCCGTCGCCCTCGCCGACGCGGTCGATGCCGCCGTCAATGCCCAGCTGGCCGTGGTGAAGCACCACGACCGGGTGCGGGAAGCGTTGAGCGGCAAGCAGTCCGGGATCGTGCTCGTCGACGACATCGCCCAGGGCCTTCGCGTGGTCGACGCCTACGCCGCCGAACACCTCGAGATCCAGACCGCCGACGCGTCGGCCGTGGCCGCGCGGGTGCGCAGCGCGGGCGCGATCTTCGTCGGTCCGTGGGCGCCGGTGAGTCTCGGCGACTACTGCGCCGGGTCCAATCACGTGCTGCCGACCGCGGGCTGTGCGCGGCACTCCTCGGGGTTGAGTGTGCAGACCTTCCTGCGTGGCATCCACATCGTGGAATACACCGAGGCGGCGCTCAAGGATGTCGCCGGACACGTGGTGGCGCTGGCCAACGCCGAGGATCTGCCTGCGCACGGTCAGGCTGTGCAGGCGCGGTTCGAGGCGTTGTCATGAGCACTCCCACCGTGCCCGGAGCCTCGGCGACCCTCGACCAGCTGCCGTTGCGCGACAACCTGCGTGGCAAATCTCCGTACGGCGCACCGCAATTGACGGTGCCGGTGCAGCTCAACACCAACGAGAACCCGCACCCGCCGAGCCGTGCGCTCGTCGACGATGTCGCCGAGTCGGTGCGGGCCGCCGCCGCCGACCTGCACCGCTACCCGGATCGGGACGCGGTCGCGCTGCGCCACGACCTGGCCGAGTACCTGACCCGCCAGACCGGAGTCGCCGTCGACACCAGCAATGTGTGGGCGGCCAACGGGTCCAACGAGATCCTTCAGCAGCTGTTGCAGGCCTTCGGTGGACCGGGCCGCAGCGCACTGGGTTTCGTGCCGTCGTATTCGATGCACCCGATCATCTCCGAGGGCATCGACACCGAATGGCTCGAGGCCGCGCGCGGCAGCGACTTCTCCCTCGACATCGACTACGCCGTCGCGCAGATCGCCGAACGCCGTCCCGACGTGGTGTTCGTGACCAGCCCGAACAATCCGACCGGGCACAGCGTCCCGATCGACGACCTCGAGCGGGTGCTCGACACCGCGCCGGGCATCGTGGTGGTGGACGAGGCGTACGGGGAGTTCTCGGCCGCGCCGAGCGCGATCACCCTGATCGACCGGTACCCGACCAAACTGGTCGTCACCCGCACGATGAGCAAGGCGTTCGCCTTCGCCGGTGGGCGCCTCGGTTACCTGGCGGCCTCGCCCGCCGTGATCGACGCGATCCTGCTCGTCCGGCTGCCGTATCACCTGTCGGTGGTCACCCAGGCCGCCGCTCGTGCCGCCCTGCGCCACGCCGACGAAACACTCGCCAGTGTGGCCGAATTGGCGTCCCAGCGCGATCGGGTCGCCGCGGCGCTCGCCTCGTTCGGGTTCCAGGTGATCCCCAGCGACGCCAATTTCGTGCTGTTCGGCCGGTTCACCGACGCGGCCCGCGCCTGGCAGCACTACCTCGACGCCGGGGTACTCATCCGCGATGTCGGCATTCCCGGCTACCTGCGCGCCACCATCGGGCTCGCCGCGGAGAACGACGAGTTCCTGCGCGTGAGCCGCGATATCGCCGCCACCGACCTCACTCACTAAAAGCGTGGAGAAACAGACCATGAGCAGAACAGCGCGGGTGGAACGGGTCACCAAGGAATCCTCGATCCTGGTGGAGCTGAACCTCGACGGCAGCGGCAAGACCGAGATCTCCACCGGTGTGCCGTTCTACGACCACATGCTCACCGCCCTCGGCGCCCACGCCGGGTTCGACCTGGTGGTGCGCGCCGAAGGCGATATCGAGATCGAGGCACACCACACCGTCGAGGACACCGCCATCGTGTTCGGGCAGGCCCTCGGGCAGGCGCTGGGCGACAAGAAGGGCATCCGCCGGTTCGGCGACGCCTTCATTCCCATGGACGAGACCCTCGCCCACGCCGCCGTCGACGTGTCGGGCCGGCCGTACTGCGTGTTCACCGGCGAACCGGAACACCTGGTGCACACCATCATTCCGAGCGCGGGGCCCGGTGCGTCGTACTCGACGGTGCTCAACAAGCACGTGTTCGAGTCGATCGCGCAGAACGCACGGATCGCCCTGCACGTCCGGGTGCTCTACGGGCGCGACCAGCACCACATCACCGAGGCCGAATTCAAGGCTGTCGCACGGGCTCTGCGTGCGGCCGTCGAGATCGACCCCCGCGTGAGCGGTGTGCCGTCCACGAAAGGTGTGCTGTGAAATCCGTCGTGCTGCTGGACTACGGCTCCGGCAACCTGCACTCCGCCGAACGCGCCCTGGTGCGGGCCGGTGCCCAGGTGGAGGTCACCGCCGACCCGACCGCGGCGTTGGCGGCCGACGGGCTCGTCGTCCCCGGTGTCGGCGCGTTCGCGGCGTGCATGGCCGGGCTGCGCGCGGTGCGTGGTGAGCGCATCATCGGGCAGCGGCTGGCCGGTGGACGCCCGGTGCTCGGCATCTGCGTCGGCATGCAGATCATGTTCGACCGGGGTGTCGAGTTCGGGGTGGAGACCGAGGGCTGTGGTGAATGGCCGGGCACGGTCGCGGGGCTCGAGGCCCCCGTCCTCCCGCACATGGGCTGGAACACGGTGAAAGCGCCCGCCGACAGCACCCTGTTCGCCGGCATGGACGCCGACACCCGCTTCTACTTCGTCCACTCCTACGCGGCCCAGCAGTGGGAACTGCCCGAAGCCGACCACATTCCGCCGCCCAAACTCACCTGGGCCGAACACGGCGTGCCGTTCCTCGCCGCCGTCGAGAACGGCCCGCTCTCGGCCACCCAGTTCCACCCGGAGAAGTCCGGCGACGCGGGTGCTCAGTTGCTGCGCAACTGGATCGGGTCGCTGTAGGTCAGCCGACCCTGGGGTCGTCGGCGGTGGATTCGATCGTCTCGCCCGGGGTGTAGTACAGCTCCACGACGTTGTCGATGTCGAGGTGGCGATGCCAGTGGCCCTTCGGCACGACGACGAATTGTCCTGCGGTGAGCCGGTTCCGGTGACTGCTGTCGTCGGTGAGGATCTCCACGGTGACACTGCCGTGCAGGACCATCAGGAATTCGTCGGTATCGGGGTGCAGTTCCCAGTCGGAGCCGGGGAGTTCGGCGCCGTGATACATGCAGAACGCTCCGGTGTTGAACGGGGCCAGTTCGCGGAAGTCGAACTGGTCGAGGGTTTTCGCGGTGGTGATGGGGTCGTGTTTGCGCATGGTTCGGCCCTTCTGGGACGGGTTCTGTCGGTGGTTGTCAGGGGGTCGGGTGGGGTGCCGGGCCGGTTTCGGCGCCGTGCCCGGCGGTGACGAAGGCATGGATCGGGGTGGCGCAGGCGACCGGGTCGTCGAACCAGGGGTTGTGGCCGCCGGGCACGTCTTCGAGGTACGCCGTGGGGATGTGTTCGAGGCTGGGGAGAGCGTCGGTGGGGGAGAGGATGACGTCATCGCGGCCCCAGACGAAGAGCAGTGGGATGTCGAGTCGGCTCAATTCTGTTGGGGTGAGGATGTTTTCGGGGCGTGGTGTACGGCCGTCGAGGAGTCGCGTCAGCAGCGAGCGATAGGCGGCGGCTCGGCCCGGTCGGCGGAGGGGGAGCCGGTGCAGGTCGACGAGGTCGTCCGACATGGTGGCTACCGCCTGCTCGCCGAGGGCCTCGGTGAGGGCGGCTTCGGCGAGGAACCGGGGTGAGGGCAGACCCATGAGCGCCTGTTCCATCCGGCCGCGGAGCGGAGTGGTGAGGGAGACCATCGCGGGGATGGGCCGGGCGCCGGGGAGGGCGGTAGCCGGTGCACCGATGAGTACGGCGCGCGAGAGTCGGTCGGGCGCGTCCAATGCTGTCCAAAGTGCGCACAGGCCGCCCAGGGAGTTGGCGATGACGGTCGCTTTCGGCAGGCCGAGCGCGTCGAGAGTTCCGGTCAGCGTGGCGACGGCGAATTCGCGCAGTGAATGGCCGGTCCAGCGCGGTGAAGGGGCCAGTCCGTGGCCGGGGAATTCGACCAGGATGTGTCGGTAGCCGGGGAGTTCGGCCAGAAGCGGTGCGAAGCCTAGCGCTGGTGCGGTGATGCCGTTGAGGTAGATCAACGGACTTCCCGAGCCGACGCTGAGCACTCTGGCACGCGGATCACGCTGCGGCAGCGGATGTTCGGTGATGGTCAGACCGTGTGCGCTGGCAACCCGCTGTTCGATCGCGCGAATCCGATTGTCGAGAGTGGGCGTCATGGATCAACTGTCGCGCGGGGAGTTCGCGTAGGTCTTGAACGAATGTCCGCTCTGGGGCGGGGGTGCAATGCTCGTCAGTGCGTCAGTGCGTCAGTGCGTCAGTGCGTCAGTGCGTCAGTGCGTCAGTGCGTCAGTGCGTTGGTGCGTGATGGGGTGAGGGGTGGCGGACGCGGGGATGTGTGCGCGATGACGCCGGGCGGCGGTATGTGCGGGTGGCGGTGGGTGTGCGCCGGTCGATCAGTGGGTCAGTGTGCGCGGCGTGGTTCCGGCGAAAGCGACGATCTCGCGATGGAGGTGGGGCTGGTCGGCGTAGCCACAGATCGCGGCGACGTCTGCCACGGACTGCCCGGCGGCGAGGCGATCCAGTGCGCGGCGGAACCGCACTATCTTCGCGGCCTGCTTGGGGGCGACACCTGTTTGTGCGGTGAATCGGGACCACAGTCGCTGGCGGCTCCACCCGGTCCACTCGGCCAGCTCCTGCACCTGTACTCGGCCACCGGTGGCGACGATGCGGTTCCAGCATGCCGCGACCTCGGGGTCGGCGGCGCCGACTGGTTCGCGGTGGGCGAGGAATGTCGTCAGGATGGTGAATCGCGCTGCCCACGTGGATGTTTCGGACAGTTGCTCGCGCAGTAGGGTTGCTTCACGTCCCCACACGGCGTCGAGATCGACCACCTCGCCGCGCAATTCGGAGGGAGCGGCGCCCAGTAGAGTGCGCGTGGACAGGGGCGACAGGCGTATCTCGAGGCATTCGATGCGGTCGGCCGTCACCTGCTGTGGCATCGGTGCCAGTCCGGCGACGACACCGCCGAGCTGCCGCTGTTCACCACCGGCTGTGACCCGCAGCGGAGCATCGCCGAACTGGATCACCACGGTCACCTCCGGCCGCGCGCACACCCGCATCGGCGCGCCTGCCCCGAAGCGCTCCAAGAACCCGCCCATCATTGCGCCCGGAACCCGGTTGGAATCGGGAGCCGCAACCTCCCAGTCCCCACCCAGTTCCGCTTCGGACACGATCGGGCGCATCTCACCAGCGTAGGTGGGTGGTGACGTATGCGCCGCCGATCAGTCGCAGCGGGGCGCTGCACGCGCTCGGGGCGTGTCGACCGTCGTAGTGTCGTCGAGGCGGTATGGGCGGCCACCCAAATGGCGGGGTCGATGGGCACGCCGCACAGATGAGGTCGAAACCCTTACTGACCGGCTATATGTCGATCAGGAGTGGTCGACGCGGGCTTCGGTGGCGGCCTCGGTGCCTGCGGCCCAGCCTTCGGCGCTGCGGATGGTGATGCCTTTCGCGCGGGCGGTGGGGAAGAAGGTGTCGAAAGCCTTGTCGATTTGGTGTTGCCGGGCCGCCAGGACGGGGAGGAGGTGGTTCGGGGCGTGGGCGATCGTGGTGTCGGTGGCCTCGGTGAGGCGCTCGCCGATGCGGGTCGCGTAGGCGGTGAGGAAGGCTTTGCGGTAGTGGCGGGAGCGGGATTCGCCGGTGTCGGCGGTGTCGATCATCGTGCGGGTGGCCTGGACCAGCAGGGAGGTGGACAGGAGCTCGACGAGGTCGAGGTCGGTGTCGTCGCCGACCACGGTGACGAAACCCCATTCGGCGGCGAAGATCGCGCGGCAGCGATTGGCGTGCGCCACCCGGTCGATGAGCAGGGCTTTGGCGTCGGTGTAGGGGGTGTCGAGCCAGATGCGGCGGGTGGCGGGGAGATCGCTCGACGGCTCGAGCAGCAGGTGATCGATGGCGTACTTGGTCATCAGCTCCTGCGCCTTGGCCGACAGCGTCTCGGCCTCGTCGGGGAACGAGGTGGATTCGGCCTTGGCGAGCAGACCACGCACCCGGCCGAGCACCTTCTCGTCCACACCGTGTCGGGGCCGGACCGGCCCGGACGATTCGAGCTTCGGCAGTCGCAGCAACAGCGCGAGCGCTTCGATCACCGTTGTCAGCGCCTCGCTGCCGGTGAGCAAGGCACGATCGGCCCACGCCCGCAGATGCGGAGTCGTCCACCAGACGGAGGCATCGAGCTCGTCGAGCTCCGCGTCCCACCTCGCATCGGGATGATGCTCCGCCATCAGATCCAGCAGATACCCCACCGCGAACTCGTCGAGGCGTCGGCGCGCGGCCTGATGGATGTCCCCCGGCAGCCAGCCGAGATCAGAGGCGTGGGCAATGAGCCGCCGACCTGCCAATTCGACACCTGCGGCGAGCTCGTCGGTAACAGTCACCGTGCCGATCGACTCGGTCCCGCCCCGCGCGGCAGCGGCGATGACCGCCTCGGCGATGGTCGCCGGATCACCCGACAGCGCGTCGAAAGCGGTCGGCGGAGCGGGTTTGCGTCCGGTGCGACGCCGACGGTTCTGTTTGGCCATGGTCTACCGATCGTCCCCCGCGCCCGGTCCGGTCAACAAGCGGGCCGGATCTTCCGCTCGGTAGGCCTCGTACCCGTGCGTCATCACCGATCAGGACCGTCCGCCGCATCGGAAGCTGTCACAGGTTCAGCCGAGGTGCGAGCGGTCTCGGTGACCGTGCGGACGAAAGCGGTGCCGGCAGGCGACAAACCGGAGGCGCGCCAGACCAGGCCGTATTCGATGGGTGGGAGGTCGTCGAAGGGGAGGTAGACCAGGCTGGGGCGAGGGTAGAAGTGACCGGCTTGGGCGGCGGCGAGGGCTGTGCCGTTGCCCGCTGCCACCTGGACCATGACTTCCTGCCAGTACGGCATGGTCATCGAGCGATGGATCGGTCGCCCCGAGGGGGTGTGGGTGGGGAAGTGGTGGTCGAGGAAGTAGCCCGCCAATCCCCGTGCGGTGAGCAGTGTTTCGTCGGCCAGGTCCGCCACGGAGACCGAGGTGCGGGTCGCCAGGGGGTGGGAGGTCGAGACGACGAGGACCTTCGCGTCACGCAACAGGACCGGGCCGCTCACCAGATCCGGTTCGACGGCGGGGTACTCGAGGAAGACCAGGTCGAGTTCGCGGCGCCGCAGCTGACCGAACCGGTCCGACAGCTGGACCTCACGCAGCTCCACCGTGCACGCGGGCCGCTCGGCGCGGAACGCCGTGGCGGCCGACATCAGCATCTCACTGCCCAGTGGGTGCGTGAAGCCGGCCCGCAACACCTCCGCGGCACCCGCGCTGTCGGCCGCCCTGGCCAGTGCGGCCAGAATGCCGTGATGATGCGGAGCGAGGGCGTCGCGCAGCTGAGTCCCCAAGGGAGTCAACGACACCCGTCGACTCGTCCGCTCGAACAGTGGTGCGCCGATGCGCCGTTCCACGGTGTGGATCATCTGACTCACCCGGGCCCGCGATACCGCGAGCCGCTCCGCCGCGCGCCCGAAGTGCAGTTCCTCGGCCAGCACCAGGAAGGTTTCCTGCTCCTGCCAGTTCACCGTGTGCTCCCGGCGCACTTCACGGCGGTGCGGACGAAGGCCGCCGCACGCGCCGACAGACCCGACGCGCGCCACTGCAGACCGTATTCGATCGGCGCCTGCTCCTCGAACGGCACATAGACCAGGTCGGGTCGTGGGTAGTACTCGATGCCCTGGGCGGCCGTCACGGTGACACCGATATCCGCGGCGACGTGGGCCAGCAACTCCTGCCAGTACCGTGTCGTCGTCGAACGGCGGATCGGCGACGCGGCGGGAGTCACCGGCGGAACCACGTGATCGAGGAAGTAGTCCGGCACCCCGCCGATGAACAGCACGGTCTGCCCGGTCAGATCCTCGACGGTGACCGAGCGTCGCCGCGAGAGCGGATTGCGGGTGGACACCGCCAAAACCCGGGCATCGCGCAGCAGCACCGGACCGCACACCAGGTCGGGTTCGGTGGCGGGGAATTCGATGAGCTGCAGATCCAGCTCGCCCGAGCGCAACGCGCTGTAGCGATCGGAGAGCTGCACCTCGCGGATATCGAGAGTGCAGCCGGGGTGGCGTGCGCGCAGGGCATCGCCCGCCCCGATCAACAGCTTGCCCGCCAGTGGGCTGGAGAAACCGACTCGCAGCACGCCGTCGATGCCGCGCGCGGTTTCGGTCACCTCCGCTACCGCGTCCAGTACGCCGCAATGGTGCGGGAGCAGATCGTCGCGGAGCTGAACGCCCAAGGGCGTCAGGGAAACCCGACGGCTCGTCCGCTCCAGCAGAGGTGCGCCGACGCGGGCCTCCAGTGTCTGGATCAACTGGCTCACCCGGGCCCGCGACAGCAACAACCGATCCGCCGCTCGCCCGAAGTGCAGTTCCTCGGCCACCGCGAGGAACGTTTCGATCTCTTGCCAGTTCATCCATCACCTCTCATCGGTAAAGGTTCTTTACCGACCGGTGAGTATTTTGCCTGGTGTTCGCCGGTGCACTGCTCCGACCGCCTCGTCGGCGCCCGCCCGACACGCGAAGGCGCTGGGCGACAACGCCGAATCGGGCAGTGCCCGGTGCTGATCGACTGCCGGCCGGGCACCGGCAACGGAATCGGTAATCCTGCCGCAAACGTGGCGGCAATTGTTTATGGCGGAAATGCACTCGGAGACAAAAGAATGCGGTGACGTGCACCTGGCACGTCACCGCATTCGACACCGACCTGAGGGGAGTGGTCGGCAAGTCCGGCTATACCGAATTACTCGGCGGGGGTGTTGAGTTCGCGCGCGCCGAGCAGGATGTCGACGATGTTGGCGCCACCACTGGTGAGGCTGTCGAATGCCGAGCTGCCGGTCTCGAGCACCTCGAGGCCCGCGAGAGCGGCGGCCGAACCGGTGCCGGCGGCACCGAGACCCGCCGAGCCGGTGCCCGCGGCACCGAGACCGGCCGAACCGGTGGCCAGAGCAGGCAGGGCGGCGGCGGAACCGGTACCGGCGGCACCGGCGCCCGCGGCGCCCGCACCAGCGGATCCGGTCGCGCCGAGGGCGGCCGAGCCGGTGGCACCGAGGGCGGCGGAACCGGTGGCGGCGGCGGCCGAGCCGGTGAAGGCGTTGGCGGCGGCGGCGGGACCGAGCACGGCGATGGCGAGGGCACCGGCAACAGCGAGGGTCTTGCGAGTCATGAGATTTCCTTTCGGTGCCTGCAATCACAGGCTGGTAACGCAAAGGGGCGGTGCGGCGATGAACTCGGTAGGGGTTGGTGTTCCTGCCGACAAAACGGAAAGTTAATCGATGCGGGAAACGAATTGCTAATTGATTCCACGTGGTGATTATCACCATTAATACTTGGTAAACGGAATGTTTCCGCAGGTCAACCGGGTCTGTTCGATCGATCACATAAGGGCCGGCGCATAGCTGGCTAATGGACTTCAGGAATCGGGCAAACTTGTGGCACACGATCCGGCGTGCGATTCGCGCATGCGGCCGAAGCGGGTGGAGTGACGCGGAGCGCACCGACCAGGACCGTTGCGGGCCCACGGAGCAAGACCTACTAGTCTGATCGGCGTGAGTCTTGTGCTGTTGCCCGCGGTCGATGTCGCCAATGGGGAGGCCGTGCGCCTCGTACAGGGGGAGGCCGGTAGCGAAACCGGATACGGGTCGCCCCGCGACGCCGCCCTCGCGTGGCAGGAGGCCGGTGCCGAATGGGTGCACCTGGTCGACCTCGACGCGGCCTTCGGCAAGGGCAGCAACCGTGAACTGATCGCCCAGGTGATCGGTGAACTCGACGTGAAGGTCGAACTCTCCGGCGGCATCCGCGACGACGACTCGCTGAAGGCCGCCCTGGCCACCGGCTGCGCGCGCGTGAACATCGGCACCGCGGCGATCGAGAACCCACAGTGGTGTGCCCGCGTACTCGGTGAGTACGGCGACCGGATCGCGGTCGGGCTCGACGTCAAGCAGATCGACGGCGAATGGCGGCTGCGCGGCCGCGGCTGGGTGACCGACGGCGGCGACCTCTGGGAGGTCCTCGAGCGCCTCGAACGCGACGGATGCGCACGCTATGTGGTCACCGACGTCTCCAAGGACGGCACGCTCACCGGCCCCAACCTCGAACTCCTCAGCCAGGTGGCCAATGCCGCCGAGGCGCCCGTCGTGGCCTCCGGCGGCATCTCGGTGCTCGACGATCTCGTCGCCATCGCCGGCCTCACCGACGAGGGTGTCGAAGGCGCCATCATCGGCAAGGCGTTGTACGCGGGCCGGTTCACGCTGCCCGAAGCCCTGGCCGCGGTGCGCTGACCTCGCCATGACCACCGCGCCGAGCACCGCCGAACTGACCGACCTGCTGGCTGTCGCCACCCAGGTGCTGGACGGGGTGGTGCCGCGCTATCTCGAGGGTGTCGGCGCGCCGAGCGCGGTCGCCAAGGGCCGCAACGACTTCGCCACCGAACTCGACCTCGAACTGGAACGCACCATCTCCGCCGAGTTGCGGCAGCGCACCGGAATCGCGGTGCACGGTGAGGAATTCGGCGGTCCGGAGCTGACGTCGGGCACGGCCTGGGTGCTCGATCCGATCGACGGCACCTTCAATTACTCGGTGGGACATCCCATGTCGGGTATCCTGCTCGCCCTGGTGCACGAGGGCGAACCGGTGATCGGGGCGACCTGGCTGCCCGGGTTGGGCCGCCGGTACGCCGCCGTCAGCGGCGGTCCGGTGTATCTCGACGGGGTGGCGTTGCCGCCGCTGGCGCCCGGCAAACTCGGCGAGGCCATGATCGGTTTCGGCGCGTTCAACCTGGATTCGGCCGGCCGCATCCCCGGCCAGTTCCGGTTCGACCTGCTCGGTGCGCTGAGCCGGTTGTCCTCCCGGGTCCGCATGCACGGCGCCACCGGAATCGACCTGGCGTTCACCGCCTCCGGTGTGCTCGGCGGCGCGGTGGTGTTCGGTCACCATCCGTGGGACAACGCCGCCGGGGTGGCGCTGGTGCGGGCCGCAGGCGGGGTTGTCACCGACCTGGCGGGCGAGCCGTGGACCATCACCTCCGGCTCGGTGCTCGCCGCCGCACCCGGTGTGCACGAAGAACTCCTTGACATGATCTGCGCGGTCAGCGACGAAGAACGAGGTTGAACACGATGGGTACCAGCACACAGCAGAGCACGCTGGCCGTCCGCGTGATCCCCTGTCTCGATGTGGACGCGGGCCGGGTGGTCAAGGGCGTGAAGTTCCAGAACCTGCGCGACGCGGGTGATCCGGTGGAACTGGCCGCCACCTACGACGCCCAGGGCGCCGACGAACTCACCTTCCTCGACGTGACCGCCTCCACCGGCGACCGGGCGACCATGCTCGACGTGGTGACCCGCACCGCCGAACAGATCTTCATCCCGCTCACCGTCGGTGGCGGGGTGCGCACGGTCGAGGACGTGGACCGCCTGCTGCGCGCCGGGGCCGACAAGGTTTCGGTGAACACCGCCGCCATCGCCCGCCCCGAGGTGCTCTCGGAGATGTCGCAGCGCTTCGGTTCGCAGTGCATCGTGCTCTCGGTCGACGCCCGCACCGTGCCCGACGGGCAGCCCGACACCCCGTCCGGCTGGGAGGTCACCACCCACGGCGGCAAGCGCGGTACCGGTATCGACGCCGTCGAATGGGCTGTGCGCGGCGCCGAACTCGGTGTCGGCGAGATCCTGCTCAACTCCATGGACGCCGACGGCACCAAGGCGGGCTTCGACCTGCCGATGATCGCCGCCGTCCGCGCCGCCGTGCACGTTCCGGTGATCGCCAGCGGCGGTGCGGGCGCGGTGGAACACTTCCCGCCCGCCGTCCACGCGGGCGCCGACGCGGTGCTCGCCGCCAGCGTCTTCCACTTCGGCGACCTCACCATCGCCCAGGTCAAAGACGCCATGCGCACCGACGGCATCACCGTCCGCTGACCCGGCGCCGACCCTCGGCGGTCTCCGTCGTCGGTGCTACAGACCCATGTCCGTGGCGATGACGGTGCGCAGGGTGTCGGAGGTGTCGCCGCCTTGGAGGCGGTCCACGCGGTGGTCGGCGTAGAGGCGGGCGATGGGCGAGTCGGTGAGATAGCCCGCGCCGCCGTGCAGTTGGAGGCAGCGGTCGATGACCCGCGTCGCGGTCTCGGTGGCGAAGAGTTCAGCGGAGGCGGCGTGGGCCGGGTCGAGTGCGGCGCTGTCGTGGGCGGCGAGCGCACGATCGATCACGGCCTCGATGGCATCGACCTCGGCTCGGCAGCCCGCCAGTTCGAACTTGCCGTGCTGGACGGCGGCGACGGGGCGGGCGGCCGGAAGCCGGTCGCGGGTGTGGTCGCGGGCGAAGCGGATGGCCGCCTTGGCCCGGGCGTAGGCGCCGAGCGCGATATTCAGTCGCTGCTGTGGCAGTTGGGCGGCCAGGTGCGCGGCGGCCCGGTGTGGGTCGCCGAGCAGGTCGGTGGCGGGGACTCGCACATCGGTGAAGGTGAGTTCGGCGGTGCCACCGACTTTGCGGCCCAATGTGTCGAGGCGCCTGCCCACCAGGAAACCGGCCGCGCTTGTGTCGACCACGAGTAGCGAAAGACCGTAGGACGGGTCGTCGGGCCGCGGCGGTGCGGTGCGGGCGCACACGATGACCCGATCGGCGTGCACCCCACCGATGACATAGGTCTTCGAACCGTTCAGCACATAGCTGCCCTCGGCGGTCAGTGGCGCGGTGGTGCGCATCCCCTCCGGTTCGGTGCCCGTCCCCGGCTCGGCCACCGCGAGGGCGAACATCGTGTCGCCGGTGACGATCCCCGGCAGCCACCTGGCCTGCTGCGCCGGGGTGGCGAGCGAGGTGATCAACGGCAGGCAGCGCCCCAGGTGCGCGCCCGCCCCGCCGAAGGAGACAGCGGCCCTGGCGATCTCCTCGGCGAGCACGCCACGATAGGCCAGTGAGTCACGCCCGGCACCGCCGAACTCCACCGGCACCTCGAGACCGAAGACCCCCAGATCCCCGAGCCGGTAATAGAATTCGCGCGGCACGAGACCGTCCTGGTACCAGCGGCCGAAGCTCGGGACGACCTCGGCTTCGATGAAGGCCCGAATCGTGGCCCGGAAGGCGACGAGTTCGGCGTCGAGAACTGTTCTGCGCATCAGCGATTCCCCTGTTGTCGGCGCGCCTGTGCGCACGGGCCGGGCCGCGAACACCCCCGTGTTCGCGGCCCGGCAGCGGACGAGATCTACTTCGCGGGCGCGGGTACCGCGGGGTCCTTGCAGTAGGCGCCCAGCTCGGCCGGGCACGGTGCGAGGATGGTGGAGAAGTACTGGTAGGCGGCGAACAAGGCCAGCGGACCACCGACGGTGACCAGCCCGACCATCCCGCCCACCGCGCCGAGCGTGGCCGCGCCGAGCACACATCCCGCCACGGTGGCGCCCACCCACGGTACGAGCAGCACGATCACGGGGCTGGCGATCGTCGCACCGGCCGCACCGCCGACCAGGCAGCCCACCCCGCCGCCGACCACGGCGCCGATGATGGCGGCCACCGCGCTGCCGATGGTGAGCCGCTGGGCGAGCACACCGAGCGCGGATTGGTCACGGGGGGTGAAGGATTCGGCGATCTGCTGCACCGCGGCATCCTGGCTGATGACATTCGTGGCCGCCTCGGCCGGTGTGCCGCCGTCACGTGATGGTGTGAGGGTGGCGCGGTCACCGTCGATCGCCGCTGCGATCGGGAAGACCTTGTCGTCCATCCGGTACGACAGCGGCAGCGCCGCGACGGGCACATCGGCCTCGGTGGTGAGCACGAGCTGACCGTCGACGACCTGCAGTTTGCCGTCGTTCGTCGAGAGCACGGCCGCGTCGCCCTGCCTGCTGATCTCGTAGTGGACCTCGGTCTGGGTCGGCTCGGCGTGAGCGTTCGCGCTGCCGACGCACAGGGCGAGCGCCGTCATGGCGGCCGTCGCGAGCGTGGTTGACATCTTCATGGTGATCCTCATCGATCGTGGGGTGAATTTGTGCCTCGCGGCACGGGACTACTTGCCGGAGGTATCGATCAGGCCCTCGGTCAGCGACCAGTGCTCGCCGGCGAAGGTCTGGATGCCGACCGCCTCGAGCGGGAAGCCGTCGCCCGCACCGGTTTTCATGCTGATACCGGGCAGCATCAGGTCGGCGGAGACGTTGTCGAGGGAGCGCATCGCGTCGCGCAGGCCCTCCCTGGTCGGGCACTTCGCCGCTTCGAGGGTCTTGTGGAAGCTCTGCGCCATCGCCCAGCCGGCCATGGCGTGCTGGTTCTCGGTGTCGGCGCCGGGCGCGTACTGGGTGAGTTCGGTCTTGAACGTCTGCATACCGGGGTCGGTGGCCCAGCGCGGA
This sequence comes from Nocardia sp. NPDC050413, assembly GCF_040655475.1. Lineage (NCBI taxonomy): Bacteria > Bacillati > Actinomycetota > Actinomycetes > Mycobacteriales > Nocardiaceae > Nocardia > Nocardia sp. NPDC050413. Next base: position 124,468 of record NZ_JBFAJZ010000012.1, on the reverse strand, counting down.
TCGGCGGGGTCCTTGAGGAACGCGGCGCTCACGGTGCCCTGGATATTCGGCAGGCCGACCGGGCGCAGGGTCGCCATGGTGTTGGAGACCTGGGTGAGCACGTGCAGCGGGTTCCAGTCGGTGTTGCGCACGTCGGCGGCCAGGGCCTGGGAGGCGAACTTCGGTGTCGAGAAGTTCAGCATCACATCGGCTTCGGAATTGGCCAGGTTGCGCACCTGCGCGTCGACGGTGGGGTCGGTGACCTCGAAGCTCTGCTCGGCGACCACCTTCACCCCGCTGCCCTCGGCGCCTTGGCGGAACGCGGCGAGCAGGTCCTTGCCGAAGTCGTCGTTCTGGTACAGCACCGCGACGGTCGCGGTGGGGCGCTGCTTCTTCACGTACTCGGCGTAGGCGAGGCCCTCGGTGCGGTAGCTGGGTTGCCAGCCGATGGTCCACGGGTTGTCCTCGGACCCGAACTTCGTGGCGCCCGTGGCGACGAACATCTGCGGCACCTTGCGCTGACCGAGGTAGTCGGTCACCGCCGAGGAGGTGGCGGTGCCGAGGGTCTGGAAGACCGCGAACACCTGGTCCTGTTCGACCAGTCGGCGGGTCTCCTCGACAGTCTTGGGCGGCTGATAGCCGTCGTCGCGGACGAGGTATTCCACCTGGCGTCCACCGATGCCGCCCTTCTCGGCGTTGACGTAGTCGAAGTAGGCCTTGATGCCCTTGGGCACCTCGCCGTAGGCCGAGGCCGGACCCGACAGCGGGTACACGCCGCCGAGCTTGATGGTGCTGTCGGTGATGCCGGTGGTCTGCTGACCTCGGCAATCGCCTTCGCCGACGGTCCCGGTGTCGGCGTTGCGGCCACCGCACGCGGTGAGCGTGGCGACCAGTGCGGCGGCCACCCCGAGACACTGGATTGTCCTAGTGCGCATGAGTTCTCCCTTTCCGGACGCGTTGTCCGAGCCAGTGCGCCCATCGGGTGGCCAGACCGGCCAGTCCCTGGGGTGCGAGGTACATGACCGCGATGATCAGCAGTCCGAAGATGACGCCGGGCGCGGCCTGGTTGACGTCTTGCGCCAGGCTCGGCACGAACATCACGAACAGCCCGCCGAGCACCGGCCCCCAGGTGGTGCCGAGCCCGCCGACGACGAGCCCGGCCAGCAGGGTGATCGACAGAGTGAGCGCGAACGAGTCGGGGGAGACGAAGGCGATCACCCAGGTGTAGACGCAGCCCGCGACGCCGGCCAGCAGCGCGCTCCAGGCGAAGGCCAGGGTCTTGTAGTGCGCCAGGTTCACCCCGAGCACCTCGGCGGCGGTCTCGTTGTCGCGCACCGCGTGCAGGGCGCGACCGACTTTGGAACGCAGCATCCCGGCGACCAGCACGAAGCTCAGCACGGTGACAGCAAGCGCGAGGAAATACAGCCACTGATCCTCGGCGAGCCCGGTCCAGGCAGGCGGCACCGGCTTGTCGACGCCGAGTCCCATCGAGCCGCCGGTGAGTCCGTCGAACCGTTTCAGCAACGGGACCAGGAAGATCGCGATCGACAGGGTGACCAGTGCGAGATACAGCCCGCGCAGGCGCAACGCCGGGATGCCGAGCGCGAACCCGAGCACGAAGGTGATCACCGCCGCCAGCGGGATCGTCGCCAAATACGGTGTGTCCCACTGGTGCATCGCGATCGCGGCCGTGTAGGCGCCGATCGCGAAGAACGCGCCGTGACCGAGCGAGATCTGGCCGGTGTGGCCGACGAGCAGGTTCAGCCCGAGCAGGGTGACCGCGTAGATCATGGCCATCGCCAGCTGGAAGGTGTGGAAGGGCACCAGCTGGAACGGTGCGGCGCAGGCGAGCAGGAGTACCGCGACCGTGCAGACCAGCGGAAGCTGGGGGACGCGGATTCCCGGACGTGCCGGTTCCGCCTGGGGTGCTACAGGATTCGCTGCCGAGATTTTCACGTCACTCATACTCGTTCCACCGCCGCGTGTCCGAACAGACCTTGGGGGCGAAGCAACAGCACGCCCAGGATGATCACCAGCGGCACACCGATCTTGAGTTCGGTGCCGATCGCGTCGACGTAGGCGCCGGTGAGGGTTTCGGCGACGCCGACGATCAGGCCGCCCGCTACCGCGCCGCCGGGGGAGTCGAACCCGCCGAGCGTCGCCGCCGCGAAGGCGTAGATCAGGACGCCGCTCATCATGTTGGGATCGAGGAACAGCAGCGGCGCCGACAACACCCCCGACACCGACCCGACCAGCGCCGCGAGTCCCCACCCCAGCGAGAGCACGGTGCCGACCCGGATGCCGACGAGCCTGGCGGACTGCGGATTACACGCCACCGCCCGCATCGCCAACCCGATCGCGGTGTAGCGGAACAGCAGATACAGCAGGGCCATCACCAGTCCGACGACGGCGAAGATGCCGAGGCTGCCGTACCCCACACTGACATCGGCGACGCGCAACGCGCCGTCCGGGAAGGGATTCGGGAAGGACTTCACCTGGTAGGACCAGATCCAGCCCGCTGCCGCGTGCACCGTGAAGAACAAACCGACCGTGACGATCACCAGGGTGATCTCCGGTTTGCCTTCGACCGGCCGGATCACCACCCGCTCGATCACCATGCCCGCGAGGAACGAGATCACCAGCGTGAGGACGAGTGCCGCCCAGAACGGCATCACCTGACTCAGCTGCCAGGCCAGGAATGCCGAGAACATGGCCAGCTCGCCCTGGGCGAAGTTGGCCACCCCGGTGAACCGGTAGATCAGGACCAGGGCCAGCGCCAGCCCCGCGTAAATCGCGCCCGCCGAGAGCCCCTCGACGAGCTGCTGCACGAATTCGGTCACGGCCGCACCCGGTATCCGAGGTAGGAGCGGACGACCTGCTCGTCTGCCTTGATCTCGGCGGCGCTGCCGGACAGGACGATCCGGCCCGTCTCGAGCACATGTGCCTGATGGGCGACACCCAGCGCGAGGTGGGCGTTCTGTTCGACGACTATCACGGTGGTGCGTTCCTCTGCGTTGATGGTGTGCACGATCCCGAACAGCTCCTGGGTGACCAGCGGGGAAAGCCCGAGCGAGGGTTCGTCCAGCAGCAGCAGTCGTGGGCGCAGCATCAGCGCCCGGCCGATGGCGAGCATCTGCTGCTGACCGCCGGACAGCCCGCCCGCCGGGTCGCGCTGCTTGTCGCGCAGGATCGGGAAGTAGTCGTAGACACGGCGCAGGTCGGACTCGACGCCCGCGCGGTCGCGGCGGGAGTAGGCGCCGAGGCGCAGGTTCTCCTCCACCGTGAGCGGGGCGAAGGTGCCGCGGCCCTCGGGCACGTGGGCGACCCCGAGCCGGGCCATCGCCTCGGGTGCCCGCCCGGCCACCTCGTCACCGTTCAAGCGCAGGGTGCCACGCACTTTCACCATGCCGCACAGCGCGCGCAACAGGGTGGTCTTGCCCGCGCCGTTGGGGCCGAGGATGGCGCACACTTCGCCCTCGGCGACCGAAAAGCTCACGCCGTGCAGCACTTTCGCCGCGCCGTACCCCGCGTACAGGTCGGTGACGGTCAGGAATTCGCTCATGAGGCAGCCCCCAGATAGGCGCGGACGACAGCCGGATCGCTCTGCACCGCTTCGGGTTCGCCCTCGGCGATCACCTGCCCGAACTCGAGGCAGACCACCCGGTCACAGGTGTTCATCACGAAGCCCATGTGGTGTTCGACGACGACAACGGTGAGGTCGAGTTCGGTCTGCAGGGCACGAAGACGTTCGGCGAACTCGTCGACCTCGCCGTGGCTCAGCCCGTTCACCGGCTCGTCGAGCAGCAGCAGCCGGGGCCGCACCGCCAGGGCGCGCGCCAACTCGATTCGCTTGAGGGTGCCGAACGGCAGCCCGGCGGCCGGGTGGTCGGCGACGTCGGTGAGGTCGAGCCGCTCGAGCAGTTCGTCGGCGTCGGCGCGCAATCGCCGTTCCTCCCGGCCGACCCACGGCATCCGCAGCCCCGCCGAGACGAAACCGCCGCGCGTGCGGTGATGGGTGCCGACGAGCACGTTGTCGCGCACCGACATCCGGGCGAACAGGCCGAGGTTCTGGAAAGTGCGGGCTATGCCGAGGCCGGCCAGCGCATCGGGGCGCACCGTGGTCAGGTCGGTGTCGAGGTAGCGCAAGCTGCCGGAGGTGGGACGGTTGCGCCGGGTGAGGCAGTTGAACAGGGTGGTCTTGCCCGCGCCGTTGGGCCCGATCAGACCGACCATCTCGCCCGCGGCGACCGTGAACCCCACATCCTGCAGGGCGGTGATCCCGCCGAAGCGCACCGTCAGGTGGGTTATGTCGAGCATGCGAGGAACACTAAGAGCGCTGGTCAGCACCCACATCGGACGTTGTGGACCAAGTTTTCGGCCAGGCCTCGTCCGCTGCGGACAGTGTGATCTGGTTGACACCTCGAACGCGGCGCTGCAAACTCCCCGAACATGTCAGCTGGATCACAACTGCTCGGCTACTCCGATCCGGTGCACGCCGAGCGCGCCCGGATCGTCGGGTGCGCCTACGAGCACGCGGACGAGATCGCCGACGATGTGATGGCCAAGCTGCGCGTCGAACTGCCCGGCTACGGCACCGCCGACCCGGGGTTCCTCGCCGACGTGCACGACCAGCTGGCCCGGCTCAGCCGCACCGGGCTCGGTGCCCTGCTCGAGCACAAACGGGTCACCCCGGCCGACGTCTCCTACGCCAGGCAGGCCGCCGCCCGCCGCGCCCGCTGCGGGCTGCCGCTGGTCGACTACATCGCCGCGTTCCGGCTGGGTCAGCGCGCGATCTGGAAATCGCTGCTCGCCCACGCGGGCGACACCGACGCGGGACGTGAAGCGGTGTTGTCGCTGGCCGGACCGCTGGCCCGCTACACCGACCTGATCAGCACCCAGGCCACCGACGCCTACCTGGAATTCCAGCAGTACGTCACCGCGGAATCGAGCCGCGACGGCCAGGCATTGATGGACTCCCTGCTCGACGGTGCCCTGCCCGCGAGCGGACCGCACCTGTCCGTGGCCACCGCGCACGGGATCGGCGCCGAACGGACCGCGCCGCTGGTGGTCGTCACCGCGATGGTTCTCGATCCCGCGACGGCGGCCGACTCCCTGTGCGAGACGAGGCAAGTGGTGTCGGCCGCGCTGGCACGCACCGGTGTCAACGGGTTGCGCACCCTGTCGGTGGTGCGCGATACCGAGATCGTGGCGATCCCGGCGCTGCGACCCGACGGGTCGGCCGAGCAGCTGTGCGAACGACTGCGGACGCTGCGTGAACAACTCGCCGCCGACGGTGTGGCACTTGCCGTCGGGGTGAGCACCTCGGTCACCGAGGTCGGCCAGATCCCCCGGGCACACCGGCAGGCCAGGGCCGCCCTCGCCCTGCTTCCCGAGGACGGTGGCGTGCTCGCGCTGCCGCAGATGACGCCGTTCCGGTACCTGCTGCTGCGCGCCGACGACACCACCCGCCAGCTCGTCGACCCCCGCGTCGGCGCCGCCCTCGCCGACGACCGCGCCCGGGGCGGCACCCTCGCCGACACCGTCCGCGCGTTCGCCGCCGCCGACATGAACCTGCGCGAAGCCGCCGACGCCCTGCACATCCACCTCAACACCGCCAAGTACCGGCTGGGCCGCATCCAGGAACTCACCGGACGCAATGTGCGCAGCGTCAACGACCTCGTCGAACTACTGGTGGCGATCGAGCTGTTATAAACGACGGATGAGTCTGGATCCTGCCATTGCCGCTCGCCTCAAACGCAACGAGGCCGGGCTGATCGCCGCGATCGCGCAGGAGAAGGCGACCGGCGACGTGCTGATGATGGCCTGGATGGACGACGAGGCCCTGGCCCGCACCCTCGAAACCCGCAGGGGCACCTACTATTCGCGTTCGCGCCAGCAGTACTGGGTGAAGGGGGAGACCTCGGGGCACACGCAGTACGTGCACGAGGTGCGGCTCGACTGTGACGGGGACACCGTGCTGCTGATCGTCGATCAGGAAGGGGCGGCCTGCCACACCGGCACCCACACCTGCTTCGACACCGATGTGCTGCTCGCACGCGAGGCCGAGTGAGATGACCGTGCCGGAGGTCCTCGCCGAGCTCGCCGCCCTCGACAACCCGCGCGTTCGCGAGGTCAACGAGAAGCACGGCGACGACCACGGCGTGAACCTCACCGAGCTGCGCGCGGTCGCCAAACGGCTGAAGACCAGTCACGACCTCGCCGTCGAGCTGTGGGCCACCGGCGACACCGCCGCGAAACTGCTCGCCCTGCTCGTCTGCCGCCCGAAAGCCTTCGACCGGGCCGAACTCGACGCGATGATCCGCGCCGCCCGCACCCCGAAGGTGCACGACTGGCTCGTGAACTATGTGGTGAAGAAGAACCCGCACGTCGAGGAGCTGCGCGTGGCCTGGCTCGCCGACCCGGATCCGGCGGTGGCGGCCGCCGGTTGGGCGCTCACCGCCGAACGGGTGGTGAAAAAGCCTGCGGGACTTGACCTCTCGGGGATCCTGGACGATATCGAAGCGCACATGAAGACCGCCCCGGACCGCCTGCAATGGGCGATGAACACCTGCCTGGCCCAGATCGGTATCACCCACCCCGAACACCGGGCCCGTGCCGTCGATATCGGGGAACGGCTGCGGGTGCTCGCCGACTATCCGACCTCGCCCGGCTGCACTTCGCCGTTCGCACCCACCTGGATCGCGGAAATGGTGCGCAGGCAGGGCGATTGAGCGTCAGCGGCGTCGTTCGCCGACGACCTTCGACGACGGCAGGCGCCCGGCTTTGGAGGTTCCCCGCAGGGTGTCACCGTCGACGGTCACATCGAATGCCAGGTTCAGCCGCAGGGGTTTGGTGACGGCCTGTTTCCAGGTGAGCCGATCGCCGTCGGCGCGGAGCTCGGTGAGTGGCACGTCCTCGCCTGCTCCGTGCGCGACGCCGGTGAGTATCCCGTCCTGCTCACGGATTTCGACCACGGCGTCGATCGTGCCGATCGGGGTGGCGATGGACATGTTCCAGGTGCCTGCGAAGGACATGCTGATGCGATTCCTGACTGTTCGATGAATGTCGCTGCTCAGAAGGCGGTCGGTGTCAGACCGTCGGCGCGCCAGACGGTGCCACGCCGCTCGTGTGCGAAGAGCTCTTCGACGGCATGCGCGACGCGGGGCCCCAGTTCACGCTCGAGCAGATACAGGCCGAGATCGAGGCCGGAGGTGACACCCGCGCCGGTGACCAGGTCGCCGTCGTCCACGATCCGGGCCGAGACCGCGTGCGCGCCGGTGGCGTCGAGCAGATCCAGGCCGAGATGGTGGGTGGTGGCGTGACGGCCTTCGAGCAGGCCGGCCATGGCCAGGACCAGCGAACCTCCACAGACGGTGGCGACCGTGACCCCTGGGGCTCTCATCGCCTGCGCGAGGAGCGCGGGCAGCTCGGTACTCAGCGTGCGACCGAGCAGCACCGGGATGGGCTGGTCCGGTTCCCATTCGCCCGCACCCACCTCTGCTTCCGGCACCTCGCCGAGGTCGCCCACCCGGCCCGAAGCCCCGGGCACCACAACGATGTCCGCACGTTCCGGGTCGAGGGTGCCGGTGGCGCGCAGTGTCAGTCCGCCGGTGCCGCTGATCACCTCGCGAGGGCCCTGTGCGGAGACCAGCTCGACGGTGACCGCACCGTCGGAAGCCACGCCGCCCGCGTACAGCACTTCATAGGGAGCGATGGCATCGAGTGGGTCGAAGCCGTCGAAAAGGACGATCTGAATATGCATGGATGAGTTCCCTCGCGTCGATATCCGCTGGACATCCCACAGTCAACCGGTGCTCGCCGTGAGAGCCCAGTGGCACTGGCGACAGGTTTCGACGGAAAAATGCCGACCTCGCTACCCTCGTGCCATGCACACCGTCGCCGTCCTGGCACTGGACAAGGTGATTCCGTTCGACCTGTCCACCCCGATCGAGGTCTTCTCACGGACCCGGCTGCCCGACGGACGACCCGGCTACCAGGTGCGGGTCTGCGCCGAACACGCCGAGGTCGACGCGGGCGCCTTCACCCTGCGCGCCCCGTGGGGCCTGGACGGACTCCGGAACGTGGACACGATCATCGTGCCGGGCATCGCCGATCCGACGGCGCCGCTCTCACCCGCCGTCCGCGAGGCACTACGCTCGGCCGCCGCCGAGGGCACCCGCATCGCGTCCATCTGCGTCGGCACCTTCCCGTTGGCCGCCACGGGCCTGCTGGCCGGGCTGCGCGCCACGACCCACTGGCATGCGGCCGGCGCACTGGCCACCACCCATCCCGACATCGACGTCGACCCGGACGTCCTCTACGTCGACAACGGTCAGTTCCTCACCTCGGCGGGCGCTGCGGCGGGAATGGACTTGTGCCTGCACATGATTCGCCGCGACTACGGCTCGGCCGTTGCCGCGCACGCCGCCCGGCTGTCGGTGATGCCGCTCGAACGCGAAGGCGGACAAGCGCAGTTCATCGTCCACGACCACGTCCCGACACCGCAGGGCTGTGAGCTCGAAACGCTGCTCACTTGGCTGCAGGAGAACCTGGCCGAGGACCTCAGTCTCGCCGATATCGCCGAGCGGGCCGGAATCAGCACCCGCACGCTGATCCGGCGCTTCCGTGAACACACCGGAACCACCCCGCTGCGCTGGCTGCACCGCGCCCGGATCCGGCAGGCACAGCATCTGCTCGAAACCACACAGCATTCCGTCGAACGGATCAGCGGCCAGGTCGGTTTCGGGTCGGCCACCGCTTTCCGGGAGCGCTTCAAGCGCACCACCGGCGTCAGCCCACAGAGCTACCGGCGCACGTTCGGCTGATCCGGCTTCGAGGTCTAGTCGCACCCCTCGGCGAGGACATGGTCCAATTGGCTGGACAGGCTTTCGCCGAGGGCGGCGAGTTGGGCTGTCTGGGCGCAGTCGAGGCCGTCGAGCACCAGTTTGCGGACGGCGTCGAGATATCCGGGCGTGGCCTCGACGACCTTCTCGAAACCGTCGTCGGTGAGCACCGCGTACACCCCGCGTCTGCCCGCCGCCGAATCGCGGCGCGCCCAGCCGAGTCGCTCCAGTTTCGACACCACATGCGAAAGCCGCGATAGCGAAGCATTTGCCTTGTGGGCGAGATCACTGAGCTGCATCCGGTGCCCGGCTTCCTCCGAGAGCAGGCTCAGCACCCGGAATTCGAAATGCGTGAGCCCGGACTCGCGCTGCAATCGGGTGTCGAGGGCGGCCGGAACCCTTGTCATCAGGGCGACTACCGCCTGCCAGGCGCGCTGTTCTACCGGATCCAGCCATCTGGTCATGGCTGAGGCCGCCTCGCGGTCGGGCGGCACGGATCGAGGAGAGGGACGCGCACCGGACCGAGTTTGCCACGACGTCGCTGTGGCGTCCGCCGGATCGCCCGCGTCGTGAGGTCACTCACAACCCGGGACGCGTCATCGAAGCATCAGTATTCGCGAGACTCCTGCGGCGGGACCGTCGGTTCGGGGGTGGCCTTGGCGGCCCGGCGGCGGTTGATGCCCCGCTTACCCATCAGACCGAGCGCCAGGGCGAAGATGATCGCGGCCACGATCGCACCGACCAGACAGGCACCGCGGAACGCGGGCGCGTCGACATCGAGGATGCGTTCACCGGCGTGCGCCGCATTGTTGCCACCGAGCACGATGGTGAGCGTCATCAGGTTCGGCAGGGAGCCGAGCAGCGCGATGACGACTGCCACACCGGCGATGAACTTGCCGCCTTTGCGCTTCCACATCCGCACCGCGAGCAGCAACAGCAGCAGCGGCACCAGCGTGAACACCAGGCCGTAGACAAGACCCCACCAGATGCCCTGGGTGAAACTGCCGTGCACGAGGCTCGCCAGGCGCTGCGCCCACCATCGTGGGATGAACGAGGCCAGGATGAAATAGGCGATCACCAGCACGACCGCTGTCGCCAGGATCATGATCGCCCGGTTGCGCCACACGGTAGCTGTGGACTTCTGACCGCTCGACCGCACTTCGCCGGATGTCATTCCCCCAGCGTAGGTGTGCCGACGGCGCCGGGCACCGATCCGTGCCCGGCGTTTCTCCTCGCTATCCGGCGGATTTCGCCCGTTCACGCAGAAAGCGCAATGCCTCGTCGGCGTGCACGGCCGCGCGCAGTTCACCGGTGACGACCTTCAGGATCGTGCGATCGGTATCGATGACGAAGGTGTGCCGCTTGACCGGGGCCAACTTGCCGAGCAGTCCACGCTTGACGCCGAAACCGGCCGCGACCTCGCCGTCTGCGTCGGACAGGACCGGATAGTCGAGCCGCTGCTTGCCGGCGAAACCGGCCTGCACCTCGACACTGTCGGTGCTGATCCCGGCACACGACGCACCGAGGGCGGCGAACTCGGCGCTCAGATCACGGAAATGGCACGCCTCGGCAGTGCAGACCGGAGTGTTGGCGGCGGGGTAGAAGAACAGGACGAGCGGCCCGCCTGCCAGCAGGGCATCGAGGGAGCGGAGTTCGCCGGACTGATCGGGAAGTTCGAACGGGGGCGCGGTCTGACCTGGCTGCATGCGCACGACCCTAACGGCCGGTGCCCGCGCGCAAAAGGTCCCCGTTCACGGATGCGAACGGGGACCCGCCTTTTCGACCAGCCCTGCGGCTCTAGGGAATCCGCAACAGCGCTTTGATCTCCGGGTTGCGGATCTCCATCACGTCGAGGATGCCGTGCACGCGCAACATCGGCTCCAGCTTCAGGAGGCGATCGCGGTGCGCTTCGTACTCGACCGGGAAGGACTTCTCGTCCAGATCCTGCATGGCCTTGGCGTAGGTGACGAACGACGTGAGCGCGTTCGCCGCGGACTGCTGTCCAGGACCGTTGTAGTGCTGCGACACAGGGGCCTGCCTGCCCATCTGTGCGCCCTGATGCGAGGGATTCAACATGGCTCCTCTCGGAAGAAGGGATACCGCATGCGACATGGAACGCGCGCGAGTGTAGTGATGCCGGTCACGACCGCATTCGGCGGCCGGTCGTGACCGCCTTCGGCGGGGTGGTCGGGGCAGGATGCGGCCACGTCACGGCGCCTGGGATGATGGCCGAATGCAGGGCGCGCCGACACCGACCACCACCACCCGCGAGCAGTTCCGGTTGCTCGCCGCCGAGCACCGGGTGGTCCCGGTGACCCGAAAGGTGCTGGCCGACTCCGAGACTCCGCTCTCGGCCTACCGCAAACTGGCCGACGACCGGCCGGGCACCTTCCTGTTCGAGTCCGCCGAGAACGGGCGCTCCTGGTCGCGCTGGTCGTTCATCGGCGCGGGCAGCCCGTCGGCGCTGACGGTCGTCGACGGTGCGGCCGCCTGGCTCGGCACCGTCCCCGCCGACGCGCCCTCGGGCGGCGACCCGCTGCGCGTGCTGCACGAAACCCTCGAACTACTGCGCACCGAACGCCTGCCCGGCCTGCCCCCGCTCACCGGCGGCATGGTCGGCTATCTCGGCTACGACGCGGTCCGCCGCATCGAGCGCCTGCCCGAGCTGGCCGAGGACGATCTGCAGCTACCCGAGCTGGTCCTGATGCTGGCCACCGACCTGGCCGCCTTCGACCACCACGAGGGCGCGATCACGCTGATCGCCAACGCGGTGAACTGGAACGGCACCGACGAACACGTCGACGCCGCCTACGACGACGCCGTGGCCCGGCTCGACCGGATGACCGCCGCGCTGGCCACCCCGGCGTCGTCGACGGTGTCGGTCTTCGACCAGCCCGAACCCGACTACCTGCGCAGGCGAACCACCGAGGAATTCTGCTCGGGTGTGCGTCGGCTCATCAAGGAGATCGAGGCGGGCGAGGCGTTCCAGGTGGTGCTCTCGCAGCGCTTCGAAATGGAGTACACCGGCTCCCCGCTCGCGGTCTACCGGATGCTGCGGGCCTCGAACCCGAGCCCGTACATGTACCTGATGCACATCCCCGACGGCGACGGCGGCACCGCGTTCTCCATCGTCGGCTCCAGCCCGGAATCGCTGGTGACCGTGAAAGACGGTGTCGCAACGACACATCCGATCGCGGGCACCCGCTGGCGCGGAGCGAGCGCCGAGGACGACATCCTGCTCGAGAAGGACCTGCTCGCCGACGACAAGGAGAACGCCGAGCACCTCATGCTCGTCGACCTCGGCCGCAACGATCTGGGCCGGGTGTGCCGTCCCGGCACGGTGCGCGTCACCCAGTACCGACACGTGGAGCGCTACAGCCACGTGATGCACCTGGTGTCGACGGTGTCGGGTCAGCTGGCCGAGGGCAAGATCGCCCTCGACGCCGTGCGCGCGTGTTTCCCGGCGGGCACCCTGTCCGGTGCGCCGAAGGTGCGGGCGATGGAGTTGATCGAGGAACTCGAACCGACCAGGCGCGGGATCTACGGCGGCGTGGTCGGCTACCTCGATTTCGCCGGTGACGCCGACACCGCCATCGCCATCCGCACCGCCCTCCTCAAGGACGGCACCGCCTACGTCCAGGCGGGCGCCGGCGTGGTCGCCGACTCCGACCCCGTCGCCGAGGACACCGAGGCCCGCAACAAGGCCATGGCGGTCCTCAAGGCGATCGCGGCCGCCAAGACCCTGCGCACCTATGAGGGCGGCGCCGAGTGAGTGCGCGGGACGCCGGCACACCGAACGGCAGCGACTCGGCGCGTGACAGCGACGCGGTGAGCGATAGCGGCCCGGCGCGTGACGGCGGCTCGGTGGGCGACAGCGGCGTGAACGGCGACGGCCTGCAAGCAGGCGCGCGAGTGGCCGCACCTGCCGCCAAACCGGTGGTTCCAGTGATCTTGCTGGCCGTGGCGGCGGCCGGACTGTGGGCGTCGTCCCGGATGACATGGGTGACGGTGCAGTCGGCCGACGGCCTCACCGAACCGCGCACCGACAACCTCGACGGCGGCACCTGGTTCGGGGCGCTCACTCCGCTCGCGCTGGTGCTCGTCGCCGCGATCGCCGCCGTGTTCGCGGTGAAGGGCGTTCTGCGTCAGCTGCTCGGTGTGGTGGTCGCGGTGGTCGCCGCGGTGGCGGCCGTTCCCGGTTTCGCCCTGACCATCGGGGCGGGCAGAACGGCCGAACGGGCGGGCACGCTCGCCGAGCTGCCCGGCCGGGCGACGGTCACCGGCGCCGAAGCCCACGTCTTCCCGGCCGTGCTGTCGGTGCTGGCGGCGGCGTGCGCTCTGGCCGCGGGCGTATTGCTGACCAGGCGGGCCGAAACCACCGCCCAGTTGTCCGGCAAGTACGACAACCCCGTCTTCCGCCGGGCCGACGCCAGCGCCCAGGTGAACAAGTCCGACGGTGCCGCGCCGCTGTCGGACCGGGTGCTGTGGGATGCCCTCGACGCGGGCACCGACCCCACCGACACCGCCGACACCCCGGACGACGACGACCGCCCGGGCCGGCGCGAGCCGTGACCGGGCACGTGACCCCCGGCACCCCCGCCGCAGTGACACGCGCGGCGGCCATTTATTCTTGTCAGGCATCGGTGAGACAGCGCCCGGGGGGACTCTCGGGTGAGAAGTTCGTCTCCCCAGAAAGGATTCGAGCCAGATGACGGTACTCGACTCGATTCTCGACGGGGTTCGGGCGGATGTTGCCGCTCGCGAAGCCCTCCTCGATTTTCAGGCGATCAAAGCTGCCGCGGCCGCCGCGAAGGCACCGCTTGACGCGCGCGCCGCGCTGCACGAGGACGGGATCGGTGTCATCGCCGAGGTGAAGCGGTCCAGCCCCTCCAAGGGCGCGCTGGCCGACATTCCCGATCCGGCCGTCCTGGCCAAGGCCTACGAAGACGGTGGCGCCCGCATCATCAGCGTGCTCACCGAGCAGCGCCGCTTCGGCGGGTCGCTCGACGATCTCGACGCCGTGCGCGCCGCGGTGAACATCCCGGTGCTGCGCAAGGACTTCGTCGTCGGGCCGTACCAGATCCACGAGGCCCGCGCCCACGGCGCCGACGTGATCCTGCTGATCGTGGCCGCACTCGAACAAGACGTGCTGTCCTCGCTGATCGACCGCACCGAATCACTCGGTATGACCGCTCTGGTGGAAGTACACACCGAAGAGGAAGCCGATCGTGCCCTGGAAGCGGGCGCCTCGGTGATCGGTGTGAACGCGCGCAATCTCAAGACCCTCGAGGTCGACCGCGATGTGTTCGCCCGGATCGCGCCCGGTCTGCCCTCGGAGGTCATCCGGGTGGCCGAGTCCGGCATCCGTGGCACCGCCGACCTGCTGGCCTACGCCGGTGCGGGCGCCGACGCGGTGCTCGTCGGTGAAGGCCTGGTGACCAGCGGAAACCCGCGCGCCGCCGTCTCCGACCTGGTGACCGCCGGCGCCCACCCCTCCTGCCCGAAGCCCGCACGGCGGAGCATCCGATGAGCGCCCTGCCCCAGGCCAGCGCGGGGGTGGCCCAGCACAGCGACTACGAGCCCGACGCGGGCGGGCACTTCGGTGTCTATGGCGGACGGCACGTTCCCGAGGCGTTGATGGCCGTGATCGAGGAGGTCACCGCCGAATACGACAAGGTGCGTTCCGATCACACCTTCCTCGACGAGCTCGACCGGCTGCAGCGCGACTACACCGGTCGTCCCTCGCCGGTGTTCGAATGCACCCGGCTGGCCGAACATGCCGGTGGCGCGAGGATTTTCCTCAAGCGTGAGGACCTGAACCACACCGGTTCGCACAAGATCAACAATGTGCTCGGTCAGGCCCTGCTCGCCAAGCGGATGGGCAAGACCCGCGTCATCGCCGAGACCGGTGCCGGTCAGCACGGTGTTGCCACCGCCACCGCCTGCGCGCTGCTCGGCCTGGACTGCGTGATCTACATGGGTGCGGTCGACACGGCCCGCCAGGCGCTCAATGTGGCCCGGATGCGCCTGCTCGGCGCCGAGGTGATCTCGGTGACCAGTGGTTCGCAGACCCTCAAGGACGCCATCAACGAGGCGCTGCGCGACTGGGTCACCCACGCCGACGACACCTACTACTGCTTCGGCACCGCCGCGGGCCCGCACCCGTTCCCGCTGATGGTGCGTGATTTCCAGCGCGTGGTCGGCATGGAGGCGCGCGAGCAGATGCTCGAGCGCGCCGGTCGCCTGCCCGACGCCGTGGTGGCGTGTGTGGGTGGCGGCTCCAACGCCATCGGCATCTTCCACGCCTTCATCCCCGACGCGGGCGTGCGGCTCGTCGGTTACGAAGCGGCCGGCGACGGCGTCGAAACCGGAAGGCACGCAGCTACTTTCACCGGCGGTACGCCCGGTGCGTTCCAGGGCGCCTACTCGTACCTGCTGCAGGACGAGGACGGCCAGACCATCGAATCGCATTCGATCTCGGCCGGTCTGGACTACCCGGGTGTCGGTCCCGAGCACGCCCACCTCAAGGACATCGGCCGCGCCGAGTACGCGCCGATCACCGACACCGAGGCGATGGACGCGCTGCTGCTGCTCTCCCGTTCGGAGGGCATCATCCCGGCGATCGAGTCCGCCCATGCCGTGGCCGGTGCGCTGAAGCTCGGCAAGGAACTCGGCGAGGGCGCCATCATCCTGGTCAACCTGTCCGGTCGTGGCGACAAGGACATGGACACCGCGGGCCGCTGGTTCGGTCTGTTCGACGACAACGCCGAGGAGAACGCTCAGTGAGTCAGCAGTCGCGCCTGGCCAATACGTTCGCGGCCGCGCGCAGCGAGGGACGGGCGGCGCTCATCGGGTATCTGCCCGCGGGCTACCCCGATCTGGCCGGTTCCATCGAGGTGTGCCGGGCGATGGTCGAATCCGGTTGCGACATCGTGGAAGTCGGCGTCGCCTACTCCGACCCCGTGATGGACGGCCCGGTCATCCAGGCCGCCGCCGAGCAGGCGCTGCGCAGCGGCGTGCGCGTGCGCGACGTGTTCTCCGTCGTCGAGGCGATCACCGACGCCGGCGGTCAGGCCGTGGTGATGAGCTACTGGAACCCGGTCCTCAAGTACGGCGTCGACAACTTCGCCCGCGATCTGGCCGCTGCGGGCGGCGCGGGCATCATCACCCCCAACCTGATCCCCGACGAGGCCGACGACTGGTTCGTCGCGTCGTCCACCCACAACCTGGACCGCATCTTCCTCGTCGCCCCGTCCTCCACGGAGGAACGCTTGGTCAAGACCCTGGAAGCCTCCCGCGGTTTCATCTACGCCGCCTCCACCATGGGCGTCACCGGCGCCCGCGACGCCGTCTCCTCCGCCGCCCCCGCCCTCTGCTCCCGCATCCGCGCCCACTCCGACATCCCGATCGGCGTCGGCCTCGGCGTCCGCTCCGGCGCCCAGGCCGCCGAGATCGCCGCCTACGCCGACGGCGTCATCGTCGGCTCGGCGTTGGTATCAGCCGCCGCCCAGGGTCTGGACGCAGTACGCGCTCTGACCGCCGAACTCGCCGACGGCGTTCGCTCCCGGGTTCCCGGCCGAGTTCAAGATGCGTCGTCGGCACACCGCTGACGCGTAGGCCGAACGTCGCTGATCAACGGCATCAGCCTTTCAGGGCCGAATTGATCCGATCGGTGAGGACCGCTAGTGAGCCGGTTATCTGTGGTTCCTGGTAGCCGGTGCGGTACCGAGCCTCCAGTGGTCCCAAGCCTGTCCAAACTACGTCGAGGAGGCGTGGCCACAGTTCGCAGATGTGCCTAGGAACGTATCGCACTGCCTCCTCGTCTGCCTTTAGTCGCTGTTCGGGCCTGGGCGGCAATTCCGGCAGGATTCCTGTGTCGTCCACGATCGAAAATCTCACCCTTGAAGCCGGGTCGAGATCTCTCGGCAGAGATCGAACCAAGCCGCAAAGAAATCGATCGATTTCGTATGTCCAACCTTGCTCGGACATCAGCGGTCCGCGGAAGTTGGGAATTTCTTTCGTAACTTGTCGGATGATCTTGAATGTAGGCGCATCGATAACGAATCCCGGACTGGCGTGCAACTGACTGATGTCCTCTCTGACTTCATTCGAGATCCTCGAACGTTTCTTTGCCGTTCGCCGGCGTGAACACCGTACCGGCGGGCGGGTCCTCGATCACCAATGCCTTTTTGCTATCGTCCCAATAGGCGGTCCGGCCATTGCTGAGATATCTCTGCTCGGTCGCAATTTCGCCGTCGAGAACCTTGCGTACGTACTCCGCCAAGCTCGTAGCTGGAACGCCCGCGACGTAATGAGTACCGTCGCCTTGTTGTGCGCGCCCGTTCGCGTGTTCGGCGATCTTTGTTGCGATTTCCTTGGTGACAGGGTCGTCCCCGCCGAGTGCGCCGTCATCGGAGGTTAGCAGAATCTCCAGCCCGACGATGGTCAGCAGATCACCATTTGTCACCTCAGCCGTGGTGAAGGTGAGGGTGCTGAGTGTGGTGAGGAAGAAGTTGGCGGGATCGGCAATGGCTCTCGCGGCGTCGTCCAGGAAGTCGATCTCGACCTGAACCTTGTCGTCGCCGGGTGACTGCTGTTTGCTCGGTGTCTTCCCCTTCGTCGCTGGCTCATTGACATTCACAGTCGACCGCCCGATCGATATGGCGGCGACGGTGACAACCGCCGCGAACTGGGTGTTCATGTCCGCGCGCATTTTCGTCAGGGCCACGTTGTGGGCCTCGACCGCGTTCGCGATGTCGCGGGCGGCGGTGCGGATCTCGCGGAGGCTGTGCGCGAGTTTTCGAAGGTTTGCTGTGTGGTTCGGGATGTCCTTAGGAACCTTGTCGCCGAAGCCTTGGTCCAGTCCGTCGGCGACGGTCAGCAGTTGTCCCACGCCGTATTCGAGAGGATCCGAGTTGGCGAAGGTCTTCCACATTTTTGCGACACGGGCGAGTTTGTCGGTGTCTCCGTCGGGAACCTGGCCGCCCGTGACGAGGGTGGTCACCTTCTCCTGTAGTTCGGTCCAGTTTGTCTGAAGTCCGTTGGTGTAGGCCCCAGAGGAGGCGATGCCGATTACCGCGCCTGTGCCGTAGGGTAGCTCGGACGGGATGCCCGTGGGCTTGGACGGTGGGTCGCCTTTGTTGGGGTCGCGGTTGGCGGTGTGTTCCCCGGTCTTCCAGTTGTAGCTGGACGCGGTCAGTACATCCCCGAAGCGTTGTAGAGCCCGCGCGAAGTTTGTCGCGACCATTGTCAACGCGGCGGCACGGGAGTCGTACGCTTGTGACCAGGTCTTGACCGCGTCGTAGCCGCCGGCCATCGCGCTTGTTTCCAACAGTACGGTCTGCGGCGTTTCGTAGACAGTTTGGAATTTTGTCGACAGGTCGTAGCACGCTTTGGCTGCGCTGTCATAGGTCTGTGGCGAGATTGCAGCCAAGGAAGTCAGCCACCGCTCATTCTCAGATTGATTTCTTGTGCTGCGCTGTAGGCGTCGCGGGCTGTGACGGCGGCGTTGTGCATCTGAGTGAGTCCTTCGATTACCGTGGCAGCCCCGGTAGCCCATTCTCGGTAGGCTTCCTCTTGAGCGTCGGCAGCCGCTCCCTGCCAGTTCTGCTGGATGGCGGCGACTCGGTTGTTGATGCCGTCGAGGCTATCGGTGAGGAAGCCGATGAATCCATTGGCGCGGCTGATGAGCTGGTCCAACTCATCGATATCGAATGTGAAGTCGCGGGAATCGTCGGCCATCACATGTTCAATTGTGGTAAGTCGAGCGAACTCAGAGCGCTGGAGTTGGAGACGTCCTGGTTGACAACGGCTTTGCTGACAACGCCCAGCAGTTCGCCCATGGTCGCGAGGGCATTCAGTACGTCTGCGGCGCCCTTCTTGGTTTCAGTCCAGCCGTCGCCGAATGCGTCTGCCGCCGCACCGCTCCAATTGTCCAGGGCAGTCGATACCTCGCGGTCAAGCGTGCCGAGTCCGTTGATCAGGGACTCCGCGACCTGCTGGATATAGACACCGGCATCGGTAACCTCGGCTGGAACCATCGCGAAAACCGTTCCAGGCATGTCGTTTTCACCCGCCACGGGTCCCCCATTCTCGAGCCGACGGCGCCAGCCTAGACACGGCAGTGCGTGGCTGCAACAGGCGGCTTCAACCCAGATCGGATGGCGGGATCCGCCGTCCGAGGTCTTCGACAGGATGCCCGAGAAGGGCGGGTGTCCGGGGACCATCTGAGTTGCGGATGCGCTGTAACGTGGTGGCCGTGAACTCAGTCCTGGCCTATATTCCGAGTCCGCCGCAGGGTGTGTGGCAGCTCGGACCATTCCCGTTGCGGGCTTACGCGCTGTGCATCATCCTCGGCATCATCGTGGCCATCTGGTGGGGTGAACGCCGGTGGCAGCAGCGTGGTGGGCAGGCCGGGGCGGTGCTCGATGTGGCCATGTTCGCGGTGCCGTTCGGGCTGGTCGGCGGCCGGATCTATCACGTGGCCACCGACTGGCACAAATACTTCGGTCCGGACAAGAACCCTGTCGAGGCGCTCTACATCTGGCAGGGCGGGCTCGGCATCTGGGGTGCGGTGTTCTTCGGTGGCATCGGTGCCTGGATCGCCTGCCGCATCTACAAGATCCCGCTGCCGGCGCTCGGTGACGCCATCGCCCCGGCGGTGCTGCTCGCCCAGGCGATCGGCCGGCTCGGCAACTACTTCAACCAGGAGCTCTACGGTCGCACCACCGAGGTGCCGTGGGGTCTCGAGATCTACGCCCGCTACGACACCGAGACGGGCGCGCGCGACATGATGAACGGGGTGTCCACCGGGCAGGTGCTCGAGGTGGTCCACCCGACGTTCCTCTACGAGATGATCTGGAACGTGCTCGTCGTAGTGCTGCTCGTGCAGATCGACAAGCGGTACCGGATCGGGCACGGCCGCCTGTTCGCGCTCTACGTCGCCGGATACAGCTTCGGCCGGTTCTTCGTCGAGCTGATGCGCAGCGACGAGGCGACCCACGTGCTCGGCATCCGGGTCAACTCGTTCACCTCCGCGCTCGTCTTCCTCGGCGCCATGGCCTACTTCGCGCTGGCGACCAAGGGCCGCGAGGACCCGGCCCTGCTGCAGCCCGGCGCGGCGCCGCGCCCGTGGCCGTGGCAGCTGTCGAAGCTGCGTGCGCTCGGTGCGGCCGAGAATGCCGACGGCGGACAGGTCGACCTCGCGAAAAAGTCGGATTCCGGAGCGCGAGACAATGATTCGGCCGTGACCACCACCGAACCGGCCGCAGACGCGGCCGCCACCGGGGAAGAGTCCGCCACCGAGGCCGACGAGGCGGGCGCCACCGGGGAAGAGTCCGCCACCGAGGTCGACGAGGCAGGCGAGCCGACGAAATCGGACGCGAAGAAGGCCTGATCCCTCGCGGAACCGAACTGATCGACGGGTGTTCGTCAACACGACGAACACCCGTCGCGATATTCCCGTGAGTGCTGCGTGCTCGTGACGACGAGGCACCCGAGAAGACAACGGCCGGTGGTACCGGCCACAATGACCGTGATCGTCGCGGGCGCACCGCCGTTCGGCCGATCACCACATGGCCGGGGGCCACGACGGGTACCCGCACGAATGATGGAGGACATGAGTGACCGACCCCTACAACCCCAATCCGCAATACGGCCCTGATCTGAGCAAGCAGCCCGATTCGGGCGCGCACCAGCAGTACGGTCAGCCGGCCTACGGCCAGCAGCCGTCGGACCCGTACGCCCAGCAGCCCGGTTACGGCCAGCCGCAGTACGGCGCGCCGCAGCCGCAGTACGGTCAGCCCGCCGACCCGTACGCCCAGCAGCAGCCCGGCTACGGCCAGCCGCAGCCGTACGGCATGCCGCAGGGGTACAACCCGGCCGACCCGGAGGCCCCCTACGGCCGGGACATGTACGGGGTTCCGTTCTCGGACAAGCAGAAGCTGATGGCCGGTCTGCTCGAGATCTTCCTCGGTAGCTTCGGTGTCGGCCGCTTCTACCTCGGCTACACCGGTCTCGGCATCGCCCAGATCGCGGTGGTCTGGCTGACCTGCGGTATCGGCGCCATCTGGCCGCTGATCGACGGCATCATGATGCTCACCGGCAAGGTGCCCGACGCGCAGGGCCGCCCGCTGCGCGACTGAGCCGGCACGCGTCGCCGACGGGTGTCCTGCCTCGGCAGGGCACCCGTCGTGTTTCCCCGGTCCCATTCCGATCGCGATGAGCGATACTCTGTGTCGGTCGTGCGCGGCGCCGTAGCGTCGCTTGGCCTGCGCGTGTTCCGGCGCGCAGCGGAGAAAGGGATGTCCGTGCGCAAAGTTCTTGCCGCCGTCGTACTCGCCGTCGTCGCGGCGACGGGTCTGTCGGCCTGCTCGTCCGCGTCCGACCCGAATGTGCTGAAGGTGGGCACCGAGGGCACCTACGCGCCGTTCAGCTACCAGGAGAACGGCGAGCTCACCGGATACGACGTCGAGGTCGCCCGCGCGGTCGGCGAGAAGCTCGGCAAGCGGGTCGAATTCGTGCAGACACCGTGGGACTCGATCTTCGCCGGACTGGAATCCAAGCGTTTCGACCTGGTCGCCAATCAGGTGACGATCAACCCCGAGCGCACCGCGAAGTACTCGCTGTCGCAGCCGTACACCACCTCCGAGGGCGTGATCGTCACGCGCGCCGACAACACCGACATCACCGGCCTGGCCTCGCTCGCGGGCAAGACCACCGCGCAGTCGGCCACCAGCAACTGGAGCCAGGTCGCCAAGGACGCGGGTGCGAAGGTCGAGGCGGTCGAGGGCTTCGTGCAGGCGGTGCAGCTGCTGAAGGCGGGTCGCGTCGACGCCACCGTCAACGACACTCTCGCGGTGGGTGAGTACACCAAGAAGACCGCTGACACCGGTATCAAGATCGCCGCCAAGACCGGCGAGGTCAGCAAGCAGGCCTTCGCCGGACGCAAGGACGACGCCGCGCTGGTCGCCGATGTCGACCGCGCGCTCGCCGAGCTGGCCGCCGACGGCACCCTGGCCCGCCTGTCGGACAAGTACTTCGGCACCGACGTCAGCAAGTAGCGGATGGATCAGGCGACCTGGGAGCTGATCCGGCGCAACCTGTGGCCGATGCTCGAGGCGACGGTCACGATGACGTTGCCGCTCACCGCGATCAGCTTCGTCATCGGTCTGGCCATCGCGGTGGGTGTCGCGCTGGCCAGGATGTCGGCGCGGCGGGTGCTGTCGTGGCCCGCCCGCTTCTACATCTCGATCATTCGCGGCACCCCGCTGCTGGTTCAGCTGTTCATCGTGTTCTACGCGCTGCCACAGTTCGGCGTCGTCATCGATCCGTTCCCGGCGGCGGTGATCGCGTTCAGCCTGAATGTGGGCGGGTACGCCGCCGAGGTGGTTCGCTCCTCGATCATGAGCGTGGCCCACGGTCAGTGGGAGGCGTCCGAATCGCTGGGCATGACGTATGTGCGAACACTGTGGTACGTCGTGTTCCCGCAGGCCGCCCGGATCGCGGTTCCCCCGCTGTCCAACACCTTGATCTCGCTGGTGAAGGACACCTCACTGGCTTCGACCATCCTGGTCACCGAACTGCTGCGCACCGCCCAGCTCGCCGCCGCCCCCACCTTCGACTTCTTCGCCCTCTACGGCGTCGCTGCCCTCTACTACTGGGCCATCTGCCTGGTCCTCGGCTTCGCCCAGACCCGCCTGGAAACCCGGCTCTCGCGCCACGTCGCTGTTCGGTAGCCAGAGCTCTTTCGGTGAACACGAAGGGAACTCGGGGTGCGACGCGGCAGGCGAAAAGACTGGGCGCTCCCCGAGTACTAGGCTGAGGGGCGTGATGCGACGAACGAAGATTGTGTGCACCCTCGGGCCGGCCACTGCCTCCCAGGACCGAATTCGTGAGCTCGTCGAAAGCGGCATGGATGTAGCCCGGCTGAACTTCAGCCACGGCGAGCACGCCGACCACGCCGACAACTACAAGATGGTCCGCGCGGCCTCCGACGAGACCGGTCGCGCGGTCGGCATCCTCGCCGATCTGCAGGGCCCCAAGATCCGTCTCGGCCGCTTCACCGAGGGCAAGACCCACTGGGCGACCGGTGAGCAGGTGCGGATCACCGTGGACGACGTCGACGGCTCCCACGACCGGGTGTCGACCACCTACAAGGAACTCGCCCAGGACGCCAAGGCCGGTGACCGCCTGCTCGTCGACGACGGCAAGGTCGGGCTCACCGTCGAGGCCGTCGAGGGCAACGACGTGGTGTGCCGGGTCACCGAGGGTGGCCCGGTGAGCAACAACAAGGGCCTGTCGCTGCCCGGCATGAACGTGTCGGTGCCCGCGCTGTCCGGCAAGGACGTCGAAGACCTCGAGTTCGCGCTGAAGCTCGGCGTCGACTTCATCGCCCTGTCGTTCGTGCGCTCGCCGTCCGATATCGAACTCGTACACGAGATCATGGACCGGGTCGGGCGCCGGGTGCCGGTGATCGCCAAGCTGGAGAAGCCGGAGGCGATCGAGAACCTCGAGGCCATCGTGCTCGCCTTCGACGCGGTGATGGTCGCGCGCGGTGACCTCGGTGTCGAGTTGCCGCTCGAGCAGGTGCCGCTGGTGCAGAAGCGCGCGATCCAGATGGCGCGCGAGAACGCCAAGCCGGTCATCGTCGCTACCCAGATGCTCGAATCGATGATCGAGAACTCCCGCCCCACCCGCGCGGAGGCATCCGACGTCGCGAACGCGGTGCTCGACGGCGCCGACGCGGTGATGCTGTCGGGGGAGACCTCGGTCGGCGCCTGGCCGATCGACGCGGTGCGCACCATGGCCCGCATCGTCACCGCCGTGGAGTCCGAGACGTCGCGGGTGCCACCGCTGACCCACGTCCCGCGCACCAAGCGCGGCGTGATCTCCTACGCCGCGCGCGACATCGGTGAGCGCCTCAACGCCCGCGCCCTCGTCGCGTTCACCCAGTCCGGTGACACCGTGCGCCGCCTGGCCCGCCTGCACACCCCGCTGCCGCTGCTCGCGTTCACCCCGCTGCCGGAGGTGCGCAGTCAGCTGACGCTCACCTGGGGCACCGAAACCTTCATCGTGCCCATGGTCGACAGCACGGATGCGATGATCCACCAGGTGGATCAGGCGTTGCTGTCGCTGGATCGGTACCGCAAGGGCGACCTGGTCGTCATCGTGGCAGGCTCCCCGCCGGGTACCGTCGGTTCCACCAACCTGATCCACGTGCACCGCATCGGCGAAGAGGACCATTAGCAGTGAGTAGTTCGGTAGACGAGATGATCGACATCGGGCCCGGCGAGCCGACATCCGACCTGCGGGTGCTGCTCGACCTGCTCGACCTGGAGCAGATCAGCGAAGACGTCTACCTGGGCAACCATCCGGAGAAGGTGTGGAGCCGCACCTTCGGTGGTCAGCTCGTCTCCCAGGCGATCGTCGCCGCGGGACGTACCGCGGGTGATCGCCCGCTGCACGCGATCAACGCGCATTTCGTGCGCGGCGGCGACGTGAAGAAGCCGATCGAGTACCACGTGCAGCGGCATCGCGACGGGCGCGCGCTGGCCAACCGGACGGTGACCGCCAGCCAGGACGGCCAGGAGCTGTTCGTCATGCTGGCCGCGTTCCAGGACTGGGGCAAGGGTCTCGAGCACGCCCACGACGCGCCCGTGGTGCCCGATCCGGAGTCGTTACCCCGGATCGAGGAGCATTTCGCGGGGTTCGAGGACAAGCTCGAGATGTTCATCAACGCCCCGCACCCGATCGATATGCGCTACACCAACGATCCGGCGTGGATTCTCAAGGGCACCGGCGCCAAGCTCAACCACAACCGGGTGTGGATGCGCACCGACGGTTCCCTGCCCGACGATCCGCTGCTGCACGTGGCGGCGCTCGGCTATTCGTCGGACACCACGGTGCTCGATTCGATCATCACCACGCACGGTTTGTCGTGGGGGCTGGACCGGATTCTCGCGGCGACGGTGAATCATTCGATCTGGTTCCATCGCCCGTTCCGGTTCGACGACTGGTCGCTGTACGCCACCGAGTCGCCGGTGGCGGCGGGTTCGCGCGGACTGGCGACGGGCCGGTTCTATTCGCGCAGTGGCGAATTGCTCGCCACCACGGTGCAAGAGGGCGTCATCCGCCACTTCCCGGCGCGCTGAGGCAGATATTTCAGAGGCGCTCGACGTCGGGTTCGAACTCGACGTCGCTGCGCTGATGAGCGCGCAGCGTGAACGGCACCGTCTGGTCCGCGCCGTACACGGCGAGTGCCAGCCCGGATTCGAGGTCGGCGATGTCGTCGTCGCTGAGGTCGGTGGGTTCACCGACCAGGCTCAGCGCGATCTCGAAGGTCGCCTCGGTCTCCGGCTGGTGCCCGGGATGGCTTGCGCGCCACTGGTTTTCGAGGTCCTGGTGGACGGTGTCGGTGGCGTCGACCGGGAGGGTGAAGCGCCAGGCGAAGACGTCGCGGTCCTGGATGTGGTCGGCGAGGACGCCTCGGATATCGGCGACGATGCGGTCGAGGACGTCCGGGGTCACATACACATGGAGAGAAACATCCGAAATGCGTTTCGGCATGTCCGAGTCCTGTCGTGTGTCGAACCAGCATGGGAAACTTCCACGTCCGCGCCGAAGTGTAATCGGTGTCCGCTCTCGCGAACAGACCTTCATCTCCTGCGTTGCGCGGCGAGGAAGGCCGCGAGCGGGCGCGCACCGCCGGGCTCGATCACCAGTCCCGGTCGTTCGTCCTCGCTGAGTTTGGTCTGCTCGTGCGGTGCGAGCGCGCTCAGTAGGGGGAAGAGCACCTCGGCGATGCGGTCGCCGACCTCGACGAATGCCTCGGCGGACAGTCCGATCGGGTCGGCGATGTTCTCCCGGCCCACATAGGCGAGGTCGTTGCGGGCGCGGTGCAGTGCCGCAATGGATTTCGCGCCGGTGACCTTGGCGATGCGGTGCGCCTCGATGAGGGTGAACGTGCGCGGCGCGGCGCCGAAGGCCAGTTCGGCCACCTGGTCACGTAATGCCTCGGTCATGGTGAGCACCAGATCGGCGCGATCGACCATTTCGGGCTTGAGTTTGCGGGCCTTGAATCCGGTGGTGTCGCCACCGAGCCCGGCGATCGTCTCCGCCGCGAGCGGTTCGGCCGGAAAACCGACGAGGGCACGGGTTCCCGCGCTTTCGGCGGTGAGGCCTGGCAGTCCGTTGTGCGCCGCGAATGCCCGGGTGAGCCGTTCGGCGATCACCGAGCGGCAGACATTGGAGTTGCAGACGAACAGCACGTGCATACCGATACCGTAATCCCGGTCATTGTCGTGCAGTAGGCCAGAATTGTAACCATCACAAGCGTGCTGCTATTTATTCACCTTTCGGTTGAATTCCGTACATTCATCGCGGCGCGAAATCCGTTGTGTGTGACCGTGATACCCGTGTGATCGGGGTGGTAAACCTTCGTTCCAGATGTGTCGATCATCACTGGTTCCGGACCGTGATAATTCGATTCGGAAATAAATTCCGATCGACCGGTCATTGCCGCGAACCCGCGCGGCGGGCCGGGGGTCGACCGTGGGCTGGGCCCGGTTCGCTTCCGGGCGTGCCGGGACGCTATAGTGACCGCGGTGCGCCGGGTTGGCGGAACTGGCAGACGCGACGGTCTCAAAAACCGTTGTCCGAAAGGACGTGTGGGTTCGAGTCCCACACTCGGCACCACGGCGGAAGCGCGGCATCGGCCGCGCTCCGCGGGGGAGTATCTGTCGCGGGGCACGCGATGACCTCGCACACGTGTCACCCGCGGTTCCGGCAGCTCCACGCATTCGGAAGTGGACGCGATAGGTACTCTCGACATCGGCAGTCGGAATCCAGAGGGGTCGAACCTATGAGCACGAATGCAGCAGGCGCTGGCGCCGCGGGTGACGTGGTGGCCAAGCGCGTTGTCGTGGCCGAGGACGAGGCCCTCATCCGCATGGACCTCGTGGAAATGCTCAAAGAAGAGGGCTACGACGTCGTCGGCGAGGCCGGCGACGGTCAGCAGGCCGTCGAGCTGGCCGAGCAGCTGCGCCCCGATCTGGTGATCATGGACGTGAAGATGCCGCGCCGCGACGGCATCGATGCCGCCGCCGAGATCGCGACGAAACGTGTTGCGCCCGTGGTGATCCTGACCGCGTTCAGTCAGCGCGACCTGGTCGAGCGGGCGCGTGACGCCGGCGCGATGGCCTATCTGGTGAAGCCGTTCACCAAGTCGGATCTGGTGCCCGCGATCGAACTCGCGGCCAGCCGCTTTCACGAAATCTCCGCGCTGGAAACAGAAGTCGCGAATCTGTCCGATCGGCTCGAGACCCGCAAACTGGTCGAGCGCGCCAAGGGCGTGCTCATGCAGACCCAGGGTTTGACCGAACCCCAGGCGTTCAAATGGATTCAGCGCACGGCGATGGATCGGCGCACCACCATGAAGGCGGTGGCCGAAGTCGTGCTGGAGAACCTCACCCCGCAGTGACGCCGAACCGTAAAGCTCCGGTGTGCGCCCAGGAAACCGGAAAAACTTTACGTAAGCGAAACAATAACGTGAACTACGACGGCACAAGAAGCATCCGACATGATGCGAATGTGATGCGCGTCTAACAAACCGGCGATATGTTCTGTCCGGGTCGAACGTGGGTCGGCCCCCTCGGTGACCCCGGGGTGCACAGGACATAGAGGTGAGACGTGCTCAGTTCGACATGGCGCAGTCGTTCGACGCGAGGAGTTCTGGTAATCGGAGCTGCCGCGTCGTTGGTGTTGTCCGGATGTAGTGACAAGTCGTCCGACGGCGGCGGTGGCGGCAACACCGACCTCTCCATCCAGCCCGTCGTGCAGCTCGATACCGAGGGCAAGGCCGTCGCCCAGACCGATGCGGGCGCGGCCGCCGACCCGGCCGGTGACGGCAAGGCCAAGTGCGCGCCGACGAGCATCGCGATGGCCGGACCGCTGACCGGTGGCAACGCCGCGCTCGGCATCAACATCACCATGGGCGTCAAACTCGCCCTGGACAAGCACAACAAGGCGAACCCGGATTGCCAGGTCTCGGTCAAGGAATTCGACACCGAGGGCAAGCCGCAGAACGCCAGCCAGAAGATCCCGACCATCGTCGCCGATCCCAGCATCGTCGGCCTGATCGGCCCGACCTTCTCCGGTGAGACCAAGGCGACCGGCCAGATCCTCAGCGAGGCGGGCATGCCGACGCTGACCGCCTCGGCCACCAACCCGACGCTGACCCAGAACGGCTGGAAGACCTTCTTCCGCGGCCTGGGCAACGACAACTCGCAGGGCCCGGCCGTGGCGAACTACCTCACCAAGGAGAAGGGCTTCAAGAAGATCTGCGTCGTGCAGGACAACACCGACTACGGTGCCGGTCTCGCGCAGGCCTTCCTCACCGCGGCCGGCGGCGCCGCCGATCCCTCCTGCGCGGCCAACGTCAAGGAAGGCGACAAGGACTTCTCGGCGACGGTCTCCAAGCTGTCGGCGGCCAAGCCCGACGCCATCTTCTACGCCGGGTACTACGCCGAGGCCGCGCCGTTCGTGCAGCAGCTGCGTTCCGGTGGCGTGACCGCGACCTTCGTCTCCGCCGACGGCAGCAATGATCCCGAGTTCGTGCGCCAGGCCGGTTCGTCGTCCAAGGACGCGCTGCTGTCGTGCCCGTGCAGCCCGGCGCCGGAGAAGTTCGCCGCCGAGTACACCGCGTTCAACGGACAGGCCCCCGGCGTCTACTCCGTCGAAGGCTACGACCTGGCCACGATCCTGCTCAAGGGCATCGACTCCGGCAAGGTGACCCGCGCCGACCTGGTCGAGTACGTCCGGACCTACACCGGCACCGGTGTGGCCCGTGAGTACAAGTGGGGCGAGACCGGCGAATTGGCCAACATCCAGATCTGGATGTACGAGGTCAAGTAGTCCCATCTGAGCGTGTTGCGGTGCGCGTGGCAGCTGTTGCCACGCGCACCGCTCGCCTGACGCGAGAGTAACCATGACATCAGCCGCATCGCTCGGTGTGATCCTGCTGGCCGAGGGGTCCATCGATTTCAATGTGTCCGGGGTGATCGACCAGTTCTGGAAACTGACGGTCGACGGTCTCACCTACGGCTCGATCTACGCGCTGGTCGCCGTCGGCTATACGCTGGTCTACGGCGTGCTGCGACTGATCAACTTCGCCCACTCCGAGATCTTCATGCTCGGTATGTTCGGTACGTACGTGGGGTTGGAGCTGCTCGGCTTCGCCCCGAGCGGCAATGTGTATTCCCAGGGTGTCGTCCTGACGATCACCTATCTCGGCCTGGCGATGCTGTTCGGCATGCTGGTCTCGGGCATCGCCGCCGTCGGCCTGGAACGCGTCGCCTACCGGCCACTGCGCAGGCGAGGCGCCAAACCACTCGCCTTCCTCATCACAGCGATCGGCATGTCGTTCGTGATCCAGGAATTCGTGCACTACATCCTGCCCAAGATCAAGCCGGGTCTCGGCGGTTCCAACGCGCAGACCGGCATCCGGCTGGTCGAGCCGAAGGTGCAGTTCACCTTCCTCGGCGCGCAGGTGACCAACGTGGCGCTCGTGATCTTCGCGGCGGCGATCGTGCTCGCGATCATCACCGAGGTCGTCATCAACCGGACCAAGTTCGGCCGTGGCATCCGCGCGGTGGCCCAGGATCCCGACACCGCGACCCTGATGGGCGTCTCGCGCGAGCGGGTCATCATGCTGACCTTCCTCATCGGCGGTCTGCTGGCCGGTGCGGCCGCCATGCTGTACACGCTCTACATTCCCACCGGCATCATCTTCTCCGGCGGATTTATTCTCGGTATCAAGGCTTTCAGCGCCGCGGTCCTCGGTGGCATCGGCAACCTGCGCGGCGCACTGCTGGGCGGGTTGATCCTCGGCGTCGCCGAGCAGTACGGGCAGATCCTGTTCGGCACCGAATGGCGTGACGTGGTCGCGTTCGTGCTGCTGGTGACCGTGCTGATGTTCCGGCCCACCGGCATCCTCGGCGAGAGTCTGGGGAGGGCACGCGCATGACCGACACGACGAGAACCACAGTGGCGCAACAGGACAAGCGTGGCATCGGCGACGCGATCCGCAGCTGGTGGGACGGGCTCTCGCGGCCCGGCCAGTGGGCGGTCGGCATCCCGGTGATCGCCGTGCTCGCGCTGCTTCCGCTGTTCCCGCCGCCGTTGCTCGACACGCCTGGCGCGAGTTTCGCGGGTGTGATGGCGCAGTTCGCCATGTACGCGCTGATCGCGATCGGCCTGAACGTGGTGGTCGGCCAGGCCGGTCTGCTCGACCTCGGTTACGTCGGCTTCTACGCCGTCGGCGCCTACACCGTCGGCCTGCTGACCAGCCCGAACAGTCCGTGGAACCAGACCGATGGTGGTTGGCTCGAACCAGGCTGGGCCTGGGTGGCGTGCCTGCCGCTCGCGGTGGCGCTCACCGCGGTGGCCGGCCTGATCCTCGGCGCGCCGACCCTGCGGTTGCGCGGTGACTACCTGGCCATCGTGACGCTCGGCTTCGGTGAGATCGTGCGCCTGATGGCCGACAACCTCGGCGATCTCACCAACGGCAGCCTCGGGTTGTCCAAGATCTCCTATCCGGAAGTCGGCGAGTCGGAGACCAAACCGGGCGGATTCTTCTCCCCGGGCAACCTCGGTGACCCCGACAGCTGGAATCCGTTCACCAGGGCGAGCAACGGCGCCTGGTGGTTCTGGCTCGGCCTGGCGCTGGTCGTGGTCGTGCTGCTGGTGATCGGCAACCTCGAGCGCAGCCGGGTCGGTCGCTCCTGGGTCGCGATCCGCGAGGACGAGGACGCCGCCGAGATCATGGGCGTGCCGACGTTCAAGTTCAAGCTGTGGGCGTTCGTGATCGGTGCGTCGGTAGGCGGCCTGTCGGGCGCGATGTACGCCGGTCAGGTCACCTACGTCAACCCCAAGCAGTTCGACATCATCTTGTCGATGCTGTTCCTGTGCGCGGTGGTGCTCGGCGGATCGGGCAACAAGCTCGGCGTGATCGTCGGCGCGTTCCTCATCGCCTACCTGCCGGTTCGGCTGCAATCGGTGCAGCTGGTGTCGAACGAATCGACCGGTTATCTGCTGCTCGCGGTCGATGTCGCCGTCCTGGTCGGGCTGTGGCTGCTGTGGCGCCGGCGAGGCAACACGCTGGGGGTGTGGGCCACGCGCGCGGTGACCACCGGCGCGGTGGTCGCGGTGATCCTCGGGCTGCTGTTGCTCGGCAGTGTGCTGCTGCACCGCCAGGGCGGCGCGCAGTCCCTCGGTGACCTGAAGTACCTCTACTTCGGCATCGCGCTGGTGGTGATGATGATTCTGCGACCGCAGGGCCTGTTCCCGGTGCGGCAGAAACTGCTCACCTACGGCAGACAGGTGTACCAGGCCGTGCGCAAGCCGGCCGAACTGATCGGAGCAAGGCGATGACCGGGCCGGGCGCGGGCGACGCGCTGTACGACAACGAGGACATGGCCGCCGGGTACAAAGCGGCACCGGAGGTCGAGCCCGCGGGCGAGGTCGACGTGACCGCGGTGATGCCGGAGCTGGGCGACGCCGAGGCCGTGGCCGACGTGGTCGCACCGCACCGCGCGATCGAGACCGCCGTCGGTGAGCCGCTGTTGCGCACCGACGGGCTGACGGTGAAGTTCGGTGGTCTGACGGCTCTGGACGGGGTGAGTTTCGAGATCCGCCGCGGCGAGATCCTCGGGCTCATCGGCCCCAACGGCGCGGGCAAGACCACCTGCTTCAACGCCATCACCGGTGTGTACAAGCCGGCGGCGGGCAGCGTGCACTTCGACGGCAAACCGCTGGCCAAGACCAAGCGCAACGAGATCACCCGGCTCGGGATCGCGCGCACCTTCCAGAACGTGCGGCTGTTCGGGGAGATGACGGCACTCGAGAACGTCGTCGTCGGCACGGACGCGCGCCACACCACCTCGGTGCCCGGCGCGGTGTTCCGCACCGCCAAGCACCGGCGCGAGGAACGCGACGCCATCGAGCGCGGCATGGCCCTGCTCGAATTCGTCGGTATCGCACCGCGCGCGGTGGAGAAGGCGCGCAACCTGTCCTACGGCGACCAGCGCAGGCTCGAGATCGCGCGAGCGCTGGCCACCGAGCCGAAACTGCTGTGCCTGGACGAGCCGGCCGCCGGATTCAACCCCAGCGAGAAGTCGGCGCTGATGGACCTGATCCGCAAGATCCGCGACGACGGGTACACCGTGCTGCTCATCGAGCACGATATGCGGCTGGTGATGGGCGTGACCGACCGCATCGTGGTGCTCGAGTTCGGCCGCAAGATCGCCGACGGGCTGCCGACCCAGGTGCGTGAGGATCCGGCGGTGATCGCGGCGTATCTCGGTGTGCCCGACGCGGATACGGTGGCCGAGGTGCGAGAGGGTGCCGATGCCGCCGCGGCGGAGGGCGCGACTCCGGCGGCGGGGGCGACCGTGGCGAGTACCACGGTGCTCGAGAAGGACGAACCCGCCGAGCCCGCCGCGCAGGCACCGCTGCTCGAAGTGCGCGACATGGTGGTGCACTACGGTCGGATCGAAGCGCTGCACGGTATTTCGCTGTCGGTGGCGCCCGGTGAGCTGGTCACGTTGCTCGGCGCCAACGGCGCGGGCAAGACCACGACCATGCGGGCGCTGTCGGGCCTGCTGCCGCTCACCTCGGGCCGGATCCTGTTCGAGGGCAAGGACATCACCACGATGAAGGCCCACGACCGGGTGGTCGAGGGGCTCATCCAGGCACCCGAGGGTCGGGGGGTCTTCCCCGGCATGACGGTGCTGGAGAACCTCGATATGGGTTGCTACGGCAGGCCTTTCGACGACAAGGCGGAGTATCAGAAGACGCTCGAGTGGGTGTTCGAGCTGTTCCCCCGGCTGGCCGAGCGCCGCAAGCAGGTGGGTGGCACGCTCTCCGGTGGTGAGCAGCAGATGCTGGCCATCGGACGCGCGCTGATGGCGCGGCCCAAGTTGCTGCTGCTCGACGAGCCGTCGATGGGTCTTGCGCCGATGGTGATCCAGCAGATCTTCCGGATCATCAGTGAGATCAACCGGCAGGGCACGACCGTGCTGCTGGTCGAGCAGAACGCCCAGCAGGCGCTGACGCGCAGCGACCGGGCCTACATCCTGGAAACCGGTGAGGTGACCAAGACCGGTGCGGGCGCCGATCTGCTGACCGATCCGGCGGTGATGTCGGCGTATCTGGGCGTGGATTGATCGGGTACTGAGGAGGCCGGGCACGCTGCCACAGCGTGCCCGGCCTTTTTTCCGAGCACGCCCGCGCACCAATAGCCGGAGTGTCGGTGGGTGTCCCTACACTCATGCGGGTGAGTTCACCGACGACTGCTCAGGCATCGACTACGACCACTGCCGCGGAGGGCGAGCGGCCGACGCTGCTGCTGCTCGATGGGCATTCGATTGCCTATCGTGCGTTTTTCGCGCTACCGGCGGAGAACTTCAAGACCGTCACCGGGCAGACGACGAACGCGGTGTACGGGTTCACATCGATGCTCATCAACCTGCTGCGCGACGAACAGCCGACGCATGTCGCGGCGGCGTTCGATGTGTCGCGCAAGACGTTCCGGACCGAGGCGTACCCGGAGTACAAAGCCAATCGCAGTGCCACGCCCGACGAGTTCCGCGGCCAGGTCGAACTCACCAAAGACGTGCTGGGGGCCATGGGCATCCCGGTGATGGCGATCGACGGGTACGAGGCCGACGATGTGATCGCCACGCTCACCACCCAGGCGCAGGCGCAGGGGTACCGGGTGCTGATCGTCACGGGCGACCGGGACGCGATCCAGCTGGTCAACGACGATGTCACGGTGCTCTACCCGAAGAAGGGCGTCTCGGATCTCACGCGGTTCACGCCCGCCGAGGTGGAGACGAAGTACGGGCTCACCCCGGCGCAGTACCCCGACTACGCGGCGCTGCGCGGCGACCCGAGCGACAACCTGCCCGGCATCCCGGGGGTGGGGGAGAAGACGGCGGCCAAGTGGATCCGCGAGTACGGCGACCTCGCCACGCTCGTCGAGCGGGTCGACCAGGTGAAGGGCAAGGTGGGCGACGCGCTGCGCGCGAACCTGTCGAGTGTGGTGCTCAACCGCCAGCTCACCGAAATGGTGCGTGAGGTACCGCTGGCCTACACCCCCGACCAGCTCGTCAAGGCGCCCTGGGACCGGGAGAAGATCCATCAGCTCTTCGACGACCTGGAATTCCGGGTGCTGCGCGACCGGCTGTTCGACACCCTCGGTTCGCCCGAGCCCGAAGCCGAGTCGGGTTTCGAGATCAGCGGCGGCGCACTCGACCAGGGCGCGGTCGCGGACTGGCTGGCAGGGCATGCGAAAGCGGGTGCGCGCCACGGGCTTTCGATCGTCGGCACGGGCACGCCGGTGCACGGTGAAGCCCGGGCGCTCGCTATCGCCGCGGCCGACGGCGAGGGCGGCTACATCGACCTGACCGTGCTCACGCCCGAGGACGAGACGGCGCTGGCGGCCTGGCTCGCCGACCCGGCGGTGTCCAAGGCGCTGCACGAGGCGAAGTCGGCAGGCCACGCCCTGCGCGGGCGCGGTTTCACCCTGGCCGGGCTCACCACCGACACCGCGCTGGCCGCCTACCTGGTCCGTCCGGGCCAGCGCAGCTTCAACCTCGACGACCTGTCGCTGCGCTACCTCAAGCGCGAACTGCGCGCCGAGACCAGCGAGCAGACCCAGCTGTCGCTGCTCGACGACGAGGACAGCGTCGCCGAGGGCATCGCCCGCGAGGAGATGCTGCGCGCCCGCGCCGTCGCCGACCTGGCCGAGGCCCTGGACGAGGAACTGGCCAAGATCGAATCCACCGCCCTGCTCGAGGAGATGGAGCTGCCGCTGCTCGGCGTGCTCGGTGAGCTGGAGCAGGCGGGCATCGCCGTCGACGTCACCCAGCTCGAGAATCTGCAGCAGCAGTTCGCCGACCGCGTCAGCGAGGCCGCCAACGCCGCCTACGACGTGATCGGCAAGCAGATCAACCTCGGTTCGCCCAAGCAGCTGCAGGTGGTGCTGTTCGACGAACTCGACATGCCGAAGACCAAGCGAACCAAGACCGGTTACACCACCGACGCCGACGCGCTGGAATCGCTGTTCGAGAAGACCGGCCACGCCTTCCTCGAGCACCTGCTCGCCCACCGCGACGCGACCCGGCTCAAGGTGACCGTCGACGGCCTGCTCAAGTCGGTCGCCGACGACGGCCGCGTGCACACCACGTTCAACCAGACCATCGCCGCCACCGGTCGCCTGTCCTCGACCGAACCGAACCTGCAGAACATCCCGATCCGCACCGACACCGGCCGCATGATCCGCGACACCTTCGTGGTCGGCCCCGGCTACTCGGAGCTGATGACCGCCGACTACAGCCAGATCGAGATGCGCATCATGGCGCACCTGTCGGGCGACGCGGGCCTGATCGAGGCGTTCAATTCGGGGGAGGACCTGCACACCTTCGTCGCGTCCAAGGCGTTCGACATCCCGCTGTCGGAGGTCACGCCGGAGATGCGCCGCCGCATCAAGGCGATGTCCTACGGCCTCGCCTACGGTCTGAGTTCCTACGGCCTCAGCGCCCAGCTCAAGATCAGCACCGCCGAGGCGAAGGACCAGATGGAGGTCTACTTCGACCGCTTCGGCGGCATCCGCGACTACCTGTCGGAGGTCGTCGAGGCGGCCCGCAAGGTCGGCTACACCCAGACCCTCTTCGGTCGTCGCCGCTACCTGCCCGATCTGGACTCGAGCAACCGCCAGCGCCGCGAGGCGGCCGAGCGGATGGCGCTCAACGCGCCGATCCAGGGCACGGCCGCCGACATCATCAAGGTCGCCATGATCAACGTCCACACCGCGATCCGTGAGGCGGGGCTGCGCTCGCGCATGCTGCTGCAGATCCACGACGAACTCGTGTTCGAGGTGGCCGAGGGTGAGCGTGAGACCCTGGAAGCCCTGGCGCGCGAACAGATGTCGAACGCGATCGAGCTGTCGGTCCCGCTCACCGTCTCGGTGGGCACCGGGCGCAGCTGGGACGCCGCCGCACACTGAGTTCACCGGCCGCGACCTGGCGCGTTTGTCCAAGACAGCGCGCCGGGAGCGGTTCTAAGGTGGTGGTGATCGACCGAAGGAGTTGAGCATCATGACCGGATTCGTCGCGACCGTGCGGACCGACGTCGACGCCTCTCCACAGCGGGTGTGGGAGGTGCTGACCGACCCGGCGCAGATCCGCAAGTTCATGTTCGGTGCCGAGGTGCGCACCGATTGGCAACCGGGTAGTCCGATCACCTGGACCGGTGAGTTTCAGGGCAGGGCATACGAGGACCGCGGTGAGATCCTCACCGCCGAGCCCGGCCGGTTGCTGCGGATGACGCATTACAGCCCCCTGAGCGGACAGCCCGACATTCCCGCGAACTACCACACACTCACCTACGAGCTCAGCGGCGACGACACGACGACACACCTGTCGCTGAGCCAGGACAACAACGCCACCGAGGCGGACGCCGAGCACTCCCGGCAGATGTGGACCGCCCACGTCGACGGGATCAAGGCGGCCGCCGAAGGGTGAGCGCCCGGCATGCGGCCGACGCCGATCATGCCGCGCCGGTTCGTGGACGCATCGGCCGTGGCCGCACGACGTGAGCTGGTCGTGCCGGTGCACCAGGGACTGCCCGCGCAGTTGTGAGCACCCGCGACTCGCGAGTCGTCCCCGGACTGCGACCCCGATGTGTGACAGCATCGGCTCATGCCCGTCGACGTCATCCCCACCCCGCTGCCCGACTGCCTCGACATCACGCGGGCCTTCGCGCGGTCGTGGCCGGTCCGTCTCGGCGACACCGACGACCAGGACCGGTTGCGGCTCGACGCGGTGGCACGCTACCTCCAGGACATCGGGTTCGACCACCTGGACGCGGTCGCCGACGGCGACATTCACCAGGCCTGGATCGTGCGGCGCACCGTCATCGACGTGTACGAGCCGATCGTGTTCGGCGACCGGGTGCAGTTGCGACGCTGGGCCGACGCGCTGTCGAACCGCTGGTGCGATATGCGGATCCAGCTGAAAGGCGAGCGCGGCGGGCACATCGAAGCGGCCGCGTTCCTGATCCATATCGACCCCGTGGCCGGGCGGCCCGCCCGGATGACCGACACCTTCATGGCGCCGATGCTGGCCAGCACCACCGAGCACCGGTTGCGCTGGAAAGCCGCCCTCACCGAACTCGACGACCCCGACGTGGAGACGGTGCCGTTCCCGCTGCGCGTCACCGATGTCGACCGCCTCGGCCACGTCAACAACGCCGTGTACTGGGAAGCGCTCGAGGAAACCCTCGCCGCCCACCCGGACACCCACGAATTGCCCTACCGCGCGATCATCGAACACGTGGGCCCGGTGATGGCCCGCGACAAGGTGGTCCTGCGCACGAGCGTGCGTCCGACCGGCCTGCGAATGCAGATGGACGTCGACGGCTCGGCTCGCGCATTGGCGTCGGTGACCGCGCTGCCCGCCCGCGACGAGAGCTGACGGCGATCCGAGCTCTGACCGCCGCACGGTGGATTCAGCGCTCGCGCGCGACCAACCGCGCGGATCCGCCGCTGAGATCGATTTCGTCGCGTGGCGGCGCACCGTCGGACGGGTTCTCCCGGTGCATCAGCGTGGTCTGCCGCTGTTCGAATTCGTGATGCTTGGACCCCTGGAACATGGCGGCCAGATGCTCGAATCCGGTCGCGGCGACAGCCGGTCCGCGGCGCTTGCGGGTCCAGGGCAGCACCCGGCTGCCGGTGAGTCGGTTGACAACCACTTCCAGGAGCGTGAGCAGGATGAGCCCGATCGCCAGCCCGGGGATCGTCATCGCGAAGACCATACCCATGCGCTCACGCTACTCCGCCTCCGGCGAGTGGTCCCTGAGCTGCAGTGATGGTACTCACGAGTAGACACGTCGAGCGGGAAACAAGGTTGCGATTTCGCGACGACGGACCTATTCTCGTAATCGTGCCGAATCCCGCCGACCGCTTCGCCGCGCCGCTTGTCGCTCACCGCGACCGCGCGGTCGCTGCTGCGCAGACCGCGCCGGCAGCCACACGGCAGATTCTTCTCGTAGTAACCCGCCGTAGCGGGGTCTGATTCGGACCGGCCCCCTCGCTGCGGGCTGATTTCTCTTTTGTACTGCTGGTCCCCTCTGCCAACGAAGACATCTTCGGGAAGACCTCACCTGCAATGACACTGCTCACACTGGACCATGCCATGCTCGACGCCGCGCCCAAGGCCCTGCGCGCCGAGCTCCGTGACCTCGACCCCGCCGACTTCGCCGCCCGCTACATCCGGATCACCGGACCGGTCACCCTCGGCGAATTCACTTGTTCCGGAACGGATTTCACCGCCACGCTGGAACTCGGCGACCACCTGCGCACCGTCATCGCCGCCGGTAACCCGGTCGCCGCGATGACCTCGGCGCTCTACGACGAGGGCTACCCCCTCGAGATCCTTCGCTTCCATCAGCGCCGCACCGAGGCAGGCATCGCCACCTTCGTGCAGTGCGAGTTCAACGGCAAGCGTGGATGGGCCGCTGCCATGGGCGCCGGCGGCGCCGAGTCGACCGTGCGCGCCATGATCGCGGGCGTCAACTTGCTCGCCAACTGACAGATCGACGCGCAGGGCCCGTTCACCTCACGAAAGGTGAACGGGCCCTTGACGTTTCAGCGGAGCAGGCGGCCTATTCGGCAGGCGAGTTCTGCTGCTCGGCGATCTGCTTGCGCACCTCGTCCATGTCCAGGCCCTTGACCTGGGTCACCAGATCCTCGAGCGCGGCGGGCGGCAGCGCACCGGGCTGGGCGAACACGAGTACGCCCTCGCGGAAGGCCATGATGGTCGGGATCGACCGAATGTTGGCGGCGGCGGCGAGCCCCTGCTCGGCCTCGGTGTCGACCTTGCCGTGGACGACGTCGGTGTGCTTCTCCGACGACGCCTCGAAGGTCGGTGCGAAACTCTTGCAGGGCCCGCACCAGGAAGCCCAGAAATCGACGAGTACCACGTCGTTTCCGGTGACGACTTCGTCGAAGTTCTGCTGGGTCAGCGTCTGGGTGGCCATGACGTCCTCTCCTTGTCGGTGTCCTCGGCTGTAACGCCTCGGCGTCCCTCTATCTTCCACCGACTACCACATGCTCTTGCCGCGCGTCTCCGTCCCAACGGCGAATGCCCACCACAACGGCCGGAAATTCGTGGTCGGCGGCCACCGCGTCCACCGCCGCGCCGAGCTGTTCCGGGGTCACGCGGCGGGCGAGTGTCACGTGGGGTGTCCACGCGCCGGGCCGCGTGTTCGCGGGCATACCGGGGCACGGGCTGACCAACTCGTCGACCCGGCGGTGCAGGTCCAGCAGTTCCTCGGTGACGATCACCGCTCGCACGAGAATGGGCCTGCGTGCCCCGAAGATCAGCAGTCCGCCCAGGTGGACAGGCAACGGCGCGAACTCCAGGCCCGTCAGTGCCCGGTCGATCCTCGGCCAGATCTCGCGGGCCACCGCGACGGTGATGTGTGGTCGGTGGGTTTCCCCGCGCGGGGCGGCGAGGCCGAGACGAGCCAGCTCGGCCCATTGCCTGCGGACCTCGGCCTCGCCCGCGTCGTCCAGGAGGAGCTCCACCGACTGCACCATGATCTGCAGAAACTAGTCGCTCCGGTATGTCCGCGTGCCGGTGGCGCGGCGGCAGGGGCGAGGATGGAGCGCGTGAACACGACGAAGGCGAGCGTGCGGCTCGGAGTGATCGACGGTGACGGCATCGGACCCGAGGTGGTGGCCGCCACCCGCGTGGTGGTCGACGAGGCGGTCGGCGCGGCCGGGCTCGACCCGGTGGACTGGGTGCCGCTGCGCATCGGCCACGACGCCATCGCCGAATCCGGTCATCCGCTGCCCGAGCAGACCCTCGCGGCACTCGACGAGCTCGACGCCTGGATCCTCGGCCCGCACGACAACGCCTCCTACCCGGCCGACATGCGGGTGGCGCCCGGCGGAGCCATCCGCAAGCGCCTCGGTCTGTACGCGAATATCCGTCCCGCCGTGGCCTTCCCGGGAGTACGCGCCACGGCGGCCGATATCAACCTGGTGATCGTGCGGGAGAACAGCGAGGGCTTCTATGCCGATCGCAATATGTTCGCCGGGTCGGGGGAGTTCAAGCCGACCGAGGACGTGGCCATGGCGGTGGCCGTGATCACCCGGCAGGCGTGCGAACGGATCGCCCATCAGGCGCTGCGGCTGGCGCGGGAACGGCGCAAGCGGGTCACGGTGGTGCACAAGGCGAACGTGCTCCCGATGACCACCGGCCTCTTCCGTGACGTGTGCTACGAGATTGCCGGGCAATACCCGGACGTGCGGGTCGACGACGCGCACGTCGACGCGATGGCCGCGCACCTCGTGCGCGCGCCCGGCGAGTTCGACGTGATCGTCACCGAGAACCTCTTCGGTGACATCCTCTCGGACCTGGCGGGCGAGCTGAGCGGGTCGCTCGGCATGGCGCCC
Source organism: Nocardia sp. NPDC050413 (assembly GCF_040655475.1). Lineage (NCBI taxonomy): Bacteria > Bacillati > Actinomycetota > Actinomycetes > Mycobacteriales > Nocardiaceae > Nocardia > Nocardia sp. NPDC050413. The sequence goes on along the minus strand of NZ_JBFAJZ010000012.1, from coordinate 84,127 downwards.
TCGCTCAACTGCTCCGACACCAAGGCGATGGCGCAGGCGGTGCACGGTGCCGCACCCGGCCTGGCCGGGCACAATCGGGCGAATCCGGTGGCATTGCAACTGTCGTCGGCAATGTTGTTGCGCTGGTTGGGAGTTCGCGACGGAAATCGTGCGCTGAATGCGGCGGCGGACCGGATCTCCGGTGCGGTCGCGGCCACGCTCGCCGCCGGAATCGCCACCGCGGATCTCGGTGGTCTCGCCTCGACCAGCGAATTCACCGAACAGGTCGCCGCCCGCGTGCACCGGAGGTGAACCCACCCCTTTCACATTCGCTGATTAATCTTCGGTTACTGTCGCACCACGCTGTGTCCGGTTCGCATACATTGCCAAACAGGCGCTGACACGTGGCCGGCGTCGACGTGAAATGTGGAGGCTCCTTTGTCTGTTCGAACTGTGCTCGGCCGCGGTGCCGTGCGGTTGCTCTGTACCGCCGCCGTGGGCGCGATGGTGTTGACCGGCTGCGCGGAAAACACCGAGGGCGATACCACCGAGGTCACCAAGGTCTCGGCCGAGAAGGTCGACGCGATCGCCGCGACGCTGCCCGACAAGGTGAAGCAAGCAGGCAAGATCGTCGTCGGCGTGAACGTGCCGTACCAGCCGAACGAGTACAAGGACGCCAGCGGCAAGATCGTCGGCTTCGACGTGGACCTGCTCGACGCGGTCGCCGCCACCCTCGGGCTGACGGTCGATTATCAGGAGTCCGCCTTCGAGAAGATCATTCCCGCGATCCAGGCGGGCACCTACGACGTGGGTATGTCCTCGATCACCGATTCGCGCGAACGCGAACAGCAGGTCGATTTCACGACCTATTTCAACGCGGGCATCCAGTGGGCCCAGCAAACCGGCAAAACCATCGATCCGAACAATGCGTGCGGTAAACGCGTCGCCGTACAGGCCACTACGGTCGAGCACACCGAAGAGATTCCCGCCAAGAGCGCGAAGTGTGTCGCCGAAGGCAAGCCGCCGATCGATATGAAGCCGTTCGACGAGCAGAGCGCCGCGACCAACGCACTCGTCCTCGGTCAGGTCGACGCGATGTCGGCCGATTCGCCGGTGACGGCGTACGCGATCAAGCAGAGCGAAGGCAAGATCGAGTCCTCGGGCCCGCTGTTCGACTCGGCGCCCTACGGCTGGGCCGTGCAGAAGGGCTCGCCGCTGGCGGTGTCGCTGCAGAAGGCGCTGCAGCACCTGATCGACAACGGCAAGTACGGCGAGATCACCACGAACTGGGGTGTCCAGGACGGTCAGATCAAGACCTCGGTCGTCAACGGCGCAGTGAGCTGACGTGACCGACAAGAAAGACACGGTGGAGGTGCCCGGACCGGGCACCGAACCCGAACCGATCAAAGCGGTCCCCCTGCGCAGGCCGGGCCGCTGGATCGCGGCGGCAATCATCCTGATCCTGGTGGGATTGTTCGTCTACGGCGCTGCCACCAACCCCGCTTACAAGTGGGACACCTACGGCAGGTACCTGTTCGACGGCCGCATCACCCAGGGCGCGATCGTCACCCTGGAACTCACCGTGCTCGCGATGGCGATCGCGGTGGGTCTGGGCACCGTGCTCGCGGTGATGCGCCTGTCGCCGAACCCGGTGCTGCGCACCACCGCGTGGGTCTACCTGTGGATCTTCCGCGGCACCCCGGTGTTCGTGCAGCTGGTGTTCTGGGGTCTCGTCCCGTCGCTGTACAAGCAGATCGACCTCGGTGTGCCGTTCGGTCCGCAGTTCTTCCACATCGACGTGCAGAACCTGCAGGCCGCGTTCCTGTTCGCGGTGATCGGCCTCGGCCTCAACGAAGCCGCGTACATGGCCGAGATCGTGCGCGCGGGCATCAACTCCGTCGGCGAGGGTCAGCGTGAGGCGTCGGTGGCGCTCGGCATGTCGTGGACGCAGACCATGCGCCGCACGGTACTGCCCCAGGCGATGCGGGTGATCATCCCGCCCACCGGCAACGAGCTGATCGGCATGCTCAAGACCACCTCACTGGTGACCGCGATCCCCTTGAGCACCGACCTGTTCGGTCGTGCCCGCGACATCTACGGCGTGAACTTCCAGCCGATCCCGCTGTTGCTCGTCTGTGCCACCTGGTACCTGGCGATCACCAGCGTGCTGATGGTCGGGCAGTACTACTTGGAACGGTATTACTCGCGCGGTGCCACCCGGCAGCTGACGGCCAAGCAGCTCGAGGAACTGGCCACGGCACAGGCGGCGGTGAAGGCGAAATGAGTGAAGCAGTGACCGCACCTCCCATGGTGCTCGCCGATCGGGTGTGCAAGAACTTCGGTGCGCTGCAGGTGCTCAAGGGCATCTCGCTCGAGGTGCACCGGGGCAAGGTGCTCACCCTCGTCGGCCCGTCGGGCTCGGGTAAGTCGACCTTCCTGCGTTGCATCAACCACCTCGAGCAGGTGAACGCGGGCAGGCTCTACGTCGATGGCGAACTCGTGGGCTACCGGGAGAAGAACGGCAAGCTCTACGAGATGCATCCGCGCGACGCCGCGGTGCAGCGCCGCGACATCGGCATGGTGTTCCAGCACTTCAACCTGTTCCCGCATCGCACGGCACTCGAGAACGTCATCGAGGCGCCCACCCAGGTGCGTGGTATCCGCAAGTCCGAGGCCATCGCCCGGGCCGAGGAACTGCTCGAGCGGGTCGGTCTGTCAGCCAAGCGCAATGCCTACCCGGCGCAGCTCTCGGGCGGTCAGCAGCAGCGGGTGGCGATCGCGCGGGCGCTCGCCATGGACCCCAAACTGATGCTGTTCGACGAGCCGACCTCGGCACTCGACCCCGAACTGGTCGGTGAGGTGCTCACGGTCATGCGTGAGCTGGCCGATTCGGGCATGACGATGCTGGTGGTGACCCACGAGATGGGCTTCGCCCGCGAAGTCGCCGACGAGCTGGTGTTCATGGACGGCGGTGTGGTGGTGGAGTCGGGACCGCCGCGCGAGTTGCTGTCCAACCCACAGCACGAACGGACGAAGTCCTTCCTCTCCCGCCTGCTCTGACCCGCCTCTCCGCGTATTTCGGCCGGACTCAGGTGGTGAGTCCTGTGCGCCGGGCGGCCGGCGGTAACTCGCCGGGGACGTTTGCCCGTCCCCGGCGAGTTACCCATGTTCGTGCGAGATCAGGCGCTGGGTGAGGAGTCCGACGTCAGCTTTTCCAGGGACACCTGGGCCTGGGCGATGCGGCGGATGGCGGCGAGCGCGGTGTCGCCCAGGACGGTCAGGACGACGACCGCGTCGACGACGGCGTCGCGTTCGCCTGCCGAAAGCGCCGTGGCGACATCGGTTTCGGCGACGATGCGCGCGCCGTCGAAATAGGCAGGCAACGCGGTCTCGCCCCACTCGGGGTAACCGAGCTGGGCGGCGCGCACGAGGACGGCGGTGAGGGCCTCGATCACCGGCTGGGCCGGTTTCATCGACCATCCCCGCCGATCCATTTCCCTGCGCACGGTCTCGTAGGCACGCTCCCACTCGGCGTCGGAGGCGGCGGGAGCGGGGGAGATGAGGCTGCCCTGCACCACCCCGAGCAGGCTGAACATCGGCAGGTCGGGGGTGTCGACGGCCCTCAGGACGTCCCCCACCGTGGCCACCGGTAGCCCACCGACCTCGATCAGCGCGCGCACCAGACGCAACCTGCGCAGATGCTCGTCGCTATAACTGGCCTGATTGGGGCCGGTGCGTTCGCCGGGCGGCAGCAGCCCTTCGCGCAGGTAGTACTTGATCGTCGCCACCGCGATGCCGCTGCGTTCGCTCAACTCCGATATCCGCACCGTCGCCTCCTTCGTTCGCCCCCTCTTGCTTAGCGCCCCGCTCATGGATAGTCTAACTATCTATAACGGATAGTGTAGCTATCTAGAAACGTGGGAGATTCGCATGTCCGTCTCAATCGCAGAGTCCTTGCCTCGCCGCCACGCCCCACTGCATCGGCCGCTGCTGTACTTCGCCGCCGTCAACGCGGTCCTGGCGGTGGTGACCGTCGTCGGGATGCTGGTCGACGACCGGGTGATCGCCGGCTCGACCGCCTGGTTCAAGCCGACCAAATTCGCACTGTCGTTCGTGCTCTACAGCATGGCGCTGGCCTGGCTGATCTCGTTGCGGCCCAAGCCCTCCCGATTCCTGTGGTGGATGGCCACGGTGATCGTGATCGCCGGAACCATCGAGCAGGTGATCATCGTCGGGCAGGTGGTGCGCGGCACCCGAAGTCACTTCAACACGACGACCGTGTTCGACACGGTGCTCTGGGTGACGATGGCCGTCACCATCGTCGTGCTGTTCCTCGCGACGATGGCCGTCGCGGTCGGTCTGTCGCGCGCCCGTATCGGCGATGCCGCCGTCACCTGGTCGATCCGGCTCGGGCTCGCGATCACCCTCGTCGGCCTGGGGCTCGGGCAGTTGATGCCCATGCAGGAATCGGGGGTGGAGGGCATCGCGGGCGCGCACACCGTCGGTGCGCCCGACGGCACACCGGGTATGCCGATCACCGGTTGGAGCACCACCAACGGTGACCTGCGCATTCCCCACTTCGTCGGCATGCACGCGTTGCAGATTCTGCCGCTGCTCGCCGCCGGGCTCGTGGTTCTCGCGCCACGGATTCCGCTGCTGCGGAACGCACGCGTGCGGCTCGGCCTGATCCTCACCGCCTCGGGTGGTTACGCCGCGGTGCTGGCCCTGGTGACCTGGCAGGCGCTGCGTGGGCAGCCGCTCGTCCACCCGGATCGGGCGACCCTTGTCGTCGCGGCGGCGATCGCCGTGGGAGTTGTTGTCGGAGTATTGGTTTCGTTCGCCAGCGCGATCGGGAACCGGAAGGTGGTCACCGCATGAGCACGCTGTTCGACCTGTCGTTCTATGTCACGGTGCCGTTCTGGGCGCTGATGATCTTCGCGCCGACGTGGCGGCGCACCCGACCGATCATCGCCTCGCCGTGGATCGTCGCGCCGTCCCTGGTGATCTGGGCGATCGTGGCGATCCCGGTCCTGGGGACCCTGTGGTCGCTGGTGACCTCGCCGTCGCTGGCCGCCATCACCGACGCCGCCGCCGACCCCGCGGTCCTGACCGCGCTGTGGGCCCAGATCCTCGCCTGGGACCTGTTCCTCGGCCGCTGGATCTACCTCGACAGCCGCGACCGCGCCATCCACCCGCTGCTCATGGGACCCCTGCTGGTCGGCACCATTCTGTTGTCGCCCATCGCGTTCCCGATCTATCTCGTGCTGCGGACAGTGGTCAGCCGGGCGCCGAACCCGCCCGCGCCGCAAGCGGATCCGGCCATCGTGTGAACGTCGTCGGCCGGTCGAGGAGGTCAGCCGAGCCTGGTCAGTACGACGCGGTCGGCCAGCCGCTCCGGTTCGCCCGGCGGGGTGAAGTAGAGCTCCATGACCGTCCGATCCGGCGACTCCAGCCTGATCACCGTGCGCATCGGGACGGACTTGCCGACATTGGCCGGTCCGGTGATACCGGGGTCGGTGAACTCGCCGGTCATCGACAGCTCCGGTGCGTTCGCGCTGCCCTTGGCGCCACGGTAGGCCATGGTCAGCGGGGTGACGCTGTCGAAGGTCGACCATTCGTAGCGATCGTCGACAGGGGAGTAGCCGAGCAGGCCGAGTCGGTAGTAGGGGCGGTCGCCGAAGGTCCCGGTGACCTCCTCGCGCAGGAAGTTGCCGCCGGTCTCGGCGACCCAGCTCCACCGCGATACCGCGTCGCGCGTGACGATCGGGTTCTCCGGCGTGCCGCCCGCGACGAACGTGGACTTCTCGGCCGTCCACTCGCCGACCAGTTGGTTCAGCCGAGCGTGCCCCGCGTCCTGGGGCGCCTGCTGGGAGGTCGTCGGCGAAACCGGGGCGGCTGCGGTGTTGTCACCGCAGGCCGATCCGAGCAGACCGGCGGTGACCAGGACCAGCGGAGCGAGAGTGCGGAACAGTCTGGTGCGCATCGTCTTTCAGTTCTCGTCGATGGTGGTGTCGCGCGAGACCTTCTCCCAGGCCAGCACGTCGTCACGGACGGCGTCGAGGTGGCCGAGCACCGCGTCGACCGAGTCGGACCCCAACGGCAGCCGCAGCGGGGTGTGCTCGGCGGCGAGGGCGGTGCGGATGGCGGCGGCGGCCTTGGCCGGGTCGCCCGGCTGGGTGCCGTCGCCGCCCTCAACCATGCGGCGGGTGGCGCCCGCGGTGTCGGCGTACACCTCGGACTCGGCGCTGAAGGCGGCCGCGCCCGGTCCGAACAGGCCCGTGCGGAAGGCGCCGGGCTCCACGATCAGCACCTTGATCCCGAACGGCGCCACTTCCTCGGCCAGTGCTTCCGACAGGCCCTCGAGGGCGAATTTCGTCGCGCTGTAGGCGGAGAACCCGGCGAAGGACAGTTGCCCGCCGATACTGCTCATCTGCACGATCGCACCGCCGCGCTGCGCGCGCATGTGTGGCAGCACCGCCCTTGTCAATGCCGCGGGACCGAACAGGTGCAGGTCGAACAGGTCGCGCAGTTCGGCATCGGTGGTCTCTTCCACCGCGCCCACATGGGTGCGGCCCGCGTTGTTGACCAGCACATCGATGCGGCCGTGGCGGGCCACGACATCGGCGATCACCGCGTCGATACGGTCGATATCGGTGACATCGAGGGCGACGGTCTCGAGCTGGTCGGGATGCGCGGCGACCAGGTCGTCGAGGGCGGCGGTGCGCCGGGCGACGGCGACGACGATGTCGCCCGCCTCGATCGCCGCCTGCGCGATGGCCCGGCCGAAACCACTGCTCGCCCCGGTGACCAACCAGATCTGCGGAACACTCATCAGAACTCCTCTACCCGTTGATGTTTCGCCTCCGATCCTGCTCGTGTCCGCGGATGCCGTCCAAGACCCGTTGTGATAACCAATGGTTATGGATGTGCACGGGCGCGATCTGCGTTACTTCGTCGCGGTCGCCGAGCAGCTCACCTTCACCGGCGCCGCCGAACGGCTGTATGTGTCTCAGCCGGCGCTGAGCAAACAGATCCGCAAGCTCGAAAAGCAGATCGGCACGGCATTGTTCGTGCGTGGATCGCGGGCGGTCACCTTGACGGCGGCGGGTGCGGCGCTGCTGCCGCACGCCCGTCAGGTGCTCGCGGCGTGGGAGCTCGGCGAAGCCGCGGTGGCGGCCGTGAAGGCCACGCAGGCGGCGGTCCTGACGATCGGGATCAGTACGAGCCCGGGTCGTGGCATCCTGCCCGCCATCCGCTCCCGGTTCGGCACCGCGTTTCCGCACGCGAAACCGGTACTGCGCCAGTTCAGTTGGGAAGATCCGTCCGCGGGGTTGGCCGACGGGTCCAGTGATGTCGCCTTCGTCTGGTTGCCGCTCGACCGCGCCCGCTATGACTGGCACGTGGTCGCGACGGAACCGCGGCTGGTCGCCTTACCGAGCACACACCGGCTCGCCGCCCGCGAGCAGATCGCCTTCGCGGATCTCCTCGCGGAACCCTTTCTGGCGCTTCCGCATTCGGCCGGAATCCTGCGCGACTACTGGCTCGCCCTCGACGCCCGTGACGGCCGCGAACCCGTCATCGGCGCCGAGGTCTCGAGCACCGAGGAAACCTACGAGGCCCTGGTCAACGGCGACGGTGTCGTGCTGCTGGCCACCGGAAACGCACCGATGGTGACCCGCGACGGCGTGGTGTGCCGACCGGTCACCGGGATCAGCCCGTGCGAACTGGCCCTGGCCTGGCGCCGCGACGACACCCGCCCCCTGGTCCGCGGCTATGTGGCGGCGTGCGGGCTGGCCCGGCGTGGGCGCCGGACCGAGCACGGTGTCACAACGGCATGAGCAGGTGTTTGCGTGGCCCTCGGATCTCGCGTTTGTCGGCGAGCAGGCGCAGGGCCTTGCGGATCTCCAGGCGGGTCCGCGACGGTTCGATCACCGCGTCGATGTAGCCGCGTTCGGCGGCGATCCACGGGGTGGCCACGGTGGTGTTGTAGAAGTCGATCATCTGCTGACGGACCTGGCCGCGCTGTTCGTCGGGGACCGCGGCCAGCTGCCGCCGCTGCGTCAACCCGACCGCCGCCTCCGCGCCCATCACCGCGATGCGGGCGGTCGGCCAGGCCAGATTCACATCGCCGCCGAGCTGCTTGCAGCCCATCACCGCGTAACCACCGCCGTAGGCCTTACGTACGACGACGGTGACGATCGGCACGGTCGCCTCGACCACCGCGTAGAAGAAGCGGCCGCCGCGCTTGATGACGCCGATCTTCTCCTCCTCGACCCCCGGCAGCACACCGGGTGTGTCGACGACGAACACCAGCGGCAACCCGAACGCGTCGCAGAGGCGGATGAAGTGGGCCGCCTTGTCCGAGCAGCGGGCATCGATCGCGCCGCTGGACACGAGCGGCTGGTTGGCGATCACGCCGACGCTTCGCCCGTCGACGCGCGCGAAACCGGTGATGAGATTGCGGGCGGCGTTGCCACCGATCTCGTGGAAGTCGCCGTCGTCGAAGATACGTAACAGCACGTCGTACATGTCGTAACCGGCGCGATCGGAATCCGGGATCAGCGAGTCGAGTTCGCGATCGGACTCGGTGACCTCGGGTTCGAGGCCGGGATTCACCACCGGCGCCTCGTCGAAACAGCTCGACGGCATGTAGCTCAAATACGCTCGCGCCCAGTCGAAGGCGGCCCGCTCGTCGGCGGCGACGTGGTGGATGTTGCCGTTCTGCGCCTGGTTGAACGCGCCGCCGAGTTCCTCGAGGGTGACCACTTCACCGGTCGTCTCCCGGATGATCTCGGGCCCCGTGACGAACATGTACGCCGACTCGGTGGCGATCAGCACATCGGTATTGATCGGCGAATACACCGCTCCCGCAGCACATTTGCCGAGCATGATCGACACCTGCGGCACCAGGCCCGACAGGCGCAGCTGGCGGCGGCTCATGGTCGCGTACCAGGCCAGCGAGGTCACCGCGTCCTGCACGCGGGCGCCGCCGGAGTCGTTGATCGCGATGAACGGGCACTGCACGTCGGCCGCGCGGTCCATGGCCATGGCCACCTTGCGCCCGAACATCTCACCGACGGACCCGCCGTACACGGTCTGGTCGTGGGCGATCACCACCACGGGGCGCCCGTCGACGGTTCCGTGCCCGGTGACCACGCCGTCGCCGTAGAGGCCGTCGCCCGGCTGCCGCACGAGGGCGCCGATTTCGACGAAGCTGCCCTTGTCCAACAGCATGTCTATCCGTTCACGCGGACTCGGTATCCCCTTGGCCGCCCGCTTGGCGACGCCGGCTTCCCCCGCAGGTTCCCGCGCCGCCACCAGATTCTGCCGCAGCTCCCGCAACTTCCCCGCGGTTGTCGACTGCCCCATATCGCGCCCTTCCTGTCGTGGTCGAGCTCTCCTTCATCAGTGTGCTGCGAGCCTAACGCCGCCGTGACGACGGCGGCGCGGGCGGCATCAGGTGCCGGTGCGCAGCGCGATGCGCAGCTGACCGAGCAGCACCTTGGCCGCCGGGGTGAGCGGACGATCGGCTCGCCAGGCCAGCGCCAGCCTGCCGCGGATCGCCGGCTCGACGATCGGGAGCACCCGAACCCCGAATCCCGCCGCTTCCTCGGCCCCGAGCGCGGGCACCACCGCCGTGCCGAGGCCGCGTGCGGCGAGCTCGAGCAGCAGCGGGGGAGCGGCTGCCTCGAACGCGATCTCCGGAACGAAACCCGCTGCTGCGCAGGAACGTTCGAAGATTCCGCGCAGGCCGGTGCCCCGGGGCAGGCAGATGAGGCGACGTTGGGTGAGCGCCCGCAAAGTGATAGTGTCGGCGGGTTCGTCGGACCCGGCGGCGACCGCGGCGACGAGCGGCGTCTCGAGCACCACGTCGGTGGCGATGCCGGGTCCGAGCTCGGCGCCGGTGAGGCCGACCAGGGCGAGGTCGAGGTCGTCGCGGTCGAGTGCGGCGAGCATGCGTTCGGAGGTGTCCTCGGTCAGGCTGATCGCGACGCCGGGGTGGTCGTCGTGGAAGCCGGCCAGCACGCCCGCGATGTCGAACTCGTCGGCCGCAGCGCCGGAGACGGCACCCAACCGCACCCGGCCGCGCAGCAATCCGCTGAACTCCTGGACGGTCTGGTCGATGCGATCGACGGCGGCGAGAGCGGCGCGGGCGTGGTCGAGAACCGCCCGGCCGACCTCGGTCGGGGTGACGGTCCGGGCGCCGCGGTCCAGGAGCCGCTGGCCGAGTTCGCGTTCGAGCTGTTTGAGCTGTGCGCTCAGACCCGGCTGACTCAGGTGCAGGCGCTGGGCCGCCCGGGTGAAGCCGCCCTCGTCGACGACGGTCACGAAGTACCGCAGCTGCCGCAGTTCCATAAGCACTGATTATAGGAGCGAGAAAAACTATCTGTTGGGCTTATTCCACCAGGGTGAGCACAGTGGAGTCATGACTGAAACCGCCACTTTCACCGGCCCCGTCTTCACCCCGGACGACGCCGGGTACCAGCAGGAGATCGCCGGATTCCAGACCGCCTACACCCACCGGCCCGCACTCGTCGCCGGTGCCGTCCACGCCGAGGATGTGCGCGCCGCCGTGGAATACGCGGCGCGGCACCGGGTTCCCCTCGCTGTGCAGGCCACCGGGCACGGCCTGTCGGTCGCCGTCGACGGCGGGGTGCTCGTCACCACCGGCCGGATGAACGCGATCACCGTCGACCCGGACAAACGAACCGCCAGGGTCGGCGCCGGTGTCCGGGCAGGCGCACTGGTCGAGGCCGCCGCCGCGCACGGGTTGGCCCCGCTGAACGGTTCGTCACCGTCGGTGGGTGTGGTCGGCTATGTTCTCGGCGGCGGTCTCGGCCTGCTCGGCCGCGAATTCGGTTACGCCGCAGATCATGTGCGCTCGATCGAACTCGTCACGGCGGACGGTCGCGTCCGCACCATCGGCCCCGCCGACGAACTGTTCGCGGCAGTCCTCGGTACCGGCGGCAACTTCGGCGTGGTGACCGCCATCGAACTCGACCTCGTGCCCGTCACCGAAATCTATGGCGGCCAGCTGATGTTCGATACCCCGCTCGTCGACACGGTGCTCGACACCTGGCGGCAGTGGAGTGCGACCGTGCCCGAGGAGATCACCTCTACTGTCGCCGTACTGACCTTTCCCGATATCCCGCCGGTCCCGCAGCCGTTGCGCGGCAGGCATGTCGCCTCCATCCGGGTGGCGACCACGTTGCCCGCCGAGGCGGCCGAGCGCCTGATCGCACCGTTGCGCGCGATCGGTGACCGCCTGCGCGACGACCTGCGCACCATGCCCTACACCGAATCCCACACGGTGCACAGCGATCCCGACTTCCCGCACGCCTACGCCGCGACCAACGCACTGCTCGCCGACCTCACCCCCGAGGCGCTGGCCGCGCTGCGGGCGCAGACCGCGCCCGGCGGACCGGTCGACGCCGTGGTCGACATCCGTCATCTCGGTGGGGCGCTGCGCCGGGGCACCGCGTCGGTCGGTCATCGCGACGCCGAGTACATCGTGCGCGTCATCACCGAAGCGGGTGTCGGCGACGCCGCTCCCGAAGCGCTGGAGACGGTGCGAAAAGCGCTGGCGCCGTGGACGCTCGGCCACAGCCTCAACTTCCTCTACGGCGCGGGCGCCGCGGCAGGCCCCGAGCAGACGGCGGTGGGCTATCCCCGTGCCGATTTCGACAGGCTGCGGGCCTTGAAGACGAAGTACGACCCGCACGGCATGTTCTGCGCCAATCGCACCATCCCCGGCGCGTAACCGCCGTTGTCGCCGCAGTCTGTATCTGCTATTGTAATGATATCACTCAGATATCGGAGGATGTCATGGAACTGCGGCCCGCCTTTCGCTTCAACGGATTTGCCGTCCTACTCGGGTGGTTGGTGTCCACCCTGCTGTTCGGCGCCCTCGCGGTGCTGTCGCTGATCTCGGTGTCCAAGCACGACGGCGGCGCACTCGCCTGGGCGGGCGCGGTGGTCGGCGTGCTCGGCGTGGTGATCGTCGCCGCGCTGGCCACCGGGCTGATCGTGGTCGACCCCAACGAGGCCAAGGTCGTCACCTTCTTCGGCCGCTACATCGGCTCGGTCAGCGAACCCGGCTTCTTCTCGGTGGTCCCGCTCAGCGACCGCAAGTCCATCTCGCTGCGGGTGCGCAACTTCGAGACCCAGAAACTGAAGGTCAACGACGCCGACGGCAATCCCGTCGAGATCGCGGCCGTGGTGGTCTACAAGGTGGTCGACAGCTTCAAGGCCGCCTTCGCGGTCGACGACTACGAGGAGTACGTCGAGACCCAGTCCGAGGCCGCGGTCCGTCACCTGGCGACCACGCACCCCTACGACGCCCACGACGACGCCCGCACCAGCCTGCGCGACGGCGCCGAGGTGGCCGAGGAACTCACCGTCGAACTGCGCGAACGCACCCTCACCGCCGGTATCGAGGTGGTCGAGGCCCGCATCACCCACCTGGCCTACGCGCCCGAGATCGCGCAGGCGATGCTGGTCCGTCAGCAGGCCGCGCAGGTGGTCGCCGCCCGCACCCAGATCGTCGAGGGCGCCGTCGGCATGGTCGCCCTTGCGCTCGACCGCCTCGCCGAACAGGGCACCGTCGAACTCGACGAGGAACGCAAGGCCAATATGGTCTCCAACCTGCTCGTCGTCCTCTGCGGCGACCGCGCGACGCAACCGGTCGTCAACGCCGGATCCCTCTACTGAGGTCGACTGTGCCCGCGCCGAAGAGAGAACCCAAAAAGGTTCTGCTGCGGCTCGACCCGGCCGTCCACGAGGCCATCGCCAAGTGGGCGGCCGACGACCTGCGCAGCATCAACTCCCAGATCGAATACGCCCTGCGCGTCGCCCTCGAGCAGGTCGGCCGAAAGCCCAAGCGCGACTGAGTCGCTCGGATCGGGCCCCTCGGACGCTCGACGTGGTGATCTGTCACGGCGCCCGACCGGCCGACCTGGGCGAACACCAGGTTTCGTCTGGAACGACGCGCCGAGCCGTGCACGGCGACAACCGAACTCGACCGCGCCGGTAAATTGATCCGGTGCCCATCTCGTTCGACATTCCTGGAATGCAACAGTTGGACGACACGACCTGGGGGAATCCGGCCACTCGTGATGTCGTCGCGCTGAACTACGTCAACGGCGCACCCGATCTGCCCGCGCGGCTCGACGATCCGAAGCGGCTGCGCAGGCGGCTGGCCGAACACCACGCGCGCACCGGCTGCCTGATCGAGGCATTCGTGGTGTGGGTCGACCAGTTGCCCGCGTTGCTGCGCGTCGAGAAGACACGGATGCCGGGTCCGCACGGTGAGCTCGTGTTCGCGGCGTCCATCGTGGTGCCCAAGGACCGCTGCTCGGCGGTGTTCCAGATCATCTGCCCGGAGACGGGGCCGCCGGGGGAGCGGGAACGGACGATCGGCCGCCGGTTCCGCCGCGACGAGATGTGCCCGCCCCACCCCTACGCGCCGGGCCTGCGCGGGAAACTGCCGTACCTGCTGTCCGACGACGTCCGCTTCGACGCCGAATTCCCGCATCACGCGCTCACCAGAGCGCGCCGCTGGGTCGCCGAAACGGTGCCGAACGTCCAGGTCGCCCCGTCGTTCGCGGCGCTGCCCGACTTCTAGGCGCCAGGCAGCCCGGTGTCGGCGGGCTTCTCGGTGACGAAGATGGCGGTGCCGGGGAAGATCTCCCCACGCAACGGCGACCACTGCCCCCATTCGCGGTCGAGCCACTCCGGCCAGTCCGGTTCAACGATGTCGAGCAGGGTCAGGCCCGCGCCGACGATCTCGCGCACCCGGTCACCGATCGTGCGATGGTGCTCGACGTAGGTCGGAACACCGTCGCCGTCGACCTCTACATAGGGCGTGCGGTCGAAATACGGAATACGGGCCACCAGGCCGGCCTCACCCGGATCGTCGGGAAAGATCCAGCGCATCGGGTGATTGACCGAGAACACCCACCGCCCGCCCGGCCTGAGCACCCGCGCCACTTCGCGCATCACCCGCGCCGAATCGGCGACGAACGGCACCCCGCCGAACGCCGAACAGGCCAGATCGAAGGATTCGTCCGCGAACGGCAACGCCTCCGCGCCCGCCTGGACCAGCGGCACCCGCGGTCCGCCCTGCTCCATCGCGGCCACACCGCGCGCGAGCATCCCCATCGACACGTCCAGCCCGACCGGATGTGCGCCCTGCCCCGCCAGCCAGCGCGAACACGGCGCCGAACCGCACCCGATCTCGAGCACCCGCTTGCCCGTCACGTCGCCCAGAAAGCGCATGTCGCCCTCGTGCAGCCCCTCCGGGCACCACACGAACTCGCCGCCGGGGGAGTCGACACCGAGGAAATCGGCATGGGTCTGGTGGTACTGGTCGGCGTCGGCGTCCCACCAGCGCCTGCTGGCGCGTTCGCTGTCGGCCGAGCCGATCCTGGTTCGGGTGGTCGCCGCGGTTCCCAGCAGCGCGTTTGCCTGCGCATGGCGTTCGTCATCGGACACGGCGCCAAGGGTATCGGCGGGATCGGGGGGTGGTTTGCCCGGCTGGAACACCCTCGCGTAGGCTGAGGCACGCGAGTGTCTTTCGAGGAACCTCTCACGAGGAACGCTGTGCGCCGGGGTTGATGCGTACAGTATCCGATGACGGAGTCGCCCGTGCTGAGTTTGATCAGCGGCAATGTCGGCGGTCCGTGCGATACTTGTTCGGTCCCTCGTCGCCTCGTCGCGGTGATCTCGCAGCGTACCGAAAGTTCCAATGTCCGCAACCGACCACAATCCGTCCGGAGCAAACCCACATATGCCCACCACCGTCACCTCGCCGCAGGTAGCCGTCAACGACATCGGCTCCGCCGAGGATTTCCTCGCCGCCATCGACGCCACGATCAAGTACTTCAACGATGGCGACATCGTCGAGGGAACCATCGTCAAGGTCGATCGTGACGAGGTCCTGCTCGACATCGGTTACAAGACCGAAGGCGTCATCCCCTCCCGTGAACTCTCCATCAAGCACGATGTCGACCCGAACGAGGTCGTTTCCGTGGGCGATGCGGTCGAGGCCCTGGTTCTCACCAAGGAGGACAAGGAAGGCCGCCTGATCCTGTCGAAGAAGCGGGCTCAGTACGAGCGCGCGTGGGGCACGATCGAGGAGCTCAAGGAGAAGGACGAGGCCGTCAAGGGCACCGTCATCGAGGTCGTCAAGGGCGGCCTGATCCTCGACATCGGTCTCCGTGGCTTCCTGCCCGCCTCGCTCGTCGAGATGCGTCGCGTCCGCGACCTCCAGCCGTACGTCGGCAAGGAGATCGAGGCCAAGATCATCGAGCTCGACAAGAACCGCAACAACGTGGTCCTGTCGCGTCGCGCCTGGCTCGAGCAGACCCAGTCCGAGGTCCGCAGCGAGTTCCTGCACCAGCTGCAGAAGGGCCAGGTCCGCAAGGGTGTGGTCTCCTCGATCGTCAACTTCGGTGCCTTCGTGGACCTGGGCGGCGTCGACGGCCTGGTGCACGTCTCCGAGCTGTCCTGGAAGCACATCGACCACCCGTCCGAGGTCGTCGAGGTCGGCAACGAGGTCACCGTCGAGGTTCTCGACGTCGATCTGGACCGCGAGCGCGTCTCCCTGTCGCTCAAGGCGACCCAGGAGGACCCGTGGCGTCAGTTCGCCCGGACCCACGCGATCGGCCAGATCGTGCCCGGCAAGGTCACCAAGCTGGTTCCCTTCGGTGCCTTCGTGCGCGTCGAAGAGGGCATCGAGGGCCTGGTGCACATCTCCGAGCTGGCCGAGCGCCACGTGGAGGTCCCGGACCAGGTCGTGGCCGTCGGCGACGACGCGATGGTCAAGGTCATCGACATCGACCTGGAGCGTCGCCGGATCTCGCTGTCGCTGAAGCAGGCGAACGAGGACTACCACGCCGAATTCGACCCGTCGAAGTACGGCATGGCCGACAGCTACGACGAAGCGGGCAACTACATCTTCCCCGAGGGCTTCGATCCCGAGACCAACGAATGGCTCGAGGGCTTCGACAAGCAGCGTGAAGAGTGGGAAGGCCGCTACGCCGAGGCCGAGCGTCGCCACAAGATGCACACCGCTCAGATGGAGAAGATGGCTGCCGACGCGGCTGCCGAAGCCGCCGCGGGCGGTCCGGCCGCGGGCAACTACTCCTCCGAGAGCGGCAACGCCACGCAGGCCACCTCCGGTCCGGCCGAGTCCACCGGCGGTTCGCTCGCCAGTGACGCGCAGCTGGCGGCTCTGCGGGAGAAGCTCAGCGGTAACGCCTGATTCAGGTAGAGCAACACAGTCGAAGGCCCCGGTCCACACGGACCGGGGCCTTCGGCCTGTTTCCGGCCCGGTCGATCACACAGGGCGTGCACGGCAACGAGCCCACCCGTTCGCAACGGGTGGGCTCGGGTGGTCGGTACTCAGTTGGCGGCGGCGGGCACCCAGTAGGTGGAACCCATGCTTGTGCGCTTGCGCATCGCGGCGAAACTGTGTCTGGCGGGCGAGATCAGAGCGGTGAACCAGGACCGGCGATATTCGGCGAGAGTCGCTGCCACGGCAGGGAATTCAACGCAGTGCACACCGCCGGGCATGCCGAGGCGGTGGCGAGCCGTCCGGTGTTGTGTGGTGCCCATGATCATCCTTCGCTCGCTGGTGATTGGCCTTCTCGCCTGCGCGAAGGTTAGTCGACACGACGCGCCCGGCCCCGGATTTGCCGCCGCCGCATATCGGCGTGTCGGGAACACCTGACCTGCTCCGGGCGCGGGGATGCGAGACTTGGCGCATGTTGCGGATCGGCCTCACCGGAGGCATGGGAGCGGGTAAGTCCACAGTGGCCAGGACCATGGTCGAACTGGGGGCGGTGGTGATCGATTCCGACGCCATCGCGCGCGAGGTGGTCGCCCCGGGCACCCCGGGTCTGGCCGCGCTGGTGGACGAGTTCGGCGAGTCGATCCTGGCCGAGGACGGCAGCCTCGACCGGCCCGCGCTGGCGGCGGTGGCCTTCGCCGACGACACCTCACGCGGCAAGCTCAACGCCATCACCCATCCGTTGGTCGGCGCCCGTACTGCCGAACTCATCGGCGCCGCACCCGCCGATGCCATTGTGGTGCAAGACATTCCGTTGCTGGTGGAGAACGGACTCGCCCCACTCATGCAGCTGGTCGTCGTGGTCGGTGCCGATGTCGAGACCCGGTTGCGCAGGCTGGTCGAGCAGCGCGGTGTCGCCGAGGCCGATGCGCTGGCCCGGATCGCCGCGCAGGCCACCGACGAGCAGCGGCACGCCGTGGCCGACGTGTGGCTCGACAACAACGGTGCACCCGGTGCGGTCGAGGAGCAGGTGCGGGCGCTGTGGGAACGGCGGCTGGTGCCCTTCGAGCGCAATCAGCGCGAGGGGGTGCGGGCGCGGGCGGAGTACCGGTTGGTGCCGCACGACCCGGAGTGGAGCGCGCAGGCCCGCCGGATCATCGCCCGGCTGCACCTGGTGTGCGGTGCTGCGGCGGTGCGCATCGACCATGTCGGTTCGACGGCGGTGAGCGGGCTGCCCGCCAAGGACCTCATCGACATCCAGGTGACTGTGGCCGACCTGGAAACCGCTGACGCACTGGCGGATTCGCTGGCAGCCGCGGGATTCCCGCGCGCGGTCGGCATCACGCACGACAACCCGAAGCCCACGCCCGAGGATCCGGCGGGCACCGACGTGGACCTGTGGGCAAAACGCTTGCACGGCAACGCGGATCCCGGCCGACCGGCGAATATTCATCTGCGCGTGCAGGACTCGCCCGGTCAGCGGCTCGCGCTCGACTTCCGCGACTGGTTGCGGGCGGAGGAGGACGTGCGGACGGAGTATCTGGAGATCAAGCGGACGGCCGAACGGGCGGCGGCGGGGAAGTCGGGCGAGGCGGCGGGCGAGGCCTATTACGCGGTGAAGGAACCGTGGTTCGACGTGGTCTACCCGAGGGTCGGTGAATGGGCTCGCGCCCGCGCGTAATCTCGGTCGGCATCTGTTAAACGTCAATGTTTCAAAAACTGTCCGCAGCGGACGGCGCGCTGGTTACATTGTGGCGAGTCACTACCGGGTGACTCGATTCACAGGGAAGTTGTAGCGCGTATGACAACACATCACCGTCTCGGCCGTGCGGGCTTCGGCATCACCGCGTTCGGCGCTGTCGCCGCCACCATCGTGCTGGCCGCCCCACAGGCCTCGGCCTGGGTGGGCAACCTCAGCGTCGCGGGCACCGATCACAAGGTCGGGTGCAGCTACAAGCTGACGGCCAGCGTCGAGGTCGACAGGCTGACCTCGGTGAAGTTCACCGACAACGGTCAGGACATCGGCACGGTCTCGCCCTCGCTGCTCTCCGGCACGGTGAGCATGACCTGGAAGCCGACCACGACGGGCCAGCACAAGCTCGAGGCGCGGCAGCTGCTGATCAGCGACTCGATCACCGTTACCGTCGGTGAGGCGGCCGCGACCGGCAGCGCAGGCTGCGGTGGTGGCCTCGGCGACCTGCTCGGCAGCGGTTCGGCGGGCTGATCGATGACGAAACCGCCCGTGACCTGTCCGGTCGCGGGCGGTTTCGTCGTTTCAGCGCCAGGTCAGGGTCATGCCGTGGGTGGCGAGCCACGCCTCTAGCGAGTACCCGTGCGCGGCGATCCCGTCGACCGCAGCGACCGCGTGTTCGATCGCCGCCTGGGCCTGGTCGGCATCGAGCAGGCCCTCGGTCTGCGCGGCGAGTAGTTCGTCGATGTCGACCAGGCGCACATCGCGGCCCGTGCGGACCAGCAGGTCGAGGTAGTGGTCCACCGAGCGCCACAGTGTGGGGGAGTCCCTGGTGAAGACGCCGACATCGACGTAGACGTCCTGCCACTGCTCGATGCCGGGGTTGTACCAGAGTTTGGACGCGCGCAGCGACAGGCTCGGCAGCAGCCACGATTCCAGATAGTGGAAGCTGGCGTGGTCGGAGTGCCGCCCCATGTAGAGGCCCCACGGCTCCTCCCGGTACACCTCGACCGGTCGTACGAAACCCTTCGGGTCGGTGTTGGTCTTGGCCGCCACGTCGAACAGCTCGATTTTGGGCGGGTGCACGTGCACGGTCGAGGCCTGGGTCATGTGCGCAGAATCTACCGGCACGCGGGCAGGTGTGCCGCTCGCTTTCACGCCGGGACGAATCTGTCGGTGGCTGCGCCTAACCTGGTGTGCATGGCATTCGCAACCGAGATCCCGGCCGAAGGGTACGAAGAGCGGGGGCACCCGCTCGCGCATTCGGAGCACCGCCCGGTCGGTGAGATCGAGCGCAAGGGTGGCCGCTTCGAGGTGGTCAGCCCGCATCAGCCGGCAGGCGATCAGCCCGCCGCCATCGCCGAGCTCGAGCGCCGCATCAACGCGGGGGAGAAGGACGTGGTGCTGCTCGGTGCCACCGGTACCGGCAAGTCGGCGACCACCGCCTGGCTGATCGAGAAGCTGCAGCGGCCCACCCTGATGCTCGCGCCGAACAAGACCCTGGCGGCCCAGCTGGCCAACGAACTGCGGGAGATGTTGCCGCACAACGCGGTCGAGTACTTCGTCTCGTACTATGACTACTACCAGCCCGAGGCCTACATCGCCCAGACCGATACCTACATCGAGAAGGACAGCTCGATCAACGACGACGTCGAGCGGCTGCGGCACTCGGCCACCTCCAGCCTGCTGTCGCGCCGCGATGTCGTGGTGGTCGCGTCGGTGTCGTGCATCTACGGTCTCGGTACGCCGCAGTCGTACCTGGACCGCTCGGTGCAGCTCGAGGTCGGCGGCGAGATCGACCGCGACGCGCTGCTGCGGCTGCTGGTCGATGTGCAGTACACCCGCAACGACATGGCGTTCACGCGCGGGTCGTTCCGGGTGCGCGGCGACACCGTCGAGATCATCCCCTCCTACGAGGAGCTCGCGGTCCGCATCGAGTTCTTCGGCGACGAGATCGAGGCGCTGTACTACCTGCACCCGCTCACCGGCGATGTGGTCCGCCAGGTCGACTCGCTGCGCATCTTCCCCGCCACCCACTACGTGGCGGGCCCGGAGCGCATGGAGAAGGCCGTCGCCGCCATCGAGGAGGAGCTGGCCGCCCGCCTGGCCGAGCTCGAGGGCCAGGGCAAACTGCTCGAGGCGCAGCGCTTGCGCATGCGCACCGAATACGACCTGGAGATGATCCGCCAGGTCGGCTTCTGTTCGGGCATCGAGAACTATTCGCGCCACATCGACGGTCGCCCCGCGGGGTCGGCGCCCGCCACCCTGCTCGACTACTTCCCCGACGACTTCCTGCTGGTCATCGACGAATCCCACGTCACCGTCCCGCAGATCGGTGGTATGTACGAGGGCGATATGTCGCGCAAGCGCAACCTCGTCGAGTTCGGGTTCCGGCTGCCCTCGGCGGTCGACAACCGGCCGCTCACCTGGGAGGAGTTCGCCGACCGGATCGGGCAGGCGGTGTACCTGTCGGCTACGCCCGGGCCGTACGAGCTCGGCCAGGTGGGCGGTGAGGTCGTGGAACAGGTCATCCGCCCGACCGGTCTCGTCGACCCGCAGGTGGTGGTGAAACCCACCAAGGGCCAGATCGACGACCTGGTGCACGAGATCCGGCAGCGCACCGAGCGCGACGAGCGCGTGCTCGTCACCACGCTCACCAAGAAGATGTCCGAGGACCTCACCGACTACCTGCTCGGGCTCGGGGTCCGGGTGCGGTACCTGCATTCGGAGATCGACACCCTGCGCCGCGTGGAACTGCTGCGCCAGCTGCGCCTCGGCGAATACGACGTGCTCGTCGGCATCAACCTGCTGCGCGAGGGCCTCGACCTGCCCGAGGTGTCGCTGGTGGCGATCCTCGACGCCGACAAGGAGGGCTTCCTCCGATCGAGCACCAGCCTCATCCAGACCATCGGCCGCGCGGCCCGCAACGTGTCGGGTGAAGTGCACATGTACGCCGACAAGATCACCGACTCGATGCGCCACGCCATCGACGAGACCGACCGCCGCCGCGCCAAGCAGATCGCCTACAACGAGGCCAACGGCATCGACCCGCAGCCCCTGCGCAAGAAGATCGCCGACATCCTCGACCAGGTGTACCTGGAGGCGGGCGACGAGGTGGCCGTCGGCGGTTCCGGCCGCAACGTCAGCCGTGGCAGGCGTGCCCAGGGCGAACCCGGCCGTGCGGTGAGCGCGGGCATCTACGCCGAACGCGACGTGAAGTCGATGCCGCGCGCCGAACTGGCCGACCTCGTCGCCTCCCTCACCGACCAGATGATGAACGCCGCCCGCGAACTGCAATTCGAGCTGGCAGGCCGCTTACGTGACGAAATCGCCGACCTGAAGAAGGAACTGCGCGGAATGGACGCTGCGGGGTTGAGCTGAGTATGTCGACCCGGCGACCACGGGTTTTCGGCCGCCTCGCGTCCGAGGTGCGAGACGGAACGCCGAAGGCGCAGTATCGCACCTCGGACGCGAGGCACACGGGGCCGGAAACCCCGCGGCGCCAGCCGCTAATCAGACACAGCCATCCAGGCGGCTACGCGTCGGTCGGCCTCCTCGCGGGAGACGTTCTCGACGCGGGTCATGACCGCCCAGCGGTGGCCGAACGGGTCGACGATCACGCCGTAGCGGTCGCCGGTGACGAAGGTCTGTACGTCCTCGACCACGCGCGCGCCGCGGGCGACGGCACGCGCGAAGGCCTCGTCGACATCCGGGCAGTAGTGCACGATCGAGGTGTGCACCCAGCCTTCGGGAGCGCGAACACTGTTGTCGGACAGTGGGATTCCGAGCTGCAGGGTGGAATCGCCGATGAGCAGCTCGGCGTGGACGGGCCTGCCCTCGGCATCGTCGGCGCGGCTGAGCACCTTCGCGCCGAAGACCTCGGAGTAGAAGTCGATGGCCGCCTCGCCGTCGGCGACGGCCAGGAAACAGGTGATGGAGTGGTACCCCTCGGGGATGGGTGCAACGTTCATGGTTTCGATCCTGCTCACCCGGCGCTCGCCGGTCTTGTAAGAACGCGACACCGGCGATGACGACCGGCGATCTCGACGACGCGAAGGGGATCCTGCTCCCGCGCGAGCAGGCCAGACACCGCTCGCTGCGGCGGCTGGAAGTCGGTCCCGCGCTGGCGGAATTCGCCGACCGGTACTGGGTGGTGCGCTGGGATCTGCGTGGCAGACCCGCGTTCCGTGCCGAGGTGCTGTCGTTTCCGTGCGTGAACGTCACCTTCGAACGCAGCAGCACCCGCACCGGCGGATTCGTGAACGGCGTGTGCACCTCCAAGTACGTGCGCGATCTCGACGGCGAGGGCGAGACATTCGGAATCCGCTTCCGCCCAGGCGGTTTCGGAGCCTTCACCGGGCGTGATGTCGGTGCCTTCCGTGACGGTTCGGCGCCTCTCACCGAGGTGCTGCCCGAAGCGGCGGGGCTGGCCGAGCGGGTACTGGCCGAACCGTCCGACGAGAACCGGGTGAGGATCGTCGAGGAATTCTTCGGCGGTCGTGGCGGTGCCGACGACCCGCAGTTCGCGCTGGTGTCGCGCATCGTGACGGCGATGGCGCGAGATCCCGAGCTCACCCGCGTGGACCAGGTCACCGAACGGTTCGCGGTGCCCATGCGCACCGTGCAGCGGTTGTTCCGCCGCTATGTGGGCGCCGGCCCGAAATGGGTGCTGTGCCGGTTCCGGTTGCAGGACGCCGCCGATCTGCTCGCCCACTCCGACCCGGATCTGGCCGAGTTGGCCACCGATCTCGGCTATTTCGATCAGGCGCATTTCAGCCGGGAATTCACCGCGCAGATCGGGATGCCGCCCCGCGAATACGCGCGCCGCGCCCGCGCGATGGACGCGGCGGCCGCAACGCTGTGAACGGGCACGGCGCCGCCGGTGTTGTGACGAAAATCCCAGGCCCGCAGCGGCGTTGATTGTGTTGTGATTTGCCACAATTTTGTCGGCTCGCCGTTCGATCGGCGCAGGTGAATGCCGACGGCACCGCCCATAATCCGGCACCGCCCGACAAAGTGACCCAACACTCCCGGTGTGATCTGTTGCGAATTGTCGATAAATCGGCGCGTTGTGGCGTTATGGTCGACGCAATTGCCGCGCCGATGCTCGATTCCCGGGTCGTTCGGCGCTGCACCGACCAAGTTGGAGGAGAGATGACCGCCTACCGGACCATTGTCGTCGGTACTGATGGCTCGGATTCGTCGTACGTCGCGGTGGAGAAGGCTGCGGCGCTCGCTGCCGACGCGGACGCGACTCTCGTGCTGGCCTGCGCCTACTTCCCGACCGATGATCGCGATGTCGCCGCCGCCGCCGATGTGCTCAAGGACGAGGCCTACCAGGTCCGTGGCTCGGCGCCGACCAACGAGATCCTGCACGTCGCCCGCGAGAAGGCGGTGGCCGCCGGTGCGAAGAACATCGTCGAGCGCGCCATCGTCGGCGAGCCGGTGGATTCCCTGCTCGAGCTGATCAAGGAGACCAAGGCCGACCTGCTCGTCGTCGGTAACCGTGGCCTCAACACCCTCACCGGCCGCCTGCTCGGCTCCGTCCCCTCGGACGTGGCCCGCAAGTCCCGCTCGGACGTCCTGATCGTCCACACGGTGCGCTGAGGTTCGACCACACGCCGAGGGCGCCGCGCCATCGCGCGGCGCCCTCGGCTGTTTTCACCGCATTACGGGCTCCTGCCTTGTGCCGTCACGCAATCCGATCGACATGATGTCGCTCGGTTCGTCGAGTTCGATCCGGTGCCAGCGGCCACGTGGCACCACGAACGCGGTGCCCGCGGTCAGTGCCACGACATACTCTTCCTCGCCGACCGTCTCGGATCGCAGGTACAACCGCATCGCGCCCGTCAAGCAGCACACCGCCTCGTCGCCGGTGGGATGCATCTCCCAGTGGTCGGCGTGCACATCGGCGTCGGTCTCGACGTGGAAGGTGGCCAGCTGCCAGCCATCTGTGCCTGCGGTCATCCGGCGTTCCGCGGCGCTCACCGCTCCCTCCGGCTCGAATCGGAGGGCGCGGTCGAACAGGTTGATCGGGGACATCGTTCTTCCTCTCGTCGTGCTGGTGCGGGAACATGTTGGCGGGCAAGTGGTTCGGTGCGTGGCGTGCGCGGAAGGGCGACGGCGGCGATCGCCGCGGCTACGGCGAACAGCAGTGCGGCGACGGCGAGGGCGAACGCATAGCCGTCGGTCAGCGCCGTCGGATCGCTGCCGGTGCCGGTCCTGCTCGCGGCGAGGGTGGCGAGCGTGGCGACACCGATGCTGCCGCCGAGCTGACGGGCACTGTTGAAAGCGCCGGAGGCCATGCCCGCCTCGCCGGGCGCGACGGCGGTGACAGCGGCCGATGCCACCGGCGCCAAGCACAGGCCGAGTCCGAAACCGCCGATCAGCGACGGACCGAGGACGTCGGCCAGAACGCTGCCGTCGGGGCTGATCAGTGCGAACCAGCCGATACCGGCCGTGGTCAGCACCGCACCGCCGATCAGGATCGGTCGTGGCGAACGGTTCGCCCCGATCCGTGTCGCGACCAGCGTGCCAGCGATGACGCACAGCGAGAACGGCAGGAAGGCCGCCCCCGCCGCGCCCGCGCCGAGCCGCAGGACCTGCTGCAGATACAGCGAGACCAGGTAGAACGCCGAGAATTGGCCTGCCGCGGCGAACAGCACGAAGAGGTTGGCGCCGAGCACCCACCGGTTGCCGAGCAGTCCGAGGCGCAGCAGCGGATTTCGCGCGCGGCGTTCGATGATCACGAACGCAGTGAGCGCGACGAGGGCCGCGACGAGCGTCGTACCGGTCGTCACCGAGAACCAGCCGTGGCGATCGGTGCGGATGACGCCGGTCACCAGCAGTCCGACTCCGGCGGTCGCGGTGAGCGCACCGAGGAGGTCGAGGTGCGCGGGCGCGCCGGACGGTCGGTCCGCGGGAACGCCTGCGGCCGTGGACAGTAGCGCCACCGCGACGATCGGGACATTGACCAGCATCACCCAGCGCCAGTCCGCGTACTCGGTGAGCAGGCCCCCGACGAGCACGCCGAGCGCACCACCCGCCGCATTGACGCCACCCCACACGCCGAGAGCGCGGACCCGCGCAGGCCCTTCAGGAAACACCGTGGTGAGGGTCGCCAGCGCGGCGGGCGCGACGGCGGCCGCCGCGATGCCCTGCGCGGCGCGCGCGGCGACCAGCTGCCAAGGTGCCTGCGCGAGCCCGCCGGCGAGAGAGGCGAGGCCGAAGGCGATCAAACCGGCGGTGAACAGCCGTCGCCGACCGTACAGGTCGCACGCCTTCCCCCCGAGCAGCAGAAATCCACCGAAGGTCAGCGCGTAGACGTGCACGACCCAGGCCAGGTCCAGGGGCGTGAAACCGAGTGCGTCGCCGATCGAGGGGAGCGCGACATTCACGACTGCCATGTCCAAGCGACCATGAACTGCGCGACGGCAACGGCGGTCAATGCGGCGCCGGGGCGCGGGGGTGACGACGGACCTGTGTCCAGGCCTGCGCCGGCTGATGGGTCAAGATGGATCTATGGCAACCTCGTCGCGCACCGGAAGACCGGCCCGAATCTCTCGCGCCGACATCGTGGCCGCCGCCCACGGTGTGATCGACACCGACGGTGTCGAGAAGCTGACGATGCGCAGGCTGGCCACCGAACTGGGCTGTACGCCGATGGCGCTCTATCACCACGTCCGCGACAAGGACGCGCTGCTGCGGCTACTTCTCGACGATTACGCCGACGAGGTCGAGTGGCCGGAGCTGCCCGATGACCCACGGCAACGAATTCTGGTGGCCGCCACGGCGATGCACGATGTGCTGGCCGCCCGGCCGTGGGTGGTCGAAGTGCTCGTCGACGGCGACCTTTTCGGCCGTTCGGCGCTGTGGTTTCCCGAGACCATCATCGACGCCGGGGTCGCGGCCGGTCTGTCGCTCGACCGGGCAGCCGAGGCCTATCGCGCCGTCTGGCACTACACCGCGGGCGAGCTGATCATCACCGCGCGTTCCGCCCGCCGGGCCGCGCTCGGGCCGACCTATCGCGCCGAGGTGTTCGCGAACCTCGACGCCGAGACGACGCCACGGCTGGCCGAAATCGGTTCTCGCTGGACCGATTTCGACACGACAACCGCCTATGGCGCCGGGCTGGCCGCGCTGGTCGACGGGCTGCTGTCCGCGCCCCGCTGACCCTAGGCCTGCTTCACGCGAGCGCGGACAACACCTCGGGTAGCTCTTCGGTATGAACCACCGAGAGCCGCTGGGTGGCACGGGTGAGCGCGACGTAGAGGTCGTTGAGGCCGCGCGGTGACTCCTTGACGATGGCCTGCGGTTCCACCAGGTACACGCGGTCGAACTCCAGGCCCTTGGCGTCGTGCACCGTGAGGACCTGCACCGATTCGCCTGCCAGCGAGGATAATTCGGGGACGAGCGCGGCGGGGGCGAGGACGGCGGCGGTGCCGGGGGCCTGCTCGGCGGCGATCAGCCGGGCCAGTTCGTCCCGCACTTCCGCAGGCGAAACGCGATGTGCGCGAGGGGGATTGCCTGTTTCGCGGACCGAGCGCGGTGCCTGGGCAGTGGGGTCGATGGCGGCGAGGACATCGGCGGCCACGGCCATGATCTCGGCGGGCGTGCGGTAGTTGACCGTGAGCTCGGTGAGCTTCCAGCGTTTGGCCACATAGGGTTCCAGCACCCGCTGCCACGACGACGCGCCCGCCGGGTCGCCGGTCTGGGCGACGTCGCCGACGACGGTGATCCAGCGATTCGGGATGCGGCGCATCACCATTCGCCACGCCATCTCCGACAATTCCTGTGCCTCGTCGACGATCACATGTCCATAGGTCCAGGTGCGGTCACCCGCGGCGCGCTCGGCGGTGGTCTGCCGGTTGCCGAACTCCTGGCGCTGGGCCAGCTGGGAGGCGTCGATCAGGTCGTAGGCCATCAGGATCTCGGGATCGAGTTCGTCCTCGATGTCCTGCGGCGCGGAACCGGTGAGGATGTCGAGCGCGTCCTGGGCCTCGGCCAGCTGCGCGCGCCACCGGCGGCGGGCCCGTTCCCGCTCCTCGGTGTCGTCCACGCCGAGCAGTTCGGCGAGTTCGTCGAGCAGCGGTGCGTCGGCGGCGGAGAACGTGCCGTCGTCGGAGCGGACGAGTTCGGCGCGGTCCTCGGGGCTCAGCGATTTGGCGGCGCGGTCGAGGCGGGCCGGGTCGGCGAGCAGATCGGCGAGGACCTCCTGGGGTGAGAGCACCGGCCACAGCGCGCTGATCGCGGCCTGCACCTGCGGGTCGGCGCGCATCTCGTCACCGATCTCGCTCAGATCGGCCGAGCTGAGCAGGCTGGTGCCGCCGGACAGATCGGCGCCCATCGTCGCGGCCAGCTGATCGGTGAGCGCGTCGATCACCGACGAGGCGAAGATCGGCCGCGCGAGATTGTGCGGACGGCGCGAGGAACGCGCCCGGCCACGCGCCCGGGTCGCGATCTTGCGATCCAGCAGCACCGGGTAGCCGTCGAAGGTGAGCCGCACCGGGTCGGCGGGCACTTCCTGCCGGTCGCGCACCGCCTGCTTGAGCACCTCGAGCATGTCGAGCGAACCCTTGATCTCACCCGCGCGCAGCGAATCCTCGCGGACCGCCTTCACCCCCGGATACAGGTCACCGATGGTGGACAGCAGCACACCGGTCTCACCGAGCGAGGGCAACACCTGCCCGATGTAGTCGAGGAAGGTGGCGTTGGGGCCGATGATGAGCACACCGCTCTTGGCCAGCTGCTGACGGAAGGTGTAGAGCAGGTAGGCGGCCCGGTGCAGCGCCACCGCCGTCTTGCCGGTGCCCGGCCCACCCTGCACCACGAGCACACTCTTGTGCTCGGAGCGGATGATCGCGTCCTGTTCGCTCTGGATCGTCTCGACGATGTCGTTCATGTGCCCGGTGCGGGCCGCGTTCAGCGCGGCGAGCAGGGCGCTCTCGCCGCCCACGCCGTCGTCGGTACCCACCGCGCCGTCGCGTTCGGCGGCGCCGAGGTCGAGATACTCGTCGTTGATCGCGGTGACCGTGCGGTTGCGCGAGCGGATGTGACGGCGGCGGACCACGTCCTCGGGATTGGCGGTGGTCGCCAGGTAGAACGGGCGCGCCAGGGGAGCGCGCCAGTCCAGGAGCAGCGGCTCGTAGTCGTTGTCCTCGTCGAGGATGCCGAGGCGGCCGATGTAGCGGGCGGCGTCCTCGGTGGCGTCCAGGTCGATGCGGCCGAAGCACAGACCGTGCTCGGCGGCATCGTATTTGGCCAGGTCCTCGCTGTAGAGCGCGGTGAACGACTCACGTTCGCTGCGGGCCTGCGGGGTGCCGCCGGCTTCCAGCAGGACCGTCTTGAGCCGGTTCTGCGCGTAGTCGCGCATGGCGTCGAGGCGGTCGTAGAGCACCGTGAGGTACTGCTGTTCCTGTTCGATCTCGCGGCCGCGCCCGCCCTGGTCGGTGGTTGCGCGGTCGTCGGCGAGGCGGTCGGGCAAAACAGGACTCCTTTGTCACCGCGTTGAGAACAGAGTTGTCGAGTCTACTTGCCCCCGGACGGCAGCGCGCCCGTCGCGGGGAAGACTTCGTCACCGGTCACCGGCGTGAAGTGCTCGACCACCGGGAAAGGCTCATAGAAGTGATGTAACAGCGCACGCCAGCGCTGATATTCCGGCGACCCGCGAAACCCCTCGGTGTGATCGCTCAGCCGCGCCCACCGCACCAGCAGCAGGTAGGTGTCGGGCCGCTCCACGCACCGCGACAACGACAGCCCACCGAAGCCGGGCATACCGGCGATGATCGGGTAGGCCTGCGCGAAGGCCGCCTCGAAGGCGTCGGCGGAACCGGGGCGGACGGGCAGCAGAGCGTGTTCGACGATCACGCCGACCAGTTTGTCAGGACGCGTGCGTGGTGTGATTGCGGCGACCGGAGGGCTTGTCGCGGTACATGGCCAGATCGGCGTCGTGCAGCACCGCCTCGGGGGTGCGGCGCTCGTGCGGGCCGAGCTCGGTGACGCCGATGGAGGCGCTGACCTCGAGACGGTGCCCGCTCGCGATGATCGGCTCGGCCATGGTGACGCGCAGCCGTTCGATCAGGCGCGGCAGATCGGTGCGCTGCGGTTGCCCGGCGAGCAGCACGAGGAACTCGTCCCCACCGAGCCTGCCGACCAAGTCCTCGGCGCGCAGCGCCCGTTGCAGCCGCTGGGCGACGATCTGCAGGACCGTGTCGCCGATGGCGTGGCCGAGAGTGTCGTTGATCGCCTTGAACCCGTCGAGATCGATGAACAACACGGTGGTGACCAAGGTGCCGCCCTCGTCGGCCAGTGCCGTCGACAACTGCGACAGGATCAGCGACCGGTTCGCCAGTCCCGTCAGCGCGTCGTGGGTGGCCTGGTACTCGAGCTGCATCTTGCTCGCCCGGTATTCGGTGACATCGGCGAACGACGACACGCCCGCCGAGTCCGGGCTGTCGGGGTTGAGCAGCCGGCAGTTGCACGACAGCCACACCTGCTGGCCGTCGGCCCGGCGCACCCCGAACACGAACCGCGTCACCGGTTCGCCGGTCGTCAGCGTGTGCGCCATCGGATGCCTGCCAACGGGCAGCGGCTGCCCCTCCCAGTCGATCATCGTGACGGGCAGCTCGTCGAAACGCGCACCGAGGACCGGCGCGGAGTCGGCGATGCCGAGGATGCGCCTGCCCGCCGGATTGATCGACTCGAGCCTGCCCCGCCGGTCGACGACCAGCACACCCTCCTCGAGCTGGGAGACCACGGTGGTGAAATACGCCTCGGCCTGCCGTGCGGAGGCCTCCGCGGCCCGCTGCGCGGTCAGATCGTGCACCACCACCTGGTAGGCCACCTCGCCCTGCCAGGCCGTGAGAACCGACACCGTCTGCACGGGCACCTTCCGCCCGTCGATGCGCAACAGGTCCATTTCGGTCGGCGGTGACGCCGCGCCCTCGGCGGTGAGCTGGGCGATCCGGTCGAGCATCGGTGGAATGGAGTCGGGATGCACGAAATGGGTGATCCGCAATCCGAGCAGGTCCTCGGCCGTGTGCGCACCGAGCAGTCGCACCATCGCCGGGTTCACGTAGACGATGACGCCCGCCTCGTGCACGCAGATGGCATCGGGTGTGTGCTCGACCAGCGAGCGGTACCGCTGGGCGAGCAGCTCGGCGTTCGCCGCGTCGGTGTCGGTTTGTCTCACTGCGATACCCCCGATCTCGGCCTGGTCTTCGGATGACGCACCGGACTATCGTGGTGACCCTCGACGAGATCCGCGAGGAGCGACGTGAGACCGGAAGGACGTCCCGGCGGCATGGCCCACCGAGTCGATTCTATGTCGATCGGTGGTATCGGTGTGGTCTCCGGCTACGGCTGGGGCCGTGAACAATTGTTTCAGGGGGTGCTGGGGGGAAAACCGGCCGCCGGTCTGTATCCGGGTTACGGGCCGGGACGTGACGAGCACGCCTGGGTCGGCCGGATTCCGGACGGCGGCGACCCGGCGCACGGTCGTGGATTGTTCGGGCGCGCCGTGGTCGCCTCGGCTGCCGAGGCGGTGGCCGACGCCCGCGCGCGTGGCTGGCGCGCCGAGGGCCGAACGGTCGGCCTGGTGCACGCCATCACCCTCGGCGACGTGGCCGACTGGCGTGATTTCTACCTGCGCGACGGCGGGCACCGACGCTCCCGCGACTACCTGCCGATGCTGCCCTCGACCCCCATCTCGGTGGTGATGCAGCGGTACGGCTTCCACGGCCCAGCCATGAACGTGTCGGCGGCGTGCAGTTCCGGCAATGTCGCCGTGCTCACGGCGCGGCAGTGGCGCGACGCGGGCCTGGTGGACGACGTGCTGTGCGTGAGCACCGACCTGTCGGCCACCCCGGAGATGCTCGAGCATTTCGTCGGGATGGGCGCGGCCGTGTCCGATGTGGACCCGTTCACCGCGTGCCGCCCGTTCCAGGAGGGCAGCCTGGGGTTCGTGATGGCGGAGGCGTCGGTGGCGGTGCTGCTCACCGACGCGGTGGATCAGCCCTACGCGCGGGTGCTCGGCGGCGCCATGAACAACGACGCCTACCACGTGGTCTCGGTCGAGCCGACGCACGAGCAGTACCTCGAATGCGTGCGGAAAGCCTTGCACGACAGTGGGGTAGCGGCGTCGGAGGTGAACTACGTGAACGCCCACGGCACCGGCACCCGCCAGTGCGACGCCGCCGAACGCGACGTGCTCACCACCGTCTTCGACGACCAACCGTCGATCATCTCGGTCAAGCCGCTCACCGGTCACTGCCAGGGTGCCGCGGCGGCCGTCGAACTGGCGTTGATCGCGCTGTCCTACGACACCGGCGTCGTCGCGTCGGCGCCGGTCGTCGCGCCCGCGCATCCGCGTTTGCTCGACGGGCCGACACCGATGCGCGGTGGTCTCACCGTGAATCTGTCGATGGGGATGGGCGGCAACAACTCCGCCCTCGTCGTCGGTCCGGCCTGAGGTTCAGTCCTCGCCCGCCTCCGGCCCGCCCGCCAGGGCGAAACCGCCGGTGGTCGGTTGGTCCTGCGGGAGTGGAACCGCCCAGCGCAGCCGCGTGCCCGGCATCTCCGAATGCTCGCCGTCGGCGTCGGCTCGCACCGCGGGCGCGATCTGGAACCGGCCGCCCGCCTCCAGGGCGCGCTGCTCGAGATTGCGCAGCCCACTGCGGATGACGTGATTAGGGATGCCCCACCCGTTGTCGCTCACGGTGATCGTGAGATCGTCGGCCACCTCGATCACGATGGCCACGGTGTCGGCTCCGGAGTGACGCACCGCGTTGCTCACCGCCTCGCGCACAACGGCTTCGGCGTGATCGGCCAGTTGCGGGTCGAGCACCGAGAGCGGGCCCGATACCTGGATGGTCGCGCGCATCGCGATGTCGGCGGTTTGGCGCCGGATCGCGAGTTCGAGCCGCTGTTGCAGCCCTTCGCTGTGGCCCGAACCGCTGGCGTGCAGGTCGAAAATGGAGGTGCGGATCTCCTGCACCACCTCCTGCAGATCCATGATGACCGTCGAAAGACGTTGCCGCACTTCGGGAACCACCGCCTTGGGCATGGTGGCCTGCACGGTGAGGCCGATCGCGAACAGGCGCTGGATCACATGGTCGTGCAGGTCGCGGGCGATGCGGTCGCGGTCGGCGACGATATCGAGCTCACGCATCCGCCGTTGCGCGTCGGCCAGGCGCACCGCAAGCGCCGCCTGATCGCAGAACGCGGCGGTGAGCTCGAGCATCTCGTCGGAATAGGGCGCGAAGCCGGGCGGGCGGATGGTCACCAGCACGCCGAGCGTGGCGTCGGGTGTGCACAGCGGAAGGACGAGAGCCGGTCCGGCACCAGGCAATTCGGCGACCGGGAAGTCGACGCCGAGGACCACCTCGGACACGTCGTCGAAGCGCAGCGGTGTGCGCCTGCTGAAGGCATCGCCGAGTACCGTGCCCGCGATCGGGATCGTCTGCCAGTCCTGGCCGGCGTCGGGGCCGGTCCACTGCGTGACGACCAATTCGCTTACCTCGCCGGGGGATTCGTCGGGCACCGGTACCGAGGCCAGAAACGCCTGGTGCGAACCGGTCAGCCCGCGGGCGTGGTCGACCACGTGGGCGAGTACACGGTCGGATTCGGTGCCCGCCAGGAATTCGGTGGCGATGTCGCGCGTCGCCTCGATCCAGGCCTGTCTGGTGCGCGCCTGCTCGTAGAGGCGCGCGTTGTCGACCGCGATGCCTGCCGCCGCGGCCAACGCGAGGACGAGCACCTCGTCCTCCTCGGTGAACGGTTGCCCGTCGGACTTCTCCGTCAGATACAGGCTGCCGAACACCTCGTCCCGGATCCGTACGGGGACACCGAGAAACGAGTGCATCGGCGGATGACCGGGCGGAAAACCCACCGACGACTCGTGCTCGGTGAGATCGTCGAGCCGCAGCGGTGCCTTCTCCGCGAACACGGCACCGAGCACACCGCGGCCCGCCGGTAATCGCCCGATCCGGTCGCGGATGTGTTCGGGCATACCCTCATCGATGAACTGCGCGACCTGCTGACCGTGCCCGCGGACCGCGAGCGCGCCGTAACGGGCATCGACCAGGTTCATCGCCGTGCGCACCATGGTGCGCAAAGTTTCGTCGAGATCGAGGCCCGCGGTGACCGTGAGCATGGCCTCGACCAGGCCGTCCATCCGGTCGCGCGAGCCGATCATCACCTCGACCCGGTCGGCCACCTCGCCGAGCAGGGCGCGCAGGCGCTGCTGAGACGCGGTGCGGCCCGCCGAATAGCGGCCGCTCCGACCGTCATTCGCCATCGCCGTATCCCGTCGCCGCCCACCTTCGTACCGAGTCAGGAGAAGTCTAGTCCTCGAGGTTGGGGACTTTCGGCCCTTCTACCGCACCGCGCACAGTGGTGGCATAGGGCAGCGGGGGGACGCCGGATCGAGAAGTGGGGCAAGAGATGTATTCGTTGTCGAGCACCCAGCACTGGACTACCGCCGCCGACCCCGAGCTCGCGGTGACCACCCGTGGCGAGGTACCGGCTCAAGACGTCACCCGCGCGGTGCGTGCCATCACCCGCGTGATGCGGCGCCATCATCTCGACAGTCCGGCCCGGGTGCGCGTCACCGCTCCGCGCGGAAACGACGAGCCGACCCTCGTGCAGGCCAACATCCGCACCAACGACACCCTCACCCGCGTGCAGGTCACCGGGCCGGGTGGGTTCGCGGTGACGTTCGCCGCCGAACGTCTGGATCGTCAGCTGGCGCGCCGCGCGGGTAAGGAAGCACGTGGCGCCTGGCCGGACCCTGCCCGGCGCCCGCTGGCCCAGGTCACCGAGACCCGCCCGATCATCCGCCGCAAGGACTGCGCGCTGATGACCGGTACCCCGCTGGAAGCCAGCACCGTCCTGGACGCGATGGATTACGACGCCTATCTGTTCACCGACGCCGATACCGGCGAGGACGCCATCGTCACCTGGGCCGACCCGCACGGTGTTCGCCTGGCCCGCCAGCACCGCACCGTCGCCGCGGGCGACTCGGCGCACCTGCCGCTCACCGCCAGCGCCATGCCGGTGCGGGTGGTGCAGGACGCGGCCCCGGTCTACGCCGAGGACGAGGCATCGGATGTGCTGTGCCGTGGCGGACTGCCGTATCTGTTCTTCACCGACAGTCACAGCGGCCGGGGCAACCTGCTCTACCGCCGCTACGACGGGGACCTGACCATCGTCGTCCCCTCCTGATTTCCTACGGCTCGCGCAGCTTGGTCGCCAGCACCGCGGCCTGGGTGCGGCGTTCGACGCCGAGTTTGGCCAGCAGGCGCGAGACGTAGTTCTTGACCGTCTTCTCGGCCAGGAACATGCGCGCCGCGATCTGACGATTGGTGAGGCCCTCACCGAGGAGTTCGAGCAGCCGCCGTTCCTGATCGGTCAGACCCGCGAGGGGACCGGTCGGTTCGGTGCTGCGGCGCAGCCGGGCGCGCAGCGCGTCGGCCGCGCGGGTGTCGAGCAAGGAGTGACCGGCGCCGACCTGCTTGATCGCGTCGGCCAGCTTCATTCCGTCGATGTTCTTCACCACATATCCGCTGGCACCGGCCAGGATGGCGTCGAGCATGGCGTGCTCGTCGGAGAACGAGGTGAGGATCAGGCAGCGCAGGTCCTCGAACTCGGCCAGCAGATTGCGGCACAGCTCGATGCCGTTGCCGTCGGGTAATCGGACATCGAGCACCGCCACATCGGGCCGGGTCTCCCTGATCCGCACCATCGCCTCGGCCACGCCACCTGCCTGACCGATCACAGTGAGTTCAGGATCACCCTCGAGCAGGTCGATCAACCCTCGCCGCACGATCTCGTGGTCGTCGACCAGAAACACCTCGAGCACGGCGGCCCCTTCATCACGTAGAACGTCCCCCCTGTTCGGTCCAACATAATCCGCTCACCCGAATCCTGTGCAGAGACAGACAATCGCCCACCCAAATCCTGTGCGCAGACAGCAAACTCGCTCACCCAAGTCCGCCACGACCGCACTCCCAGCCCCGCCCGACCCGACCTCGAGGAGGGTCCGCCGCGAAGCGGCGCAGCGGCCCGGCCGCGCGATAAGCGCTCGAAGCGCATGCGCGAAGCGCGAGTCTCGAGCGCTTATCGCGTGGCCCCCCAGGGGCCGCGCTCGAGCGCGCCAGCGCTCCAAAAACACAGCCGGCACCTCCCGGGGCGCAAGCGCTCAGCCGTTCTTGTCGGTGGGTCCACCTAGCATTGATTCCTGGGGGTTCATGTCCGGCGAGCGGATGACGATGGAGAAGGGATTCACCAGGTGGCGGAACGCCTCACTGTGCGCGGAGCTCGGGAACACAACCTGAAAGGTGTGGACCTCGATCTGCCGCGCGACAGCCTGATCGTGTTCACCGGTCTGTCCGGTTCGGGTAAGTCGAGTCTGGCGTTCGACACGATCTTCGCCGAGGGACAGCGCCGGTATGTCGAGTCGCTGTCGGCGTACGCGCGCCAGTTCCTCGGGCAGATGGACAAGCCGGATGTGGACTTCATCGAGGGCCTCTCGCCCGCGGTGTCGATCGACCAGAAGTCGACCAACCGCAACCCGCGCTCGACGGTCGGCACGATCACCGAGGTCTACGACTACCTGCGCCTGCTGTATGCCCGCGCGGGCACGCCGCACTGCCCGGTCTGTGGTGAGCTGATCGCCAAGCAGAGCCCGCAGCAGATCGTCGACCAGGTGCTCGCCATGGACGAGGGCCTGAAGTTCCAGGTCCTCGCGCCGGTGGTGCGTACCCGCAAGGGTGAGTTCGTCGATCTGTTCGACCAGCTCAAGACCCAGGGTTACTCACGTGTGCGGGTGGACGGTGTGGTGTATCCGCTCACCGATCCGCCCAAGCTCAAGAAGCAGGAGAAGCACGACGTCGAGGTCGTCGTCGACCGCCTGTCGGTGAAGGCCGCGTCCAAGCAGCGCCTCACCGACTCGATCGAGACCGCGTTGCGGCTGGCCGACGGCATCGTCGTACTCGATTTCGTCGACCGCGACGAACACGCGCACGACCGGGAGCGCCGTTTCTCCGAGCGCCTGGCCTGCCCGAACGGCCACCCGCTCGACATCGAGGATCTCGAGCCGCGCTCGTTCTCCTTCAACTCGCCCTACGGCGCCTGCCCCGACTGCACCGGTCTCGGCATCCGCAAGGAGGTCGACCCGGAACTGGTCGTCCCCGATCCGGATCTGAGCCTGGCCGAGGGTGCGATCGCGCCGTGGTCGCGCGGTCAGACGGCCGAGTACTTCAACCGTCTGCTGTCGGGTCTGGCCGAGGCCATCGGCTTCTCCATGGACACGCCGTGGCGTGAACTGCCGGCGAAGGCACGCAAGGCGGTCCTCGAGGGCAGCTCCGACCAGGTGCACGTCTCCTACACCAACCGCTACGGACGCAAACGTTCCTACTACGCCGATTTCGAAGGCGTGATGCCGTTCCTGCAGCGGCGCATGGACAACACCGAGTCCGAGCAGATGAAGGAGCACTACGACGGGTACATGCGCGATGTGCCGTGCCCGGTGTGCAACGGTGCCCGACTGCGCCCGGAGATCCTGGCCGTCACCCTGGCCGCCGACGGCAAGAACAGGTCGATCGCCGAGGTCAGCGACCTGTCGATCGGGGAGTGCGCGCACTTCCTCAACTCGTTGACGCTGGGGGAGCGCGAGACCGCGATCGCCGGTCAGGTACTCAAGGAGATCCAGGCCCGGCTCGGCTTCCTGCTCGATGTGGGCCTCGAGTACCTCACGCTCTCGCGCGCGGCGGCGACGCTGTCGGGCGGTGAGGCGCAGCGCATCCGGCTGGCCACCCAGATCGGTTCCGGCCTGGTCGGCGTGCTCTACGTGCTCGACGAGCCGTCGATCGGTCTGCATCAGCGTGACAACCGCAGGCTCATCGAAACCCTGCTGCGGCTCAAGAAGCTGGGCAACACCCTGATCGTTGTCGAACACGACGAGGACACCATCCGCGCCTCGGACTGGGTGGTCGACATCGGTCCGCTCGCGGGTGAGCACGGCGGTCGCGTGGTGCATTCGGGTCCCTACGAGGAATTGCTCACCGAGCCCGAATCCCTCACCGGCGCATATCTTTCCGGCCGCGAGCAGATCGAGCTGCCGCTGGTGCGCCGCGCGGTGGACAAGAAGCGCAAGCTCACCGTCGTCGGCGCCACCGAGCACAATCTGCAGGGCATCGATGTGGCGTTCCCGCTCGGTGTGCTCACCTCCGTCACCGGCGTCTCCGGTTCCGGCAAGTCGACGCTGGTCAACGACATCCTGGCCACCACGCTGGCGAACAAGCTCAACGGCGCGCGGCAGGTGCCCGGCAGGCACACCAGGATCAACGGCGTCGACCAGCTCGACAAGCTGGTGCAGGTCGACCAGTCACCGATCGGGCGCACCCCGCGCTCGAACCCGGCCACCTACACCGGTGTCTTCGACAAGATCCGCACCCTGTTCGCCTCGACCACCGAGGCCAAGGTGCGCGGTTACCAGCCGGGCCGGTTCTCCTTCAACGTCAAGGGCGGCCGGTGCGAGGCGTGCTCGGGTGACGGCACGCTCAAGATCGAGATGAACTTCCTGCCGGACGTGTACGTCCCGTGCGAGGTGTGCCACGGCGCCCGCTACAACCGCGAGACGCTCGAGGTGCACTACAAGGGCAAGACCATCGCCGAGGTCCTGGACATGCCGATCGACGAGGCCGCCGAGTTCTTCGAACCGGTCACCTCCATCCACCGGTACCTCAAAACCCTCGTCGAGGTCGGTCTCGGGTACGTGCGCCTCGGCCAGAGTGCCCCGACCCTGTCCGGCGGTGAGGCACAGCGCGTGAAACTGGCCGCCGAGCTGCAGAAACGCTCGACCGGTCGCACCGTGTACATCCTCGACGAGCCGACGACCGGTCTGCACTTCGAGGACATCCGCAAACTGCTCAAGGTCATCAACGGACTGGTCGACAAGGGCAACACGGTGATCGTCATCGAGCACAACCTCGATGTCATCAAGACCTCCGACTGGGTCATCGACATGGGCCCGGAAGGCGGTTCCGGCGGTGGCACGGTGGTCGCCACGGGCACGCCGGAGGAGGTGGCCCAGGTCGCCGACAGCTACACCGGCCAGTTCCTGAAGGAAGTCCTCGCGGCACCGGCTCCGAAGAAGCCCGCGGCGAAGAAGAAGGCCGCACCGGTGGCGAAGAAGGCGCCCGCCGAGACCGCGACGGCCAAGCGGCTGGCCAGAAAAGCGGCCGCATTGCGCTGACCGGCAGGTGTGTCGGGGCGGAACGGGTTACCGTTCCGCCCGGGACTTCCCGAAAACCCTACGAAGTGAAACGGCCATAGGTAACATTCGCCTCGCCGTCGCCGGAAGACCGGTCAGTAGCGGTTTGTCGATCGACATCCAGTGGTGTCACGCGCGGCGTGGGCAGCGCGGTCGCGGATGTCGTGCAGTACGAAAGGAACGTCCCCAATGGATGAAGCCACGATGGCGCTCATCGGCCAGATTCTGAATTTCCTCAGTGGCGGGTCCTCGCTGGCCTACGAGCCCACGACGCCGACGCCGACTGCCTGACCCGGCAGCCCCGAAAGGATCACCAGCAATGGATACCGGAAGCGCGGCCATCTTCACCGCCCTCGCCAATATGATCTCCTCCGGCTCGGCCGTCTCGGTCACCCCCGGTCAGCCGCCGACTCCGACCCCTACGGTCTGAGCGGCGCTCACGACGTAAAAGGATCCGCCGGCACGTAGGTGCCGGCGGATCTTTGCGTTTCGGGGCTCAGTGCACCGGGCCGGTGTACTTCTCGCCCGGGCCCGCACCCGGCGCGTCCGGCACCGACGACGCCTCACGGAAGGCGCGCTGCAACGCCTGCAGGCCCTCGCGGATCGGCCCGGCGTGCGGCCCGAGGTACTCCACCGACGAGGTGACCAGGCCGGCCAGCGCGGTGATGACCCGGCGCGCCTCGTCGAGGTCGACATTGGCGCCGGTGTTCGGGTTCTCCTCGGCAAGGCCGAGCTTCTCCGCCGCCGAACTCATCAGCATCACAGCGGCCCGGCTGATCACCTCGACCGCGGGAATGTCGGCCAGGTCGCGCACGGGAGGATCGAGCTCGTCAGTCATGGGGATCAGGCTATCGCCAGCCCCGTGCGGGCCACCGCCGCCGGGCCGATTCGGCGATAGCGGAATGCGATGCTAGACTTTCCGCTGACGACCGCCCCTGGTCGTGTCATGCACTTCCTGGGGCAGATAAGTGGAGCCCGACTCCCACCGTTGCCGGCGAGCAATCGTACTGGACAAACGGTCCCGGTCACCCGCTCGTTGTGGCGGGTTCCTCGCGTGTTGTTCGCGCGAGGGTCGACACCGTGCCCTCGGGTGTGGTGTCCGATGATCGGTCGACTCGGGCCCCGTCGCGGAGAAATACCGCAACGGGGCTTTCGCGTTGAATCAGGGGTTGCAGTTATTGCGTGCGGTCGTTAAGACGACACCGCTTGACCTAGGAGGCCCCATCAGCACTGAGACCCGCATCAACGATCGCATCCGAGTTCCCGAGGTTCGACTCATCGGACCCGGCGGCGAACAGGTTGGGATCGTGCGTGTTGAAGATGCACTTCGCGTCGCGCTCGAAGCCGATCTCGACCTGGTCGAGGTGGCACCCGATGCCCGTCCGCCGGTCTGCAAGATCATGGACTACGGCAAGTTCAAGTACGAGACCGCGCAGAAAGCGCGCGAGTCCCGCAAGAACCAGGTTCAGACCGTGATCAAGGAGCAGAAGCTCCGCCCGAAGATCGACGACCACGACTACGAGACCAAGAAGCGCAACGTCGTTCGCTTCCTCGAAGCCGGGTCGAAGGTCAAGGTCACGATCATGTTCCGCGGTCGTGAGCAGTCGCGGCCCGAACTCGGCTTCCGGCTGCTGCAGCGGCTGGCCTCCGACGTCGCCGAACTCGGCTTCGTCGAGACCTCGGCCAAGCAGGACGGCCGCAACATGACCATGGTCCTCGCCCCCCACAAGGGCGCGAAGACGCGGGTGAAGGCACAGCAGGACTCGGCCCCGCGTCCGGCCGAGCCGACCGCACCGGCACCGGCACAGCCGACCGCTCCGGCCGCCGCCGAGCAGGCCGCGCCCGCGGAGCAGGCGCAGGCCGACCCGCAGTAACACCGATTTCACCGACTAGATAGAGGAATCCATGCCGAAGAACAAGACCCACAGCGGCGCCAAGAAGCGATTCAAGGTGACCGGCCGGGGCAAGCTGCTTCGCGAGCAGGCGAACCGTCGCCACCTCCTGGAGCACAAGTCCTCCCGCCGGACTCGTCGTCTGGAAGGCACGGAGTCCGTTGCCGACGTCGACGCCCCCCGCGTGAAGCGGCTGCTCGGTCTCGCCTGATCCAAGGCAGACCGTCGCACCCCGACGACTGCGCGGCCGGGATGACCGGACGCCGACAACTACCGAATTCGGGCGCCGCCGCGCCCCCCAGATGATCAAGGACTGAAAAGTGGCACGCGTCAAAAGGGCTGTCAACGCTCAGAAGAAGCGCCGTTCCATCCTCGAGGCCTCCAAGGGCTACCGGGGCCAGCGTTCGCGCCTGTACCGCAAGGCCAAGGAACAGCAGCTCCACTCGCTGACCTACGCCTACCGCGACCGCAAGGCGCGCAAGGGTGACTTCCGCAAGCTGTGGATCGCTCGTATCAACGCCGCCGCGCGTCTGAACGACATCACCTACAACCGCTTCATCCAGGGCCTCAAGGCCGCTGGTGTCGAGGTGGACCGCAAGATCCTCGCCGAGCTCGCCGTCTCCGACGCCGAGGCCTTCGCCGGTCTCGTCGCTGTCGCCAAGGCCGCGCTGCCCGCCGACGTCAACGCCCCGGCCTCGGCTGCCTGAGCTTGACGACGCACAACGATCTGTCGGAACGACCCGTGGACGCGCTCTCCGAGCGCAACCCGCGGGTCGTTTCGGCTGTCAAGCTCCAGCGCGCCGCGCACCGTCGCAAGACCGGCCTGTTCCTGGCCGAAGGCGCCAATGCCGTCACCGCCGCGCTGGAGACCGGCCGGGTGCGTGAGCTGTTCTACTCGCTCGCCGCGGCCAAGCGCGATGTCGCGCTGATCGCCGGTGCCGACGCCGACGGTGTGCGCACCACGCTGGTGAGCGATCGCGCCGCCGAGCATCTGGGCGAAACCGTTACCGCGCCGGGCCTGGTCGCCGTGTGCGAGCAGCTCGATGTTCCCCTCGGCCAGATCCTCGACGGTGCACCCCGCATGCTCGCGGTGCCCGTGGAGATCGCCGAACCCGGCAACGCGGGCACCCTCATCCGGGTTGCCGACGCCGTCGGTGCCGACGGTGTCGTGCTCGCCGGTGACGCGGTCGACCCGCACAACGGCAAATGTGTCCGCGCCAGCGCGGGCAGCCTGTTCCACGTCCCGATCGCGCGCAGCCGCAGTATCGACGCCACCCTCGACGCGCTGTCCTCGGCCGGAATCACGCTGCTGGCGACCACCGCTCACGGTGAGGTCGACCTCGACGACGCCGACGACATCCTCACCGGGCCGGTCGCCTGGCTCTTCGGCAACGAGGCCCACGGTCTCGACCCCGCCGTCGCCGCCCGCGCCGACCATCGCATCCGCATCCCCATCCACGGCCGCGCCGAAAGCCTGAATCTGGCCGCGGCAGCGGCGATCTGCCTCTACGCCAACGCCCGCGTCCAGCACGCGAAGTAGGTCTTCACAGTTCCACGGCGCACTGCAGTTCGTCGAGGACGGCCCTCGACCAGGGGAGTTCGATGGCGTCGGGCCCTGCCACCTGCATCGCGGTCATGATGGTGAGCAACATGCCGGTGGCGAGGAAGCGGCGGGCGTGCAGGGCGTCGGCGCCCGTGCGGTCGACGATCAGCTGGTAGATGCGGCCGAAGTGTTCGCGCACGTGCTCGCCGATCTCCGGGTCGGCGCTGGCGGCGACGCCGTGCAGCAGCACGAGCGGTAGCTGACGTTCGGAGAGGAATACGTCGTAGTTCGTCCCGAGGCTGCGCAGCGCTTCGGCGGTGTCGGCGTCGGGCGCGATTTCGGCGCTGCGGAACACGTCCTCGATGCGTGCGCACACGTGCTGCAGCACCGCCACGAACAGGTGCTGTTTGCTGCCGAAGAGTCGGATCACATACGGCTGGGAGACCCCCGCGCGGCGGGCCACCTCATCGGTTTTCGTTGCGGCGTACCCGGATTCGGCGAAGGCGCCGACGGCGGCGGCGAGGACCTGGGCGCTGCGCTCGGCCGCGGTCATCCGGGTTCTCGTCGTCTCGCTCATGCATTCGCCTCCGGTCGGTACGCGGATTCCTCTTGACATGTTATCAGTGGATGCATAACCATTGGAGTCAAGTTATCAGTGGATTACAACAAGGGTGGATCATGACTCAGACACTCGATCCCGGCGATGCCGTTCTCGCCGGCGCGCCGTCACCCGGCCCGAAGGCCAAGCCGCTCGGTGCGGTCGTCGCCGCCGTCGGTATCCCGATGTTCATGGTCACGTTGGACAACCTCGTGGTGACCAACGCCCTGCCCGTGATCAAAACTGAACTGGGAGCGTCGCTTTCGGACCTGCAATGGTTCGTCAACGCCTACACGCTGTCGTTCGCGGCGCTGCTGCTCACCGCCTCGGCGCTCGGCGATCGCATCGGCCGCCGCCGGGTCTTCCTGGCGGGCATCGCCGTGTTCGTCGTCGCGTCGGCCGCGTGCGCACTGGCCACCGAGCCGTGGATGCTCATCCTCGCCAGGGCGATCCAGGGTGCCGGTGGCGCGGCCGTGATGCCGTTGTCGCTGACACTGCTCGCCGCGGCCGTGCCCGAGCGCATGCGCAGCGCCGCGATCGGCATCTGGGGCGGCTTGGCCGGGCTCGGTGTGGCTGTCGGCCCGGTGGTCGGCGGTGCGGTCGTCGAGGGGCTGAACTGGCAGTGGATCTTCTGGCTCAACGTGCCCGTCGGCCTGCTCGCGCTGCCCTTCGCCGCCCGCATGCTGAGCGAATCGCGCGGTGCCGCACGCAAACTCGACCTGCTCGGTCTCGTCCTGTCCGCCGTCGGCGTACTCGCGCTGGTGTGGGGCGTGATCCACGGCGCCGAGGACGGCTGGACCGCTCCGCAGGTGCTCACCGCCCTGGTCGGTGGTGTCGCGCTGCTGGTCGCGTTCGTCGTCTGGGAGCACCGCACCGCCGAACCGATGCTGCCGCTGCGCATGTTCGCCAACCGTGGCCTGAGCCTGAGCTACCTCGTGTCGTTCGGGTTCTCCGCCGGTGTGTTCGGTGCCATCTTCCTGCTCGCGCAGTTCTTCCAGGTGGTGCAGGGGTACTCGCCGCTCGAGTCCGGCATCCGCACGATGCCGTGGACGATGGTTCCGATGGTCGTCGCCCCGCTGGCCGGACTCGTCGTCGACCGGGTCGGCCCGCGTGTCCTCATCGCCACCGGCCAGGTCTGCCTGGCCGTGTCCCTGGCCTGGATGGCGCTGATCACGAGCACGGACGTCCCCTACATCTCCTTCGTCGCACCCTTCGTCCTCGGCGGCATCGGCATGGGCCTCACCTTCGCCCCGTCGTCCACCATCGTCATGGCCAGCGCCTCACCCGCCGACCAGGGCATGGCCTCGGGCATCAACAGCACCGTCCGCGAGGTCGGCGTCGCGATGGGCATCGCGGTCCTCGCCTCGGTCTTCGCCACCGCCGGCTCCTACACCGACCCCCAGTCCTACGTCGACGGCCTGATCCCCGCAGTCTGGGTAGGCGCCGCCCTCGTCGCCGCCGCCGCGATCATCGCCGCCTTCCTGCCCCGGCACACCCGGCCGACTACCTGACTGAGGCGGGTACCCGGGCTGACGGCGCCCGCGATAAGTCCGGCGAATCGGACTGGGCGATCAGCAGGCCGCCCAGTCCGGGACCCACACGTCGTCGGTGCTCTCCGGTTCGGAGGCTCGCAGGTAGTCACGCAGCCCGGTCAGCACCGGATGCTCGTGATCGGAGCGCGTGAGCAGTATGTGTGGGTATATCGGCGTCGGCTCGCGCAGCGGGATGCGTCGCAGGTCGTAGTTCGCGGGCCACAAGTACCGGTCGCCGCTGCCGACTAGGGTTGCGAGAGAGG
Organism: Nocardia sp. NPDC050413; assembly: GCF_040655475.1. Lineage (NCBI taxonomy): Bacteria > Bacillati > Actinomycetota > Actinomycetes > Mycobacteriales > Nocardiaceae > Nocardia > Nocardia sp. NPDC050413. The sequence goes on along the minus strand of NZ_JBFAJZ010000012.1, from coordinate 40,067 downwards.
CCGAGTCTGCCAGGGCATCCATGAGTGCCTCGTCGCCGAAGTGAGGACCGAGTGCGTCGATGCTCAGTCCGAAGGCCTGCGACAGCGACCGGTAGTACCGCTCCCACTCCGTCCCCGGTCTGATGCCGGGAATCCAGATGCGATGACCGGCAAGGTCGGTGGGCCTGACGTGGTTCTCGCCCGCGAACGGGTGGGCGGGTCCCACCAGCAGTTGCAATGGCACGTCCAGCAGCCGTTCGGCTCTGATGCCGACGGGTACCTGGTCGCTCGGCAGAGCACGGAAGGAAGCGTCGAGACTGCCGTCGAGCACGGCCCGGGCCGCGTGGGCGGCGTTCGCGTCGCTGAGCGTGACCGCGTCCAAGACGATACCGGGGCGGGATCGGTAGTAGCGGTAGACGACCTGGGCCGGAGCGATGCGCCGGTTGAGGACATCCACCCGCAGGGGTCGGCTGCCGGGGCGCACAGCCTGCTCTGCCTGCTCGAGTGCGACCAACACCTTCTTGGCGTAGGGGAGGAGGGCCTGCCCGTCCAGGCTCAACCGCGAACCACGGGAGGTGCGCAACAGCAGTGCGACCCCGAGGCTCTTCTCCAGACCCGCAATCCGCTTGGAGACTCCTTGCTGGCTGATCCTGAGCTCGTCGGCCGCCGCCTGGAACTGTCCGGCCTCGGCGACGGCCACAAAGGTGCGCAGCGCTTCGATGTCCATGTCACCACCCTAGGAACAACCAGCAGTTGTGTCGGGATCTGATTGGTTGTTTGATCCGGCCTTCGGCAGGTGCTGGTATCAGGGTCATGTCTACCCGCACAGCGCAGATCATGTACGTCGGAACGCCCGAGTTCACGCGTTATACGGAGAGGATCACACAGGTCACCGATGCGACCTCCCGCCTGAACGTCCTTCCGTTCGGAGACACCGCCGGTCGGGCGCAACTACTCGCGGTTGTTTTCGGCGGCCCCCTGCCGGAATCGGTGACAATTTATCCGCCCTTCTTCACCGAGTACGGGCTCGGCACGAGGTTCGGAACGAACGTCTTCGTCAACCAAGGCTGCACCTTCATAGACAACGGCGGCATCAGCATCGGCGACAACGTCATGATCGCCCCGAAGGTCAGCCTCATCACCGGTGGGCATCCACTCGCGCTGACCGAGCGACGTGAGTACGTCACCAGCGCTCCCATCGTGATCGAGGACGACGTCTGGATCGGCGCGGCCGCTGTGATCACTCAGGGCGTGACCATCGGTGCGGGCTCCGTAGTGGCCGCCGGTGCGGTCGTCACCCGTGACGTGCCTGCCCGCACCCTGGTCGCGGGCGTGCCCGCACGGGTGATCAAGAGCATCGAGTGATGCGCCTCGCCCCGGCGCCTCCGGTTTCGACTCCGCGATTAGGAGTCCGAGAACCCCATCCGCCCCTTAGTCCTGGTCGGGTGGGGTTTCGGGCTGGTGGGATTGCGTGTTTCCCTCGGGGCAGGGACCGGTCGCGCGGGGGAATGGGCGGGGCCGGGAAGGGCGGATGCCGAGGCCGCACAGAGCCAGTCCGCTGCCCGGGGCGGTGCGTCGCATGCGCCTGCCCCGGGGTGGGGTGGAGTCGCAGGTCTGTTCAGGCATCGAGTCGTCCTGTCTCGCGTCGAACACGGCGAATGTGTTTGAACGGTTGGACGGAAGTCGGGGCGATTCGGTTCCCTCGAATTTCGGTTCCGTGGTGATCTTGGTGAGAACCCTTCGAAAACCGGTCTGACCTGGACTTGTCGGTCCTGATTGCGACCCCACGCAGGCCCCCGCGGTGCCCCCCGGTAATCCGGATGAACCGAGCGAACCCCATCCCATAGGATTTATGCAGCACCGATACGGGTAGGCAATGACGCACCCGTGAACCGATCCCCAGGGGAGAGTCGAACAATCGTGGCCGACGACAACAGTGGAGTCGAGCAGGGCGCAGGCCCGTTGGGCGCCGAACTGACCGAGGAGGCACTCGCGGCAGCGGCGGCGGAGGCCGAGAAGGCGTTCGCCGCGGCGGCCGATCTGGACGCGCTCGCGGTCGCCAAGACCGACTACATCGGCGGCAAGTCGCCGATCGCGCTGGCGCAGCGTGAGCTGGGTCGTCTGCCCAAGGAAGAGAAGGCCGACGCGGGCAAGCGGGTCAATATCGCGCGCAAGCGGGTCTCCGACGCCTTCGAGGCGCGCCGCGCGGCGCTGCTGGAAGAGCGCGATCAGGCCGTGCTGGTGGCCGAGAAGATCGACGTCACCCTGCCCGCTCGTCGCCGTCCGGCCGGTGCCCGGCATCCCATCACGGTCATCTCCGAGCAGATCGCCGACGTGTTCGTCGGCATGGGCTGGGAGGTCGCCGAGGGCCCCGAGGTCGAGACCGAGCACTTCAATTTCGACGCGCTGAACTTCCTGCCCGACCACCCGGCGCGCACCATGCAGGACACCTTCCACATCGCTCCGGAGGGGTCGCGCCAGGTGCTGCGCACCCATACCTCCCCGGTGCAGGTGCGTTCGATGCTGGAACGTGAGCTGCCGATCTACGTCGTGTGCCCCGGTCGCACCTTCCGCACCGACGAACTCGACGCCACCCACACCCCGGTGTTCTCCCAGGTGGAGGGTCTGGCCATCGACAAGGGCCTGACCATGGCCCACCTGCGCGGCACGCTCGACGCCTTCGCGCGCGCCCTGTTCGGTCCCGACACCCGAACACGCATGCGCCCCAACTACTTCCCCTTCACCGAACCCTCGGCCGAGGTCGACGTGTGGTTCCCGGACAAGAAGGGCGGCGCCGGCTGGGTCGAGTGGGGCGGCTGCGGCATGGTCAACCCGAAGGTCCTCATCGCAAGCGGCATCGATCCCGAGGTGTATTCCGGATTCGCGTTCGGCATGGGCATGGAGCGAACCCTGCAGTTCCGCAACGGGATTCCCGACATGCGCGACATCGTCGAGGGTGACGTGCGGTTCACCCTGCCCTTCGGTATCCGGTCGTAGAGAGAGAGCGAAAACGTGCGAGTAGCACAGTCCTGGCTGACCGAGATCCTGCAGCGCACCACCCCCGAGTGGTCGGTGTCGGCCGAGGAACTCGACGCGGGCTTCGTCCGGGTCGGCCTCGAGGTCGAAGAGGTCGACAAGCTCACCCCGATCGGCGGTGACATCGACAAGCCGCTGGTCGTCGGCCGCGTCGCCGAGATCACCGAACTCACCGAGTTCAAGAAGCCGATCCGCTTTTGCAAGGTCGATGTCGGCAACCCGGAGTTGCAGGAAATCGTCTGTGGCGCCCGCAATTTCGCGGTCGGTGACCTCGTCGTCGTCGTGCTGCCCGGTGGTGAGCTGCCCGGTGGGTTCAAGATCTCCTCCCGCAAGACCTACGGCCACACCTCCAACGGCATGATCTGTTCGGTCGCCGAGCTGGGCATCGGCAAGGATCACGACGGCATCCTGGTGCTCGAGCCGGGTTCGGCGCAGCCCGGTGACGACGCCAACGTGCTGCTCGGCACCGACGACACGATCATCGAACTCAACATCACCCCGGACCGCGGCTACTGCTTCTCGGTGCGCGGTCTGGCCCGCGAGCTGGCCTGCGGTTTCGACCTCGAATACGCCGACCCCGCCGTGCGCACACTGCCCGACTGCGAGGCCGAGGCCTGGTCGGTGCGGCTGGAAGCCGACTCCGAGTGCACCCGCTTCGGCGCCCGGCGCGTCACCGGGGTGAACCCGAACGCGGTGAGCCCGCTGTGGTTGCAGCGCAGGCTGATGCTGGCGGGCATGCGCCCGATCTCCCCGGCCGTCGACGTCACCAACTATGTGATGCTCGAACTGGGGCAGCCGCTGCACGCCTTCGACGCCGCGAAACTCAACGGCGGCTTGGTCGTTCGCTCGGCGCACAAGGGCGAGACCCTGCGCACCCTCGACGACACCGAGCGCACCCTCGACGCCGAGGACGTGGTGATCGCCGACGATTCCGGTGTCATCTCGCTGGCCGGTGTGATGGGTGGGGCGAGCACCGAGGTCGGCGCCGACACCACCGACGTGATCCTCGAGGCCGCCACCTGGAACCCGTTGCGCGTCTACCGGACCGCGCGCAGGCACAAGCTGTCCTCGGAGGCCGCCAAGCGCTACGAGCGGGTCGTCGATCCCGAGATCAATATCGTCGCCCTCGATCGCGCCGCCACCCTGCTCGCGGAAATCACCGGTGGCACCATCGAATCCACGCTCACCGACATCCGGGTGCCGCTGGAAGCGGCGGCGCCGATCGCGATGGACATCGACCTGCCCGACCGCGTCGCGGGCGTCACCTACCCGGCGGGCACCGCCGTGCGCAGGCTGGCCCAGATCGGTGCGCACGTCGATATCGAGGTCAACGACGCGGGCAAGACCCAGCTGCTGGTGACTCCGCCGAGCTGGCGTCCCGATCTGTCCCAGCCCGCCGACCTGGTCGAAGAGGTGCTGCGGCTGGAGGGGCTCGAGCAGATCCCGTCGGTGCTGCCGTCGGCGCCCGCCGGTCGCGGTCTGACCGCGCAGCAGAAGCGTCGTCGTGCGGTGAGCCGGGCGATGGCGTTCGCCGGTGCCGTCGAAGTACCCGCGCCGGTGTTCCTGCCGGGTGGCGTGTTCGACGTGTGGGGGCTGGATGCCGACGATCCGCGCCGCAACACCACGCGCGTGCTGAACCCGCTCGACGCCGAGCGTCCGGAACTGGCGACAACGCTGCTGCCCGGTCTGCTGGAAGTGGCTGCCCGCAACATCTCTCGCGGTGCACGCGACCTCACCATCTACGGCATCGCCCAGGTGGTCCTGCCGGGTGAGCAGACCCGTGCGGTGGAGGCACTGCCGGTGGATCGTCGGCCGACCGATGAGCAGATCGCCGAGCTGAACGCCTCGCTGCCCGCCCAGCCGGTGCACGTCGCGGCCGTGCTCAGCGGTAAGCGCGATCCGCGCGGACCGTGGGGCCCGGGTCGTCCGGCCGAGGCCGCAGACGCGTTCGCGCTGGTCGACGAGGTGGCCGACGCCGCAGGTGTGGTGATCGAGCGCCGCGCCGCCGCCTACCTGCCGTGGCATCCCGGCCGCTGCGCCGAACTGCTGGTGGACGGCGTGGTCGTCGGCCACGCGGGCGAACTGCACCCCGCCGTGCTGGAACGCGCCGGTCTTCCCCCGCGCACCTGCGCGCTGGAACTCGACCTCGACGCGCTCCCGCTGGTCGAATCCCGTCCCGCTCCAACGGTTTCGGCGTTCCCCGCCGTGCTGCAGGACGTGTCGATCAGCGTCGAGAAGGCCGTCCCCGCCGCCCAGGTGGAGACCGCCCTGCGCACCGGCGGTGGTGACCTGCTCGAAGACATCGCCCTGTTCGACGTCTACGAGGGCACCCAGGCAGGGGAGGGCCGCAAGTCCCTCACCTACGCCCTGCGCTTCCGCGCCCCCGACCGCACTCTCACCGAGGACGAGGCGAGTGCGGCGCGCGATGCCGCCGTCGCCTCTGCCACGGCCGCGGTCGGCGCCGAATTGCGCGCCTGATTCCAGCGGAGACAAAGGCCGTCCGGTGTCGCCGGGCGGCCTTCTCCATGTCCGCGCCGACGGTGCGGTGCCGAGCCCGTGGGCGGCGCATTCACGCCGGTAGCGCCTCGGTTCCCGTCAACGGTGGGTAGTGTTCGCCGCCCATCTCCTCCGCCGCACTGATGTAGGTGGTGAGGGCGTCGCGCGAGCGGGTGAGCGCGGACATCTGTTCCTCGATGCGGGCGAGTCGTGACCGCATCGCCCCGATCAATTCCGGGCAGCCCGGCAGGTCCGGTACCTCGCCGTGGGCGCACGGCAGGAGGTAGGCGATGTCGGCCGAGGAGAGGCCCGCGGCGAGCAGGTGCCTGATCTGGGTCACCCGCAGGACTGCGCTCTCGTCGTAGTCGCGATAGCTGTTCGAGCGGCGGTTCGCCTCGAGCAATCCCTGGGCCTCGTAGTAGCGCAGCTGGTGCGTGTGCACGCCGGTCCGCCTGCTCAATTCGCCGATTCGCACGACATCCTCACTTGACCTTCACACCGGTATCAACGTTGACGATGGTGCCATGACCGAAACAACCACTCCCGTCACCGTTCTCGGCCTCGGCCTGATGGGCCGGGCGCTGGCCCGTGCCTTCCTCTCCGCCGGGCACCCGACCACTGTCTGGAACCGCACCCCTTCCGCCGCCGACGAGCTGGTTGCCGGCGGCGCCCGGCACGCCGACACCGTCGCCGACGCCGTGCACGCCGGCCGGGTGATCGTGGTCTGCCTGACCGACTACCAGGCCGTCTACGCGGTGCTCGAGCAGGCCGACCTGGCCGGAACCATCGTCGTCAACCTCACCTCCGGCGACTCCGCCCAGGCCAGGGCGGCGGCCCGCTGGACCGAGCAGCGTGGCGCCCGGTACCTCGACGGCGCGATCATGGCCGTTCCGCCGGTTATCGGGACCGCCGACGCCGTCCTCCTGCACAGCGGCGCGCAGGCCGACTTCGACGCGGCCGCGCCGGTACTCGCGGCACTGGGCACCGTCACCCATCTCGGCGCCGATCACGGTCTGGCCGCCCTCTACGACGGCGCCGGGCTGGCCATGATGTGGAGCGTGCTCAACGCCTGGTTGCAGGGCACCGCGATGTTGCGGACCGCCGGTGTCGACGCACGCACCTTCGCGCCGTTCGCCGCGCAGATCGCCACCGGCGTGGCGACCTGGCTGCCCGGATACGCCGAACAGGTCGACAACGGCGCCTATCCCGCCGAGGTCGCGGCCCTGTCGACCGATGCCGCGTCGATGGCGCACCTCGTCGAGGAGTGCGAAGCGCTCGGGGTGAACGCCGAGCTGCCGAAACTGTTGAAGGCGATGGCCGAAAGGGCGATCGCCGCTGGTCACGGGGCCGAGCAGTACCCGGTGCTCATCACCGAGTTCGCCAAGCCGTAGCCGGATCGGTGGTGGGCCGGTGGCGGGGCGGGATAGGTTGGCAGCGTGTCGATGATGAAAGGCGCCAATGTCGTGGTGCCCGCCGCCGAGGTCCGGGTCGAAGTGAGTTGGCAGGCGGGGCCGGGGGTGCCCGACGCGGACGCGTCCGCCCTGCTGCTCGCCGGGACGAAGGTGCGCTCCGACGACGACTTCGTGTTCTACAACCAGGCGGTGCACCCCTCCGGGGCGGTGCGCCACGTCGGGAAACGCCAGGGCGCGACGGTCGTCGACACCCTGTCGGTGCAGTTGGCGCAGGTGGAATCGCAGATCGAGAAGATCGTGCTGGCCGCCTCCGCCGACGGCGGCACCTTCGGCCAGTTCCGCGACCTCTGCATCCGGGTGCTCGACGCGGCGACCGGTGGTGAGGTCGCCCGATTCGACAGCACCGGCGCCACCACCGAGACCGCGTTCGTCCTCGGCGAGCTGTACCGCCGCCAGGGTGCGTGGAAGTTCCGCGCGGTGGGCCAGGGGTACGACACCGGACTGGCCGGGCTGGCAACGGATTTCGGCATCACAGTCGACGATGCCCCGGTCGACCAGCCCTTCACCCCGCCCCCGAGCCGGCCGACTCCCGCTTTTCAACCGCAGCAGCCGGCACCGCCACCGACCCAGCCCTACGCGCCGTCGCAGGGCCGACCACAACCGGTCCCGCCCGGGCAGGTTGCACCGCCGGGACAACCTTTCGCCGCGCCGAACCAACCGCATCCGGGCGCTCAATTCCCCTCGCCTGCAACACCATCCGGCCAAGCTCCGGTGAACCTCGCGAAAGTCTCCCTCACCAAGGAATCCCCGAGCGTCTCGCTCACCAAGCACGGCGCCACCGGCGGTGTGATGCGGGTGAATCTCAACTGGACCTCCATGGCCGCCACCGGCCGCATCTTCGGCAAACTGCGCGGCAAGAACATCGACCTCGACCTGTGCTGCTTCTTCGAATTGGTCAACGGCGCGATCGGGTCCGTCCGGGCGCTGGATCGGCGCTTCGGCGCGCTCTACGAACCGCCGTTCATCCACCTCGACCAGGACGACCGCACCGGCGCGAGCATCACCGGTGAGAACCTGTCGATCAATCTCGACTACACCCGGTTCTTCCGCCGCATCCTCGTGTTCGCCTCGATCTACGACGGGGCAAGCGATTTCCGCAACGTCCACGCCACCGTCACCCTGCACCCGGTGAACTCGGCGCCGATCGAGATGACACTCGACGGGTGCACCGACAACTCCCGCGACGCCGTGCTCGCGGTGCTCGAGAACGTGAACGGTGAACTCGTGGTGCGCCGCGAAGGTGTCTTCGTCCGGCCGCCCGCCGGGCAGCCGGGTGGCGGCGTGATGGAGATCGCGCGACTCTACAACTGGGACTTCGGTTTTCAAGCGGGACGCGGTAAGTGATGCGGCATCCGGCGACCAGGGTGCTCAACGCACTGGTCTACCACCCCGAGCGGCACCTCGCGCAGACGCCTGCCGCGCTCGGCCTGGACTACCGCGATCTGCACATGCGCACCGCCGACGGCATCGATCTGCACGGCTGGTTCGTGCGTGCCGAACGCCCGCGCGCCCACATCCTCTACGCCCACGGCAACGCCGGGACCATCGGTGACCGGGTGTCGATCATCGCGCTGCTGGTCGCCGCCGGTTTCGACGTGCTCGCCTTCGACTACCGAGGTTTCGGGCACAGCAGCGGCGCCCCCGGTGAGCACGGCACCTACCTGGACGCGCGTGCGGCGCGCACCGCCCTGCTCGCGCAGCCGGAGGTCGACCCCGCACGGATCGTCTACCTGGGCAAATCGCTCGGTGGTGGAGTGTTGCTCGAGCTGGCGGGCGAGCACCCGCCCGCGGGCATGGTCCTGATGTCGACCTTCAGCGGTATGCGTGACGCCGCCCGCTCGGTCTATCCGTTCCTGCCCGCACCGCTGGTTCCCGACGCCTACCCGAACCTGCGCCGCATTTCCGGACTGCGAGTGCCGGTGCTGATGATGCACGGCGAACACGACGAACTGCTGCCGCTGCGCCATGCCGAACGCCTGTATGCGGCCGCGAACGAGCCCAAGCAGTTGATCGTGGTTCCCGGGGCGGGCCACAACGATGTCATCGACACGCTCGGACCGCGCTGGCCACAGCTCATCGCGCAGTGGAGTGAGTTCCTCGACAGGTGAGCTCGGCTGCGTAGCCTGGCGGTATGAGCGAAACGAGCGAGATCCTCGGCCGGCTGGCCGCGCTGCCCGACGCCGAGCTGGTATCGCTGCTGCGCGCGGCGGTGGCGGGCAGGCCGGGGCTCGGCGCCGTCGCCGCCGCGCTGGCTCAGGTGGAGGCCGGTCATGCCGAGGTCGGTCCGCCTGTGATGCTCGACACCGAGGTCGAGATCGTCGACGCGGAGCCGGTGGCATCCGAGCAGGTCGGAGATGGTCATGCGGTACCGCCGGTACCGTCCGGGGGTTCCGGGCCCGCCGCGAACGCTGTGACCGGCGGATATTCCACTTCTGGAGTGCCGACATTCGACGCGGTTCGCGATAAGGTCGAGCAGCGTTTCGGCACCGCCCAGGGCATGGGTGAACTCGACCGGCAGACCCCGGCGGGCCGCAGCGCCGACGAACAATGGGAGGCGCGGGGCAAGGCCGCGCGCGAGCGTCTGGATCAGATCCGGAAGGCGATGCGGGACAACGATTCCGGCGCCTAGCCTCGCGGTCTCCCAACCGAGCGACAACCGTGATTGGGTGGACATACATGACGCAGGCGCGCCAGATCGCCGAACGACTGCTCGACGCGCAGGTCGACTACCTGCTCGGCGAGGTGACCGGCGAACGGTTCGCCGAGGTGATCGCCCGCGACGTGGCGGCCGTGCTCGCTGTCGGCGACACCATCCGCTTCGGTGATGTGGTCTCCCTGGCCGACGGCGAGGAGACGGTGGCGCGGGTCTTCGACCGCATCGGCGGTTCGCCGGTCATCGCCGACACGGTCGGGGTGTTCTCCGACGCCATCTACGACCACATCGCCACCAACACCGACTACACCCTCGGCGATGTCGTCGACCGCGAGCCGGTGGAAGCGCTGCTGGAGAAGATCTTCGGCATGCACCAGGCCCAGGAACGCATTCTGGACCGGCTCACCGAGAGCCCCCTGGTCGCGACCGTCGCGTCCCGCTTCGTCGACAAGCTGATCGGCGATTTCATGCAGGCCAATCGCGAACGCGCCGAGAAGATTCCGGGCGTGTCCTCGCTGATGTCGCTGGGCCAGTCCGCGGCCAACCGCGCCAAGAAGGTCGCCGCCGACAGCACCTTCGTCGGTGACCTCGCGGGCAAGGGCGCGCTGTTCGCGCTCAAGCGCACCAACAACGCCATCCGCGACATGCTGCGCGACGCCCCCGTGCATTCGGCGGCGATGGAATTCTGGGACCTGCACGCCGACGAACCGGTCGCGGGCCTGCGCGAATACCTCACCCAGAAAGACCTCAACGAACTGGTCCAGATCTGCTACGAAATCGCGGTCACCACCAGGGAGAAGGAATACTTCGGCCTGCTGGTCCGCGAATGCGTCGAGGTGTTCTACACCCGCTACGCCGACCACACCCTGTCCTCGATGCTCCCCGAACTCGGGCTGAACGCCGACGACATCAGCACCGAAATCCTGCGCTACGGTCCCGCCGTCATCGAAGCGGCCAAGCGCAACGGCGTCCTCGCCCAACTCCTGCGCGAACGCCTCGAACCCTTCTACTACTCCGATCAGGTCCTCGGCATTCTCGCCGGGGAATGAGTGTCGATCCGCCGCACGAAGCGGGCTGGTACCACTACCGGCACCGGGTGACGCCGAAGTTCGCGGGGATGGCTGTCGAGGATGTCGCAGCGGCGGCGTTGCGGTAATTTCGGCGAATTGCCCGAATTATCGCGGTGGACGGTTATCGTTCGTATCCGGTTCACCGCAAGTCTTCTCGGCGAAATGGCTCGGGAAATGTGGGTGGCGTCACAGCGGGGACTGTGCGGAACAAGTCGGATATCGAACGAATCCGTCACCGAATTACGGTGGGAGCGGTGAGCTTTCCGACACAGAGAGCCCCGTTCATTTCCGGCATGTTGAGATCAATGCACGAATCCCGTTCTTACGCCGTCCCGGATTGACCGCGCACCCGGGGCAGTGCAAGTTGACACCTGACTTTCGGTGGGCCGCCGCGAAATACCGCGTGTGGTGTTTCAGAGGAGCAGGTGGTGCGTTCACATTCCCGTCGGCGGGCCGCGGGTGGCGGGCTGATCCGGCCGCGCACCATTTCCGGGCAGCTCGCCCGGATTCTCGCGGTGTCGCTGGTGCTGGTGCTCGTGCTGCTCGGGGTGACGATGTCGACCCAGATCACCGCGTTCCGGCGCAGCGGGGAAACCGTGGACGCGGTCGCGGTCGCCCTGGCCGCACAGGATCTGGTGCACCAGGTGCAGCGCGAGCGCGGGCTCAGCAACGGTCTGCTCGGCGGTGACGCGCGGCTGGTGCAGGCGGTCGGGGACCAGCGTCCCGCCACCGACGCGGCGCTGCGCACCCTGAGCGCCGCGCTGACCGCCGACCCACCCGGCGCGGGGGAGGTGCGCTCGGCGCTCGGTCAGCTCGGCGGGCTGCCCGGCGTCCGGTCCCAGATCGACACCAGGACCGTGTCGCGACAGGCCGCGTTCCAGTTCTATTCCGACAGCATCGACGCGCTCAACCGGCTCGCCCTAGGCCTGGATCAGGCCCGCGACCCCGCCGTGCGCCACGGCCTGCAAGCGCTGTACGCCCTGGGTGACGCCAAGGAGTTCACCGCCCGCGAACGTGGCTTTCTCAACGGTGTGTTCGCGGCGGGGGAATTCGTGCCGGGGGAGTACGTGCAATTCCTCGACATCCGCGCGGCCCGCACCGCCGCGCTCATCCAATTCGACCGCGAGGCGACCTCGGCCCAGCGCGACCGCCTCGCCGCCGTCATGGGCGGTGAAAGTGCCACGCGTGCAGCGGAATCGGAAAACATCGCGATCGCGTCCACTTCCGGACCGCTGACCGCTCCGGTCGACCCGGCGGTGTGGTGGTCACAGATGACCGAGGTGATCGACGCACAGCGCACCGTGCAGCAGGCCGTCGGTGACGATGTGCGGGCCCGCGCCGCCGACCTGCGCCGCACCGCGGCCATCGTGCTTGCCGCTTTCGCCCTTGCCGCATTGCTGGCGATCGCCGCCGAGGTCGCGCTGGTGTTCGCGAGTGTCCGGGCCATCGTGCGACCCCTGGCCGAGCTCGCCGCCGAGGCCGACGACGTGGCTTCCACCCGATTGCCCGAAGTGATCGCCGCATGGCGCGGATCCGCCGACGCCCGCCCCGACCCACCCGCGCCCGTCCGCACCCCACCGGGCTCGAGTGCCGAGATCGGTGCTGTCGCAGGCGCTTTGGACCGCGTGCAGAGCACCGCCTTCGACCTCGCCTCCGAACAGGCGCTGGTGCGGCGCAACACCACCGAGTCGATGGCGAACCTGGCTCGGCGCAACCAGAATCTGGTGCGCAGACAGCTCGGCCTCATCAGCGAGTTCGAACGCGAGGAACTCGACCCGAAAACACTGTCCAACCTGTTCGAACTCGACCATCTCGCCACCCGCATGCGACGCAATGCCGAAAGCCTCCTGGTGCTGGTCGGCGAGGCGAGCCCCCGCCGGTGGGCCGAACCGATCGCGCTCACCGACGTCATCCGGGCCGGGCTCTCGGAGGTCGACGACTACCGGCGGGTGGTGCTGCGACGCGTCGACGAGGTCGCGATCACCGGTGCGGTGGTCAGCGAGCTCGCGCACGCTCTGGCCGAGCTCATCGAGAACGGCCTGGCGTTCTCCCCACCCGACCTCGAAGTGGAGATCTACGGGCGCAAGGTGGCGGGTGGGTACCTGCTCGCGGTCGTCGACCACGGCGTCGGCATGTCCGCCGAACAACTCGCCGAGGCCAATGCCCGCCTACGTGGCGAGCAGGACTTCATCGTCGCCTCCACCCGCTACCTCGGCCACTACGTGGTCGGCCGCCTCGCCGGCCGTCTCGGTATAGAAGTGGAACTCAACACCTCACCGGTGAGCGGCATCGTCGCCCGGCTCCTGCTGCCATCGAGCCTGATCGCCGACGAAAGTGCCTCCGGGCGTGGGGATTCCGGCGGTGCTCGAATGGGGCGACAGTCCACGGGTAGCCAGGATGGCGACGTCAACGGTTCGCCCGACGATGCGCGGCACGACCGGGGACAGATGGCGGCGAGCGGAGCCGGCCGCGTACCGGAACCCCTTCGGCGCGATGCCGGCCACAAGGCGTCCGATCGGGAGGGGGCCTGTCACCCCGACGACCGGCACTCGGAGCCGGGCCGGAACGATGCCCGTGTGCCGGTCCCCGGCGAGCAGGGTGCCCGGCGCTCGGACCCAGGCCGGAACGGTGCCCGTGTGCCGGATCTCGGTGAGCAGGGTGCCCATATTTCGACGCCGACGCCGACGCCGACGCCGACGCCGAACGGCACGCCGCTGCCGAACTTCGATCAGCATGATGGCCGACAACTACGGGTCGATCCGCTGAACGGCCACCACCCGGCTCAGCAGCCCGTCGTTTTTCCCGCCGATCCGCCCGGCGCCGACCAGGGTTCCCCTGTCGTCCCCTCGCCCTACATTCAATTCCTCACCAGCACAGCGTCTTACATCGATGAAACGCTCGGTCCGAACGGCGCGAACCGCGGGACGCCCACTCGTGCCGCGGCTCGGACCGGCAATGTCGGCACCGCGACGGCATCGACAGGTCCCCTTGCCCGAGACGCCGGCTTCGCTGCCGAGGACACATTCGACGCGCTCGGTCGAGCGTCGATCGACATGGACCGCATCCGCAACGGCTCGGCCCGTGTCGCCCCAACGCGAGGAAACGATGACGCGACCGCCCGCAGCGGTTTCAACCTGTCGCCGGAACCGCGCGGCACTCGGGGCGACGGGGCGGGCGGTGACCTCGACGTTCCTGTGCGAGCGCCGGTCGAACGTACCCGCAACGGCCTGGTGAAGCGCACCAAACGCGCCACACCTTCGGATCGTCCCCGCCGCGAACCTGCGCGTCACGACCGCCTGCCGGTCGTCGAACGTACTCCAGACCAGACCCGAAGCATGCTCGCCGCGTTCCGCACCGGTCACGAAAGCGGTAGCGGAACAAGCGAAGACCACCCGATCCGCTGACAGCAAGGAGCCACGGTGACCACCCACCTCCCGACCGCCGACCCGCACACCTTCAACTGGCTGCTGGGCAACTTCGTGCGCAACACCGACGGAGTCCGTGACACGGTCGCCGTTTCGTCCGACGGCCTGCTCATCGCCATGTCGGAGGGTCTCGACCGCACGGGCGCCGACCGGCTCGCCGCCATGGTGTCCGGACTGTCCAGCCTGGCCCGAAGTGCCTCGCGCAGTTACGACTTCGACGGCCTGAAGCTGATCCTGATCGAGATGAAACGCGGCTTCCTGCTCGTCTCGGCGCTGGGCGACGGCAGCTGCCTCGGCGTGATCGCCGACGGCGGGTGCGACGTCGGTCTCGTGGGCTACGAGATGGCCGTGCTCGCCGAACGCGCGGGCGCCCTGCTCGATCCGATGTTGATCGGCGAGCTGCGAGAGACGTTGCGCCGATGAGGGGTTCCGACCGGCCCCGCCTGCCCGACCCGCGCATGGTCCCGCTGAATCAGCCGACGAGCTGGAGCGCCGGGCAACCAGTCGCCCGGCCAGTCGACGACACCGACGACGATCGGTTCGTCCGCCCGTTCGTCGTCACCGCGGGCCGCACGGTACCGGTCCTCGACGGCCTGCGCCTCGAAACCCTGGTCGTGGCAGCACCTTCGGCCTTGTCGGCACCGTTGCGTTTCGAGGAGCACACCGTCGTGCGGTTGTGCCGGCATCCCCACTCCATCGCCGAAATCGGTGCCGCCCTGCGGGTTCCGGCCGGTATCGCCAAGGTGATCGTCAGCGACCTGGCCGCAGCCGGTCAGGTGACCGTGCGCGACGCGCCCGAGCTGACGACCGCCGCCATCGAAAGGATCACCGACCTTGTCCGCGCACTCTGAAACACGCATCGCGGCGTCGATGCCGGCATCGGTGAAGATCGTGGTCAGCGGCGGTTTCGGCGTCGGCAAGACGACCTTCATCGGCGCCATCTCCGAGATCGAGCCACTGGTCACCGAGGCCGCGATGACCGAGGTGTCGATCGGTGTCGACAACCCCGGCCGCCACGCCGAGAAGACCGCGACCACGGTCGCGCTGGACTTCGGCCGCATCACCCTCGACCGCTCGCTGATCCTGTACCTGTTCGGCACCCCCGGTCAGGACCGCTTCGTCTTCCTGTGGGACGACCTCGTCGACGGCGCTCTCGGCGCGGTGATCGTGGTCGACACCGCCCGCGTCGAAGACTGCTACCCCGTCCTCGACTACTTCGAAGACCACAACACCCCCTTCGTCGTCGTGGTCAACCGCTTCCCGGACACACCCCACTTCGACCTGTCCGAAGTCCGCGAAGCCCTCGGCCTCGACGACTGGATCCCTGTCCTGGACTGCGACGCCCGCGCCCGCGACTCCGTGCGCGACATCCTCGTGGCACTCCTCGAACAGGTCCTCCTGCACCGCGCCCTGCCCCGCCACCGGGAAGTCAGCTGAGCAAGGTCGGCGGAGCGGTGGGCACGGGCGTCGCGCGGCGCGTATGGCACGCGCCGCCACGACATCCGATGCCTCAGCGGCTGCCCAGCGGTGCTCCGAAGAAGGTGGCGAACTTGGCGGACAGGGTGTCGCCGAGGAAGGACAGGGCGCCGGGAGTGGCGGCCATGGTGCCTGCGTCGGAGGTGGTGCAGCCCCGTGCGGCGGGGATGCCGTCGAGGCGGTCGCGCAGCCAGAGCAGGGCGGCGGGTCCGCCGACGACCTCGGCGACGATGTGTTCGCTGGCGTGGTCGCGGGTGTAGGTCAGGGAGGTGTTCGGGTCCCGGCAGTAGGTGTCGACCAGGGTGTCGGTCGCGGCGAGGGGGAGGATCTCGTCCCACGCGGAATGCCACACGAACAGCGGCATATCGGGGACGGACTTGCCCATGCGTGTGTCATCGAGCATGGCCGCCACCGGCGGATCGTCGAGCGGGTTGCCGTCGGAACCGATCATGCCGGTGAGGTCGAGGAACGGCAGCAGCGCCGACTGGTACTGCACACACAGCGGCGACTTGATCGCGGTGAGTCCCTTACCGAGCGGGTTCAGCCGCTGATCGAGATAGGCGGCGAAATCGGGGTATTCGCGGGTGAGGCCCAGGACGGCGGCGAAGACCAGACCGGAGGTGAGCTGATTGTTCGCCATGGTGAGGGCGGCACCCAGATCCGCGCCGACCCCACCCTCGGCCGCGCCGACGATGTTCAGTTCGGGTGCGTAACGCGCGTGCAGCTCGGCAGCGTGCCCGGTCGCGATCGACCCGCCGGAGTACCCGTAGAGGCCGACCGGTGCGCCGGGCCCTACCTCGAGCGGCGCGAATCCGGTCGCGGCGCGAATGCCGTCGAGGGTGATCCGGCCCGCCAGCGGTCCGGCGGCATAGGCCGAGTACGGACCCTGATGGTCGGGCACGACGACCGCCCAGCCCTGCGCCAGCGCCGCCTGCGCGAACAGGAATTCGGCGGGCACCACGATCTGTCCGGCAACCGGCGCGACCGAAAGATGTTGCAGCGCATAGGACGGCGCGCAATAGCCTGCGGTCGAGTCCTCGGCCAGCTGGACCGAGAGCAGCTTTCGCGGTGAGATCGCCTGTCCGCGTGGCTTGATCAGCGTGGCCACGGCCGGGATCGCCTCGTCGCGGCTGTTGTTGGAGCGGTAGGACACCTGCCACGCGTCGACCTCGACCGGAAGCACGCCGAAGTCGGCGATGGTGACCTGCCTGGCCGCGATGATCGCGCCGGGTTCGGTCGCCGCCACCACATCGGCGGGCGGAAGGTAGAAGCCCGGGTCGAGTTCGGGTGGCAGTGGAATCACCGGGGCGGGCGGGATCGCCGTCGGCTCGGCCGCGACCGGACCGGCCGCCATCACCGTTGCCGCCGCGAGCACGCTGGTGGCCAGGGCGAGCCAGCGCGGAATCAGGGGAGATCTCATCGTGCACAGTCCTCACAGGAATTGAGACGCCTTCGTCTCAATGGCGGCTACTATGGCACGGGTGTGGTGTGGATCGCAATCAGATGCGGGTTACGCAGGCGAGGTCAGGGCATTGAGCAGGGTGGTGAAGACATCGACGAGATCGTCGACGGGCGGCCGGGGGTCGTCGAGACTCCACTGGTGCACGGCGCCGTTGACGGCGCCGATGAAGGCCGCCATCGCCATCCGCCAACCGCCCGGCGGCGTGCGCACGCCGTCGCGCGCGCCCGCGACGGTGGCGACCACCTCGCCCCACTGATCCCGGACCCGAGCCCGGTGTTCCTCGACCGAGGCGCTCACCCCGACGATCTCGACGAACGCCACCTTGGCTGCCCGGATGTCGTCGGTGATGGCGGTCGTGTAAGCCCGCAGCGCGGCTTCGATGAGGGTGCGCAGATCGTCGGTGCCGACCGCCGCCAGCGCGGCGAGCACGGCGTCCCGCGCCCTACCCTGCACCGCGTCGTACACCGCGACGAGCAGTTCCTCGCGACCGGCGAACTGCTCGTAGAACTGGCGCCGCGACAGACCCGCCGCCGCGCACACATCGGTGAGCGAACTGTTGGCGTACGACTTCTCCGCGAAGACGGTCAGCCCCGCCTCGATGAACAGCGCGCGACGCTCGACCTGCCGCTCGGCGACCGAAGTGCCGGTGTAATTGTGCCGAGTCCGCCCAGATGTCACCCCACGACCCTACGAGGTGGCGGCCTCGACGGGTCCGATCGGGACCACCAGCGGGGTGCCGGTGACCGGGTCCTCGATCACCTTCGCGCGCAGCCCGAACACCTGCGCCACCACGTCCTCGGTGAGGACTTCGGCGGGCGTGCCCGCCGCGACCACGCATCCGGCCCGCATCGCGACCAGCCGATGGGCATAGCGTGCGGCGAGATTGAGGTCGTGCAGCACCATCACCACGGTGCGGTTCGCTTCGGCGTGCAGCCGCCGGACCAGGTCGAGCACCTCGATCTGGTGGGCGAGGTCGAGGAAGGTGGTCGGTTCGTCGAGCAGCAGCAGGTCGGTGTTCTGGGCCAGCGCCATCGAGATCCAGGCGCGTTGGCGTTGCCCGCCGGACAGCTCGTCGAGCGAGCGGTCGGCGAACTCGACCATATCGGTCCAGGTCAGCGCCTCGGTGACGGCGGACTCGTCGTCCTGGGACCACTGGCGGTACCACCGCTGGTGCGGGTGCCTGCCCCGTGCGACGAGGTCGGCGACGGTGAGACCGTCCGGGGCCAGCGGTGATTGGGGCAGGATGCCGAGTACGCGCGCCACGTCCCTGGTCGACATCCGGTCGATGCGTTTGCCGTCGAGGTGCACATGACCACCGGTGGGCCGCAGGAGCCGGGCCATCGCGCGCAGGAGCGTGGATTTTCCGCACCCGTTGGGTCCGATCACCGCGGTGATCGTGCCGCCGGTGACTTCGAGATCCAGCCCGTCGACGACGGTGGTCGGCCCGTAGCCGAGGGTCAAGGCGTCGGCCTGGAGCCGAACGGTCATCACACGCCCGCTTTCCCGGCGCGATTGCGCCGCATCAACAGATAGATCAGATAGGGGGCGCCGAGCACGGCGGTGACCACTCCGACGGGCAGCTCGCCCGAGGGCAGCAGCGTGCGGGCAACCAGGTCGGCGGCGACGGTGAAGGCCGCGCCGAGTATCGCCGAGGTGAGCAGCGGTGGCTGGGCCGAGCCGGTGAGCCGCAGCGCTACCTGCGGCACCGCGAGGGCGATGAAGATGACGGCCCCCGCCGAGGCGGTCGCGACCCCGGCGAGCAGCACCGCGAGCACCAGCAGGGTCAGGCGGGCGGTATTGAGCCGGATGCCGAGGGAGCGGGCGGTGTCGTCGCCGAAGTGCAGGGCGCCGAGGAGGTGGGTGCCCGCGAGGACCACCGGCACCAGGACGGCCAGGGCGATGGCGACCGGTGTCACCTGGATCCAGCCGCTGCCGTTGAGGCTGCCGGTCAGCCAGGTCACCGCCCGCGTCGCGACATCGACTTCCCCGACACTGAGCAGCCAGAACGTCACGCTGGACAGCAGCGAACCGGCGCCGAGGCCGACGAGTACGAGTCGATAGCCTTCGATCCCGCCGCGCCAGGCCAGCACGAAAACTCCCAGCGCCGCGAGTAATCCGCCGAGCATGGCTGCCACCGGCACCCCGATCTCGGCCACCGCGCCGCTGACCTGCCCCCGGCTGCCCGACAGCGCGATCACCGCGACCGCGGCGACGCTCGCGCCCGCCGTGACACCGAGAATATCGGGACTGGACAACGGGTTTCGCGCGATGCCCTGGGTGATCGCCCCGGACAACGCGAGCGCCGCGCCGACCAGCGCACCGGTGAGAATCCGCGGCAGCCGCAGATCCCACACCACGTATGCCAGCCCGTCGTCGCCACCACCGGTGAGCACCGCGAGCACATCCAGCGGCGTGACAGGGCCACCGTCGGGCATCGTGTAGGTGCCGAGTGCGAGCGCGACACAACTGGTGACACCGAGCACCGCCACGCCGAGCAACAGGACCGCCGTGGTGCGCAACCGCAACTGCCAGGACACCGGTCCCAGCCGGACCGCCCGCACGGTACTCATACGGTCACCAGCTTCCGGCGACGGACGAGCACGATGAAGAACGGCACGCCGACGAAGGCGAGCATGATGCCCGCGGGTAATTCGCCCTTGTCCAGCACCACTCGTCCCGCGATGTCGGCGACCAGCACCAGGATCACGCCGAGCAGCCCGGCGACCGGGACCAGCCAGCGGTAGTCGGGTCCGGTGATGCCGCGCGCGAGGTGCGGAACGACGAGTCCGACGAACCCGAGCGGTCCGGCGATCGCCACCACCGCGCCGGTGAGCAGCACGATCGAGCCGATGCCGACGGTGCGGGCCAGGGTGACGCGATGACCGAGCGCGCGAGCGGTGTCCTCACCCAGGCCGAGCGCGTTGAGCGCGGAGGTATTGGCCAGGGCGAGCACGATCCCGGCGACGACGAAAGGTGTTGCCTTACCGAGCAAGTCGAGGCTGGTTCCGGCCAGCGACCCGGCCTTCCAGAAGCGGTAGATATCGGTGACGTCGGTGTCGAACAGCACCACCGCCGAGATCAGCCCCTGCAACAGATAGCTGACGGCGGCGCCTGCCAGCGCGAGAGTCACCGGGGTCGGCCCGCCTCGTCCCGTCGTCCCGATGACGAACACCGTGACGGTGGCGATCAAGGCACCCGCGAAACCGAACCACACATAGCCGAACAGGCTCGAGATGCCGCCGACCATCACCGCCGCGACGATGCCGAGCGCCGCACCCTGGGTGATGCCGAGCAGTGCCGGATCCGCGAGCGGGTTCCTGGTGTGGCCCTGGATCACCGCGCCCGCGATGCCGAGCGCGAGCCCGGCCAGGATCCCCAGCAGGGTGCGCGGCAGCCGAAGCCCGTTGACGATGGCACCGGTCTCGGTGTCGGTGGTGCCGCCGAGTGCTTGCAGAACCTCGAGGGGCGCGATGAATTTCGAGCCGACGGCCATGCTGAGCAGCACGGCCGCGAGCACCGCGACCAGCAGACCCGCGATGAGTAGCAACCGGCGAGACCGCGTGTCGGCGAACACGGCTCCGGGCGGCGATGCGGTCACTTTCCCTCTTCGTAGTTGGTAATTAGGTAAGGCTTCGCTACGTTAGCAACCCTGAGGACAACCGAACCACCCGGGAGACGTCGATGAATACCCCACTGAGCCGTCGGCTCGCCGCCGCCGCGGCAGTCGCCGCCGCCGTACTGAGTCTTTCCGCGTGCGGCCAGGAACGCGCGACCACCGGCGCCGCAGGCAGTGATTGCGACACCGCGAGCAATCTCGACGGCGGCGCCTACCCGCGCACCATCGAGAAGGGTGCGGTCAAGGACGCGGCGGGTGCGGATGTCGGCACCGTCGTCGACCCGGCGACAATCGCTACCCGCCCGGTCCGGGTCGCCGCGCTCGATCAGACATTCGTCGACGCCGCTCTGGTGCTCAACACCGAACTCGTCGCGTACACGACCTACCAGTCCATGGGGGACAAGCTGCCCGCGTTCCTCGGTGCGTCGGCGCAGACCTGCGGCGGCCGCGCGGTCAACATCGGCAACGTCCAGACCCCCGACATCGAGAAGCTCGCGGGGACCCGCCCGGACCTGATCGTGTCGGCCAAGGTCCGTCACGAGAAGCAGTACGAGCAGTTCCGTGGCATCAAGCTCGGTTCGGGCACGGTGCCGGTGGTGTTCAGCCAGACCACCGGCGCCACCTGGAAGGAGAACCTGCTGTTGCTCGCGAAGGCGGTCGACAAGGAGAACCTCGCCAAGGCCAAACTCACCGCCTACCAGGACCGGGCCGCCGCGATCGGCGCGGCGATCAAGGCGAAGAACGGCGGCACCGCGCCCACCGTCTCGCTGCTGCGTTTCATGGGCAAGGAGGACCGGCTCATGCAGCGGGTCAGCTTCATCGGCGACATCTTCGCCGACACCGGCCTGAACCAGCCCGACAAGTCCGCCGACCCGAAGAACGACTTCGCGATCACGTTGAGCCCGGAACGTCTGCTCGACGCCGACGCCGACTACGTCTTCCTCACCAGCAGCGGTGAGGACGCCGCCACCCAGCGCAAGGCGGCCGCCGAGGCCAACCCGCTGTGGAACCAGCTGCGCGGCAAGATCACCCCGGTCGACGACCTGGTCTGGCTGACATCGGTCGGTCTCACCGGCGCGCACGCGGTACTCGACGACATCGCCGCGACCTTCGGGGTCGACCCGGCTAAGTAGGCGCGGAGCTTCCTGTGCGCCCACCCCTACACTCGGCGGGGTGGGCGAACAGAAGCAGCGCATGCTGGCGGGGGACCTGTACAAGGACAACGATCCGGAACTCGTGGCCGAACGGCAACGGGCGCAACGGTTGTGCGACGAGTTCAATCGCACCGGGCCCGACGAAACCGACCGGCGGACCGAGCTCCTTGGTGATCTCCTCGGAAAACTGGGTGAGGGGTCGTGGATCATGCCGCGATTCCAGTGCGACTACGGCTATCTGATCGAGATCGGTGCCAACAGCTTCCTCAATTACGACGCGATCCTGCTCGATTGCGCGCCGATCATCATCGGGGACGACTGTTCGATCGGGCCGCGCTGTCAGCTGCTCACCGCCCTTCATCCGATGCAGGATCACGAAAAGCGCAGGCAGCGCTGGGAATCGGCGGCGCCCATCCGGATCGGGAACAACGTGTGGTTCGGCGGCGGAGTCATCGTGTGTCCCGGGGTCAGCATCGGCGACGACGTGGTGGTCGGTGCGGGCAGCGTGGTCACCCGCGACCTGCCCGACCGCGTGTTCGCGGCGGGCAATCCGGCCAGGGTGATCCGGGCGCTGTAGGTGTGATCCGCGCGTCGCCGGGTCGCGTTCGGTGGGTCGGCGGCAATACTGTCTGTTCATGGGCCAATCGCGAGTCGTGCAGGAGCAGGAAGCCACCCGGCCGTTGCGCGAGGACATCCGGTTCCTCGGCGGCATCCTCGGTGAAACCATCCGTGACCACGAAGGACCCGAGGTGTTCGACCTCATCGAGCGGGTCCGCATCGAGGCGTTCCGGGTGCGTCGCGAGGAAGTGGAGCGCAGTGCCGTCGCCGACATGCTCGACGGCACCCCCACCGGGGTGGCGCTGCCACTGATCCGGGCGTTCAGCTACTTCGTGCTGCTGGCCAATCTGGCCGAGGACATCCAGCGCGACCGCCGCCGTGCCGCACACGTCGCCGCGGGCGAGCCGCCGCAGGATTCGTCGCTGGCCGCCACCTACGCCAAACTCGACGCCGCCGACCTGGAAGGCGCGAGCGTGGCCGAACAGCTCACCGACGCCCTGGTCTCCCCGGTGATCACCGCGCACCCCACCGAGACGCGCAGGCGCACGGTCTTCGATGTGCAGGCCAAGATCACCGCCCTGATGCGGTTGCGGCGCAGGCTCGAGCCCGGCGATCCCGGTTACGACGACACCGAGCTGCGAATTCGCCGTGAAGTGCTCACCCTGTGGCGCACCGCGCTGATCCGGTTGGCACGCTTGCGGATTCAAGACGAGATCTCGGTCGGCCTGCGCTACTACGACCTGACCCTCTACGACGTGATCCCGGCGATCAACGCCGAGGTCCGTGCGGCCCTGCGTTCCCGCTGGCCCGATGTCGACCTGCTCGAGCGCCCGATCCTGCGCCCCGGCTCCTGGATCGGTGGCGACCGCGACGGAAACCCCTATGTGACAGCCGACGTCGTGCACACCGCCGCCGAGCAGGCCGCCGCCTACGCCTTCGGCCGCTACCTGGGTGAGCTGGTGGAACTGGAGAAGTCGCTGTCGCAGTCGGCGCGGCTGGTGCGGGTGAGCCCGGCGGTCACCGCGCTCGCGGAGTCCGGTTACGACGACCCGGCCGTGTTCGCCGACGAACCGTATCGCCGTGCGCTGCATGCGATCCGGGCCCGCCTCAGTGCCACCGCGCGACGCGCGCTCGACCGCCTCCCGGACAACGGTCTCGCCACAGATGCCGAGCCGTACCCCACCCCGCAGGCTGTGCTCGACGACCTGGACGCGATCGATGCCTCCCTGCGCGCCAGCGGTGACGCCCTGCTCGCCGACGACCGCCTCGCCGCCCTGCGCCACGCCGTGGAGACCTTCGGTTTTCACCTGCAGGGCCTCGACATGCGCCAGAACTCCGAGGTGCACGAACAGGTCGTCACCGAACTGCTCGCCTGGTCGGGTGCGCACCAGGACTACGCGAGCCTGAGCGAAGCCGAACGGGTCGACCTGCTGGCCACCGAATTACGCACCCGCAGGCCACTTCTCGGCCCGAACGCGCGGCTGAGCGAGCTGGCGGCCAAGGAACTCGGTGTGCTGCGAGCCGCCAAGGACGTGATCGACACCTTCGGTGCCGCCGCCGTGCCGAACTACATCATCAGCATGTGCACGTCGGTGAGCGACATGCTCGAGGCCGCCCTGCTGCTCAAGGAAGCAGGGATCCTCGATCCCGGCACGCCCGACGGTTCACCGCACAGCCCGGTCGGTATCGTCCCGCTGTTCGAGACCATCGAGGACCTCGGTGCGGGCGCGGCGACTCTCGCTGCCGCACTGGAGGTTCCGGTGTACCGTGACCTCGTCGCCGCCGCCGGGATGCGGCAGGAAGTGATGCTCGGCTACTCCGATTCCAACAAGGACGGCGGGTACCTGGCGGCGAACTGGGCGCTCTACCGCGCCGAACTGGACCTGGTCGAGGTGGCGCGCAAATCGGGAATCCGGTTGCGGCTCTTCCACGGTCGTGGCGGCACCGTCGGACGTGGTGGTGGTCGCAGCTACGACGCGATCCTCGCCCAGCCCGCCGGCGTCGTGCGCGGGTCGTTGCGGCTCACCGAACAGGGCGAGGTGATCGCCGCGAAGTATTCCGAATCCGGTGCGGCACATCGCAACCTGGAGTCACTCATCGCGGGCACCCTCGAATCCACCCTGCTCGATGTGGAGGGCCTCGGCGACGACGCCGAACCCGCCTACGAACTGCTCGACGACCTGGCGACCCGGGCCCGCGCCGCCTACGCGCACCTCGTGCACGACACCCCCGGCTTCGTCGAGTACTTCCGGCAGTCCACCCCGGTTGCCGAGGTCGGCGATCTCAATATCGGCAGCCGCCCGGCCTCGCGCAAACCGACCAATTCGGTGTCGGACCTGCGTGCGATCCCGTGGGTGATGGCGTGGAGCCAGGCCCGCGTCATGCTGCCGGGCTGGTACGGCACCGGCACCGCACTCGAGGACTGGGTCGGCGACGATCCGGCACGCCTGGCCCGGCTCACCGATCTGTACCAGCGCTGGCCTTTCCTGCGCACGGTGCTGTCGAACCTGGCGCAGGTGATGGCCAAGAGCGACCTCGACATCGCCGCCCGCTACGCCGACCTCGTCGACGACGAACACCTGCGCGACACGATCTTCGGGATGATCCGCGAGGAACACGCGCGAACCATCCGCATGTACAAGGCGGTCACCGGCCACGACGAACTCCTCAGCGACAACCCGTCGCTGGCGGAGTCGATCCACAATCGTTTCCCCTACCTGGAACCGCTCAACCAGCTCCAGGTCGACCTGCTGCGCAGGCTGCGCGGGGGCGACGATTCCGAACTGGTGAAGCGGGGCATCCTGCTCACCATGAACGGTCTCGCCACCGCCCTGCGCAACTCGGGCTAGGTCCTAGCCCGCGTGACAGGTGATGTCGTGGTCGGGCATGGTGCCGTCCACCAGGTAGCCGGTGACGGCGGCGGTCGCGCAGGGGTTGTCGCCGAGAACGTAGACCCCGTGCCCGCTCCCGTCGACGATGACCGAGCGGGAGCGCTGACCGAACTTCTCGTCGAGCAGTTGGCCGCCGCGTAGCGGGGTGACCGGGTCGCGCTGGTTCTGCACGATCAGCACATCGGCCGGGCCGGTGTTGTCGATTCGCACCGGCGGCTCGGAGGGCCCGAGCTTCCAGTAGGCGCAGGGCATCACGTTCGCGGCGGCCGCACCGTAGAGCGGGTACCGTTCCCGGTCCTCTCCAACGGCACGCCGGTAGGTCGCGATGTCCTCGGGCCATTCGACATCGTTGCAGGTCACTGCCAGAAAGACCGACCAGCCGTTGTCGTTCGGCGAAGGCGCACCCGTACCCGGCGGGCGGCCGCCCGCGGGCCCGGGACGTCCGGTTTCGAGCAGCGACTTCCAGCTCTCGGCGGCCGACGCGTACAGCGCCGGGCGATAGAGCGTGAAGAAGGTGCCGAAACGGAAGAGACTGCCGTCCATTCCGTCCACCGGGTTCGCGTCGAGTCGCTCGGCGAGGGTGAAGTACGTGTGCCGCACTTCTTCCGATGTGCGGCCCAGGCCGTATGTGTCGTGGCGGTCGGCGGCCCATTGCGCGAAGTCGGGAAACGTCTGTTCCATGCCGAGGCCGTACAGGCGCATCCCGTCGTGGTCGAGGTGGGTGTCGCCGATATTGCTGTCGAGCACGATGCGGTCGGCCTGCTGCGAGAACATCGAGGCGTACGCGGCGCCCAATGCGGTGCCGTAGGAGTAGCCGAGGAAGCTCGCCTCGTCCGCACCCAGCGCCGCCCGGATCCGGTCCAGGTCGCGGGCCATGTTCGCTGTCGAGATGTGGCGCAACCGGCCGTCGTGGTCGTTGGCCGCGCACTGCTCGGCGACCCCCTGGGCGACCGCGGCCCGCTCGGTGACCGCCGCGTCGTTCACCGCGTACGGCGCGATATTGCCGAAGTACGCCTGATCATCGGTGAACCCGCAGCTCACCGGTGCCGAATGCCCTACCCCGCGCGTATCCATACCGATCACGTCATAGCTGTCCAGCACCTCTGCGGGCAATCCGTGAGCGGCCAGGAACTTGGGCTGATCCAAGCCCGAACCACCTGGACCACCGGGGTTGAGCAACAACACGCCGCGACGCTTGTCCGGGTTCTTGCTCGCCAGCCGCGAGATCATGATCTCGATCCGCACGCCTCCGGGCTCGCTGTAGTTCAAGGGCACCGCGACGGTGGCGCACTGCAACTGGGCGGGCCCGGCTGCGGGATCTTCGACCCCGTCGGGACATGCGCCCCACCGCATCTGCGTCGCGGGGCGTTCGGTCGGCTGCGCGGCCGCGATGGGCGCCCCGACCAGCGCTCCGGTGAGACCGAGCACGGCAAGCACGCTCCAGGTCCGTTGTCGATTCATACGCTGCTACTCCCCGACGAAATGGCGCCTACCACGAGCAGGCCGTCAGCGGGCGCTCGTGTCCGGCTGGTACATGACCGAGTCTGTCGAGTCCGCGCCGCAGGCACATCGCCCCGGCGGCGGCGATCGTGTTCGACGAAAGTCGAGTCGGCTATTCGCCCCGGGTCGAGCACATCTCAGCCGCTGGGTGGGTGCTCGAGGCCGGTCGTCGTCGCGATAATGGCCGGGTGGACACCGACGGCCCGGCACGACTCGGGGTATGGCAGCAGACCTGGCGGCTGACGGCGGCCGCGGCAATCGGCGCCGCCCTCTGGTTCTCCGTCGCCGCCGTACTGCCTGCAGGCTGTACGGCCGACACATGTTCCTGGCTGGTGACCGGTGATCCGCTGATCGCACTCGGCTGCCTGGCGGTGCTGCCGTTGCGGCGCCGGTTCCCGTTCGCCATCGCCCTGGTGGTCGTGATCGCCTCGGCTGCGTCGGCGCTCGCCACCGGTGCCGCGCTGCTGGCACTGTGTTCGCTGTCCACCCGTCGCCGTCCGGTCGAGATCGCCGTGGTCGTTGCGGCGTATGTGACGGCGGCGCAGTTCGCTCAGGGTCTCTACCCGGTCGACACCCCGCCCGCCCCGGTCTGGCTGCAATTCGCACTGACGGTCTCGACCGCGGGGATCGCCGTGGCCACCGGCGTGGCCATCGATGCCCGCCGCGTCGAAGTGCGATCGCTGCGCGAACGCGCCGACAGCGCCGAACGCGAACAGGGTGCCCGGGCGGCACAGGCACGGGCCACCGAACGCAACCGGATCGCCCGCGAAATGCACGATGTGCTCGCCCACCGGATCTCGCTGGTCGCCATGCAGGCCGGCGTCCTCGATCACCGTGACGACCTTTCGGCCGAGGAGAAGCGCATGCTGATCCGCGGGATCGCCGACGGTTCCCGCCAAGCGCTGGAAGAACTCCGGGATGTCCTCGGCGTGCTCCGTGCCGACCCCGACCGCCCCGAACCACCGCAACCCACCCTGGACCGGATCCCGGAGCTGGTGGCCGACGCCCGGTCGTCGGGCCTGGACGTGACGCTCGCCGGCACGGTGACCGGCACCCCACCCGAGACCGTGGGACGGACCGGCTATCGGGTGATCCAGGAAGGGCTGACCAATGCCGCGAAGCATGCGCCGACGGCGGAGGTCCGCGTCACCGTGGACGGGGCGCCCGGCGGCGAATTGCACGTCAGCGTGCGTAATTCGGCGGGCACCACCGCCGTCGCCCGGCCACCGGCCTCGGGCTACGGTCTCCTCGGCCTCGCCGAGCGCATCACCCTCGCAGGCGGAACACTCGACCACCATCACACATCCGACAACGGGTACGTTCTCACCGCGCAACTTCCCTGGCCGGAGCACGATCACGAGAAAAGAGCATGAGTGCACAGTGATCAGGAAACGGTGCGCGTCGTCATCGTCGACGACGACCAGCTGGTGCGGATGGCGCTACGACTCGTCATCGACGGCGAGCCGGATCTGACCGTCGTCGCGGAGGCCGCCGACGGAGACACCGCGATCGAGGTGGTGCGCGAACAGCGACCCGACGTCGTGCTGATGGATGTGC
Source organism: Nocardia sp. NPDC050413 (assembly GCF_040655475.1). NCBI lineage: Bacteria > Bacillati > Actinomycetota > Actinomycetes > Mycobacteriales > Nocardiaceae > Nocardia > Nocardia sp. NPDC050413. Next base: position 11,722 of record NZ_JBFAJZ010000012.1, on the reverse strand, counting down.
GGATGCCCGGCCGCGACGGCGTCGACACCACCCGGTCCCTGCGCGCCGAACCGGCCGCGCCCGCGGTGCTCATGCTGACCACCTTCGATTCCGACGAACTGGTACTGCGTGCCCTACGCGCCGGGGCCCTGGGCTTCGTGCTCAAGGACACCCCGCCCGCGCGGATCGCCGACGCGGTGCGCACCGTCGCGGCCGGTAATCCCATGCTGTCTCCCACGGTCACGGCGCGGGTGATCGCCGCGGCGACCGGGCCGGGTTCCGCCGAAGCCCGCAGCGACTCCCGCGACGCCGCGCGGAAACGGCTGGCCGCCCTGTCGGAACGCGAACTCGACACCGCGCGAGCCATCGCGGACGGGCTCGGCAACCCGGAGATCGCCGCGAGGTTGCAGGTCACCGTCGCCACCGTCAAGGCACACACCGGCAATCTGTTCACCAAGCTCGGTCTCGCCAATCGGGTACAGATCGCACTGCTGGTTCGCGACGCGGAACAATGAGCCGGAAGACAGGTGGGGGCGGCGCCGCTGCGCGGCACCACCCCCACCTGCGACTTCGACAGGCCTAGGTCACAGGCAGACGCTGATGGTGAACGGGCCGACCGGGATGCCGGTGCAGATCGACACCGAACCGACGACAGGCGTCGCGGTGGCGGCCGAGGCGGTGCCCGCACCGGTAGCGGTGACGAACAGGGCGAGTGCGGCGACGGCGAGCGGGCGGGCGGTCTTGACGAACATAGGCTGATCCTCGGGTAGGACGGGTCGAACAGGCCCCAGGCGGGGCCCGACCCATCTCAACACGAGCCCCGCTCCGGTGTCCGTCGCATCGCGGGAAACGCAGTCGCTCAATCGGTCACGATCGCCACGGCATCGATCTCCACGAGCATCTCGGCGCGCGGCAGCCCCGTGAACACGGTGGTGCGCGACGGCAGCACCCCGTCGGTGGTGTGCTCGGTGACGAACTCGCCGTACGCCTCGTTCATGATCGCGAAGTCCTCGCGCTTGGTGAGGTACACGCGCAACATCACCACGTCGTCGAAGGTGGCGCCGGACGCGTCGATGATGGCCTTCACGTTCATCAGGGTGCGGGTGGTCTGGGCGGCCACGTCACCCTGGTGCAGGTATTCGTTGGTTTCCGGGTCGACCGGACCCTGCCCGGAGACCTGGATAAACGGTCCCTTGCGCACGCCCTGGGAGAAGGTGTGGGCGGGGGCGGGAGCGTCGGAGGTGCGGACGGCGATCTTGTCGGACATTGGTTCAGCCTTTCCTCGCGGGGACGGCTCGGCGGGGATCCCAGCCGAGTTCGGTGGAGATGGCATCGGCGCACGCACGCACCTGGGGGAGCAGTGCGAGCACCTGGTCGTGATCGAGCAGCACATCGGGCACCGAGACCGACACGGCGGCGACCACATTGCCGATGCCGTCGCGCACGGGCACACCGATGCAGTTGACGAAACTTTCGTGTTCCTCGTGGTCCTCGGCGAAGCCCTGGGCCGCGACCCTTTCCAGCTCGGCGAGATATCGCTCCGGCGTACGCAGAGTGCGCGGGGTGAACGGGTGGTAGTCCAAACGTGCTGCGACCGTGGCCCATTCGGAGCGCGGCAGCGCGGCGACGAGAACCTTGCCGACGGCCGTGCAATGCAGGGGAGCGGGCCTGCCGATGCGCGAGTACATCCGCACCGACTGTTCGGCATCGACCTTGTCGATGTAGACCGCGTCGCCGGACTCGTAGGCGGCCAGGTGCACCGTCTGGCCCGTGGTCGTGCCGAGGGCGCTCAGATGCGGCCGGGCGACCGTGCGTACATCACGGTTTTCCAGTGCGTGGCTTGCCAATTCGAACATGCGGCTACCCAGGGAGTAGCGGTGCGCGGCGTCGCGGACCACGAATCGTTCGGCCTGCATGGTCTGCAGCAGCCGCAGCACGGTCGACTTGTGCACCCCGAGCCGGCCCGCGAGTTCGTCGAGGGACTGGGAGTCCTCGCCGAGCGCGATCAGAATGGACAGGGCTCGCGACACGCTTTGACTCATGGCCCGATCGTCCCATCTGCTCGCGGTGGATAGGTGAGCCCCGTCCAGGCGTCGTCGGGAAGCGCGGCCAGTCGCCGGAGTTCTTGGGACGGTGGAAGTTTCGCCGAGTCGCCCGAGGCGGTGAGGGTGGCGGCCGCGCACAGGTGCCCGTAGCGCAGACGGGTGCGCAGGTCGGCGCCGTGCAGCAGTGCCGCGAGGTAGCCGCCGGCGAAGGCGTCACCGGCGCCGATGCGTTCGGTGACGGTGAGGTTCAGCGCGGGAACTTCCACCACGTGATCACCGTCGAAGCCGATCGCGGTGTGCTTGTCGTTCTTGACGATCAGCTGCCCGGGCTCGGGGAACAGGCCACGCAGGGCCACCGGATCACCGGTACCGAAGATCTCGGTGGCTTCGTCGGCGCCGAGGAACACGACATCGGCGCCACGCACGTGCGCGGCGAGTTCGTCGGCGGCCGCGCCGATACGCGAACCCCACACGGCCGGACGGTAATTCAGGTCGAAGCTGACCAGCGAACCGTGTCGCGGGCGGTCGAGCAGGCCGCGGGTGAGCGCGCACGCCGACTCGGACAGCGCGGGGGTGATGCCGGTGAAGTGCACGAGGTCGGCTCGTCCCAGTGGCGGTGCGTCGAGGTCGGCGGGCGAGAGTGCGCTGGCGGCCGACCCGGATCGGTAGTAGTGCATGCGGCTCTCGCCACGGGGTAGGTCGTGTGTCGCGCCCGAGCCGCCGCCGCGCTCCTTGATGTAGATGCCGGTCGGCCGCATCGGGTCGACCGCGACCGCTGCCACGTCCACCCCCGCACGGGCCAGCTCGGCCGTCAGGTAGCGCCCGAACCCGTCGTCACCGACCCGCGACAGCCATGCCGCCGATATCCCGAGCTGGGCAAGCACCGAAGCCACGTTCGCCTCGGCGCCACCGGCGCAACGCTCGAACATCCCGGAGCGTTCGAGCGGGCCGGGCTCGGCGATGAGCACTGCCAATCCCTCACCAACGGTGACCGCCCTGGGCTGCGCCTTTGTTACCTGGGTCACCTCGTCGGACCTTTCGTGGTTGCGGTCACTGCTGTCTGCATGCACAATAACGAGCAGAAACATTCAGTGCAACTCGCGTTGCATATAGTGCAATAGCTCTCGGACATGTCCGATCTTGCTGTGTACCCGCCGGGAAAGGGATGCTGTGACCATCGACAACGATGTCGTCGACGCGCTGGCCGCCGAGCTGCTCGGTCCGCACATCAAGAGCGCCCCACCCGCCGCGTGGGGCCACACGGTCCGCGAATACCTCACGGGCACACCGCAACTCACGCACTGGCAGACGCCGCTGCTCACCCTCGACCGCGCTGCCCTCGACGCCAACCGGGCGTTGATGGCCGACTGGAGCAGTGCCGGTGATGTCGCGCTCGCCCCGCACGGCAAGACCACCATGGCGCCGCAGCTGTGGCGCGAACAGTTGCGGGCAGGTGCCTGGGGAATCACCCTGGCCACCGCCTGGCAGGCACAGCTCGCTCGCTCCTTCGGTGTCGGCCGCATCCTGCTCGCCAACGCGCTGGTCGACCCGATCGGACTGGCGTGGGTGGCCGAGGAGTCGGCGCGCGACGAGAATTTCGAGTTCTACTGCTGGGCCGACAGCATCGCCACCGTCGAGCTGATGGACAAGATCCTGCGCGACACCGCGCCCGGTCCGCGGGTCCGCGTGCTCGTCGAACTGGGTGGCACGCACGGTCGTACCGGGGCGCGGACCCGTGCCGAGGCGCTCGCGGTCGCGCATGCCCTGGTCGGCAGCGAACGCCTCGTGCTGGCGGGCGTGGGCGGATACGAAGGCGCGCTGGCCCACGATCGCACCCCCGCGGCGCTGACCGCGGTTCGTGACTACCTGCGCGAACTCGCCGCCCTGCACCGCGAACTCGGCGAGCTGTACTCCGGGCCCGCTATCGTCTCGGCGGGCGGCAGTGCCTATCCCGAACTGGTCGTCGAGGAACTGGCCGGTCTCGCCTCGGATCAGCTGCCGACTGCGCCGGGATCGACCACCGTGGTGTTGCGTAGCGGGGCATACCTCGTCCACGACGACGGCTTCTACGCGGGCATCTCCCCGCTGAGCGCCCCCGCCGCCGACCCCGGCCTGCGTTCGGCGATGCACGGCTGGGCCAGGGTCGTCTCCCGTCCGGAGCCGGAACTCGCCCTGCTCGACGGCGGCAAACGCGACTTCCCCTTCGACGAGGGCCTGCCGACACCGCAACTCGTGGTCGGCGGGTCGGCACTCCCGTCGGGCGCGCAGGTGAGCGCGCTCAACGACCAGCACACCTTCCTGCGTCTGCCCGGCGCCACGTTCGCGGATCTTCCCGTGGGAAGTGTTGTCCGGCTGGGCCTTTCGCACCCCTGCACCGCCTTCGACAAATGGCGGCTGATTCCCGTGATCGACTCCGCCGAGACGGCGCACCCGCGCGTGGTCGACCTCATCCGCACCTACTTCTGACGGACGACCATGACCTCCTTGCTCTTTCGCGACATCGATATCGTCGACGGCACCGGCGGACCACGCACCCACGGCGACGTCCTCGTCCGCGACGGCCGCATCGCCGAGATCGCCGATTCGATCCACACCGACGCTCCCGCGGTCGGTGTGCGGCCGGGCTCGGTCCTCGCGCCGGGCTTCATAGATATGCACGCCCATTCCGATCTGTACCTGCTCACCCACCCCGAGCACATCCCGAAGATCACCCAGGGTGTCACCACCGAGGTGATCGGCCAGGACGGGCTGTCCTACGCGCCGATCGACGACGCCGCACTCGCGCTGGTGCGCAAGCAGATCGCGGGCTGGAACGGCAACCCCGCCGACTTCGACTTCTCCTGGCGCACCGTCGGTCAGTACCTGGACCGGCTCGACGAGGGCATCACTCCCAACGCCGCGTATCTGGTTCCGCAGGGGACGCTGCGTCTGCTCGTCGTCGGCGCCGATCAGCGTGCGGCGACCACCTCCGAGATCGACCGGATGTGCGCGCTGCTCGCGCAGGGGCTCGACGAGGGCGCGGTCGGCATGTCGAGCGGGCTCACCTACACGCCCGGAATGTATGCCGACACCGGTGAGCTCGCCGCCCTGTGCGCCGTCGTCGCCTCCTACGGCGGCTTCTACGCCCCGCACACCCGCTCCTACGGTGCGGGCGCGCTGGAGGCCTACGCCGAAATGATCGGTCTGGCGAAGGCCACCGGCTGCGCCCTGCACCTGACCCACGCCACCATGAACTTCGGTGTGAATCGCGGTCGCGCACCGGAATTGCTCGCCATGATCGCCCGTGCCCGCGCCGACGGCTGCGACATCACCCTCGACACCTACCCGTACCTGCCCGGCTCGACCACCCTGTCGGCATTGCTACCCAGCTGGGCGATGTCGGGCGGTCCCGACGCCGCGCTGGAACGGCTCGGCGACCCGGCCGCGCGCAGCCGCATCGCCGCCGATGTGGACGTGCACGGGTCCGACGGGTGTCACGGTGTCACCGTCGAGTGGGAGACCATCCAGATCAGCGGTGTCGGCAACGACGAACTCGCCGAGCACGTCGGCCGCACCGTCGCCGAGATCGCCGCCGAGCGCGGCACCGCGCCCGTCGAGGTGTTCTTCGAGCTGCTGGAGCGCGACCAGCTGGCCACCACGATCCTGCAGCACGTGGGCCACGAGGAGAACGTGCGCGCGATCATGGTCGATGCCGGGCACATGGGCGGCAGCGACGGTTTGCTGGTCGGCGCCCGCCCGCATCCGCGCGCGTGGGGCACCTTCCCGCGCTACCTGTCGCGCTATGTCCGTGAGCTCGGCGTCCTCGGTCTCGAGGACTGCGTGCATCACCTCACCGGCCGTCCCGCCGCCCGGCTGCGGCTGGCCGAGCGCGGCCTGATCCGACCCGGTTTCGCCGCCGACCTGGTGGTGTTCGATCCGGCAACGATCCACGACACGGCCACGTTCGAGCAGCCACGTCAGCAGGCGCGTGGTATCCAGCACGTGCTGGTCAACGGCGAATTCGCCGTGGAGAACGGCACCGCGACCGGAGTCCGCGCCGGTCGTGCCCTGCGCATGGACGCCACGCGAGAGGAGACCCGATGAATCCACTGCTGAGCTCGTCGTCACGGGCGATGGAGGTGATCCGGGCCGACCGGGCGCTCACCGTCGTCCGCGCACCCGCCGTCCCCGATCCCGTCGCACTGGCCGAGGCACTGGCCGGGGCGGGATTGCGTGCGGTCGAATTCACCTTCACCACCCTCGGTGTGCTCGACGCGATCGCGAAGGCGCGCAGCGCTGCCGACGCGGTGATCGGCGTCGGCACCGTCACCACCCGCGACCAGGCGGCGGCGGCCGTCGACGTCGGCGCGCAGTTCCTCGTCACCCCTGCGGTGCGTCCGGAAGTCGCCGAAGTCGCTGTGGCCAACCGGATCCCGGTCATCATGGGTGCTTTCACGCCCACCGAGGTACTGGCGGCGGTCGACCTGGGTGCGGCAGCGGTGAAGATCTTCCCCGCCCGCTCACTCGGCCCCGCCTATCTCAAAGACCTGCTCGGTCCGTTCCCGCACGTGTTCCTGATTCCGTCCGGCGGCGTCAACGCGCACAACGCGCGGGAATACCTGCAGGCGGGCGCCATCGCCGTCACCGCGGGCACCGAGGTGGTCGCACCCCTGGACGTCGCGAGCTCGCGCTGGTCCGAGATCGGCTCGCGGGCCGCACGTTTCGTTCATTCGCTGGATTGAGAGGTTTGTCCATGGGCGCCACAGTCGACTGGCTGCGCACCACCACCCCTGGGTTGCTGGTGCTGTGCGGTCTCGCGATCGCCGTACTGCTCATCGCTATTATCAAGATCAAACTGGAGCCGTTCGTCGCGCTGCTGCTCACCGGTCTGCTGCTGGCCCTGGCCGCCGGACTACCGGTCTCCCAGATCGTCGGCACTCCGCTCAAGGCGGGTGAGTCGCTGCTAGAGACCGGCTTCGGCAATATTCTCGGACACATCGCGGTGATCATCGGGCTCGGCACCGTGCTCGGTGCCATCCTCGAAAGATCCGGCGGCGCCGATGTTCTCACCGACAAGCTGCTTCGGGTGTTCGGTGAGAAGGGCGCGCCCGTCGCGATGGGCATCCTCGGCCTCATCTTCGGCATCCCGGTGTTCTTCGATATCGGCATCTTCGTCCTCGCACCCCTGATCTACGTCGCGGCCAAGCGCGGTGGACGCTCGCTGGTGCTCTACGCCATGCCCATGCTGGCCGGTCTGTCCATGACGCACGCGTTCCTGCCGCCGCATCCGGGACCGGTCGCGCTCGGCGGCCTGCTCGGCGTGAGTCTCGGCTGGCTGATCGTGATGGGCTTCGTCTGCGGCATACCGGGTTTCATCGCCTCCGGCATCCTCTGGGGGACCTACATCGGCAAGCGGGTCATCGTCTCGGTACCCGAGGAATTCGTGCCGCTCGAGCCCGACACCGACGACGAGGAGGGCGGCATCGTCGCCACCGGTGTGGTCACCAAGGCCCCGCCCTCGGTGGCGTTGATCGGCGCCATCATCGCCATCCCGCTGGTACTGATCCTCGGTGCCACCTTCGGATACCAACTGCTGGACAAGGATTCGGCCCTGCTGCAGGTGCTCACCTTCTTCGGCACGCCCGCCGTGGCGCTGCTCATCACCGTGCTCGTCGCGTTCTACCTGCTCGGTATCCGGCGTGGTTCCACCGTGCAGGAGCTCAGCGTCATCACGGCCGAATCGCTCAAGCCGGTCGGCATGGTGCTGCTGGTGGTCGGCGCGGGCGCGTTCTTCGGCAAGGTCATCTCGGCCACCGGTATCGGCACCGCCCTGGCCGACACGATGTCGGCGGCCGGCCTGCCCGTCATCGTGCTCGCCTACCTCATCAGCTGCGGCCTGCGCATCGCCCAGGGTTCGGCCACGGTCGCCATCGTCACCACCGGCGGCATCGTCGCCCCGCTGGTCGCCGAGCAGAACTACTCGCAGATGTCGATCGCCCTGATCGCCATGGCGATCGCCGCGGGCTCGATCATCCTCAGCCACGTCAACGACGGCGGTTTCTGGATCATCGCGAAGTACTTCAACATGACGGTGAAACAGACACTGCAGACGTGGACGGTGCTCGAAACCGTGTTGTCAGTGGTGAGTTTCGCGGTCGCGGCGCTGCTGTTCTCGATCGTGTAGCGGTTCGGCCGAAACCGGGCTGTCCTGCGCGGGCAGCCCGGTCGCGCTGTCTTCGGTCCAGGCGCACGCGGCCCGGTGGTCGTGGCTGGGCACGATGCGGACCGCATCGCGAACGGCGTGCAGGCGATGGATCGTCCGCCAGGCACCGGTGCGGTCGTCGTCGGCCAGCGCGCCGGGGTAGCCCGACTTCTGGCGCAGCTCGGTGGTCTGCAGGTTGTGCCAGACCGCGTCGCCCGCCAGCAGGACGGGTCCGCGTGCGGTGCGGAGCAGAATTCCGATGCTGCCAGGTGTGTGGCCGGACAGATCGACCAGCACCACCGCGCCGTCGCCGAACAGATCGTGGCTCGCGGCGAAGGTGAGGACGGGCGGGCCGTCGAGTTCGTAGCAGTCGAGCGGGCGATCCCGGACGGCTTGCCGCACGCCGCCGACGGGGGCGACCGGGCCGGTCATCGCCCACCGGTGCTCGGGTCGATGCAGCCGCAGCGGCAGGTCCGGCAGATCGAGCAGTCCGGCGACATGATCCCAGTGCAGGTGGGTCGGCAGCGCGAAGTCGATGTCACCGGCATCGATCCGGCTGCGCTGCAAAGACTCTCGGATATCGAGCACATCGCTCGGTGGGTTCACCGCGAGCCGCAGCACCGGCGGTAGTTCGGCTACCGCCCGGCGCCGCACGTCGACGCAGATGCCCGGGTCGACGAGGAACGTCGCCCGGGGGTGCCGCACGACGAAGGCCGTCATCGCGGACTCGATCCGGCGCGGAGTGAACACCCCTTCGACGACGGCGGCGGTCGGCACGCTGCGGGCGTTCTGTGCCAAGGCGACCAGTTCGACCGTTGCCGAGCCACGCGGTAATCCGTTGTCGCGCAGGGCGGAAAGGAATCGGCGATCGGGTCGGCGCGGCAGCACGGCACCGGTGATCGCCGTGGTCGCGGCGCGGCAGCATTGCCACACATCCGGCGTCGCTACTCGCTCGCCCACCGGTGCGAGGTTGTGTTCGGTTGTCATGGAGTTACGCTAAAACTTCAGGTCGACCTGAAGTAAAGAGGCGAACGTGACCAATACCGCCGGACCGCGCCGAATCGGTGATGTCGCCGTCGAACTGGGTGTCGCCGCCCATGTGCTGCGTCATTGGGAGGACGTCGGGGTGCTCGTCCCGCCCCGGGCGCCGGGCGGTCAGCGGGTCTACAGCGACGACCTGGTGGTTCGTGCGCGCCTTGTGCTGCTCTGTCAGCGAGCCGGGCTTTCGCTGGCCGAGATCAAGGACCTGTTCGCGGCTCGGTCCCGGGCGGAGCGGGTCGAACTCTTCGCGGGCAAGCAGGCCGAACTGGGTGCGCGCGTGCGCGATCTCACGCGCACCATCGATTTCCTGGCCCACGTGCTGCGCTGTACACACCCGATCGTCGATGAATGTCCGGAGTGCGTCGGGTTCAGTCGCGAGGATGCGGCGGAACGCATCGGCGCGTTGTTCGGGTAGTCGGTCGCGAGGTGCGTCAGCGCGCCTTTCGGGCGGGCGGCGAGAGTGTTCGAGTCAGCCGTTCGAGTGCCTCGCGGGGATCTTTGCCATGCTCCGCGCCGGTGAGACGGTGGATGACCGCGCCGTCCATGTAGTCGACGAGGATTCCGGCGTCGATCGGACCGATGCCCGCCTGAGCGGCGAGCTCGACCGCCTGCTCGCGTAGCCGTCCGTGCCCGCGCCGCAGCGATTCGGCGACGGTCGGCATCGCTTGGGATTCGCCGAAGAGGGCGAGGCGGGCCTGGGTGCGGACGCGGTCGGTGGTCGTCGCGTGGGTGATGAATCGGGCGAGTGCGTCGACGAGGTGGTCGACGGTCGGCGGCCCGAGCACGCGGTGCAGGGCGGTCCAGTCGGCGTGATCGCGCTGTTCGAGACGCTCGGCCACCCCGCACAGCAGCGCTTCCCTGGTACGGAAATAGTTGGACGTGGAGCCGGCGGGTAGTTCGGCGGCTTGGTCTACGGCGCGGTGGGTAAGGCCACGTGAGCCGCGCGTGCCCAATACCTCGATGGCCGCGTCGAGGATCTGTTCGCGTTTGGTTGCCACAGATCGATACTACGGGCGTAGTGATGGGCACTACATCCGTAGTGTTACTCACTACAGCTGTAGTACGGTGGCATCGCACCGGGAAGGCTTCGTGCGCGAGCCTCTCCGGTCCGCAAGTGGTACCCGGACAGGGATCGTCACTCGATACGAAGGGTTCGGAATGGCTACAGCGATAGTTGTCGGCGGCGGAATCGGGGGGACGGCGGTCGCCCTCGGGCTGATCGAACGCGGATGGTCGGTGCGGGTGCTCGAACGAGCGGCGCGGTACACCGAGGTCGGGGCGGGAATCTCGCTGTGGCCCAATGCCTTGCGGGCGCTGGACGCACTCGGTGTCGGCGAGGCGGTGCGGGCGCAGGGGTTGGACGATGTGTCGGCGGGGATTCGGGACGAGCGGGGGCGATGGTTGTCGCGGACCGATGTGGCGACCATGCGGCGTCGGTTCGGGGCGCCGGTGATGATCCATCGGGCTGCGTTGCTGGATATTCTTCGGGGTGCTCTGCCGGAAGGGGTTGTGGAGACTGGGGTTTCAGTGGAGCGGGTCGACTCGGACGGGACGGTCGTTTATTCGGCCGGGTCGGGGCGGGACATGGGCGAGGTCAGCTCTACTGCCGACCTGGTCGTCGGCGCAGACGGTATCCGCAGCGTTGTCCGGCGGGCCGTCTGTGGGGAGGTCGCGCCGCGGTATGCGGGGTACACGGTGTGGCGTGCGGTGGTCGGTATCGCCGAGCCGTTGACCGAATTCGGTGAAACATGGGGTCGGGGAGCACGTTTCGGCATGGCGCCGCTGCCCGATGGGCGCATCTACTGCTTCGCGGTCTATGACGCCGAGGAAGGTGTCGGCGGCAGTTTCGCCGATGTGCGTGCCCGCTTCGCCGGCTGGCACCATCCCATTCCGGCGCTGCTCGCGGCTGCCGATCCGAACACGGTGCTGCACAACGATATCTATGAACTTCCCGCGCTGCCGACCTTCACCGCGGGTCGTCTCGCGTTGCTCGGCGACGCCGCTCACGCTATGACGCCGAATCTCGGGCAGGGTGGGTGTCAGGCGCTCGAGGATGCGGTTGTTCTTTCGCGGTTGGCCGGTAGGACTGATGGGTTGAGGCGCTATGACTCCGAGCGGCGGCCTCGTACGCAGATGATCGCTCGGCGGTCGGGAGCGATCGGGGTTGTCGCTCAACTGTCCGCGCGGCCGTTGGTTGCTGTTCGTGATGCGGCTTTGCGGATGACTCCGGCCGGTGCTCAGTTTCGTTCGCTGGGAAAGGTTTTGGATTGGGAGCCGTGATTTCAGGTTGGGGGAGTGGTGGTTGTTTCGGGCGGTGCTGGTAGGTGTACCTGCCGCACTCGCGGCCGTGCGGAACCCTGTCGGTGTTTTGTGCACCACGGAGGTATTGGGCTGTGTTTTTGGAGCGCTGGCGCGCTCGAGCGCGGCCCCTGGGGGGCCGCGCGAACAGCGCTCGAGACTCGCGCTTCGCGCATGC
>NZ_JBFAJZ010000011.1:0-184720 GCF_040655475.1 Nocardia sp. NPDC050413 | reverse complement strand
AGTCTCGAGCGCTGTTCGCGCGGCCCTCCAGGGGCCGCGCTCGAGCGCGCCAGCGCTCCAAAAATACAGCCCAATACCTTTGTGGTGCACAAAACCCCGAGAGAGTTCCTCACGGCTGAGAGCCCGGCAGAGTGACGCACTCGAGTAGCCCCATGTGGCCGAGTTCCCGGCAGACGACGGCCCCCAGATCAAGCAGAAACCGCGACGGACCGCGCACCCGCCAACGCCGTCGCCCACCAAAACAGCTGATCGAGCATCACTTTCGCCGCAGCCTCGAACCCCTCAGGCTCACGCAGCCGACCATCCTCGTCGAACAACAGGTAGTAACGAGGGAACGACACATAATCCCGAACAGTATGTGCGTTGAGTTCGTTGAAAACCTGACGCAAATGTTCGATAGCAAGCACACCCCCGGTCCCCCCGCTATACCCGACAAACCCGATCGTCTTGCGATCCCACTGAGTGAAATGCCAGTCGATAGCAGTCTTGAGAGCCGACGGATAACTCCGGTTGTACTCGGGCGTCAGAACAACATAAGCCTCGGCAGCAGCAAGCCGATCGGACAACGCCACCATCCCGGAGGGCCGCTCAGGATCAGGGTCCATCGCAGGTGGAACCGCAGGCAGTTCGGCCGGAAGATCGAACTCCGCCAGATCGATCACATCGACATCGAACCGATCGTCGACCTGCGCGGCGAACCAGTCGGCGACCACAGGCCCGAACCGCCCGTCGCGGACGCTGCCGATGATGATCGCGAGTTTCAATGCGGACACGGTGTGCTCCTCAGAATCGTCGGTGCCGGCCCGATCGGCCGGTGCAACCCAATGTCGTCGCTCGGCGACCTGGCAGGGAGACCACGCTGAGAGTGGTAGTGGCACGGCCACTCTCGCCGCCGCGAGGCTCGGTACCGTCGGTGCGGTGAGCGACAACGAACTCGGTCTGTTCCTGCGCACCAAGCGCGAGTCGGTCTCCCCCGCGGAGGTCGGTCTGCCGGCGGGCGCGCGCAGGCGGACACCCGGTCTGCGCCGCGCCGAGGTGGCGATGCTGTCGGGTGTGAGCGTGGAGTATCTGATCCGGCTCGAGCAGGGACGCGACCGGCATCCCTCGCCGCCGGTGCTGTCGGCGCTGGCCGAGACGCTGCGGTTGACTCCACGCGAACGGGTGCATCTGCATCAGCTCACCAAGGGCATGTCCGGTTTCAGCTGCGGAGCGGCGGAGAACGGACCCAATCGCACGGTGCGCCCGACTGTCCGCGCGATCCTCGACCAGCTCGAACCCGCGCCCGCCGCGATCACCAACCGGTTCACCGAGGTGCTCGCCTGCACGGAGGGCTACCGCAGGCTCATGGGGCCAAGCGGCCTGTTCGACCAGGGCGAACCCGCCAATATCGCGCGATTCGTCTTCACCCATCCCGGCGCGCGCGAGCTGTACCCGGACTGGGATCAGGCGGCCGACAAGCTGGTCGCGTCGCTGAAACAGGGCCCGTTCCGCGCCGATCCGATGGTCGCCGCGCTGGTCGACGAACTCACCGTCACCGCGGGCTCCGCCTTCACCGACCGGCTCGCGCGCCTGCCCGGCCTGCCGCCCTCGGGTGGGATCAACCGGATCAGCCATCCCGAGACCGGTGAGCTGCGGTTGGCCTACGAATCGCTCGATCTGTCCATCGACGACGATCAGCAGCTCTACGTTCTGCTGCCCGCCGACGCGGCGAGCGCCGCCGCTCTGGACGACCTCGTCGGACGCCGCCCGGGTGGTCTGCGTGCCGTCGCGGGCTGACGTGGTGGTACGCGTGTTTCGCCGTGTCGGTGCCGACCGGTAACCTTGGACATCGTGCATCCTGACGTTATCGCCGACCTCGCCGAACTCGACACCACGCTCAAGACGGTCGAGTCGGTCCTCGATGTCGAGGAGCTGCGCCGCCGCATCGATGAACTCGAGCACCAGGCCGCCGATCCCGAACTCTGGAACAACCAGGAGCACGCCCAGCAGGTGACCAGCGAGCTGTCGCATGCCCAGAGCGAACTGCGCCGGGTGGAAGACCTGCGCCAGCGGCTCGAGGACATGCCGGTGCTCTACGAGCTCGCCGAGGCCGAAGAGGGCGCCGCCGCAACCGAGGCCCTCGCCGACGCCGACGCCGAACGGGCGTCGCTGCGCGAGGACATCGAGGCGATGGAAGTACGCACCCTGCTCTCGGGCGAGTACGACAAGCGTGACGCGCTGGTCAACATCCGCTCCGGTGCCGGTGGTGTCGACGCCGCCGACTGGGCGATGATGCTGATGCGCATGTACATCCGCTGGGCGGAGCGCCACAAGTACAGCGTGGAGGTCTACGACACCTCCTACGCCGAGGAAGCGGGCATCAAGAGCGCCACCTTCGCGGTGAAGTCGCCGTATGCCTACGGCACGCTGTCGGTCGAGATGGGCACCCACCGCCTGGTGCGGATCAGCCCGTTCGACAACCAGGGCCGCCGCCAGACCTCCTTCGCCGAGGTCGAGGTGCTGCCCGTGGTGGAGACCACCGACCACATCGAGATCCCCGACGGCGACATCCGGGTGGACGTGTACCGCTCCTCGGGCCCCGGTGGACAGAGCGTCAACACCACCGACTCGGCGGTTCGCCTGACCCACATCCCCACCGGCATCGTCGTGACCTGCCAGAACGAGAAGTCGCAGCTGCAGAACAAGATCTCGGCCATGCGCGTGCTGCAGGCCAAGCTGCTCGAGCGCAAGCGCCAGGAGGAGCGGGCCCAGATGGACGCGCTCAAGACCAACGAGGGCGCCTCGTGGGGCAACCAGATGCGCTCCTACGTGCTGCATCCGTACCAGATGGTCAAGGATCTGCGCACCAACTACGAGGTCAACAACCCCTCGGCGGTGCTCGACGGTGACATCGACGGATTCATCGAATCCGGAATCCGTTGGCGCATGCGCGAACAGGCCGACGCATAGCCAGCGATTCGCTCGCCGATGGTGTCGTTGTTCACGTTTGACGACGCGCCGTGACCGGCCTGTAACCTTTCTGGTGTGTGTTCGAACGGACCGGAACTGTGCCTGCGCGCGCCCCACGGGGCGACGCGATGAACGCTGTGCTCGCGATGAACGGTGGTACGGAGATCACCGCCTGGCTGCGTTCCAGCGGCCTGGAGATCGTCCTACTAGTCGTCGGGGCGATGCTGTTCGGCCGGTTCGCGGCGTTCGTGCGCGACCGGGTGACCACCAAGATCGATGCCTCGTTCCACTCGAGCGACGCCCTTGTCCGCACCGAGGCGGCCAAGCACCGGCACGCGCTCGCCCAGGTCATCACCTGGGTGGTGCTGACCATCGTGTATGTGCTGGTGGGCATGGAAGTTCTTCGGCGCCTGGGCTTTTCGGTGACCGGCCTCGTCGCGCCCGCGGCGGTGCTCGGTGCGGCGCTCGGTTTCGGTGCCCAGCGCATCGTGCAGGACATCCTCGCCGGGTTCTTCCTCATCACCGAACGCCAATACGGGTTCGGTGACGTGGTGCAGATCGCGGTCACCGGCTCGGCCGAGCCGGCCGAGGGCACCGTCGAGGACGTGACCCTGCGCATCACCACGCTGCGCAACGCCGACGGCGAGGTGATCACCATCCCCAACGGCCAGATCGTGAAGGTGACCAACCTGTCCAAGGACTGGGCGCGCGCCGCGATCGATGTGCCGGTGTCGGCCCAAGCCGACATCAACAAGATCAACGAGGTGCTGCACGAGGTGTGCACCAAGGCCTACCAGGACGCCCGCCTGAAACCGCTGCTGCTCGACGAGCCTTCGGTGATGGGCGTGGAGGATCTGTCGCTCGACGAGATGAACATTCGGATGGTTGCCCGCACATTGCCAGGCAAACAATTCGAGGTGGGGCGTGAGCTGCGCGTGCGTGTGGCCGCCGCCCTGCGTAAGGAAGGAATCAGTGAAACCGCGTAAGTCCACGGCGATCTTGATCGCCACCTGGGTGTCGACCTTCGTCGTCTACCTGTTCGTGAAGCCGGCCGACGGCACGACCACCGAGCCGGTGACCCTGATCAATTCCGTCCCGTCCTGGGTGAATCCCACCCAGTAGCGCCCCGCCGACGTCGTCGGGGCACCCGTCACGAGCAGCCCGCTGGCTACACTGGCTCCTCGTGATCACCATGCGCAACGTTTCCAAGTCGTACAAAACGTCGACGCGGCCGGCGCTGGACAACGTCTCCGTCGAGGTGGACAAGGGCGAGTTCGTTTTCATCATCGGCCCGTCCGGTTCCGGCAAGTCGACGTTCATGCGGCTGCTGCTCAAGGAGGAGGCGCCGACCTCCGGGGAGATCCGGGTGGCCGATTTCCGGGTCGACCGGTTACCGGGGCGCAAGGTACCGAAGTTGCGCCAGCGCATCGGGTGCGTGTTCCAGGATTTCCGGCTGTTGCAGCAGAAGACCGTGGAACAGAACGTGGCGTTCGCGCTGGAGGTGATCGGCAAGCGCCGTCAGTTCATCGAGCGGACCGTGCCCGAGGTGCTCGACATGGTCGGGCTGGGCGGCAAGGGCAACCGGTTGCCCTCGGAGCTGTCCGGCGGTGAGCAGCAGCGCGTGGCGATCGCGCGCGCGTTCGTCAACCGGCCGCTGGTGCTGCTCGCCGACGAGCCGACCGGCAACCTCGATCCCGAGACCAGCGCCGACATCATGGCGCTGTTGGAGCGGATCAACCGGGTGGGCACCACGGTGCTGATGGCCACTCACGACAATCACATCGTCGACGCGATGCGCAGGCGGGTGGTGGAACTCGACCACGGCAGACTCGTGCGCGACGAGGCGACCGGTGTCTACGGGGTGGGGCGATAATGCGACTGAGTTTCCTGTTCACCGAGGTCGCCGACGGCCTGCGCCGCAACCTGACGATGACCGTCGCGATGATCCTGACCACCGCGGTGTCGTTGATGATGCTCGGCGGCGGCATGCTGTCGGTGCGGATGGCCGACAAGACCGAGAACTTCTTCATCGGCCGCCTCGAGGTCCGTTTCTACCTCGACGATTCGGTGTCCGAGAGCGACCCCGACTGCGCCGCCGAGCCGTGCAAATCGCTGCTGGCCGACATGAAGCAGACCTCCGGAGTGGAGAGTGTGCAGTTCCTCAACCGCGCCGACGCGCTCGAGGAGGCCAAGAAGCTGTTCGAGGACCAGCCGGAGATGGTGCAGTACATCGCCGACTCTCCCCTGCCCGCCTCGCTGCGGGTGAAGATGACCGACGCCGACCAGTACCAGCACATCTACGACGCCTTCGCGACGCGGGAGGGTGTGCGGATCGTCGCCAACGACAAGGAGTTCGTCGACCGGCTGGTGAGCCTGTTCGACGGGTTGCGCAATGCCGCGTTCGGTCTGGCGCTCGTGATGGCGTTGGCCGCGATGCTGCTGGTGCTCAACATGGTGCAGATCGCGGCGTTCACCCGGCGCACGGAAGTCGGCATCATGCGCCTGGTCGGTGCGACGCGCTGGTATACGCAGCTACCGTTCCTGCTCGAGGCGGTCGCGGCCGCCTTCGTGGGTTCGGTGCTGGCGGTCCTCGGGCTGGTGATCGCGCGCCCGCTGGTGATCGACCGGGCGCTCGGCCCGCTGTTCGACAGCAATGTGTTCCCGCGCATCACCGGTGACGACATCGCGGTGGTCGCCCTGACGATCGCACCGGTCGGCATCGTCTTCGCGGCCGTCACGGCCTATCTCACGCTGCGGTTCTACGTACGCGAATGAGTTCGGCGCCGCCCTGGACGTCCGGGGCGGTGTCGGTGGTGCCACCCGAGGCGTGTCGGCCTAGCGGCTCGCACTCGGGATCGGTGCGCCGCTGTTCGCCAGGCTGGCGTCGAGCTGGGCCGCGAGGTGCGAACGCTGACGGTCGAGGTCGGCGATGCGGCGGTCCAGCTCGGCGGTCCGCTCGGCCATGATGCGCACCGACATCTCGCAGGCCTGGACCGGTCCGTCGTGCTCGGCGCACGGGAGCAGGTCGGCGATCTGCTCGGTGTTCAGGCCCGCCGCCAGCAGGTCGCGGATACGGGCGACTCGGGCGACCGCCGCCTCGGGATAGCTGCGATAGCCGTTGGTATCGCGGCGCGGTTGCAGCAGACCCTGTTCCTCGTAGTAGCGCAGCAGCCGGGTGGCGACCCCGGTGCGGTGCGCGAGTTCGCCGATCAGCATGTGATCACCGGCACGTTCGGCTTGACCTTCACACCCATGTCAATCCCTAACGTCGCCGTCATGACGACAATTCCGCTGCACACCACTGTTCACGGCTCCGGCCCCGGCATCGTGCTCGCCCACGGCGCGGGCGGTGGCATCGAGAGCAATTTCGGCCCCGTGATCCCCGCGCTGGCCACCGGTCACACCGTAGTCGCCTCGGACTACCCCGGCGACGACACCCCGTTGACCCTCGACGCCCTCGCCGACGCGCTCGTCGCGGCCGCCGTCGACGCCGGCGTCGAGACCTTCACCATCGTCGGTTTCTCCCTCGGCACCGCGGTGGCCGTGCGTGCCGCCGCCCGCCATCCCGAGCGGGTCACCGGGCTGCTGCTCACCGCCGGCCTGGCCACACCCGACCATCGCGCCCGCCTCGCCGTGCGGGCTTGGCAGGACCTCCTCGACCGGGGCGCGCACGAGGCGTTCGCCCGCCTGGTTCTGCTCACCGGCTTTTCCACCGACTTCGTGAACGGTCTGCCCGCCGACGTCGTCGACGATGTCGTCCGCCGGACCGCCGCCGCGATCCCCGGCGGGACCCGCGCGCAGGCCGTGCTGGTCGAAACCGTCGACACCACCGCCGATCTCGCCGCGATCGCGGTGCCGACGCTCGTCGTGGCGACCACCGCCGACCTGCTCGTCGACCCGGCGAACTCACGAACCCTCGCCGCCGCGATCCCGGGCGCGGAATACGCGGAGATCGCGGCCGGGCATGTGGTCATGGTCGAGCGGCCCGAGGAGTGGCAGAAACTGCTGACCGACTTCCTGGAACGGCACGGGCTCTGAATCCCACGACCTGAGCGAGTCAGCCGAGACTCCGCAGCTCCGGCCACACCTGTGACCAGGGACGAAGTGGATTGCCGCAGAGGAACATCGGTTCGCCCTGTTCGTCGTTGTCGATGCCCAGGCCGTTGTCGAGAACGCCCCGGGGCTCGACGCTCGCACAGAGCCCGGTGAGCCGCTCGCGATCGATGCCGACGGTGAGGACCTCCGTCGCCGTATCGGGCGGCGGGCCCCACCACCAGTAGGCGTTGTGGCCGGAATGCGGTGTGGGCAGGTCGTATTCGGTGCCGAAGTGTTCGACGGCGCCCGCCTCGCCGTAGTTGGCGGTGAGGATCGAAGCGCCGGGCGGATGGGCGGCGGCGATCTGTTCGACATAGCGTGGCCAGCCGATGGTTTCGCCCGCGTCGTAGTTGATCGCCAGGGTCGGCGAGTGTGGGACCGCCTCGATGGGTAGCACCGGGAGGAACAGCGAAGCGGACATGACCGCGTTGAGCGCGATCACAGAAGACACTGCGAACCAGCGCCTTCCCGCCTGCCCGAGCCATCCGGCCAGGCCGACCGATCCGGCCGCGAGCAAGATCGGATACATCCCGCCGAGGTAGTAGGCCTTGCCGCCGGTCACGAGGAACAGCACGAAAAGCAGGACGTAGGCCACCGCGAACGCGCGGTACCGCGAATGCCACAGCCGCCACAGCCCGTAGACCCACAGCGGCACCAGCAGCGGCCCGAACAAACCGAACTGCAAGAGCACGAACATGATCGGGGAATCCGAGGTCCCCGACGAACCGCCCGCGATGGCCCGGCTCAGCTCCCACTGCGGCCAGCCGTTGCGCGCCTGCCACCACAGATAGGGCACGGTCAGCAGCGCACCGACAACGACCGCACACGGAAAGAACTTGGTGGCAAACACGTTTCGCCGCCCCGTGAGCAGTAGGGCCACCATGACCGCCACGACCGGCACGATCAACAGCACCTTGTTCAGCAATCCGACGCCGACGAGCACGCCGATCAGCAGCCACCAGCGGGGATCACCGGTCGTGTCGCCGTCGACCGCTACCGACGAGGACGACGAGTCCCCCTTCGCCCGAAGCAGTTTCAGCACGAGCAGGCACACCAACGACCACACAGCGAGGTCGAACACGGTCGTGGTGAGCAAGTGCCCGACGCCCTGCACCAGCGCCGCGCTCGCGACCGCCGCGGCCGCCAGCGCCCGCGCGCCACGCCCACCACCCAATTCTTCCGCCATCCAGCCCGCGCAGACGACAACCACCACCGCGGCGACGACCGAGGGCAGCCGGAGCACCCACAGCGCGTCGGGGTCGATCGCCGACATCACCCGCGCGAGAAGCGGCACCAGCGGTGGTTGATCCGGATAGCCCCAGGCCAACCGCCTGCCCGCCGCGAGGAAGTACAACTCGTCGCGGTGATAGCCGTAGCGGCCCGAGGTCACCAGCAGGACGAGGGCGAAAACCGATACCAGGACGCGCACCTGTGCAGCGTGACAGAATCCGGCGATTTCCCGGTTCGTCCTTGCGCTTCTTACTCCGGAGTAAGATAGTCTTACCGAAGAGTAAGATAGTGGGGCCACGGAGCGTCCCGACAGCCGAGGAAATCAGGTGATGATGAGCACTCGAGACAGCGCGACGAAGCGACGTCCGAACGACACGTCCGCGGTCGGCCTCAACCAGCCCAAACGGGACTGGATGGGTGCTGCGATGCGCGCTTTGACGACCGTGACCGGGTCTGAGTTCGCCGGCAAGTACAAGCTGCGCAAGCCCATCGAACGCATCACCTACGAGGGCACCAAGACCGGGTTCCGGACTCTCGGCGCGGCGACCCGCACCTTCGGCAAGGTCACCGGCGGCGGCGAGCCCAAGCGGCTACCCGACAACGAGGCCAAGACCAAGGACTACTTCGACCTCACCCCCACCGACGATCAGAAGATGATCGTCGAGACGGTGAAGGATTTCGCCGGTGAGATCCTGCGCCCGGCCGCCTACGAGGCCGACGCCGCCGCCAAGGCGCCGCGCGATCTGCTCGACCGCGCCGCCGAACTCGGCATCACCCTGATCAACGTTCCCGAGGAGCTCGAGGGCGCGGCCGCCGAGCGCGGCGCGGTCACCAACTCGCTGGTGGCCGAGGCCCTCGCCTACGGCGACATGGGTCTCGCGCTGCCGATTCTCGCGCCGAGCGGTGTGGCCGTCGCGCTGTCGCAGTGGGGCACCGACGCCCAGCAGCGCACCTACCTGCCCGCCTTCACCGGCGAGAACGTGCCGCAGGCCTCGGTGGTCATCAGCGAGCCGCGCGCCCTGTTCGACCCGTTCGCCCTGCAGACCAAGGCCACCCGCTCTCCCAGCGGCTACCGCCTCAACGGCGTGAAGAGCCTGGTCCCGGCGGCTGCCGACGCCGAATTGTTCCTGGTGGCGGCCGAGCTCGACGGGCGCCCGGCGCTGTTCATCGTCGAGTCCGACGCGGCGGGCCTGGTGGTGGAGGCCGACCCGAGCATGGGTCTGCGCGCCGCCGGTCTGGGTCGGCTGATCCTGGACAATGTCGCGGTCGGCACCGACGCGATCCTCGGCGACGGTGACGCCGCCGCCCGCGCCGCCGAGTACGCCGACGCCGTGCAGCTGGCCCGCCTCGGCTGGGCCTCGCTCGCGGTCGGCACCGGGCAGGCCGTGCTCGACTACGTGATCCCCTACGTGAACGAGCGTGAGGCGTTCGGCGAGCCGATCTCGCACCGCCAGGCGGTGGCGTTCATGGTCGCCAATATCGCGATCGAGCTCGACGGTCTGCGCCTGGTCACCCTGCGCGGCGCCTCGCGCGCGGAGCAGGGCCTGTCGTTCGCCCGTGAGGCGGCGCTGGCGCGCAAGCTCGCCACCGACAAGGGCATGCAGATCGGCCTCGACGGTGTGCAACTGCTCGGCGGCCACGGCTTCACCAAGGAGCACCCGGTCGAGCGCTGGTATCGCGATCTTCGTGCCATCGGCGTCGCCGAGGGCATCGTGCTGGTGTAGCGGACGCTTTTCTTACCTTCCAGGAGACTTCCCATGATCAATCTCGAACTCCCCAAGAAGCTGAAGGCGAGCGCCAACCAGGCCCACCAGGTCGCCGCCCAGATCTTCCGCCCGATCTCGCGCAAGTACGACCTCGCCGAGCACGCGTACCCGGTCGAACTCGACACCATGTCGGCCATGGTCGAGGGGCTCGCCGACTCGGGCACCCAGCAGATCGGCGGCGCCTCCGGCGGCCGTGGCGACACCGCGACCGACCTGCTGACAGCCAACGCCAACGGCGGCAACATGTCGTCGCTGATGAACACCCTCGAAACCGCGTGGGGCGATGTCG
Organism: Nocardia sp. NPDC050413; assembly: GCF_040655475.1. NCBI lineage: Bacteria > Bacillati > Actinomycetota > Actinomycetes > Mycobacteriales > Nocardiaceae > Nocardia > Nocardia sp. NPDC050413. The sequence goes on along the minus strand of NZ_JBFAJZ010000011.1, from coordinate 174,391 downwards.
GCTTGCTGCTGACCATCCCCTACCAGGGCCTCGGCAATGCCGCGATCGCCGCGGTGGCCACCGACGAGCAGCTGGAGCGGTTCGGCAAGGTGTGGGCCTCGATGGCCATCACCGAGCCGTCGTTCGGTTCCGACTCGGCCGCCGTGTCGACCACCGCCGTCCTCGACGGTGACGAGTGGGTGCTCAACGGCGAGAAGATCTTCGTCACCGCCGGTGAGCGGTCCACCCACATCGTGGTGTGGGCGACGGTGGACAAGAGCCTCGGCCGGGCGGCGATCAAGTCGTTCGTCGTCCCGCGGGACGCTCCGGGTCTTTCGGTGGCGCGGCTCGAGCACAAGCTCGGCATCAAGGCCTCCGACACCGCGGTGCTGCTGCTGCAGGACTGCCGCATTCCGAAGGACAACATCCTCGGTTCGCCGGAAGTGAACGTGGAGAAGGGTTTTGCCGGGGTCATGCAGACCTTCGACAACACCCGCCCGCTGGTGGCCGCGATGGCCATCGGCGTCGCCCGCGCCGCGCTCGAGGAGCTGCGCACCATCCTCACCGAGGCAGGCGTCGACATCTCCTACGACACCCCAGCGATGAACCAGCACGCCGCGGCGGCCGAATTCCTGCGGATGGAAGCCGATTACGAGGCGGCCTACCTGCTCGCCCTGCGCGCGGCGTGGATGGCCGACAACAAGAAGCCGAACTCGCTCGAGGCCTCGATGTCGAAGGCCAAGGCGGGCCGCACCGGCACCGATGTCACCCTCAAGGCCGTGGAACTGGCGGGCGCCGTCGGTTACTCCCAGCGTCTGCTCCTGGAGAAGTGGGGCCGCGACTCGAAGATCCTCGACATCTTCGAAGGCACCCAGCAGATCCAGCAGCTGATCGTCGCCCGGCGCATCCTCGGCAAGACCAGCGCCGAACTGAAGTGATCGGTTAGCGAAACCGGTGCGGATCATACAGATCCGCACCGGTTTCGTATTCGTAGCTCACCTCGACGAACCCGGAGACTCCCAGTTCAAGCCGGCAGCTTCGGCCGCTTCGCCCAGGCGCTTGTCGAAGGTCACCAATGCCGTCAGATCGGCGGCGAGCTCCAGCGCGGTCGCGAGATGGATCGCATCGAGGCTGCGGATCGACGGCGGTGACACCGCAGCGGCATTCGCCCGCACAATCGGATCGATCTCCACGCGGTCCACCCGTGCCAGCACGGCGGGCACATTGATCAAATCCGCGGGCGCGGCCACCCGGACCGCCCGGACGAGTTCCACCTCGGCCAGCGCTGAAGTCAACCACGCCATCTCGGTTCGCTCGCCGAGCCAATCGAGCAGCGCATCGGTCTCTGCCTCCCGGTGGACCAGCTTCACCAACGCGCTCGTGTCGAAGTACAGCATCAGTAGCGTTCGCCGTCCCTGAGGTCCTGCAAGGCGGCGCTGACAGCGTTGTCGCTATCGGTGTCGGTCGAGCCACGGCGCAGCTGCGCCAGCAACTCAGCACGTCCTTGTGTAGCCGGACGTGCCCGGCGTTGCGCGATGAGCCTGGAGCGCACATCGCCATCCGGGTCGACCGGAACGATGCGTCCGATAACACGTCCACGCTCGGTGATGTCCACCGATTCCCCCGACTTCACCAGCGCGAGACACCGAGCCGTATGGTGCGAGAGTTCACGAACTGGAACAGTAGCCATAGCTTAAGTGTGACACTTTTTTGTAAAACATGCATGAAGCGGTCGGTCGGCTAAGCCGGCCGACCGGTGGCGAGAAGTAGCAGGTCGATGGCGGGGGCTTTGATGTCTTCGGGGCCTTCGCCGTAGGTCCAGTCGGTGTCGGTGGCGGTCAATCGGGTTGCGCGGAAACGTTTCTTGGCGCCGTAGAAGCGGCTGGCGATGGTGTAGTCGAGGGCGGGGACGACGCGGTCGACGGGGGTTTCGTAGGGGCGGGCGAGGGGGCGGGCGATGTCTTGGCCGTGGACGATGATGTCGACCAGGGGGTCGAGGACGCCCGCGCCAGGTGCGCGGCGGGTCGAGTCGGCGAAGGCGCGGAGTTCGGTGAGCAGTTCGGCCGGGGTGTGGCGGGCGGCGCGGGTGGTGGCCAGCTCGGCGTTCATCCGGTTCCAGTTGCCCTTGGCGCGCAGGACGGCAACGAGGGTCTCGCGCAGGGTGTCGGTGGTGCTGACGTGGGCGAGAACGTCGTGGATCGTCCAGCCCGGGCACAGTGACGGGGTGGCCCATTCGCCGGGGGTGAGGTCTTCGAGAAAGTCGGCGAGGGCGAGCCGTTCGGCTCGCACCCAGTTCTGCACCTGCGCGTCGTCCATGACCATGACTCCCATTCGTCGTTCGCTACCGGTACCGACGACACGAACGCACGAAACTCATCGACGTGCGATGATTCCCACCGTGGGGAAGAATTCGAAGCCGAATGCCGTCATCATCCTCGGCGCAGCCGGTGGCGCGGCGATCGGTTTGCTCGTCGCGAACTGGAGTGCGATGCGGGCGGTCGTCTACGCGGTGATCTGGCTGATAGCGGCGGGGATTCTGCTCTATCGGCAGCGCCGGGAAACAGCGGAGAAGACCGCCGAACGGGAGTGACCTCAGATGGTTGCCGTGTCGTCGGCGTGGAGGCGGCGGTCCAGGCGGTGCGGGTTCACGTCGAGCAGCGCCCGATCCCAATCGGCCAGGTCGGCAGCGGCGGCGTAGGTCGTATCGAGGAAGTGCAGGAGGGTGGCGTCGGGGTCGTCCGACTCACGAACCACCTCGTACGGCAGGACGAACTCGCCGAGTGCCGCGTCCCAGTGCGCACCGTCGGGTCCCGCGGGCCGCGACGAATATCCGTCCGGGGCCGGATAGCTGTAGGCGTAGAACATGCCTTCGGTGTCGCCGGGCCAGAATCCCGCGCTGGCGCATTCACGCGAATACGCCTCCTCCATCACCCAGTTCGCGCAGTTGGGCGCCCCGCCGGGATGCGTCGGCGCGCTACGCCCGGAGAAGCGGGTACACGCCAGGTCGAGCGAACCCCAGAACAGATGCACCGGGCTGGATTTTCCGGCGAAGCCCGCTCGCCACAGCTGGAACACCCGATTCGCCTGCACGAGTTGCTGCCAGTAGACGCCGACCGCATCGGCGTCGTAGGACTGATGAACGGTGTCCTCGGCGAACGGGATCGCGGGGTCGACCTCGTTCGGTGAGGCCTCGATATCGACCGTGATGTCCAAGCGTCCGAGCACCTCGACGAGCTCGGCGTAGAAATCGGCGACCGTGCGTGGTCGCAGCGCGAGCGTGGCCCGGCGTCCGTCGCTGGTGCGCAGCACGAGTTCGTGCGCGGCGAAATCGAATTCGATGTCGAGAATGCGGCCGTCGACCGGGATGGCGCCGGTGGCCAACCCCCGCGCGCTCACCGTGAACGTGACGTTCCACCAGTGGTTGATCAGCGGCGTGCCCGCCATCTTCAGCTTGCCGACGATCTGCGACCACATGTGCAGGGTGTCGCGGGTATCGGACCAGGTGTCGACCTTCAGTGCGGGCCAGCGGGCCTTCTCCGGTGTCAGTCGAGCCATCGGGTTCTCACTCCTTCGGTACGCGGCGAGCGGTCGGATTCCGTGGAGCAGCTTTCATCCTACGGCGAGTCGGCACTTGTCTGAGACCCTGGGTCTCATATAACGTGCGAGCTGCGCCACACGAAGGAGACACCGCTGATGCTGTCGACAGTCAAGAACACCGCGACCGATCCCGAGTACCACGAGATCCTGCGCAACCTGTCCGAAGGTTCGGTGAACCGGCACTTCGATCCCTATGTCGACATCGATTGGGATTCGCCCGAGTTCGCCGTGCACAGCGACGACCCGCGCTGGATCATGCCCGACGAGGACCCGCTCGGCCGTCACCCCTGGTACAAGGCGCAACCGATCGAGAAGCAGATCGCCATCGGAATGTGGCGCCAGGCCGGTATCGCCAAGGTCGGCCTGGATTTCGAGCAGCTGCTCATCCGCGGCCTGATGCAGTACCTGATCTCGGTCCCCAACGGTGACCCGGAATTCCGGTACGTTACGCACGAGGCTGCCGAAGAGTGCAACCACACGATGATGTTCCAGGAGATGATCAACCGCATCGGCTACCGCGATGTGATCGGCATGGGCACGATCGACCGCAAGCTCACGATGATCATCTGGCCCGCGGTCAAGTACTTCCCCGAGCTGTTCTTCACGATGATCCTCGGCGGCGAGGAACCGATCGATCACCTGCAGAAGTCGCTGCTGCGCGGCGGTGTGGACCTGCATCCGATGGTGCACCGGGTGATGCAGATCCACGTGGCCGAGGAAGCCCGCCACATCTCCTTCGCCCACGAGTACCTGCGCCGCAATGTGCCGGGCATGAACGCGGTCACCAAATCCCTGCTGTCGGTGCTGTTCCCGGTCGCGATGCGGATCATGCTCGACATGATCATGACCCCGCCCAAGGAGTTCGTCGAGAAGTTCGACATCCCCGCCGAGGTGATGCGCGATGCCTACTGGTCGAACCCGGAATCGCAGACCATGATGCGCAATATCTTCGGCGATGTGCGCGCGCTGGCCACCAACAGCGGCCTGATGAACCCGGTTTCGCGCCTGGCGTGGCGGCTGCTCGGTATCGACGGTCCCGTCACCCGGTACCGCAGCGAACCTGCCCGCAAGGCCGCCTGAGTCGAATTCGCCGTATCCCACTGTACACAGCGATGTACAGTGGGATATGGCCGATTACGAGAGTGTTCCGCTGACCGAATTACGGGGTCAGCTCGGTAGTGTTTTCGACGGGGTGTCCGCGAGCGGACGACCGGTGATCGTCACCAGGGAGGGGAAAGAATTGGTCGCAGTGGTACCGGCGGAAGTGTTGCGGCACGCGGCATTGCCACCCGCCTATTTCAACGACGACCTGCGCGAACAGATCCTCGGCAGACTCGATGACCGGATCAAACAGCATTCCGCCGAAGACATCGCCGAGGCGGAGGCGAAACTGAGCAAGGTGATGGGCGCGCTCGACGGCACGAGCGCGAGCCGCCGGTGAGCGTCGCCGACCACACCGCCCTCACCTCGCTTGCCCTGTCCCCGCTGTTCGGGCAGGTCATCATGCGCCAGTTCACCCAGCAGCGCCGCATCATGGTGGTGCCGACGGTGAGCCTGATGGCCGCCATGCGCGCGGTCGACAATGTCGACGAACTCGGCCGCCTACTCGACAACCGCGTCGCGGTGCGCTGGGCCGACCTCGACGCGGCGGGTGCCATTCGCACGGGAACCACGGTTCCCATCGCCGACAATCACACCGATTGGCCACTCATCGCCCCGGTCGTCTTCACCGCACAGAATCTCGACATGCCGGTGCTCACCGCGAAACCCGAGTTGTATCGCGGATACAAGGTGCACGTCGCCCCGATGCCCTGAACTGTATTTTCGCGGGGGCGGGCAATAAACGTGATCCAGGTCTCCGTTACGGTGCCAGCGACAGGAAAAGCTGTACCAGGAACACTCTAGGAGAGCTGGTTATGCAGAGTTTCATGCGTCGTTTCATCACCGCGGTAGCCGCGACCTCGGCCGCCGCCGCCATTGTTTTCGCAGGCCCCGCCGTCGCCGAACCCACCGAGACCCAGACCGTCGACGTGGCTGCCGCCGTGTCCCAGCTGCGCACCTCCGTCGCGGACAACCCCGGCGCGCTCGCCGCCCTCGACCAGCTCGTCGCCGACGGCACGGTCGATGTCGCCCTGCCCGCGCAGCCGTTCCAGATCCCGGCCACCTCCGATATCGGCCAGAACGGTGGCGGACCCGGCGTGTACGGCTCGGGTATCGCGCTCGATGTCGACGGTTTCCGCTTCGGCTTCTTCGGCGGACCGGGCACTATCTCGCCGAATCAGAACGGCGCCAAGCTCGAGGTGATGTGGCTGAACCTGTCGAACGGGCAGAGCGGGACTGCCGTGCTCACCGAGCACATGGACGTCCCCGTCGACACCACCATCCGCACCGCGCCGCTGAACACCGGCGGCGGCCTGATCGTCGCCGCGGTATACGGCAGCCTGTGGCACCGCTGGCCCGACGCCGGCCAGCCCGACGGTTACGCCTACCGGCTCGGCCACATCCAGCAGCCGTCGTTCGGCGCCGTCACGCGCTGATTCGCACCGACAACGACACCCCGGGCCGTACAGTCCCGGGGTGTTCGCGTTCGGGGCAACGGCGGATCCGGCGGTGGCGTAGGTTGACCGCGTGGATCTGGACGAGCGACTCGAGGCATTGGAGCGGCGGGTCGCCGCCCTCGAAGGCACCCCGCACACCGACGAGCGGCTGCCCTGGGCGGTGGCGCGGTTGCGCGCGGAATTCGACGACGCGGGCGACCGCAACGGCGGCGTCCTGCTGGCAGGCGCGCTGAAGCTGCCGACGGGTGAGCGGGTGGACTGGCAGGCGCAATATGCCACCGACGCCATCGTCGGCGACATCTGGACCATCGAAGCGGCCAATTGCCTTGCCGCCCTTGCCGATCCGGTTCGCCTGCGACTGCTGCGCGAGATCGTGTACGGTCGCCGCACCGCCGCGGATCTGGCGGCCATCGCCGAACTGGGCACCTCGGCCGAGATCTATCAGCATCTGCGCCAGTTGGCGGCGGTCGGCTGGTTGCAGACCGCGGGTCTCGGCCGCTTCGAGGTGCCCGAGGGCAGGCTCGTTCCGCTGCTCGCCGCGCTGGCGAGCGCTCAGCGATGATTGGGAATTGTCCCAATTGTCCTGATTTACCACTGTGACGCAGGCCACCACACTGCTACCGTGAGCAGCGAAGACAAACGATGTGTGGAGGTAGACGAGTGAGCGTGGCCCATCTTCTCGAAACGGTGAAAGCCCTCGGTGTTCTGCGTTCGCGTGGCGTCTCCGATCCAACAAAGCCGCTCGAGACCCTGCGGACGATGAAAGAGTCCAAGATCTACGGCCCGCAGGCCACCCTGGTCCGGCACTCCGCCCGCGTCGCCCCCGAACAGGTCGCCCTGGCCGACGAACGCGGCGAACTCACCTACCGCGAACTCGACGACCAGTCCACGGCGGTGGCCCGTGGTCTCCAGGCGGCCGGCATCAGCGAGGGCATGGTGATCGCGGTCCTGGCTCGCGACCATCGCGGTCTCATCATGTCGATGATCGCGGCGGGCAAGCTCGGGGCGCGCATCGCTCTGATGAACACCGGGTTCGCCAAACCGCAGTTCGCCGAGGTGTGCGAGCGCGAGAAGGTGCGCGCGGTCCTGCACGACAGCGAGTTCCTCGGCCTGCTCGACGCACTGCCCGCCGACCTACCGCGCTACCTCACCTGGGTCGACGAAGGCGCCGAGATCCCGGCGGGCGCAACCACTTTCGACGACCTGATCGCCGCAAACTCCGCCGAGCCGCTGCCCGCGCCGAGCAAGCCGGGCGGTTTCATCATCCTCACCAGCGGCACCACCGGCCTGCCCAAGGGCGCGCCGCGCACCAAGGTGACGCCGATGGCCACCGCGCAGTTCGTCGACCGGGTGCCCTTCCCCAAGCGCGGCGTGATGATGATCGTCTCGCCGATCTTCCACAGCACAGGCCTCGGTACCTGGCTGGTCGGCACCATCCTGTCGAACAAGATCGTCATGCGGCGCCGCTTCGACGCCGAGGCCACGCTGGCCTCGATCGCCGAGCACAAGGTGGAGATGCTGGTCTGCGTGCCGACGATGCTGCACCGGATGACCGAGCTGCCCGCCGAGGTCCGCGCGAAGTACGACCTGTCGTCGCTGAAGGTCATCCTGTTCGCCGGGTCGGCGCTCACCCCTGAGCTGTGCATCCGGGCCACCGAGGTGTTCGGGCCGGTGCTCTACAACCTCTACGGCTCCACCGAGGTGGCCATCGCCTCCATCGCCAACCCCGCCGAGCTGGCGGAGGCGCCGGGCACGGTCGGCCGCTCCCCCATCACCTGCGAGGTCCGCCTCTACGACGAGAACGACCAGCCGGTCCGCGAACCCGGCGCCAAGGGCCGGATCTTCGTGCGCAGCGGTGCCCCGTTCGAGGGCTACACCGACGGCAGGCACAAGCAGATCATCGACGGCTTCATGTCCAGTGGCGACATGGGCCATTTCACCGAGTCCGGCCTGCTCATGGTCGACGGCCGCGACGACGACATGATCGTCTCCGGCGGCGAGAACGTCTACCCGCAGGAGGTGGAGAACCTGCTGATCGAGCACCCGCAGGTGTTCGATGTGGCGGTGGTCGGCGTCGACGACCCCGAGTTCGGAAAACGCTTGCGCGCCTTCGTCGTGCCCGAACCCGGCCAGACACCCGACGCCGCCGCGCTGCAGGCACACGTGAAGGAGAACCTGGCCCGCTTCAAGGTGCCGCGCGAGGTGGTGTTCGTCGAGGAACTGCCCCGTAATGCCACCGGCAAGATCCTGCGCCGGGTGCTCATCGACTATGAGGTGTCACAGTGATGTCTCAGGGCTGAGACGGGCGACACAGTAAGAGCGCCGTGCTTGCTATTGTTAGCACCAGCACTGGATCTCGAAGACGCGGTCCGGCCCCGCGGTGACGCGGGCTCGGTCTGCCGAAAGGCTGTTCGATGTCTCTGTCTCTGCCCGCGCTAGGCGGCACGGCTCGGCGTGCGGGCGATTTCGCCCTCGGCGTCAAGGTCATGGTCGACCGCAAGCTGTTCAACCCCCTACGCCTCGACCATGCCGCGCGCTCGTTCCGCAATGTGTCGAAATTCGGCCCGTTCGCCGGTGTGGTCATGCACGCCGCCCAGACGCGACCCGGCGCGGGCGCGATCGTCGACGAACGCGGTGAGCTCACCTTCGGGATGCTCGACGAGCAGTCGAGCGCGTTGGCCCGCGGGCTGCGCGCCAGCGGCATCAGCGAGGGCGATGTCATCGCGGTGCTGGCGCGCGACCACCGTGGCATGGTGCTGAGCCTGCTCGCGGCGGGCAAGCTCGGCGTGCGCGCGGTCCTGATGAACACCGGTTTCGCCAAACCGCAGTTCGCCGATGTGGCCACCCGCGAGAAGGTCAAGGCGGTACTGCACGACAGCGAGTTCATGGATCTCATGAGCGCCATTCCCGCCGAGATCCCGCGCATCCTGACCTGGGTCGACGAGGCGCACGGTGTGGATCCGTCGATCCCGACGGTCGAATCGCTGATCTCGGGGCGCTCGGTGGAACCGCTGACGCCGCCGAGCAAGCCGGGCGGCATGGTGATCCTGACCAGCGGCACCACCGGTACCCCCAAGGGCGCGCCGCGCGACAAGGTGAGCCCGTTCGCGTCGGCTCAGTTCGTCGACCGGGTGCCGCTGCCCTACAACGGCACGATGATCATGGCGGCGCCGATCTTCCACGGCACCGGTCTGTCGCAGTTCACCCTCGGTCTGGCGTTGGGCAACCGGGTGATCTTCCAGCAGCGCAAGTTCGACCCCGAGCAGACCCTGGCCAATATCGTGCAGTACCGGGCGGATTCGCTGGTCGTCGTCCCGACGATGCTGCAGCGCATCCTCGACCTGGACGAGAAGATCCTGGCGAAGTACGACCCGTCCACGATCAAGGTGATCTTCGCGGCCGGCTCGGCCATCGCACCCGATGTGGTGACCCGCTGCCTGGACTACTTCGGCGACAGCCTCTACAACCTCTACGGTTCCACCGAATGCGCGGTGATGACCGTGGCCACCCCCGAGGACCTGCGCAAGTCGCCGACCACCGCGGGCAAGCCGCCGGTCGGTATCCGCATCGTGCTGCTCGACGAGAACCGCAAGCCGATCACCGAACCGAACGTCACCGGGACGATCTTCGTGGACAACGGTTTCGCCTTCACCGGCTACACCGACGGCCGGACCAAGGAAATGGTCGACGGCATGATGTCCAGCGGCGACGTGGGCCATTTCGACGAAGACGGCCTGCTCTACATCGACGGCCGCGACGACGACATGATCGTGTCCGGCGGTGAGAACGTCTTCCCGCTCGAGGTGGAGAACCTCATCGCGGGCCGCCACGACGTATTCGAAGCGGCCGTGGTCGGTGTCGACGACCGCGACTACGGGAAGCGTCTGCGCGCCTTCGTCGTGCCCGGGCCCGACTCCGCCCGGGATGCCGACGAGATCAAGGACTTCGTGCGCCAGAACCTGGCCCGCTACAAGGTGCCGCGCGAAGTGATCTTCCTCGACGAACTCCCCCGCAACGCCACCGGCAAACTGCTGCGCAAGCCGCTGATCGAGATGGACATCGAGGGGCAGTGATCCCGTCGCACCGTCGGGACCCGTCTCGGCGGTGCTTTATCATCGGCCGGTGATCATCGAGTTCCGGCAGGCGTCCGCGCCGTCGCGTGCCCTCGGCGCGCGCGTGCGCGGTGCCTGTGCGGGCTCGATGTCGGGTGCGTTGTCGCTGGCCGCCCACGGGCTGGCCGCCGGGAGCGCGATGCCCGGCAGCACAACGGTCGCGCTGCTGGCGGCCGTGTCCGCCGTGGTGGGCGCGCTGGTGGCCGGGCCGGTGCGTCACGGTGCGCTCGGGCTCGCGGTGGTGCTGCTGGGTGGTCAGCTCGTGGGTCACACCACGATGAGCTGGTCCGGTCACGGACACCACGTGGAGGATTCGCTCGGCCTCGGCATGCTCACGGCCCACACCGTCGCGGCCGTCCTCGCCGCGGTGGTCGTCATCGGCGCCGAAGCCGCTTACCGCGCCGCGGGCGCCCTGCTGGCCCGCGCCCTCCCCCAGCGCTACCGCACCCCGCGCATTCCCGGTCGCGCACCGCTGCGCCTCACCCACCGCGACCGCGTCATCCTGCGCGTCCTCACCGCGCGATCACTGCGCACCCGAGCCCCGCCTCTCGCCTTCGCCTTCTGACCTTTTCCCGGTGCGCGCGATCTCGCGCACTGGTCACCAATGCATGCACCCGTGCTCGGCGGCTGTGAGTCTCGCCCGCCGACCGGCTTCGTGCGCGCCCGCTCGCCGTGATCGCGGTGGTCGGTGCGCTCGCGCGGCTCCGGCCTGGCGGTTCATCGTGGCCGGCGGCTGACAGCTCGCCTCGCGACGTCGGCCACTGTGCTCACGCGGCGGCGGCCGAGGCATACCGCTCGAAGCGATTCGGTGGGCTCGTGCCCGACAGACCTCGTGTTCGCGGAGCACGCCGACGAAAGCCACGGTAGCTCGTGTCTTCCGGCGCGGATGTCGTGGCTGATTCTGTGCGACTGCCGATGTCTGCTTCGGCGAACGCTCGTGCGGTGGCTGCTGCTCGCGATGGTGAGCACCGGGTTTCACTACTTCAGAAACGAATGATGATGAGCATTACCGATATTCGTCCGGCCGAGAGTTCGGTCGGGGACGGTGAGCGGTCACCTCGCGCGCGGCGCGGGATGCGGGTCGCTCCCTTGGCCATGCGGCTGCATTTCTACGCGGGGTTCTTCGTCGCCCCGTTCATCCTGATCGCGGCGCTCACCGGCGCGCTGTATGCGATCGCGCCGACGATCGAAGGGTTCGTGTCGCGGGATCTGCTTCAGGTGCAGACCTCCGGGCCGGATCAATCCTTGTCGGCGCAGGTGGGCGCCGCGGTCGCCGGCAAGCCCGACCTGGCGTTGGTGGCCGTCGCCCCGGCCGCGGCCGACGGGGAAACCATGCGGGTGTTGTTCAGCGATCCCGCGCTGGGTGATTCCGAACGCCTCTCGGTGTTCGTCGACCCGCACACCGCCCAGCCGGTGGGCGAGGCCGTCGTCTACGGCAGTGGTGGCGCGCTGCCGTTGCGGGCGTGGCTCAGCGAGTTCCACCGGAGTCTGCACCTGGGTGAGCCCGGGCGGCTCTACAGCGAGCTCGCGGCCTCGTGGCTGTGGGTGATCGCCCTGTTCGGGCTGGTGCTGTGGGTGAACCGGGTGCGCAAGCGTCGTGCGCGCAACGGTGCGCGGTGGCTGGTAGCGCCGGATCTTTCGCAGCCGAAACGCCGGAAGATGAACTGGCACGCCGCGATCGGTGTGTGGACGCTGCCGGTGATCCTGTTGCTGTCCGCGACGGGTCTGACCTGGTCCGCCTATGCCGGTGAGAACGTGACGAAGCTGCGCGAGGAAATGAGCTGGACCACCCCGGCGGTGAGCGTGGCACTCCCCGGCGCGGCCGCACCGGCGACGACCGGCGGCGACCACCACAGCGGCGGTAGCACCACACCCGCACCGGTCGATCAGCACCTCAGGATCGCGCAACTCGACCGGGTATACGAGGTTGCGCGGGCCAACGGCATCACCCAGGCCGCCGAGATCACTGTCCCGGCGGAATCGGACGCCGCTTTCGGTGTCAAGGAGCTGCGCAAGCCGGGCACCTACACGATCGACTCGGTCGCGGTCGACGGCAACGGCACAGTCACCGATCGACTCGCCTACGCCGACTGGCCGCTGATGGCCAAGCTCACCAACTGGGGTATCGCCTTCCACATGGGGCTGCTGTTCGGCCTGGTCAACCAGCTGTTGTTGCTGGCGATCATGCTCGGTCTCGTGGTCATGATCGTCCTCGGCTACCGGATGTGGTGGCAGCGGCGACCCACCCGCGCGGGCTCTTTGCCGATGCCACCACGGCGCGGAGTACTACGCAAGACGTCGCTGTGGATCACGATTCCGCTCGTCGCGGCGGCCGTGGTGATCGGATGGTTCGTACCCCTGCTCGGGCTCAGTCTGCTCGGGTTCTTCCTGATCGACGTGGCGCTCGGCCTGGCCGCCCGCGCCTACCCGAACAGCTGAGTGCGCTGTCGGCGAGGTGAAACTGCCTCGCCGACAGCCGCTTTCGGCTTGGCAACCGGTGCTTTCCCCGCGTGCCCGGTCCGCCCGGCGCGGGATGCTTAGGATCGGGGCATGGCGATCGACCGGCGGCAGTTCCTCCGATACGGCGCGGCCGGGTCGATCGTGGCGGCGGTCGGGGTGTCGGCGGCGAGCAGCGCACCGTTTCCCGCACCCCGTTTCCTGGGCGAACCGTTCTCCCTCGGCGTGGCCTCCGGCGAACCGACACCCGACGGTGTGGTGCTGTGGACCCGGCTCGCCCCCGACCCGCTGGCCCCCGACGGGTACGGCGGTATGCCGGTCGACCCGGTGACGGTCGACTACGAGGTCGCCGAGGACGAACGATTCACCAAGGTCGTCGTCCGGGGTTCGGCGGTGGCCACCCGCGCCCTCGGCCACAGCGTGCACCCCGAGGTGACCGGCCTGGCGCCGGACCGCTGGTACTACTACCGCTTCCGCGCGGGCTCGGCCATCTCACCGGTCGGACGCACCCGCACCGCGCCGCCGCCGGACCGGCCGACGCAGCGGATGCGATTCGCGTTCGCCTCCTGCCAGTCGTGGAGCTCGGGCTACTACACCGCCTATGAGCACATGGCCGCCGAGGACCTCGACCTCGTCGTCCACCTGGGCGACTACATCTACGAGTCCTCGTGGGTGGTCGCCCGGCGCGGCGTGAAGCTGCCGCCGCAGCTCGAGGGCGAAGCGGTCGACCTCGCCGGATACCGGCTGCGATACGCCCAGGCCAAGGCCGAAGCGCCACTGCAAGCCGCCCACGCCGCGTTCCCCTGGCTGGTCACCTTCGACGACCACGAACTCGACAACAACTGGGCCGGTGAGCATCCCGGCCTCGGCAACGACGTGCACCGCCTGCCGTTCCTGTTCCGGCGCCGCAAAGCCGCCGCGTTCCAGGCGATGTACGAGCATCAGCCGATGCGCCTGGCACAGCTCCCGTCGGGTTCGGCGATCCGCCTGCATCGCCGCTACCGCTTCGGCGACCTGGCCGAATTCACCATGATCGACACCAGGCAGTACCGCGACGAACAGGCCTGCGGCGACGGCAAAGCGGTGCTCGACTGCGCCGACCGGTACTCGACCGGGCGTTCGATTCTCGGTGCGGCCCAGCGTGACTGGCTCGTCGACGGTTTCGCCGCGTCCACCGCGCGCTGGCAGATCCTCGGCAACCAGGTCGCCATGGCCGAATCCGACTACGATCCCGGCCCGGATCTGCTGCTCGGCACCGACGCCTGGGACGGCTACATCGCCGACCGCAATGCCGTGCTCAGCGCCGCCGTCGACCACGACGTGGCCAACCTGGTGGTGATCACCGGTGACCGGCACGAGAACTACGTCGCCGACCTGCACCGCGACTACACCGATCCCGAATCACCCGTGGTGGCCACCGAATTCACGGGCACCTCGATCAGCACGGGCGGGGACGGCGAGGACTTCCCCGACACCGGCCGCGCCCTGCTGGCCGCCAACCCGCACATGCGGTTCTACAACAAGCAACGCGGCTATGTGCGGGTCGAGCTCGACCATGATTTGTGGCGCAACGACTTCCGGGTGGTGCCGTACGTGCGTTCGCCGGGGGCGCCCATCAGCACCCGTGCCAGTTTCGTCGTGCAGGACGGCATTCCGGGCACGATCGAGGCCTAGTGGGTGAAGTCCTCCAGCGTCTGCTCGGGCACTTCGGGTACCTGCACGGGACGTAGCAGCGCCCAGCCGACGAATACCACTGCCACTCCGGCCATTCCAAGACCAGCCCACAGATTCACATCGACCCCGCCGGTCTTCGCCTCCTGGGCGGCGGAGTCCTGCAGCAGTGAGGTGACCACGAGCACGACACCGTAGAGACCGAGCAGCGCACCGATGATGGTGCGGATATCGAAAAGCATTGCGACGACTCCTTATCCGATGACGATATTGAGCGCGACCACCAGCACGAGCGCGATCCCGGCGAGCAGGACCGGTCGCTGATACCAGGGCAGCGAGTCGGCGTCGGCGTCGGTGCGCAGCGCCTTGGGAGTCTCCGAGTACACCAGGCCCACCAGCTCGGCGGCCGGCTTCGGCCGGGTCACCATCGTCACCGCCACGCTGACGACGATATCGACGACGAAGGCCACACCCGCGGCGACGAAACTGGCGCCCTGCCCCGACAGCGAGGTCACCCCTGTCTCGTTGAGCACGAACACCACGATGGCGGCCAGCGTGCCACTGACCAGGCCGATCCAGCCCGCGGCCGCGGTCATCCGCTTCCACAGCATGCCGAGGATGAAGGTGGCGAACAGCGGCGCGTTGAAGAAACTGAACAGCGTCTGCAGGTAGTCCATCATGTTGCTGAACCCGCCCGCGATGAACGCGGTGAAGATCGCCGCCACCGTCGCACCGACCGTGGCCAGCCTGCCGACCCGCAGGTAGTAGCCGTCGGACCGGTCCTTGCGCACGTACTGCTGCCACAGGTCGAAGCTGAATACGGTGTTGAACGCGGAGATATTGGCCGCCATGCCCGCCATGAACGCCGCGAGCAGACCGGCGAGCCCCACCCCGAGCAACCCGTTGGGCAGCACCTCTTTCATCAGGAACAGCAGCGCCTGGTTGTAGGTGACATCGCCCTCGAAGTCGGGGTTCGCGGCGACCTGCTGCTTGTACTCGATCATCTGCGGGACGAGGACCGCGCTGATCATGCCGGGGATCACCACGATCAGCGGGATGAACATCTTCGGGTAGGCGCCGATGATCGGCGTGCGCTGCGCGGCCGCGATCGAATGTGTGGCGAGGGCTCGCTGAACCTCCACAAAATTGGTCGTCCAGTAGCCGAACGACAGCACGAAACCGAGACCGAACACGATGCCCATGATCGAGGCGAAATTGTCGGTGAACCCGCTCATCGCGTTGCCCGGCCAGGTGTGCAGCTGGTCGGCGCCGCCCGGTGACGCACTCACCTTGTCCTGCAACCCGTCCCAACCGCCGACCCGATGCAGCCCGACGAGGGTGAGCGGCAGCAGCGCGGCGACGATCACGAAGAACTGCAGCACCTCGTTGTAGATCGCGGCCGACAACCCACCGAGGGTGACATACGACAGCACGATCACTGCGGCGACCGCCACCGAGATCCACAGCGGCCAGCCGAGCAGCACGTTCAGGATGGTGCCGAGCAGGTAGAGGTTCACCCCGGCGATCAGCACCTGCGCCACGGCGAAACTCAGCGCGTTCACCAGGTGCGCGCCGGTGCCGAAGCGCCTGCGCATGAACTCCGGTACCGAGCGCACCTTCGAGCCGTAGTAGAACGGCATCATCACCACGCCGAGGAAGAGCATGGCGGGCACGGCGCCGATCCAGAAGTAGTTGAACGTCGGGAAGCCGTACTGAGCCCCGTTGGCGGACATGCCCATGATCTCCACCGCGCCGAGGTTGGCGGAGATGAAGGCGAGGCCCGTCACCCAGGCGGGTAGCGACCGGCCGGACAGGAAGAAGTCGACACTGGAGGACACCCGGCTGCGTGCGATCAGGCCGATGCCGAGGACGAAGACGAAATACAGGGCGACGAGCGCGTAATCGACCGGAGCCGCGTCCAGCCGCAGCGACGACGAGGCATCGAGCACGATCGAGGGCGAATGAGCAAGCGGCACAGTGGATCCCTCCTGGACTGGGAACCGGGCGGCGTAGAGCGTCGTTCACACGGCGCGGGCTGCGACGCCCGCCGAACTGTTTCGGTTGGTACCACTGTGCGTGATTGTGCCCCGCGTCACACCCGAAACGGGGTGAACAATTGGGCAACCGTTCAATCCAGTTTGCGGGCGCCCGCCCCCGGTTCGGCCGTGATCACCCGGGGCGCGGCCAGGTCCGCCGCCGTGAAGCGCCGCCCGATCGCGGCGCCGATCCGGTCGGCATCGGCGCGTTCCACCAGGGCGAGCACGCTGCCGCCGAAACCGCCGCCGACCATCCGCGCACCGTAGGCGCCCGCGTCGAGCGCCGCGTCGACGGCGAGGTCGAGCGCCGGTGTCGAGACCTCGAAGTCGTCGCGCAGTGACCGGTGGGAGGCGGTGAGCAGCGGGCCGATGGCGCGCGGGTCGGCACCGGAACGCAACCGCGAGACCACGTCGAGGACGCGATCGTTCTCGGTGACGACGTGGGTCGCCCTGCGGCGCAGCACCGGATCGTGCAGCCGGGCCATGTTCAGCTCGGTGGCGTCACGCAGCGCGTGGACGCCGAGAACGGCGGCGGCCGCCGCGCATTCGTTGCGACGCTCGGCGTAGCCACCGTCGGCCAGGTCGTGTGGATGACCGGTATCGGCGACGATCAACGCCAGCCCCGCGGCCCGCAGGTCGAACGGGATCTGTTCCACCGCACCGGCTTCGCCGTTCAGATAGGCACGCACATCGAGGAACAAAGCGTGGCCCTCGGTACACAGGATGGCGGCGGACTGGTCGAGGATGCCGGTCGGCACACCGGCGAAACCGTTCTCGGCCGCCCGCGCGATCCGCACCATCGCCCGGTCGTCGAGGCCGGGCGCGAACAGGTCACGCAGGGCTATGGTCACCGCGCAACACAACGCCGCCGAACTCGACAGGCCCGCACCGATCGGCACCGCGCCGTCGAGTTGGAGATCGACCCCGGTGATCGGACGCCCACCCGCGACGAACTCGCCCACCACACCGAGCGGATAACGCGCCCAGCCGGGCAGCTGATCCCGTTGCCCGGCAAGATCGTCCAGGGCCAGTTCGACGTCCTCGCCCGGCCGCTGCACCGAAGCGACCCGTACCCGGCCGTCCGTACGCGCCCCGGCCGCGCACACCACCCCGAGCGACAACGCGATCGGCAGCACGAACCCGTCGTTGTAGTCGGTGTGCTCGCCGATGATGTTGACCCGGCCCGGCGCGATCCACCTGTCCACCCACACTCCCTTCTCACCGCCCCCCGAACACCACCCCTGCGGACCATCAAACACCGTCTACCCGTGCGGCAGCCGAATCCCTGTCGCGACGGCGCGGGACGTGTCATGATCGACTCAGTTGTAAAGGTTTTTCAGCGTCGGCGCGCCCGCCGGCCGGGAATTCCACTCGGACAACGACACTCGGTGCTCCTCGGCCGACACCCCGAACCGAATTCCCCGGCTCCACGTTTCATCGGCGCGTCGCGGCGGATCGAGGGGGATCTGATGAAGGTCGGCACAGCACATCGGGGTAGTACGCGCTGGTGGACGCCTTCGCTCGGCGCGGTGGGTGTCATCGCGATCGCACCACTGCTCGGCGGCCGGCCCCTGTCGTTCCTGCTGCTCCTGATCGTGGCCGCGGGCAGTCTGACGATGATCGGCGTCGGCCTGCGCCGGTTCCGGCCCGCCAACCGACTGCCCTGGTGTCTGCTCGCCACGTCCATCCCCCTTTTCGCCGCGGGCACCACGATCCGTGAACTGGACACGCACACCACCTGGCACCCGGCCGACGATCTGAGCACCCTGGCCGCCTACGTGTGCCTCGCGCTCGCGGCCGTCGGCTGGTTGCAGCCGCGCAGGCTCACCGGTGCGTGCGACTCCTGGCTCGACTCGACTCTCATCGGCATCAGCGCGCTCCTGACCTCGTGGACGTTCCTGATCTCGCCGATTCTGCGCCACAACACCGGTGTCGACGCGGTGATCGCCGCGAGCTACCCGGTGATCGACGCGCTGCTGCTCACGGCGCTGGCGCATTCGCTCGTCACCGTCGCCCGGTCCGACATCGCCTTGCGGCTGTTGCACGTGGCGCTGCTCGCAGTGCTGGTCTCGGGAGTGGTCGAAAGTCTTTCGGCGGCAGGATTTCTCGCGACCCAGAACCCATTCGGTCTGGTGCCGCACCAGCTGGCCTATCTGCTGGCGGGGCTGGCCGCGCTGCACCCGACCATGGACGTGAGCCGCGACGGCGCCGAGGCCCATCCGCACCGCTCGCGCAGGCGGGCGGGCGTGATCGCGGTGGCTCTGGTCGGCGCCTCGCTGATGAGCGTGGTCGGCACCGATCTCGGCACGGGCGACCGGATGGTGATCTGCCTGCTGCTCACCTCGCTGCTGGTCGGGGTGCTCGTGCGCAGCGAACGCGCCATCGCCCGCAGTCAGTTCAGCGAGCGCCGCGCCCAGTACCGGGCCGACCACGACGTGCTCACCGGACTGCTCAACCGGGCCGCACTGCTGCGCGCACCGCAGCGGCTGCGCACGCAGTGGGCGGGAAAACCATTGTGCCTGCTGTTCATCGACCTCGACGGCTTCAAGATGGTCAACGACAGTTACGGCCACGCGATCGGCGACGAGCTGATCGCGCGGGCCGCGTCCCGCATCCGTCGCACGGCGCGGCGCACCGACGTGACCGCCCGCTACGGCGGCGACGAATTCGTCGTCCTCTCCCCGCGCACCCGCGCCGAGGCGGCGGTCCTCGCCGAACATCTGCTCGGCGCGTTCGTGCGGCCCTTCGAGCTGAGCTGCGGGGAAATCCCCATCACCGCCAGTATCGGGGTGGCGTGCGTGCGCACCCGGCCCAGCGACACCACCGTCTACGACCTGATCCGCGAGGCCGACGCGGCCATGTATCACGCCAAGGAGCACCGCCTCGGCCTGACTTTTCACGACGACATGCACCGGCCGGGTTTCCGGCGGGCACTGCGCCGCGCCGCCGACCCGACGAGCACGGCGGTGTGAGGTGTCAGTCTCCTAGTTCGGCGAGCAGCCTTTTGGCCGCCTCCAGTTCGGCCTGCAGCTGAGCCACCTTGGCCTGCTGCACCTCCCGCGCGGCCTCCAGGATCCCCGCGACCACTTCCTCGACCTCCGGGTGCAGGATCTTGGCAGCCTGGGCGACCGCACCGCTGTTCACCGCGAGCCCCTTGACGCTGCGCTTCTTGCCGTTCACGACGTCGACGGTCCATTCGCCGTCGGCGGTGCCGGTGAGGGTGACGGTGACCTCGGGCGCCTTGGGCTTGCGCGCCGCCGTAGCCTTGGCCGGACGCGGCGCCGCCGGTTTCGCTGCGGCGGTGGCCTCGTCGGGCACGGGCGCGAGCGAACGCGGCGCGGCGGGCTTCGGCGCGGCACTCGGCGGAGACGAGGGCTGGGTCACGTGGGTGTCCTTTCGGTTGCTCGGCTCGGGAACGTGGTGCGTGGCGGGCTTGGCGCCGCCGGGCGCAACGGTAGTCCCGCGGGCCGGCTTGGTCAGCGTCACCTCGCTCGGGCCGAACGAGAGCACATCTTTGGAACCGGTCGGGCGCACCTGCAGGAAGTCGCCGTCGGCCGGGTCACCGAGCGCGACGATCTTGCCGGACTTGCCCTCCTCGATGCCGACGGCCGCAGAGGTGAACCACACCATCGGAGGTTTGCCCTCGGCCAGCTCGCCTGCGATGCGCGCGAGCTCGGCCTCGGACAGAACCGGAGGAGCTGATCGACGGGATGCGGACTTGGTGCTCGGCGAGGACATCGTGGACTCCGGGAGGTTGGTGCGTGCTAGAGCGTGGTGTGCCCCTGATGATGCCGCACCCCACCGACAAGTTCCGGCCGAGCCCGTCGGCGGGACCCCAAAACCCGCCCCCCGAGCGGGTTCTGGGGCCGAAGATCTCAGCCGCGAGTGGCGTGGATGCTCCGGCGGATGTTGGCGCGCACGGCGGCCACGTCGGGGTAGCCGTTGACGGCCAGCAGCAGGTCGGCCTCGGCGGCGTAGGCCCGCAGCAGATGCACCAGACCGCGTACCCCGCCCAGAGCCAGCGCGTAGACGTAGGGCCTGCCGATACCGACCATCGTCGCACCGAGCCCGAGCGCCTTCACCACGTCGGCTCCCGAACGCACGCCGGAGTCGAAGAGCACCGGCACCCGGCCATCGCAGGCGGCGGCGACCTCGGGCAGGGTTTCCAGCGCGCTCAGTCCGCCGTTGGCCTGGCGCCCACCGTGATTGGAGCAGTAGATGCCGTCGGCGCCGAGGTCGATGGCGCGGCGTGCGTCGTCGGGATGCGAGATGCCCTTGAGGATCAGCGGCAGGTCGGTGAGCGAGCGCAGCCAGGTCAGGTCGTCCCAGGTCAGCGAGTGACCGAAGGTCGAAACCCAGTGCAGCACAATCATCTTCGGGTCGTCGGAACCGACCATCGCCTGGAACACCGGGTCGCTGGTGTAGTTCTTCAGTACATGGCCACGCAGCTGCGGGAAGTTGCCGCTGGACAGGTCGCGGGGCCGCCAGCCTGGCACCCAGGTGTCGAGGGTGACGGTGATGCCCGCGTAACCCGCGGCTTCGGCGCGGTGCACGAGGCTTTCCGCGAGTTCGCGATTCTTGGGGGTGTAGAGCTGGAAGAACGACGGGGTGTCGCCCGCGTGCGGACGAACCTCTTCCAGGGGGTCTTCCATCAGCGTCGAATACATCGCGGGCACACCGGTTTCGGCCGATGCCTTGGCGATCGCGATGTCACCGTGCCCCTGTTCACCGACCAGACCGATCACACCGACCGGCGCCAGGAACAACGGACTGGCGAAGGTGTGCCCGAACGCGCTGACGGTGAGGTCGCGTTCGGTCGCGCCGACCAGCATGCGCGGCAGCAGCCCCCAGTCGGCGAAGGCTTCGGCATTGCGTCGCTGGGTGAGCTCGTCACCGGCGCCACCGGCGATGTAATGCAGCAGCGTATCGGGCAGGGCGGCGGTGGCTTTACGCTCGAGAGTGGCGTAGTCCATGGGGAATTCGGGCAGAACGCCCCCGAGCGCGGTGAGATAGATCTCGTTCTGATAGTCGGCGAACTGACTCATCGCTGAACTTTCGCACGCGACCCGCCCTCGCGCGCCGCCGGGGCCATGTAAGGTGCGTCATACTCCAACGTAGGCAGCACCTACCCCCAGCAGCGCGTTCCGAGATTGTGAGTGCCCCTGTCGTGACCGTCGTCGAACACTCGGCCGCTCCCGCCGATCCGGATGTAGCACTGGCCGAACGCATCAACTGCGACCGCGTGCGCCACCTGACCCGGCTCGCCCTCGGCCTGTCCCAGGATTCGATGGATCTGCTCACCTCCGTCACCGATCGACTACGCGCCGCCGAAGGTGCGTTACGCGATCCGCTCACCAGCGACCTCGGCTTCGACTGACCTCCCCTTGATTCCGAGCGCTCGACGCTCGACCATTCCGGCTCCCGCGCCGTAGAGCGCGCAGCCGTGCGCAGGCCCCATCGCGCGGCCCCGTCCGGGCCCCGATCGTGCGGCCGCCTCGTGTTCTGCCCGCGTTATGCGGATATCTCCTTCTCCCGGTTGCCGTGGCCTCGTCATGCCCGTCGGCAACGATTGTGACTCGGCTCACCAAAAGTCGTTGACAAAGCCACACAAGTGGGCATAAAACAACATGAGTACACATTCACGAACCGGAGGAACCATGTACGCCGAGGAACGGCAACAGGCCATCGCGACCCTCGTCGGGCAGCGCGGTCGCGTCTCCGTCGCCGAACTCGCCGACAAATACGGGGTGACCACCGAAACCGTCCGCCGCGACCTGGCCGTACTCGACCGGCTCGGCCTGATCCGGCGAGTGCACGGCGGAGCGGTCGGGGCGGGCGCGCTCACCACCATCGAACTGGGCACCGTCGAACGCGACAGCACCCGCGCCGCCGAGAAGGACCGCATCGCCGAACTCGCCCAGCGCTACCTGCCCGCGTCCGGTGGCAGCGTGCTGTTCGACGCGGGCACGACGACCTCACGGGTCGCGGCCGCCCTACCGGTCGATCTGGACCTGGTCGCCGTCACCAACTCGCTGCCCGTCGCCACACGCCTCACCGGGTACGCCGGGGTGCGGACGCATCTGCTCGGTGGGCGCGTGCGCGGTGTCACCCAGGCCGCCGTCGGGGCCGAAACCCTGCGCGTACTGGGCGAATTGCGCGTCGACGTCGCGTTCGTCGGCACCAACGCGCTCACCGTTCGACACGGGCTGTCCACCCCCGATCCTGAGGAGGCCGCCGTGAAGCGGGCCATGATCGCGGCCGCCGACCGCGTGGTCGTCGTCGCCGACGCCTCCAAGATCGGGCGCGAGGACTTCGTGAGCTTCGGTACCACCGCCGATATCGACGTGCTGGTCACCGACACCGACATACCGTCCGCCGCACACGACAAACTGATCGCCGAGGGAATCGAAGTGGTGCTCGCATGATCGTCACACTGACCGCGAACCCGAGTGTCGACCGGACGGTGACGCTCACCGAACCGCTGCGCCGAGGGCAGGTGCACCGCGCGGCGAACGTCACCTCCCAGCCCGGCGGCAAGGGCGTGAACGTGGCACGCGTGCTCACCTCGGGCGGGGCGTCCGCGCTCGCCGTGCTGCCGGGCACCGAGGACGACCCGGTGGTTAGCGGATTGCGCGGCGCGGGCATCGCGTTCCGTGCCGTGCCGACCGTCGGCGCCCCACGGACCAATCTCACGATCGCCGAAATCGACGGCACCACAACGAAAATCAACGAACCCGGGCATCCGCTGCGAGCGCCGGAACTCGACGCACTCGCCGGCGCGCTGGCAGAAGCGGCCGCGGGCGCTTCGTGGGTCGTGCTGTCCGGTTCGTTGCCGCCCGGTGTGCCCGTGGATTGGTACGCGCGGCTCGTGGGTGAGCTGTCGGCCACCGGCTCGGCCAGGATCGCGGTCGACACCTCCGAAACACCGTTGCTCGCCCTGTTCGACGAACCGGGTTCTGCCGCACCGGATCTCATCAAACCGAACAGCGAGGAGCTTGCCCAGCTCACGGGGCTTGACGCTGGCGATCTCGAGAATCCCACGGCCGCGGCGCAGGCGGCCACGTCACTGATCGAGCACGGCGTCGGTGCCGTGCTCGCCACCCTCGGTGCGGCGGGAGCGGTGCTGGTCACCGCCGAGGGCGCCTGGTTCGCCGGTGCGCCGCCGATCGTCGCGCGCAGCACGGTCGGTGCCGGCGATTCCGCACTGGCCGGGTACCTGCTCGCCGATCTGGCCGGCCTCGATCCGGCCGATCGGCTGCGCGCCGCCGTCGCCTACGGCAGCGCCGCCACCGCGCTGCCCGGTACGGAACTGCCGGGCCCCGCCGACATCCTGCTCGAAGCCGTCATGGCCCACCCGCTCCCGGACGCGCTGCCGAAGGCACTGGGCGACACCGCGACCAGCTGACCTCCCGTTCGATCCCGCTCCACCCGACACCGGAAAGACACGACGATGGCCGATTCGATCATCACCCAAGACCTGGTCACGCTCGACGCCGACTTCGGCGCCGACAAGCAATCGGTCATCACCGCACTGGCGGGCACCCTGGCCGCGCAGGGCCGGGCCACCGACGCAGGCGCCGTCAGCGAGGCCGCGCTGAACCGGGAGGCCCAATCGGCGACCGGATTACCCGGCGGCATCGCCATCCCGCACTGCCGGGCCGCTGCCGTCACCGCCCCCTCGCTCGCCTTCGCCCGGCTCTCGCCCGGCGTCGACTTCGGCGCACCCGACGGACCGGCCGACCTGGTGTTCCTCATCGCCGCCCCCGAAGGCGCGGGTGCGGACCACATGAAGCTGCTGTCGTCCCTGGCACGGGCGCTGGTCCGCCCTGCCTTCGTCAACGACCTTCGCTCGGCCGCCACACCCGCCGAGGTTGTCGCGTTGGTCGATGGGGTCATCAATCCGCCTGCGGCGACAGCCGACACGACTGATGCTGTCGGTGCGGGTGCGGCCACTGCCTCATCGTCCGTCGCGGGCGCGACTTCCGCGTCCGATGGAGGTAACTCACCCGATGCCGCCGGTCATGCGGCATCGAGCGGTGACGCGGTCACCCCAGCTGACGCGACCGACCTGAATAAAGCGGCGACGGGTGGTGCGGCGGGTGCCGACGTCACGACTCGTCGAAGCGACACGAGTGAGACCGCCGACGCGGGAGCACCGACGAAGATCGTGGCGGTCACGGCGTGCCCGACCGGCATCGCCCACACCTATATGGCCGCCGATTCCCTCGCCGCCGCCGCGGAGCGGGCAGGCGTCGACCTCGCGGTGGAGACCCAGGGATCCAGCGGTGGAGACAAACTCGATCCGGGAACCATCACCGGCGCCGACGCGGTCATCTTCGCCACCGATGTGGGAGTGAAAGATCGGAGCCGGTTCGCGGGGAAACCGGTCATCGAATCCGGCGTGAAGCGGGCCATCAACGAACCGGACACCATGATCGCCGAGGCGGTCGCGGCCGCACGGACCCCCGGCGCCGCCACGGTCGGCGGGGCAGCACCCGCGACAGGTGAGCAGGCGGCCAAGGGCATCGGCTGGGGTACGCGGCTGCGGCAGATCCTGCTGACCGGTGTGAGCTACATGATCCCGTTCGTCGCGGCGGGTGGCCTGCTGATCGCGTTGAGTTTCCTGCTCGGCGGTTACGAGATCTCCGACAGCGCCAAAGACATCGTGCTGAACAACTCGCTCACCGACCTGCCCGACGGCGGTCTGGCCACCTATTTCGCCGCCGTGCTCAACCAGATCGGTGTGCTCGCGTTCGGCTTCCTCGTTCCGGCGCTGGCCGGGTACATCGCCTTCGCCATCGCCGACCGGCCCGGTCTCGCACCGGGCTTCACGGCGGGTGCGATCGCCCTCGTCGTCGGCGCGGGCTTCCTCGGCGGCCTCGTCGGCGGTCTGATCGGTGGTTTCGCGGCGCTGTGGGTGAGCAAACTGCCCGTCCCCACGTGGGCGCGCGGGCTGATGCCCGTGGTGGTGATTCCGCTGCTGGCCTCGCTGATCGTCGGTGTGCTGATGTTCGTGCTGCTCGGCAAGCCGTTGGCGGCGGTCACCGACGCGCTCACCGATTGGCTCGGTGGTCTTTCGGGTAGTTCGGCGATCGCGCTCGGGGTGATCCTCGGTGTGATGATGTGCTTCGACCTCGGCGGCCCGGTGAACAAGGCGGCCTACTCGTTCGCCGCCGCTGGCCTGTCGGTCACCGACAACACCACCTTGCGGATCATGGCCGCGGTGATGGCGGCGGGCATGGTTCCGCCGCTCGCGATGGCGCTGTCGACCACGCTGCGGCCCCGGCTCTACACCGAGGCCGAGCGGGAGAACGGCAAGGCGGCCTGGCTGCTCGGCGCCTCGTTCATCTCCGAGGGCGCCATCCCGTTCGCCGCGGCCGACCCGCTGCGGGTGCTGCCGTCGATGATGGTCGGCGGCGCGGTGACCGGTGGCATGGTCATGGCCACCGAGGTCACGCTGAGCGCACCGCACGGCGGGATCTTCGTGTTCTTCGCCATCGGCCACGTGCTGTGGTTCATCGTGTCGGTGCTCGCGGGCACCGTCGTCGGCGCCGCCTGCGTCACCCTCGCCAAGGAGTTCACCGGCAAGAAGTCACCCGCTCTGGCCACCGCGTAAGTCACCCTCGCACAACATCACCTCGCACAACAAGGAGAAACTCATGCCAAGCACCACCGTCACCGTCGGCTCGTCGGTCGGCCTGCACGCGCGCCCCGCTGCCCTGATCGCGGAGGCGGTGGGGGCGGCGGGCGTGCCCGTCACCATCGCGCTCGCGGGCGGCGATCCGGTCGATGCCGGGTCGGCGCTGATGATCATGACCCTCGGCGCGGGTCAGGGCGCGGAGGTCGTCATCAGCTCCGACGATCAGCCGACGCTCGACAAGATCGCGGAACTGGTGGCCAGCGACCTCGACGCCTGACCACACGCTCTACCGCCGACGGCGCCGACCCCCCCCAGGGGCGGCGCCGTCGGCTTTTGCCCGCCCGGCCACGGTCAGGGGCACTCCCGCGGCGCCGGTGTCCCGGTCAGCCGGGCATCCATCCACTCCATCGCACCGGGCCAGCCGGCCATCATCCCGAGGCTGTGTTCGGTGGGCAACGACCGGAAGACCACCTGCGTATCGCCGGCGCAGTGCCGCCTGGCGACGGCGAGACCCTGTTCCGGTGGTACGCCGAAATCGAATTGCCCGTGATAGATGTACAGCGGCGCGTCGGCGGTGCGGCCGCTCAGGTCGGTGCGTGTGAAGATCTCCCGGATCGCGTCGGAGGCGAGCGGGTTCGGTGGTGACATCCCGACGTCCACCGGCAGGCCGAGCAGACCGAGCGGGCCGTTGCTGTCACCGCAGAGGTCGCGGATCGGTGAGGTCGCCACCCACTGACCGAGATGGTTCAGCTGGGCGAGCAGGGCGGGGTGTTCGCGGGCGACGGCGAAGCCCGCGGCCATCAGGATTCCGGAGGCGAAGCTGCCGTTGAAGCGGGCGGCGATGGCGGGATAGTCGCTGATCAGGCCGCCCATAGCGACCCCGGCGAGCGCGTCGCCGAGTTCGGGTGCGTATTCGGGTTGCAGCACGGCGGCGCCGTAGGCGGCGATCGCGCCGCCGGAGTACCCGCCGACGGCGAACCGGCTGTCGCCGAATACCTCGGGACGCACCGCACGCACCGCGCGAATCGCGTCGAGCACCGCGTGCCCGGCGACCGTCGGCTCCGCGTACGCCATCAACGGTCCCTCGTGGTCCGGCACGAGCACCGCATGGCCCCGGTTCAGCGCCCAGGCCATCGTCGGCGGGAAGAGGTCGCCCATGTTGAATTTCGGGTGGGCACCGTGGGCGAGCCCGTATCCCGGCGTGCAGGACGCGCCGAGCGAGTTGATCGGCAGGGCGTTGACCACCACTTGCCTGGTCGTTCCGGACGGGGGTGCGGTTGTGGGAATGAGCAGGGTCGCGGTCGCGAAGGACGGCGCGCCGCGCGAGTCGGTGGTGCGGAACTTCAGCAGCACGGCCTGCTGGATCGGCACGACCGCGAACGGCGCCGCCGTGGCAGTCACATCGCGCTGTTCGATGATCTCCCCCGGGCGCCGGTCCGCGAGGTCGGCGGGCCAGGCGTCGAACAGGGTGTCGCCGGTCGGGGTGGCGCGGGTGGCTTGCCACAGGGCGGCGACGTCGGCGGGAAGGTCCTTGATCAATTGTGTGGACGCCGCGGGCAGCGACGGGGCGGGCAGGACGTCGTCGACCAGCGACGGCCCTGCCCAGGCCGGGGCTGCCGTGAGCGCCGCCGCGACGGCGAGCGCGGTGATCGCGCAGGTTCGCAAACTACCGGGCCGCGACATGTGGTCCCTCCCCAGGAGCATCAGCCGGATCGTGGGGCGGTCGACCCCACGCGGCCATCGAGGCCGTCCCGAACCTATGCCGGGGAATCCGTGGACAACACGGTGTCGGCTGCGTCCTTGTACATGTCACCGACGGTGAACAGCGGGAACGGTGACGGTCAACAGGGTCGCGAGACGCAGCCGTACGGCGCCTGGACAAAAAGAAGACGGTCCTGACCGTGTGACCAGGACCGTCTTCGTTTGTAGCGGGGACAGGATTTGAACCTGCGACCTCTGGGTTATGAGCCCAGCGAGCTACCGAGCTGCTCCACCCCGCGTCGGTGAATACAACATTACACACGGGTTAGCGTAGATGCCAAATCGTCAGGTCAGGCGGGGTTTTTCGCAGTTGCGGAGCCCTCTTCCCCGACATGGGATCCACGACGGTGCGTTCAATTGTGATCACCATCACCGGAATCTAGGCAAACCCGGCCCGCATGTCGGATTCGGTGACGGGGATCACTATTTCGGCGTGATCTCGGGCACATAACGGTGCGATTACAAACTGTTCGGCACTTATGCATTCCCGCCGGATACACCGCATAAACCTCGAAAAGACGACTGTTCCAATCACACAATGAGTCCGTTATCAAGATGTGATCGGCGCGCAATTCTTGGTTAGCGTCTCCCCCATGACTGAAACCCGGAAATTCCGCACCCGTGCCCTCGGCGTCGCCGCCGTCACCGGCGCCCTGGTTGCCGTTCCGTTCAGCCTCGCCACCGGTACCGCCTCCGCCGCCGCCCACAACTGGGACGGCGTCGCCCAGTGCGAGAGCGGCGGCAACTGGGGCATCAACACCGGCAACGGTTACTACGGTGGCCTGCAGTTCTCGCAGAGCACCTGGGCTGCCAACGGCGGACAGGGCTCGGCCCACACCGCGAGCAAGGAAGAGCAGATCCGCGTCGCGGAGAACGTGCTCGCCACCCAGGGTGTCGGCGCGTGGCCGCACTGCGGCAAGTACCTCCAGGCCGCCGAGCCCGAGCCCATCCCGGCCCCGATCGAGGAGCCTGCCGTCGAGCTGCCGGTCGAGCTGCCCGCCGAGGCCCCCAGCGAGGTGCGCGCCGCCGTCGACCAGGCGACCGCCGCGGGCCGTGCCCTGGCCGAGCAGTACGGTGTCGCCGGTCAGTACCAGGACCTGCTCAACGCCAACGCCCCGCTGATCGCACAGATCGCCGGCTGATCCACTCGTTTCCCCCTGCAGCAAGAAGGCCCCGCCGATTCCGGCGGGGCCTTCTTGTGTCGCGAACCGTTACCGGCCGCCCGCGTCCTGGTAGGCCTGCACGGCCTTGTCCAGTTCCTCGAGCGCCTTACCGAAATCGGCGAAGTTGCCCGTGCGCATCGCGGTGCGCACCGCCTCGATCTTGCGGCTCAGCTCGGCTGCGGCGGCTTCCTGAGTCGGCGTCGACGGGGTACCCGACGCGGGCGGCGGCGGAACGACGCCACCGGCTGGCGGGGTCGAGCCCTGGTCGACCGGCGGGGTCGCCCCCGGTTTCGGCTTCACCGACGGGTCGCCGCCGAACGGTGTCGCCAGCGAACCGGCGCCCGGGATCACCTGATTGAGCGCGTCGGCCAGGGTCGCCGCGTAGCCCACCTTCACACCGCCACCGGAGTCGCGGTAGCTCACCAGCACGCGCAGCAGCTGCGGGAACGTCGACGAACCGGTGTTGCGTTCGTTGTAGAACGGTTCCACGTACAGGATGCCGCCGTCGGCCACCGGCAGGGTGAGCAGATTGCCGTAGCGGATCTTGTTCGAGTTCGACAGCAGCGTCTTCTCCCGTGACACCGCGTCGGCGGTGGTCATCGAGTTCTGTGTCTGCTGCGGACCCTGCGTCTGCGTCTCGCCGGGCAGCTGCAGCACCGTGAACTTGCCGTAGCCCTCCGGGTCCGAGCGGACCGAGATGTAGGCCGACAGGTACTCGCGGTTGTAGCCGACCATCGAGGACGTCAGGTTGAACACCGGCTTGTTCGTCTTCGGATCACCGAGCAGCACGTAGTACGGCGGCTGGTTGAAGGTGCCGCCCTCGATCGTCGGATCGCTCGGCACCGACCAGAAGGCGTTGTTGGTGAAGAACTCGCGCGGGTTGTCCACGTGGTACTTGGTGAGCATCTCGCGCTGCACCTTGAACAGGTCTTCCGGGTAGCGGAAGTGGGCGCGCAGTTCCGCCGAGATCTCGCTCTCGGGCTTCACCGCATCCGGGAAGACACCCTGCCAGGCGTTGAGCACCGGGTCGTTGGTGTCGGTCTCGTACAGGGTGACGGTGCCGTCGTAGGCGTCGACGGTCGCCTTCACCGAGTTGCGGATGTAGCTGACCTCCTTGCGCGGGATGGCCCGGCCGGTCTTCTTGTCGATGCTGTCCTCGACGGCGCCGTCGAGCGAGGTCGACTGCGCGTAGGGGTACTTGTCGAGGGTGGTGTAGGCATCGACGATCCACACGATGCGCTCGCCGACAACCGCCGGGTACGCGTTGCCGTCGGTGGTCAACCACGGCGCCACCTTCTGCACCCGATCGCGCGGCGACCGGTTGAACAGGATCTTGGAGTCGTCGCTGATCGCCGAGGAGAACAGGATGTTGCGCTCGGCGTACTTGGCGGCGAAGGCCAAGCGGTTGAACCAGTTGCCCACCGGCACGCCGCCGCTGCCGTCGTAGGTGAATTGCGCGGTGTCGGAATCGTATTCGCGCGGCGCCTCACCCTCGGCGGTACCGACGATGGCGTAGTCGGGGTCGGTCTGGGAGATCAGCTCGCCGAAGTAGATGCGCGGCTGATCGACCTTGATCACCTGCTTGTCCTTCTCGGTGAACAGGTCGCTCACCGTGAACAGCGGGTACCCCGAGTCGCTGCCGCCCGAAGCGCTCTGCGCATCCGACTGCGGCTTGTTCACCCGGTTGGCGGGCGCGGCGACGAAACCGTTGCCGTGGGTGTAGACGGTGTGCTGGTTGATCCAGTCCTTCTGGTTACCCGACAGCGCCGCCGGATGCAGCTCGCGCGCGGCGACGATGTAGTCCTGCAGCTCGCCGTTGACGTTGTAGCGGTCGATGTCGAGCGACTCCGGGAAGCCGTAGAAGTTCTTGCGCTGCTGCAGCTGGGTGAACGTGGGCGAGAGGATGTTCGGGTCGAGCAGCCTGGCATTGCCGATGGTCGCCGCGTCGGCGGGGACCTCGAGCGGGCTCTTGGTGCTCACACCCTGGTAGTCGCGATACTCGACCTTGTCGTCGGTGATGCCGTACGCCTCGCGCGTGGCTTGGATATTGCGCTCGATGTACTGGCTTTCCTTCTCGGCGGCATTGGGTCGCACCGAGAACTGCTCAACGACCATCGGCCACACCGCACCGACCAGGATCGAGGAGAGCACGAGCAGCGCCGCCGCCATCGCGGGCACCCGCAGATCGCGCAGCACGATGCCTGCGAAGAACGCGATCGCGCAGATCACCGCGATCGAGAGCAGGATCAGCTTGGCAGGCAGTACCGCGTTGATGTCGGTGAACGACGGACCGCTGAAGGTGGGTTCCTTGCGCGTGCTCGACAGCAGGTCGTACCGGTCGAACCAGTACGCCACGGCCTTGAGCAGCACGAAGATGCCGGCGATCACGGCCAGCTGCACCCGTGCGGCACGGGTGAGCGCGCCCTCGCGTCCGGCCAGGCGCAGCCCGCCGAACACGTAGTGGGTCACCAGGTTCGCGAAGAACGCGATGACCACCGCGACGAACAGCCAGTTCAGCACCATCCGGTAGAACGGCAGGTCGAAGGTGTAGAACCCGATGTCGAGATGGAACTGCGGGTCCTGCTGACCGAAGTCGCCGCCGTGCAGGAACAGCTGCACGGTTGCCCAATTCGACTGCGCCACCAGGCCCGACAGCAGGCCGAGCAGCACCGGGATGCCGATGCCGAACCAGCGCAGCCGCGCCATCACGGTGGTGCGGTAGCGCGCGATCGGATCGTTGGGCCCGGCGACCGGCACGAACACCGGACGCGAACGGTAAGCGAGCAGCAGCGCCGCCCACACCACGAGCCCGACGAACAGGCCGATCACGACGAACAAGATGAATCTGGTGCGCAGCACACCCAGATACACACTGCGATAACCGACCTCGCCGAACCACAACCAGTTGGTATAGGCGTCGGTGAGGCGGGGCCCGAGCAGCAGCAGCGCCGCGAGGACGACAGCCGTCACCAGCAGCACACGGCTGCGTCGGGACAACGAAGGTAAGCCGGTGGGGGGCCGCATGCCCACGGTGCCACTCTCCATGCTCCGGCGGTTCCGCGACCGATTCCGGGCGCGGACACCGCAGTCCGATGTTGCGGGTGATCCTGTTCGGGATCGTTGGCGCCCACTCTACGGAAATCGGACACCGTGCAAGCGGCAGGGCCGAAAATGATTGGATGGTCGGGTGACCGATGACGAGCACGCCGAAGTTCTCCTCGCCCGCTGTGTGCGCGAGGTCGTCGAGTTCGCCGACGCCGAGGGCTGGGGCAATCCGCCGCAGATGTTCGCGTTGGTGCCGACCGCCGACCTGGCCGCGGCCGAACCGGACCTGCAGGATCAGCTCGACGAGGGCAGCGAACTGACACCGGTGGCCCAGGAAGCCTTCCCCGACGACATCACCGGCGGTTCGATGGCGCTCGACGAATTCCTGGCCACCACCACCTGGCCGCCCGCGGTCGAGGGTTGCGTGCTCGTCCAGGAGATCGTGGTGCTGCCGCCGGACGCGGAGAGCGATCTGGACGAGGCGCTCGTTCCGCTGCTCGCCGACGACGAAGCCGCCGACGCGGCCGGGCGCGCCGCCGCCCACGCCCACCCGGGCCGCCGCGATGCCCGCCTCATCGCGGGCGTGTTGCGCCAGGGCGCGTCGCTGTGCCTGCTGCAGATCCGCCCCGAGGACGACGACGGCTTCGGCGACCTCGACCTGCGCACCTACCCGAACCTGGCACCGGGCCTCGTCGAGGCCCTGCACCACACGCTCGAGTGATCAACTGCCGAGTTCTCGGCGCGTCCCCCGCCTCTGGACTGACCGGAGGGTGCGACGAAGGAGTGCCCGGAGGGAGGGAAGAGGCGGGGGTTTAGCGCCGAGAACCGCGGCGCCAGCCGCCGTCATGCACAGCTGATGGGTTCGCGGCCCGCTTCGATGTCGGACAGGGCGGTGATCGCGGTGTCGAGGGTGTCGACCTTCACCAGTCGCAGCCCCTCCGGGATGCGCTGAGCTGCCTCGTTGCAATTGGCGGCGGGCACGAGGAAGGTTTCGGCGCCCGCCTCACGCGCGGCGATCATCTTGTACTGGATGCCGCCGATCGGGCCGACCTTGCCGTCCTGGTCGATGGTTCCGGTGCCCGCGACGAACTTTCCGCCGTTGAGTTCACCAGGTGAGAGCTTGTCGATCAGGGCCAGGCTGAACATGAGCCCGGCCGAGGGACCGCCGATGTCGGCGAGGTTGAATTCCACCTTCAGCGGCGGGCGCCCGCCCTCGCCGAGGCCGATGCCCAGGTAGCCCTTGTCGCTGTCGTCGGGGCGGGCGGCGAGGGTGATCGGGGTGGTCTGCTCGACGTCGCCGCGCCGGTAGACGACGGTGATGACGTCGCCGGGGCCCTTGGTGCCGACCAGGTCGATCACTTCCTGGGGTGCGGTGATCGGCTTGCCGTCGATGCTGATGATCTGGTCGTCGGCGGCGAGGATGTCCTTGGCCGGGCCGTCCTCGACGACACCGCGCACCAGGACCACCGTCGGCAGGTTCAGGTGGTGCAGCGCGGCGACCTCGGCGTTGCTCTCGGAGTCCTTGAAGTCCTGCTGGTTGGACTTGTCCACCTCTTCGCGCGACACGCCGGGCGGGTACACCTCGGCGCGCGGGACGAGGCCGTGCTCACCGCTCACCCAGAAGCCGAACGCTTCGAACAGGTTGAGCTCGTCGCGCACCGAAACGGTCGTCATATTGAGCTGACCGGTGGTCGGATCGAGGGGTGCGCCCGTGACGTCGACCACCTGCTTACCGTCGACCTGGCCGAGGGTGTCGAAGGTCGGGCCGGGGCCGAGTGCGACGAACGGGACGGTGACCACACTGCCGACCACGCCGAGCACGAGGACGGGTACCAGGGCCACGATCAGGGTGAGGATCCGACGATTCACTCCGACCACAGTAGTGATCACCTTCGGCGGGTGACGGCAGTGCCACGCTTTTGCGCTGTCGGCCCTGCCGAGGATTTCGCGATGCGCGAACACCGTGGACCGGCAGGTCCCGCGTAACGTAAGAGGCATGAGCGATCACCCCTTCGGCTTCTCGAACCGCGACGACGACGAGTCCGGTAAGCGTCGCGACGAGGCGAACGGACCCGGCGGATCGGATCCGTTCGGTTTCGGGGCGGGCGGCACGGGCGGTTTCGACCCGTCGCAGCTGGGTCAGATGCTGACCCAGCTCGGCCAGATGATCAGCGGCATGAGCCAGGGTGGCGGCCCGGGCGGCGCCCAGTCCGGCCCGGTCAACTACGACGTGGCCAAGCGGCTGGCACGTCAGCAGCTCGGTGCCAGCGTCGCACCGATCGCCGCGAAGACCTCCTCCGCCGTCGCCGACGCGGCGCACCTGGCCGAGCTGTGGCTCGACGGTTCGACCGTCCTTCCGGCGGGTGCGAACAAAACCGTGGCGTGGACGGCCAACGACTGGATCGAGGAGACGCTGCCCACCTGGAAGCGCCTGTGCGACCCGGTGGCCGAGCAGATCTCGGGCATGTGGACCGCGCAGTTGCCCGAGGAGGCCAAGCAGTTCGCCGGTCCGATGGTCGGCATGCTCGGTCAGATGGGTGGGCTCGCGTTCGGTTCGCAGCTGGGTCAGGCGCTCGGTCAGCTGGCCAAGGAGGTGCTCACCTCCACCGATATCGGGCTGCCGCTCGGACCGGCCGGAACCGCGGCGCTGCTGCCGAGCGCCATCGCCTCGTTCAGCGAGGGACTCGAGCAGCCCGAGAGCGAGATCATGGTGTTCCTCGCCGCGCGTGAGGCCGCGCACCAGCGGCTGTTCGCGCATGTGCCGTGGCTGCGTCAGCAGGTGCTCGGGGCGGTCGAGGCGTACGCGCGCGGCATCAAGATGGACTTCTCCGCGCTGGAGGACGCCGCCCAGAACATCGATCCGATGATGCTCAGCGATCCGTCCAAGCTGGAGGAACTGCTCTCGCAGGGCACCTTCGAACCGCAGACCACGCCCGAGCAGAAGGCCGCGCTGGAACGGCTGGAGACGCTGCTGGCGCTGATCGAGGGCTGGGTCGACGTGGTGGTCGCCGACGCGGTCGGCGAGCGGTTGCCCGGTGCGACGGCACTGTCGGAGACGCTGCGTCGCCGCCGTGCGACCGGTGGGCCCGCCGAGCAGACCTTCGCGACGCTGGTGGGTCTCGAGCTGCGCCCGCGCAAGGTGCGTGAGGCCTCGGCGCTGTGGCGCAGGCTCACCGACGACGCGGGCATGGAGCGTCGCGACGGAGTGTGGGCACACCCCGACCTGCTGCCCGATTCCACCGACCTCGACTCCCCCGCCGGGTTCATCGACTCCGTGATCGGCGGCGGCACAGGCGCTTTCGACGATCCGCTGGCCCAGCTCGCCGAGACCGAGGCCCGCGAGCGCGACCAGGCGCAGCAGGACGAGAAGAAGTCCGACGACACCGGCGACGACCCGGAGTCCGACCACTCGTGACGGTGCGCGACCACCGGCGGTGAACAACTTTCCGTCGGTGGTTGCGCGACACGGCTTTTCGGCGTGGCGTCGTCTCGAATCGCCGTGACGACGGGCGGAACATCGTCTGTTCACAAGATGAGATCGTCGAAACGACACGCCCAAAACCTGTGGATAACTGGGCTTTCGGGCCCTGGTCGCAGGCGAGTCGACGCCGATACTTCTGGCATGACGACCACAACACCACTGCGCGGCCCGATGCTGCACCCGAGGGTGACCACCCTGGTCCGGCCATCGGGCACGGTGCAACTGGGCTGGGACCCCGAACGCGCGCTCGTCCTCGAGACCACCGAGCTCGACACCGGCACGGTGCTCGCCTTCCTCCGGCTGCTCGACGGCCTGCAGTCGCGGCCGCAGATCATTTGGCGTGCCGGAGAATTCGGCATTTCTCCCGATCGCACCGTCGCGTTGCTCACCGCGATCGACCGAGCGGGGCTGCTGCTGCAACCCGAGCGCAAACAGGCAAAGATCCGGTCGATCACCGTGCACGGGCTCGGCCCGTTGTCGGACGCGGTGACGATCGGGTTGCGCCGCATGGGTTTCCGACCCTCTCGATCGCGCACGTTCCGCCCCGAGGTGGTGGTCGGTGCCCCCGGTTGCGATCTGGTGGTGCTCACCGACGCGCTGATGATCGACCCGCGCCTGTCGGTCGACCTGGTGTTGCGCCGGGTGCCGCACCTGCAGGTGCGGGTGCGCGACGGTATCGGCGTCGTCGGTCCCCTCGTCCTGCCCGGTCAGACCAGCTGCCTGCGGTGTGCCGACCTCACCCGTGCGGGCCTCGACCACGACTGGCCGCACCTGGCGGCGCAACTGCTCGGCCGTACCGGCCACGCCTCCCCCGCCGGCGTGGCGGCGACCACCGCACTGGCGCTCGGTGAGCTGGAAGCCATCGTCGAATGCTCACCGCGACGACGGCCCGCGACCCTGGACTCCACCATGGAACTCGACCTCGATTCGCACGAACTGCACCGCAGACCGTGGCCACCGCACCCGGAGTGCGGCTGTCGGACACTGGCCGGTCATCGTGCGGAGGTGGCCCGATGATCGCCGGTGTGAGCATTCCCATGGCACAGCGGCCGCAGGTTCGGCCATGATGGGTAGCGTGTCCGAGATCGTGCGCCGCAGCTCAAGCCGCAATGCCAAGTTGGCCAAAATTCCGCTCGGCATCGCGGGGCGAGCCGCCGTCGGGTTCGGCAAGAAGCTCGTCGGGGGTGACAAGCAGCAGATCAACGCCGGATTGAACCAGAAGGCCGCCGAGCAGTTGTTCGCCGTGCTCGGCGAACTCAAGGGCGGCGCGATGAAGTTCGGCCAGGCCCTGAGTGTGATGGAAGCCGCCGTGCCGGAGGAATTCGGCGAGCACTATCGCGAGGCTCTCACCAAGCTGCAGGCAGCCGCACCGCCGATGCCGATCGAAACGGTGCACCGGGTCCTGGACCAGCAGCTCGGCACCAAGTGGCGCGATCGTTTCCAGTCCTTCGACGACACCCCCGCCGCGTCGGCCAGCATCGGTCAGGTGCACCGGGCGGTGTGGTCGGACGGGCGCGCGGTGGCGGTGAAGGTGCAGTACCCCGGTGCCGACGAGGCGCTGCGCGCCGACCTGAAGACACTGTCGCGGATGTCGGGTCTACTGGCGTCGGTGATCCCCGGCGCGGACGTGAAGCCGCTGCTCGCCGAGATCACCGAACGCACCGAGGAAGAGCTCGACTATCGCATCGAGGCGGCCAACCAGCGCCGCTTCGCCGCCGCCTTCGACGGGCATCCGCACATCGTGGTCCCGAAGGTAGTGGCGGGTGCGCCGAAGGTGATCGTCACCGAATGGCTGGACGGCACACCGGTCTCCGCGCTGATCAAGGCGGGCGCCGAGGACCCGGAAGGCACGCGCGCGCAACGCAATCGGATTGCCGAGCTGATGGGCACCTTCCACTTCTCCTCACCCGAGCTGGCCGGCCTGCTGCACGGCGACCCCCATCCGGGTAACTTCCTCGTGCGCCCCGACGGCAAGCTGGCGGTCCTCGACTTCGGTGCCTGCGCGCCGATGCCCGACGGTTTCCCCCGCATCCTCGGCGAAATGCTGGCGCTGGCGGTCGCCGAGGACCACGAGGCCCTCACCCGGCTGCTCTACGAGCACGGCTGGGTGATTCCGGGTCGCAAGGTGACGCACGAGGAGATCGAGGCCTACCTGCGCCCGTTCAGCGACCCGATCCGCACCGACACCTTCCATTTCACCAGGGCCTGGATGCAGCGGGTCGCGGGCAAGGCATCGGAATTCTCCAGTCCGGAGATGAAAACCGCTCGGGCGCTGCAACTTCCGGCGGAATACGTGATGGTCTTCCGGGTGCTCGGCGGCTCCGTCGGCATCCTCGCCCAGCTCGACGCGGAACTGGGTTTCATGCGGCTGGTCCGCACCTGGGTGCCCGGCTTCCCCGCCGAACAAGCCTCTTAGCCGCCCAGAACAAACGAACCGCCCACCGACGCACGGTGAGCGGTTCGCTTGCGGTACAACCCTTTTCCCGAGTTCATGCTGTGTTCATGCGGCATGCTCGGGCGGCCTGCGTGGTTACACTCCGTTGCCGCCTCCAGCCGCTGACCGCTCATGCCGAGATCGCGACCTTGCGCGGGCGGCCGCGCGGGCGCTTGCGGGCGATCACGACACCCTGGTCGAAGATCTCACCGCCCCAGACACCCCACGGCTCGCCGCGGTCGATGGCCGCCGTCAGGCAGCCCTTACGGATCGGGCAGGAGGCGCACAGCTGCTTGGCCTGCTCGAGATCGGTGGGGCTCTCGGCGAACCACAGATCGGGGTTTCCGGCCCGGCAGGGCAGGGTCTTGGTGGTGACCTCACGGACGCGAGGGGTCTGCGCCACGGTTCGGCATGTCACGTCAGTAGTGGCCGTCGGCCAGTCCTGGGCGGTGAACACGTCGTTCTCCTTCAGCTCGTTGCAGCGGTCGTGGTGTTCGGTGTGCGAACCCGGAGCCTGCGGCTGAGGAGCCGAAAACAATGGCCACGGATTTCGCTTCTCGCGATCCGTGGCCAGGAGGTCTAGGGAGGAATTCCTACCTAGTTCGACATCTGTGTCGAGACCTGAGCACGGTCGCTGGGTGGACGCGGAGGCGGGTTGCGCCGCCGAAGATCGCCGGTGCGTATCCGGCCTCATCGGCGAACGTGTCTGCCGATGCCGGAACGGCGGTCGGCTGCCAACCCACAATGGGCTTGTCCTGGAGACGAACAGGGCTGTGCTGATGCATGACAGTCATCGGGACAGCTTTGGTATCGACGCCGGACAGACCGGTCCCCTGCAGAGCGAGGACCCCCCGGGAGGCGGACACCATGAATTCGTTCATCAGGTCGCGATTGCCCATCGCGACGAATGCGGTGTTGCTGTTCATCTGACTGCCTCCCTCCTGAACTCGTGTGCTGATAGTTTCCACGCGCCGAGATCACTCTCGGTGCGTGCTGTCCACCATAGGCAAAGATCGATAAGCGGACAACCTATTTTCTACCTGGGGTTTTGTGTCTTCGCCCGCATCCGCGACGCGACGATCGCGAGCACATCGGCGCCGTACTGCTCGATCTTCTTCGGGCCGATGCCCGCGATGGCCGCCAGCCCCTTGTCGTCGGCGGGGAGCTGTTCGGCGATGGCGGTGAGGGTGGTGTCGGTGAACACCACGAAGTCGCGCACGCGCAGGACCTCCGCCTTCTCCGCGCGCCACTCCTGCAGGGCCGCGAGCAAGTCGGCGTCGAGTTCGGCCGGGCAGCGCCTGCAGCGGCCGAGCATGGAGGCGTAGGTGCCGATCAGCGGTTTCGCGCAGACCCGGCACAGTGGGCGTTTGCCGTCGGCGTCCTTGGGGCCCGTGGCTGTCGCGGCGATGCGCGAGGCGGGCGAGTCGTCGGGGACGAGGCCGTTGAGGAAACGGGAACGCCTGCGCACCCGTCGGCCGCCCTCGGCGCGGGCCAGCGACCACGAGACTGTCAGGTGTTCGCGCGCGCGGGTGACGCCCACGTAGAGCAGCCGGCGTTCCTCTTCCAGGCCCGCCTGGTCGGACGGGCTGCCGTCGTCGCCGAGTACGTGCTGGATCGGGAGCGTGCCGTCGCTGACGCCGACGAGGAACACCGCGTCCCATTCCAGGCCCTTGGCGGCATGCAGCGACGCCAGCGTGACGCCTTCGACGGTCGGCGGGTGTTTGGCCTCGGCGCGGGTGGCGAGCTCGCGGAGCAGACCGGTGAGGTCGATCTCGGGGTCGTGGCCGACGAGTTCCTCGGTGAGCTGCACCAACGCCAGCAGCGCGGACCAGCGTTCCTTGGCCTGGGCGCCCGCCGGTTCCTCGGCGGTGAGCCCGACCGAGGCCAGCTCGGCGCGGACCAGCGTGATGAGCCCGCCGCCGCTGCGCGCCTCGTCGGGCAGATCGTCGCGGGTATCGGCCTGACGCAGCTTCTGTACGGCCTGGCGCACCTCTTGGCGCTGGAAGAACCCTTCCCCGCCGCGCACCTGGAACGGGATACCGCGCTCGTTGAGCGCCTGTTCGAACGGTTCGGACTGGGCGTTGATCCGGTAGAGCACCGCGATCTCGGCTGCCGGTGTGCCCGCGGCGATCAGCTTCTTGATCTTGCCCGCGACGGCCGCGGCCTCGGCGGGCACGTCGGGGTACTCGGCGAATTCGGGTTCCGGGCCGTCGGGCCGCTGGCCGACGAGCGCCAGCCGGGTGCCCGCAATACGTCCGCGCGCGGCACCGATCACCCGGTTGGCCAGCGACACCACCTGGGGGGTGGAGCGATAGTCGCGTTCGAGCCGGATGACAGTGGCGTCGGGGAAGCGGCGGGAGAAGTCGAGCAGGTAGTTGGGGGTGGCGCCGGTGAAGGAGTAGATGGTCTGGTTGGCGTCACCGACGACGGTGAGGTCGTCGCGCTCGCCGAGCCAGGCGTCGAGCACCCGCTGCTGCAGCGGCGTGACGTCCTGGTACTCGTCGACGACGAAACTGCGGTACCGGCCGCGGAATTCGTCGGCGACGGCCGGGTAGTCCTCCAGCGCGGCGGCGGTGTGCAGCAGCAGGTCGTCGAAGTCGAGCAGCAGACCGTCGGCGGAGGTCTTCGCCGACTCGTACCCGGCGTAGACCTGGGCCACCCGGGTGACCTCGACGGGGGCGTCGCGGTGGTATTTCGCGGCGGCCGCCGGATAGTCCTCCGGGGCGATCAGCGATGCCTTGGCCCACTCGATCTCGCTGAGCAGGTCGCGGATCAGTTCGGTCGAGCTGCCCAGCCCCGCCCGGTTGGCCGCCTGGGCGACCACGGGGAACTTGCTGTCGAGCAACCGCCACGGCACATCGCCGACGACCTGCGGCCAGAAGTACCGCAGTTGCCGCAGCGCCGCCGCGTGGAAGGTGCGTGCCTGCACCTGCCCGGCGTCACCGCCCAGGCCCATCGCGCGCAGCCTGCCGCGCATCTCCCCCGCGGCGCGCGCGGTGAACGTCACCGCCAGGACCTGGTCGGCTTTCACGTGACCGCCCGCGATCAGGTGTGCGATGCGGTGGGTGATGGTCCTGGTCTTGCCGGTACCCGCCCCCGCGAGCACACACACCGGTCCCCTCGGTGCCCGCACCGCGGCGGCCTGTTCCGGGTCGAGGGCGGCGAGATCGAGTGCTGACACGGCCACCATCATGACAGCGCCCGCCGACAAGAACCCGGCCGGAACACCAGGGCCGGTCGAGACGTTGCACATCGCGTGAGCGAAACAACCCCTGACCTGACGATGTACTCCACCACCTGGTGCGGCTACTGCCGCCGCCTCAAGACCCAGCTCGACGAGGCGGGCATCACCTACACGGTGATCGACATCGAAGAGGACCCCGCCTCGGCCGATTTCGTCGGCAGCGTCAACAACGGCAACCACGTCGTCCCGACAGTGAAGTACCGCGACGGTTCCACGGCGACCAACCCCACGCTCGCCCAGGTAAAGCAGGCCCTAGCGGCGCAGTCCTGACGCTTCCTACAACTCAGCCCAGGATTCGATGATGGTTCGGGCGATCGAGATGGAGCCGGGGACCAAGAGACGGGCGTTCGTGTCGCGGGTGGACCAGTCGCCCAGGTTCAAGGCGGCACGGACCTCGTCGCGGGTGAACCAGTGGGCTTCTTCGATCTCACCGTCGGAGAAGGCGAGTTCCTGTGCGGGATCGCCGACGGCGGCGAAACCGACCATCAGCGAGCGCGGGAACGGCCACGGCTGGCTGCCCAGGTAGTTGATCTCGCGCAGGTCGACACCGACCTCCTCGCGGACCTCGCGTTCCACGCACCGTTCCAGCGATTCACCCGCTTCGACGAAGCCGGCGAGCAGCGAGAACATCGCGGGCGGCCAGCTGTGCTGGCGGGCGAGCAGTACCCGGTCGGCGCCGTCGTGGACCAGGACGATCACGGCGGGGTCGATG
This sequence comes from Nocardia sp. NPDC050413, assembly GCF_040655475.1. Classification (NCBI taxonomy): domain Bacteria; kingdom Bacillati; phylum Actinomycetota; class Actinomycetes; order Mycobacteriales; family Nocardiaceae; genus Nocardia; species Nocardia sp. NPDC050413. The sequence continues at coordinate 132,501 of NZ_JBFAJZ010000011.1, read as the reverse complement.
CGGGGGAACTCCTCGACGCCGGTGCCGGTCAACCGGGACCAGCCGCCGCGCGCGAGGGTGGTCGACGTCCCGTCACCGCCGTGGAAACCGGCGTGGTCGTGCCAGTTGAGCAGGGCGTAGGCCGTGGAGAGCAGTTCGGCGGTGAAGTCGTCGACCGCGCCGAGCGTGCGCAGATCTTTCAGCGTGCCCTCGAGTTCCGGCTCCCGCACCGCCCACAGGTGCGCGCCCTCGGCGACCCCGAGGAACACCGCCCGGTCCTCGGGGAAATCACCGAACGCGGTGGCCGCGTCGAGAACGATGGTGCCGCCGTCCACCCGCACCCGCCCGCGCGGATCCACCCGCAGCACCCTGGCCTTACCCCACCCCTCGCGCAGCGCGGCGGGATCGACCCGCACGTGCTCTGCCCGATCGATGGTGGAACGCGACAGCAGCGGAACGTTTTTCAGTCGGAACGACACATCGCCGAGCCTAGCCGCTGCCGTTATTTGCCGCCGTTGCGGATGTAGAGCAGCTTGTCGCCCGCGTCGAGCGCGTCGACCTCGGGCTCGCCGACGCGGATCAGCTGACCGTCGCGCACCACACCGAGCACGATGTCGGACAGATGACGCGGCGACCCACCGACCTCGCTCGGCTCCACCTCACGCTCGGCCACCGCGAAACCCTCTTCGGGCGTGAGCAGGTCCTCCATCATCTCCACGACCGTCGGAGTGGTGGTGGCGATCCCGAGCAACCGGCCCGCCGTCTCCGACGACACCACCACCGAGTCGGCGCCGGACTGGCGCACGAGGTGGGTGTTCTCGGCCTCGCGGATGGCGACACAGATCTTGGCGGTCTTGTTCAGTTCGCGGGCGGTGAGGGTGACCAGCACCGCGGTGTCGTCGCGGTTGGTCGCCACGATCACCGACGACGCCCGCTGCACGCCCGTCAGGCGCAACACATCGGACTTGGTCGCCGAACCGTGCACGGTGACCAGACCCGCACCCGCCGCCGCCTCCAGCGCGATCGGATCGGTATCGACGACGACGATGTCGGACGCCTGCACACCATCGCCGAGCATGGCATCGATCGCGGTGCGTCCCTTGGTGCCGTAACCGACGACAACGGTGTGATTGCGCACGGTGTGCCTCCATCGCTGAATCTTGAACGCCTGCCGGGACCGCTCGGTGAGCACGCTGAGAGTGGTGCCGACCAGCACGATCAGGAACAGGACACGCAGGGGTGTGATGACGATGATGTTCACCAGCCGCGCCGACGGGGTGATCGGGGCGATATCACCGTACCCGGTGGTCGACAGCGACACCGTGGCGTAATACATCGCATCGAGGAACGACAACTCGTCACCGGAATTGTCGCGGTAGCCGTGGCGGCCCAGATACACCACGCCCGCGGCGGTGAACAGCAGCAGGATCGCGAAAAGGACGCGGCGGGTGAGCGAGGTCCAGGGACTGATCTGCTCGACCGGGATGCGCAACAAACCGACCAGCGCGTAGTCGGGACTGCTACTCAGCCCGAGCGGGCGGCGCTTGTCGAACATCGTCGCGCTCCTTTTTTGGCGGCTGGCGCCGCGGGTCTCGGCGCTAAACGCCGCCTCTTCCCTCCCTACGGGCACTCCTTCGTCGCACCCTTCGGTCAGTCCAGAGGCGGCGACGCGCCGAGACCGGCCGTCGTATTCGCTTCGCGAGGAAGACTAGCTGGCGCCGCGGGTTCGGCGCTGAACACCGCCTCCACCGGTCGTGGTTTTCCGCTTCGCGGGAAGAGTATCGGCTCAGTGGGGGTCTTGCTGTTCGGTGTCCTTGTTTTCCGGGGCGGCGTCGTGGATGAGGCGGGCCAGTTCGTCCGGGCCTGCCAGGTCGGTGGGGGCGATGGTGCGGCCGGAGCGTACGTAATGGAAAGCGGCGCCGACTCGTTGGAGGATCGCGTCCTCGGATTCGCCGGTGCGGGCGGCCATCAGGCGGGCCCAGGCCAGGCGGTAGACGGCGAGCTGCATGGCGACGGCGGGTTCGTCGGCGGGGCCGGGTTCGGCGCCGGTCTTCCAGTCGACGACGATCCAGCGGTCGCCGGGTTCGGCGAAGACGGCGTCCATCCGGCCGCGGATGACGGTGCCCGCGATGCTGGTTTCGAACGGGACCTCCACGTCGATGGGGTTGCGGTGCGCCCAGGGTGAGCGACGGAAGGCGGCCTGCATGGTGGCGAGTTCCTGATCGGCGCGGCCTGCCGTGTCGGCGGCGCCGGGTAGTTCGTCGAGGCCGAGCAGCTGGTCGGTGCTGTACCAGGACTGCACCCAGGCGTGGAAGGCGGTGCCGCGCCGGGCCATCGGGTTCGGCGGGTAGGGCAGGGGACGGCGCAGGCGGGCGGCCAGGCGGGTGGGGTCGGCGCGCAGTTCGACCAGGGCGGTCGCGGGGAGCTGGCCGGGCAGTTCCACCTGCTGTTCGGCGAGTTCGGCGGCGGTGAACTCGGCGAGCAGGGCGTCGACGTCGTTGGCCCAGCCTTCGGGATCGTCGTCCTCGGGCGCGGACTCGGTTGGCGTGCCGCGTAACTGGTCGAGGGCTGCGCGGACGAGGGTGGCGCCCTGTTCGATGGGGTCGCGGCGGTCGCCGAGGGGGTCGCGTGGCCAGTGGGCGGTCGGTGGGTTGTCGGCGAAGGGGTTGACGGCGTCGGCCGGTGGTTTGTCGTCCCAGCGGGCGATGGTCGCGACGCCGTAGGCGGGGCTGTCGGGGTCTTCGTTGGCCTCTTTGAGTTCGAGCAGGAACTCCGACGGCCCCTTCTGCGAGGTGCCGGTTTCGGGCCAGTAGTAGGCCGAAACCAGCAGTACCCGTTCGGTTCTGGTGAGGGCGACGTAGAACAGGCGGCGCTCTTCGTCGAGGCGGCGGCTCTTGAGCGCGTCGCGGTGTTCGGTGATGGCCTGTTCGAGTTCGGCACGGTCACCGACGCCGCTCAGGTCGAGGACCGGGACGCCTTCGGCGGCGTCGGGCTGGGCGCGGTCGCCGCGCAGGGTGGTGGGAAGTTCGGTGAGGGCGCCGAGCCAGGTGCTCAGTGCGGTGGTGGAGGGGAAGACCGAGGCGCTCACGTGCGGCACCGCGACGACCTCCCATTCGAGCCCCTTGGCGGCGTGCACCGTGAGCACCTGCACGCGGTCGCGGGCAACTTCCACTTCGCCCGGCTCCAAACCGTTTTCGACGGATTCGGCGGCGGTGAAGAAGGCGAGCAGGCCGCTGAGCGAGGCGCGCGAGTCGGCGGCGTAGCCCGCGACCACCTCGGCGAAGGCGTCCAGGTGTTCGCGGCCCGCGCCGCCGCCCGCGATCGCGCGGCGCGTCTGGGTTTCCACGCCGACACCGATGGTCCGCTCGACATCGGCGACGAGCTCGACCAGTGGTTGCCCGCTGCGTTCGCGCAGGGCGGCCAATTCCTCGCCGAGTGCGATGATGCGCGCGTAACCCGCCTCCGAATAGTTTTCCGCCGGACCGGGGTCGGCGATGGCGTCGGCCAGGCCCGCGCGTTCGGTGGGTTCCGGGGCCACTTCACGCAGGGCGGACGCCAGGCCGGTCGCGTCGGTGATCGCGGTGGAGGCATCGCCGGACAGGCTCCCGATCGACAGCATCCGAGCCCGCTTGGCCAGGGCAGCCAGGTCGGCGACACCGATGCGCCAGCGCGCGCCGGTGAGGATGCGCACCGCCGCGCTTCCGGTTCCCGGTTCGGCGATGAGTCGCAGCGTGGCGACGATGTCGGCCACCTCGGGGGTCGCCAGAAGGCCACCGAGACCGACGATTTCGACGGGAAGGCCCTGTTCACGCAAGGCTTCGGCCAGCGGTGCGGCGTCGGCGTTGCGCCGGATCAGTACCGCCGACGTGGGTGGTGGCTTCCCGTCTTCCCGCGCCTGGATCCACTCGCGGGCGATCCGCTCGGCGATCCAATCCCGTTCCTGGGCAACAGTTTCCGTGAGCGCGAGTTCGACAGTGCCCGCATGTGCGTCGGGCTTGGCACGCAGGGCGTCCACGGTCGCACCCCCGGCCGCGCGCGCTCGCGACCGCAACGGGTCGGCCACGAGGTTGGCCAACGCCAGCGCTTCGGGTGGATTTCGCCAACTGGTGAGCAACGGCAGAATCGGCGCCGGAACCCCTTCGCCCACAGGGAAATCTGTCGCGAACCTGGGCAGGTTCGCCGCCGAGGCACCACGCCACCCGTAGATCGACTGCATCGGATCACCCACCGCCGTCACGGCGAGCGCACCGGAACCTGCTTCCCCGGTGACGCCGTCGCGCGCCTCGTCACCTACGGCACCACGGCGACCCTCACCATCCGGCTCACCGTGACGACCGCCGCCCCCCTCACCACGCCGATCATCACCGACGCCATCACGCGCACCACCATGGAGGCCGGGGCTGCCGGCCCGACGCACATCGGGCGCGATTTCACCGGGGGCTGGGTCGTCGGACCACAGCGTGGCGTGGTCAGACGTGGCCGACGCGCGCACCCGCACCGGCTCGCTACGCCGATTCTGTTGTACCGCCCTGGCATTGCCGAACAAGGCCGACAGCAGGACTCGCTGGGCATGGCCGGTGTCCTGGTACTCGTCGAGCAGCACCAGTTTGAAACGGGCGCGTTCAGCGGCGGCGACCTCGGGGTGGTCGACGGCCAGGCGGGCAGCCAGGGACATCTGCGAGCCGAAGTCGAGGGCACCTCGGCGTTCGAGTGCCTCGGCGAGCTGATTGACCAGCGGGAGCAGGGCGACGCGTTCGCGCTGGGCGTTGACCACGTCCTGGAGTTTCTGGCTGGGCCCACCGCGCTGACGCGGTCCGGCGGGCAGGGTGTAGACGAGTTTTTCCAGTTCGGCGTGCGCTTCGGCGAGTTCCTCCGGCTCCACCAGGTGTTCGGCGAGCTGCCCGGACAGCGCGAGCACCGCCTCGGTGACCGAGACGGGGGTGCGGTCGGTGTCGAGGTCGCCGTCCCAGGAACGGACCACCTCGTGAGCGAGCTGCCACAGCTGCGTCTGGGTGAGCAGCGCGGCCGAGGGTTCCACCGGCAGCAGCAGACCGTGTGCGGTGAGCAGCCTGCCCGCGTAGGAGTGGTATGTGCTGATCTCCGGTTCGGCGCCCGCGATGACGGTGCGCAGCGCGCCGCTGGGGTCGATCTCGCGGACCAGCGGCGCACCGGCCAGCCGGGCCAGGCGGGTGCGGATGCGAGACGTCAACTGCTGTGCGGCTTTTCGGGTGAACGTGAGGCCGAGCACCTCGTCGGGGGCGACGAGCTGATTGGCGACCATCCACACCACGCGCGCGGCCATCGTCTCGGTCTTGCCCGCGCCCGCGCCCGCGACGACCAGCGTGGGACCGGGCGGCGCCGCGATGATGGCCGCCTGTTCGTCGGTCGGTGGCGGCAGGCCGAGCGCGTCGGCCAGCCGCTGCGGGGTGACGCGCACGCCGCTCACTCGTCGGTCACCTGCCGTCCGGTGTCACGCACGGGACAGCTGCCGCCGACCGGGCAGTGCCTGCACCCGTCGTTGCGCACCGCGAGGTAGCCGGGGCCGCGGGTGGCCGCGGCGGCGTCGTGGATGGTGGTTCGCCACTGCTCGAGTCCCTCGGCGTCGAGGGGGTCCTGGGCGCGTTCGGTCGCCCCGGTCTTGTTGTGGGGTTTGGCGACGTAGACCAGGCGCGCACCGCCCGGCTCCCCAGGTTCGGCGTCCTCGTCGTCGAGCGCGCCGTGGGCGGCGGCGACCTGGTAGGTGGCCAGCTGAGCGTGGTCGGCGACGGTCTTCGCGCTGATCGGTGTCTTGCCCGTCTTCACGTCGACGATCACGAACCGGCCTTGCGCGTCGCGTTCGAGCCGGTCGACCCGGCCCCGGATACGCACGGGCCGTTCCCCTTCGGCGCGCGGCGGCAGCACGCAGTCCACCGGCACCTCGACCCCGGCCTGCGTGAGTTCGCCACGGGTGGTGCGCACCCAGGCGAGGAAGGTCTCGAGCATGGCCTCGGTGCGGCGCAGTTCCTGGCGGGAGTGCCAGCCGGTGGCCGGGTCGATCGCCTTCCACGCCTGGTCGAGGGCGGCGCGCACCTGGTGTTCTGGCACGTTGCCCGCCAGTGCCTGCACCAGGGTGTGTACGAGGTTGCCCTTCACGGCGTGCGGGTTGTCGCCGTCGGTGCCGCCGTGGCGTTCCAGCGCCCAGCGCAGCGGGCAGGTGCGCAGCAGTTCGACCGTCGACGGGGACAGGCCGATGGGTGAATCGTCGTCGTCCCACAGTTCGCGTTCGCTGCTCAGGGCCGCGGTGCCGTACCAGTCGTCGGGGTCGGTACCCGGCACACCCGCATCGGCGAGGCGCGCCAGCTGCCGGGCCGCACGGTCGCGGCGCCGCGGGTCGGCGCCGGGATCGCAGACCACACCGCGCAATTCGGCGACCAGCGCGTGCATCACCAGCGCGCGGCCGGGATCGGCGACGGGCAGGGCGCCCGGTTCGCCGGTGTCGTCGTCGCCGAGCAGTTCGGTGAGGAACCGCGACGGCACCAGGTCCTGGTCTCCCGCAACCAATTCGACGGCGGTCACCAGCAGTGAGCGCCGAGCCCGGCTGCACGCGACGAGCAGCAGTCGGCGTTCTTCGGCGAGGATCGGGGCCGCCCGGTTCGTCTTCGCCGCCGGGTCGACACCGGCCACCAGGTCGACCAGGTCCTCGGTGTGCAGCAGCGTGCCGCGCGCTCGTGGGTTGGGCCAGATGCCTTCCTGCACGGCGGCGACCGCGACCACGTCCCACTCCCGGCCTGCCGCGGCGTGCGCGCTGAGCAGCGTGACGGCCTCTGTCTCGGCGGTCAACGGCCTGCCCTGCTGTGGAATCTGCTGGTGCAGCAGATATTCGACGAAACCCTCGATGCCCGCTTTTGGTAGCCGGTCGACGTAGGCCGCTGCGGCGTCGAACAATTCGACGGCGGCGTCGAGATCGCGGTCGGCCTGCATACCGGCCGCGCCGCCGCGCCGGGACTGCCGGAACCAGCGGCGTTCCAGTCGCGAACTGGTCCACAGGGTCCACAGCACGTCCTCGAGGCCCTTGTCGTGGGCTTGGGCCTGCCTGGCCTTGTCGACGGCGCGCAGCACCCGGTGCAGCGGGGCCGCCTCCACCTCGGTGAGACCGTCGAGCAGGCGGGGCTCGCCGATACCGACGATGAGGTCGCGCAGCACCTCGGCCGAGGACTGGTCGATCAGCGGGACCTCGGCCGGTTCCGGGCGCGTCGGCGTAGCGACGACGTCCGGTGCGGGCGGCATGGTTTCGGCATCGAGGACGTCGATGTCGTCCGGAAGCCGTTCGGCGACATCCCAGTCCGGTTCCGGCTCCGGGCGCAACGGGTCGTCGGGGTCCGGCGGCGGGGGTAGCCACTCGTCGTCGACCGGGTCCGGTTCGGGCTCCGGCCATTCCGGTGGCGGCGGCGGTTCGTCCCACAGCAGGAACTGGTCTGCCGCTTCGGGCGGCGTGCCCGCCAAGGCGCCGGTGCGCTCGAGGTCGAGCACGGTGCGGCGGATGCCACGGCGCAACCTGCGCAGCGCGATCTGATCGGCCCCACCGAGCGGTCCCGACAGCAGATCCATGGCGTCTTCGGGCGAGAACACCGAGTCGATGGCCCGTCGCGACCCCGGCCGCGACCGGTCACCGGCCAGCAGCACCCGCAGCGCCAGCACCATCCACGCCGCGCCACGCCTGCGCGCCAGCGGTTCGGCCACGGCGGGCCTGCGCACCGGCACTCCGGCGGCCAGCAGCGCCCGCCGCAACGGGGCAAGCGACAACGGCACCGATCGCACGATCACGGCCATGTCCGACCACGGCACCCCGTCGGTGAGATGCGCCCGCCGCAGATGGTCTGCGATCAGCGCGGCTTCCTTGGCAGGCGTCGACAACACCCGAACCCGCACGCTGGTCTCGTCGTCCGGCGGCGGTCCGGCTGCCGGATCCCCGCCGAGCGCGATCGGCTGCGCCGGATCATGGCCGGCTACAGCCTGTTCGTCAGGATGCCGATCAGCCGCGAGCGGATCGGGCGCCTCCTCGTGCAACCGGCGCGGGGCCGGATCGGCCGCCTCGGAATCCTGACCGCTTCCCGCCGGGTCACCTCGCCGCGAATCGTCATACGCCACAACCTCATCGGACCTGCCCTGGCCCCGCCGCTCGGCAGCCGGATCGGGCCCGGGGCCATCGGGCTCGCCACCGCGCGATTCCACCTCGGCTTCTGGCTCGTTCAGGTCAGCGCGCGACTCCTGCCCCGGCAGCACTCGATGACGCGCACTGCCCGGCAGCCGGGCGGCGATGCGGGCGGTGGCCAGGCGGATCGGCGCACCGCTGCGGTGATTGTGGCGCAGGATGATTCGGCGTTGGGGGACCGTGTCGAGGTCGACGAGGAACCGCGAGTCGGCGCCACGGAAGGTGAAGACGGCCTGGTCGGGGTCGCCGGTGACAACAGTGCTCGCGCTCCCGCTGCCGATCGCGCGCACCAGGGTCGCGGCTTGCGGATCCAGGTGCTGGGCGTCGTCGACCAGCAGGTACCGGATCCGATCACGTTCGGCGGCAAGGAGATTGCGGTCGCCCGCGAGCGCGTCGAGGGCGGCACCGACCAGTTCGGCGGCGTCGAGGGCGGGCGCGGTCGCTTCCGGCGCGGCCACACCGACCGACCAGCGCAGCATCGACGCCTCTTCATAGCGCTGCAGGAACCGACCGGCGGCCACCCACGCGTCGTTGTCGTGTTCACGGCCCAGCTTCATCAGATCCTCGGGGCCGATCCCGCGTTCGGTGGCACGCAACATCAGGTCGCGCAGTTGTTCGGCGAACCCGCCGAGGGCGAGCGCGGGTTGCAGGCGCGGCGGCCACAGCCCGCGCGCACCCTGCTCGATGTCCTCGAGGTCGCCGCGCAGCATCTCGCGCAGGACCGCGTCTTGTTCGGCACCGGTGAGCAGACGCGGCGGCGGGTTGCCGTGCCGTTCGGCGTGCCGGCGCAGCACCGAGAAGGCGTAGGAGTGCAGGGTGCGCACCATGGGTTCGCGGCTGGCGCCGGGGATGCCGGTGTGCGGGCCCAGCCTGTGGGTGATGGCGTCGCGCAGGGCCGCGGCGGCGTGTTTGGTGTGGGTGAGGACGAGGACCGAGGACGGGTCGGCGCCGTCGGTGATGCGCGCCGCGACCAGGTCGACCAGCAGCGAGGTCTTGCCCGTGCCGGGGCCGCCGAGCACCTGCCAGGGCAGCCAGCCGGGGCGCGGCGGGGCGGGTTGGGCTTGTTCGGCGAACAGCGCGCGCACAGGCGCGCCCCAGGCCCGCGGCCGGGGCGCTCGCGTCGTCCGGCGCACTAGTCGCACCGAGCTATCCGATCGCACCACATCGGCTATTGCAACAGACCCCACCGACACGCCCGCCCACCCCCATCGGGGGACACGCTGCGCGATAGTGCGCGACCGGCCACAATGGCTGTCGTGTCGTCGCTTCATGTACAACGTTTCGGCCCCGCCGACGGTCCCGTCGTCCTCGCCCTGCACGGCCTCACCGGCCATGGCAACCGGTGGGAAACCCTCGCCACCCGGCATCTGCCGCAGGCCCGGGTGATCGCGCCCGACCTGCGCGGACACGGTCGTTCCACCTCGCTGCCGCCGTGGGACATCGACACTCTCGCCGCCGATGTGGCCGCGCTCGTGCGGGCGGAGACCGACGGCCCGGTCGTGGTGGTCGGGCATTCGTTCGGTGGCGCGGTCGGCATCTATCTGGCGCGCGCCCATCGCGAACTCGTGCGCTCGCTGGTGCTGCTGGATCCGGCCATCGGGATCGACCCGAAGCTGATGGAACAGGTGGCCGCCGCCGATCTGGCCTCACCCGACTACACCGATGTCGACGAGGCGCGTTCGGACAAGCAGGTGAGCGCGTGGGGCCCCGACGAGGTCGACCCGGCCGAACTCGAGCGCGAGCTCGCCGAGCACCTGGTGCCCGCCGAGGGCGGCCGGGTGCGGTGGCGCACCTTCCAGCCGGCGATCACCTCGTATTGGGGACAGCTGGCCCGCCCGTTCGTGCTGCCGCCCGCCGACGTGCCGACGGTGCTGGTCCAGGCCGCCAAGGTGCAGCCGCCGTACGTCACCGCCGAATTCCGTGGTGCGCTGGCCGCCGAGCTCGCCGATTTCACCGCTCACGACTGGGATTGCGACCACATGGTCCCGCAGGCCCGTCCCGCCGAGACGGCCGCGCTCATCGCGTCGGTGCTGTAGACCGTGCCCGCGACGACCGACGACCAGGTGGAGCGGGTGCGCGCCCTCGTCGCCGCCATCCCACCCGGCCGCGTCGCCACCTACGGCGACCTCGCCGCCGCGGTAGGCCTGTCCTCGCCGCGCACGGTCGGCTGGATCATGCGCACCGACTCCTCCGACCTCCCCTGGCACCGCGTCGTCCCCGCCTCCGGCCGCCCCTCCCCCCACCTCGCCGGCCGCCAGCTGCGCCTCCTCGCCGAGGAAGGAGTCCTTATCACCGACGGCCGCATCGACCTGCGCACCGCCCGCCTCTGACGATCGGGTCGGGTCGGCGCGGATAGCATGGCCGACATGTCGACTACTTCGCTGGTCTCATGACCGATGCCGATGCGATCGTGCTGGCGGGAGGGCGGGCCAGCCGGATGGGTGGGGTCGACAAGCCCGGGATCGTGATCGGTGGGCGGTCGATGCTCGAGGCGGCGCTGGGGGCGGTGAGCGATTGCGGTGAGGTGGTTGTCGTCGGTCCGCCGCGACCCGAACTCGACGCGCGGATCAAGCAGGTGCGTGAGGTGCCGCCGGGGTCGGGGCCGGTGGCCGCCATCGGCACCGGGTTGGCCGCGCTGGAGCCCGAGTCGGCACCGTGGATCGTTGTGCTCGCGGCCGACATGCCGTTCCTGACGCGCGACACGGTGCGCCAATTATTGCTCCGCGCAGCCGAATCCACCGCGGAAGCGGTGTTCGCCATCGATGCGTCGGGGCGCCCGCAGTACCTGGTCGGCGTGTGGCGGCGCACCGCGCTCACGGCGGCGCTGGCGGGTCTGGACGCCCTGGTGAACCAGCCGATGAAGGCGATCATCCCCACCGAGACGGCACTGGTCGAACTGCCGGGCACCACCGACTGCGACACCGAGGAGGAGGTGCGCCGGGCCCGCGAGTCCGTCGACAACGACGCCCGCCTCGACCTCACCGAAGCCAGGAATCGCATCGCCGGCGCACTCACCCCGTTGATCGCCTACGACGCCGCTTTCGCCGACGTACCCGGCGCCGCCCTGGCCGAACCGGTGGTCGCGGCGGGCGCGCTGCCGCGCTTCGACGTCTCCGCGATGGACGGCTACGCCGTGTGCGGTGACGGCCCGTGGCGATTGCGCCGCGATGTCGGATTCGCCGGTGGCGCAAGGCCGCTCGGCCTGTTGCCCGGTGAGGCGGTGCGGATCGCGACCGGTGCGCACGTGCCCGACGGGACCACCTCCGTGCTGCGTGACGAATTCGCCGTCGTCACCGGCGATGATCTGGCACGGCGGCCCGGCACACCGATCCGGGGCGATGTGCGGCGCAGCGGTGAGGACCTGCGGGTCGGTGATCAGGTCGCACCGGCGGGCACCCGGGTGACCGCGGCGCTGCGCTCGGCCGCCGCCTCGGTGGAGGTGACAGCGGGTTCGGTCCGTGGGCCCGTCCGAGCTCGAATAGTGATGACCGGTGACGAGATCCGCAGCACCGGCCCGCTGCAGACCGGCCAGACCCGCGATTCGATCGGCCCCGTCCTGCCGGATCTGCTCACCGGCTGCGGTGTGCGCGTGGTCGACCGTGTGCACCTGCGCGACACCGCGCACAGCTTCGACGACATGCTCACCGCCACAACCGGTCTCGATCTGCTGGTCGTGGTCGGCGCCACCGGCGGCGGCGCCGCCGACCAGTTGCGCACCGCGCTGGCGCGCACCGGTGCACGCATCGTCGTCCCGAGACTCGCACTGCGCCCTGGTGGTTCGACCGTCGTAGCCGAATTACCCGACGGACCAACGGTTCTCGGACTGCCTGGTAATCCCTTCGCCGCCATCGCCGTACTACTCGCCCTCACCCCGGCGATCGTCGCGGCCCGCACCGCGTCGGCGCCGCCGCGCACCGTTCTCGGCCCGCTGCACAATGCCGCCGAAATCGCCGCCCCCGTCACGCGCATCACGCCCGCGCGCTACGCCCCCGGCGGCGGCTGGATCGGCGACCCGAATATCCGCACCGCCCACCTGGGCGGTCTCGTCGACCGCGACGGACTGGTCGTCGTCGGACCATCGGCCGAAGACGGCGACCTCGTGGAATTCCTCCCGCTCCCGAGTTGAAACAATGTCGCCCGAATTACCGTCGGTGACTGCCGAAAATACCGGGACACGCCGAATATCCGCTGGTAGGAATGCTATTTATCGTTCAACTCTACCGCCGCGACGACTCGATGCCTATCGTTGAGCAAGTCAGGCGTACCCCGCCTCGAAAAAGGCGGAATTACGCCGGACATCCGAATTAGGCGAAGTATTCATCCCTCGGAAAGGACCGTGTGGAGATGGCTGAGAAGTCGAAGAAAACGCCGAAAAAGATGCCCAAGCAGATGCCCCGCCAGCAGCAGGAGCAGCGGCAGGAGCAGGACTCGCAGCGGATGACGCGAGCAGGCCAGGATGATCGGCGCGAGCCGCGCCGCCCAGGCAGCCACTGATCCACGCGTGTCGACGAGCCGCCGGTACCGGTACCGGCGGCTCGTCCGCGTCAGGCCCCGATCGGCAGGGCGGCGTCACGTCCCCTGCGAGCCGTCGACGGATCGGGCGCGGGGACCGCGTCGAGCAGGCGACGGGTGTAATCCTGCGCTGGTGCCGCGAACACCGCGCGTGCCGCACCGGTCTCCACGATCCGGCCCTGTCGCAGCACCAGGACGCGGTCGGCGACCTGATGCACCACGGCCAGGTCGTGACTGATGAACAGGCTCGCGAATCCGTATTCGGCGCGCAGATCGGCGAACAGGTCGAGCACCTGTGCCTGCACCGAGACGTCGAGCGCACTGGTCGGTTCGTCGGCCACCAGCAGCCGAGGCGCCAGTGCCAGCGCCCGCGCCAACGCCACGCGCTGACGCTGCCCACCGGACAACTCCGCGGGCCTGCGCTCGGCGTAGTCCCTCGGCAACCGGACCGACTCGAGCAGATCGCCCACCTTGGACCGCAGCAGGGCTCCCGAAGCGACTCGATGCACCTGGAGCGGTTCACCGATCGCGGCGGCGATGCTGCGTCGCGGGTCGAGCGAGGCGCTCACATCCTGATGCACGAGCGCCACGTGCTTGCGCAACCCGCGCAGCTCCCGCCGGGGCAACCCGGTCAGCGACACACCCTGTAGCTGCACGGTCCCCGAGGTCGCGGGCACCAGCCCGAGCGCGGTCCGCCCGAGTGTGCTCTTGCCCGAACCGGACTCCCCGACGATGCCGAGTACCTCGCGCGGACTCAGCGTCAACGAGATGTCGTACAGTGCGGGGAATGCGGCACCACCGTGCCGACCGGGATAGACCACGGACAACTCGTCGATCCGCAACACCTCGCGGTACTCCGGTCCCGGTACGCCCCCGCCCTTCTCGGCGACGACCGCCGGTTTCCGTGCCACCACCCTCCGCAGCGCCCGCTCGAGACCCCGAGTCGCGCGACCCGCCGCACCATCGGAATCGAGGCCGGCTTCCCTGGCCACACCATCGGACTCCGCAGGAAGGGCTGGAGCGATACCGTCCCCAGCGCCCACTGGGTCGGCCGCCTCGGCACCGGCATCGAACCGCACCGGGTCGGGCCTTTCGGTGCTCGAAGCGTTCGGGACGACGTCGGCCTCGTTCGCACCGCGAGTCGGGATCACCGTCTCGACCGGCTGGGTCTCGGGCACGCCGTCGGGGTCGCTTACCTCGGGCGCCACCGCTGCCCCACCGCGCGCCGAACGTGCCGGCAAGCGCGGGACCGACGCGAGCAACGTGCGGGTGTACTCGGCCTGCGGTGCGGCGAACAGGTCGAAGACGGGCTGCTGTTCGACCACCTGGCCCGCGCGCAGCACCACCACGCGGTCGGCGATCTCGGCGACCACGCCGAGGTTGTGGGTGATGAACAGCACCGAGGTGCCCCGATCGCGTCGCAGCGTGTGCAGCAGGTCGAGGATTTCGGCCTGCACGGTGACGTCGAGCGCGGTCGTCGGCTCGTCGGCGATGAGCAGCTCGGGTTCGCCCGACAGCGCGAGCGCGATCACCACGCGCTGCTTCTGCCCGCCCGAGAGCTGATGCGGGTACCAGTCGAGGCGTTCGGCGGGTTCGGGGATGTCGACGGCGGTGAGCAATTCGATCGCGCGGGCACGGGCCGCGGCCTTGTCGGTGACGCCGTGTGCGCGCAGGGCCCGCACGAGCTGGGTGCCGATCTTCTGCACCGGATTGAGCGCGGTCTGCGGCTCCTGGAACACCATGGCGGCCCGGGTGCCGCGCAGTCCACGCAGGGTCGCCTCGTCGGCGCCGACGATCTCGGTCGCGGCGAGGGTGACCGACCCGCGCGCCCGCGCGGTCACCGGCAGCAGTCCGAGCGCGGCCCGCGCGGTGAGCGACTTTCCCGACCCGGATTCGCCGACCAGCGCGACGACCTGTCCGCGCCGCACCTGGAAGCTCACCCCGTGCACCACCGTCTTGTCCCCGAAGGCGACGACCAGATCGGTGATGTCGAGCACGACATCATCGGGCTCGCGCTCTTGCGTACTCATCCCGATCTCCTCGCGTTGCCCAGTGATTGGGCGATCAACAGAAACCCGAGCGTCAGCCCGGCGACGACGACCAGCGGCCCGACCGCCATCCACGGATTGGCGTCGAGGTTGCCGATGGATTCGCCGGTCAGCGAGCCGAGCGAGGGATTCGGGGGCTGGACCCCGATCCCGATGAAGCTCATCGCGCCCTCGAGGAACACCGCGACCGACAGCGACAGCGCGAACTGCACGACGAGCGGTTCGACCGCGTTGGGCAGCACGTGTCTGCGCAGCGTCCACCAGGTGCCAGCGCCGATCACCTCGGATGCCTCGACGAAGGGTTGTTCGCGCACCGCGAGCACGGCGGTGCGGATCTGACGACCGAAGATCGGGATCTCGGCGGCCACGATGACGATCACCACCGCGTGCCAGCCCGGCCCGGTGATCGCGGCGAGGGCGATCGCGAAGATCAGCGACGGGAAGGCCAGCACCAGGTCGAACAGGCGCTGCACGGTGACATCGGCGAAGGGGTGCACGGTGGCGGCGAGCCCGATCAGCGAACCGAGCACCGCGGCGAGCGGCACCGCGAGTGCCACGATGAGCAGGTCGACGCGGATTCCGGCCAGCACGCGCGCGGCCACGTCGCGGTTGAGGTGGTCGGTGCCGAGCCAGTGCTGTGTGCTCGGGCCGAGCAGGTTGGCGGACGGTATCTGCGTGAGCGGGTCGAAGGGGCTCAGTACCCCGGCGAACACACCGGCGAGCGCGATCACGCCGACCAGGAGAACACCGGCCAGTCCCTGACCACTGCGCAACGCGGCCGCTCGCCGCGCGCGTGTTTCCGCGATTGCGACGGTCACGATCGTCCCCCGATCCGGACTCGCGGGTCCAGCCACGCGTGGGCGAGATCGGTGAGCAACTGGATCACCACGAACACCGCGACGGCGAGCAGCAACAGCACCTGCACCACCGGGTAGTCGCGCCGGCTGATGCCCTGCTCGATGAGCTGACCGATCCCCGGCCACACGAACGCCGCCTCCACCAGCACCGCCCCGCCGAGTAGCTGACCGGTCTGCAGGCCGAGCACGGTGAGCGAGGTCGGCAGTGCGTTGCGCAGCGCCCCGCGCGTGACGATCTCGCGGTGGTCGACACCGAGCGAACGTGCCGTGAGCACATAGGGTTTGGTGAGTTCGGTCCGCAACGACTCGGTGAGGAACCGGGTCAGCGCGGCCGCCACCGGCAGTGCGAGGCAGATCGCGGGCAGCAGCAGATACTGCACCGCGATATCCGGCCGGGCGATGAACCCGTCCGGCGGCACCCCGCCCGAGGGCAGGATCGGGATCGCGACGGCGAACACCAGCACCAGCAGTGGTCCCACCACGAAGGTCGGCAACGCGACGGCGATCGTATTCGCCGCCGCCACCACGGTATTCAGCCAGCGACTCGGCCACAGCACCGAGGCCAGCGACACCGCAAGGCTCACCACCACGGCGAGCACCAGCGCGGTCACCGTGAGCACCAGGGTGTTGGTGAGCCCACGACCGACCAGGTCGCTGATCTGCCCACCGATGAGGTAGGACCGGCCGAGGTCGAGGGTGACCAGATCGCCCAGCCAGCTCAGGTATTGCACGGGAATCGACCGGTCGAGACCGAGCTGATGCCGGATGGCCGCGACGGACTCGGGTGTCGCGTCGTTGCCCGCCAGGATGGTGGCCGGGTCGCCCGGCACCAGCCGCAGCAGCAGGAAGATCAGCACCGAGGCGCCGAACAGGACGAGCAGTGCAGAGGGCAGGCGGTGCAGCAGGTAGCGCGTCATGACAGGAACGTGTCGGTGAGTACGGGTTCGCGGCGCTTGGTCCAGGCGAATCCGTGCACCGTGTTGCTGGTGGAGTACTGCTGGAAACGCACACCGATTTCGATCAGGAACAGCCCTTCGAGCAGCTGATCCGTCACGGCCCGGTAGGCGCGCACCGCGTCGGGTCCGGTGCCCTGCGGCAGTTGCCATGCGGCATCGGCGGCCGCGGTGTAGGCGGGCGACTCGTAGCGAGAGGCGTTGCGGCGGGCGTTGAACGGGTACGCACTCACGGTGAGGGTCGACGGCACGAACTGTGCCCACGAGTGGTCGGTCACCCACAGGCCGCGGAACTGCTGGCCGGTCAGTTGTTTCACGAAAGCTGCGTTGTCGATCGGGTCGAGATCCACCTCGATGCCCACCTCGGCCAGATTGGCCTGCACGATCTGGGCGGTCGCCTCGAACCCGGGCGGGAAAGTCAACGGCAGGCGCGGTGGCTTGGTGACCTGGGCCAGCAGCGCCTTGGCCTTGCCGATGTCTCTGCCGTACCTGGTGTTGAGCGACTCGTCGAACGCCGGAGAATTCTTCGGCCACGGCACATTCAGTGGATAGCCCGCGCCGCGAAAGACCTCGGTGACGATCCGTTCGCGGTCCAGCGCGTAGGCGATGGCTTGCCGCACCCGCACATCCGCCAGCGACGGCTCGGAGACATTGACCCCCACATAGGTCTGCAGTTCGGCGCCCTCGAGATTGTGCACTGTGAAACCGCCACTGTTGGACAGGTTCTCGGCGTCGCGGAAGGTCAGTTCGCGCGCAGCGGCGACCTGACCGGTCTTCAGCGCGTTCAGCAGTGCCTGCGGATCGGGGACGATCGACACCTCGACCCGATCGAGGTAGGGACGATCCGGGACCCAGTACCCGGTGTTCTTGGCGAAGATCAGTTGTGAATTCGGAATTCGCTGTACGAAGGTGAACGGCCCGGTGCCGATATAGGTTTCACCGGTGCCGAGTTTGTCGGCGGTTTCGCTGTCGAGAATGGGCACCGTATCGAGCAGATCGAAGATATTGCTCACCGGATGGGCGAAACGCAGGACGATCCGGGTGGGCGAGACGATATCGAATTCTGTCACCGCGGCGGCGGTTGACCGCAATTGCGCAGACCATTTCGGGTCGGCGTAGGTGCGGATCGAAAACTCCACATCCTTGGCCGTGAACACCCGCCCGCTGTGGAATTTCACGTCGTCGCGCAGGTCCAGACTCACCGAGCGGCCGTCGGCGGCGAGCTGCCAGGCCTTGGCCAGCAGCGGCTGTGGTTCGAGTGAATCGTTCGGGTAGCGGATCAGCGATTCGTAGACCAGGCCGACGAGCACCGGGGTGGCGGCGGTATTGGTGAGCAGATTGGCGGGCACCAGGTCCTCACGGATGCCGACCTTCAAGGTGCCACCGCGCACCGGCGTCGCGTCGTCGCCGCCTGCCTTCTGCTCCGAGACCGCGGAGGTGCACGCCGCGAGGGCCGCCCCGCCGAAGATGGCCGCGGCAGCGATACCGCTGGTGCGCAGGAAATTTCGGCGATGGATACCGCCACGCGATGCATTGTTCGTTGACACGACAGCGACGCTAACAATGTGCGCGACACCGGTCACCGATTCCGCGCAGGCTGCATCTAACCCTGGTGACCAGCCATTTTGTCCAGTTCACTGCGGGAATGCCAGTTCCACCCCACGCACGCGGTTACGAATCCTTCGCAGGCTCGATCGGACGCACCTCCGCCGATTCCACGCCGCATTGGACCGCGCCGGCCACGGCGCCCGCCGGTGCGCCGAATATCGTCGTCGTCCTCGTGGACGATATGGGTTACAGCGATATCGGTCCGTACGGCTCCGAGATCGCCACGCCCACACTGGATCGGCTCGCCGCGACGGGTGTGCGCTTGTCGAATTACCACACAACTCCCCTGTGCTCACCGTCGCGCGCCGCGTTGCTCACCGGTATCAATCCGCACCGCGCGGGATTCGGTTTCGTCGCCAATGCCGACCCCGGCTATCCCGGGCTGCGCCTGGAACTGTCCGACGATGTGCTCACCCTGCCGGAGATTCTGCGGGACAACGGATATGCCACCTACGCGGTGGGCAAATGGCATCTGGTGCGTGATGCCACGATGAATCCGGCGGCGCACCGGAGTTCGTGGCCGACGCAGCGCGGATTCGACCGGTACTACGGATCGCTGGAAGGCCTCAATTCCTTCTACTACCCGAATCAGCTGGTTTCCGACAGTTCGGTGGTGGATGTCGAGGAGTATCCGCCGGGTTACTACCTCACCGACGACCTCACCGACAAGGCACTGTCCTACATCAAGGACCTGCGCGCGCACGACGCGACGAAACCGTTCTTCCTGTACTTCGCGCACGTCGCCATGCACGGACCGTTGCAGGCGAAGGCGCAGGACCAGGCCAAGTACCGCGGACGATACGACGAGGGCTGGGACGAATTGCGCCGGCAGCGCTTCGCCGAGCAGGTGGCGCAGGGCCTGTTCCCGCCGGGCACCCAGCAGAAGCCGCGCAATACCGAGCCGGGTTACGAGGCGGCGGAATGGGATTCGCTGTCCGCGGCCGAGCAACGGCGGTACGCCCGGTACATGGAGGTGTACGCGGGCATGGTCGACAGCATCGACCAAAGCCTGGGCCGCATCGTCGAGCTGCTCGAGGAACTGGGCGAGCTCGACAACACGGTCATCGTGTTCACCTCCGACAACGGCGGTACCGCCGAGGGCGGGCCGGAGGGCACCCGCTCCTATTTCGCCGAATTCGCCCACATCGACGACCCCGACTGGGTGGGCGACGTGCCGCACGACGAGGAACTGATCGGTACCGCCAAGCTCGGGGTGCACTATCCGCGTGGCTGGGGGCAGGCGTCCAATACGCCGTTCCGTTTCTACAAGGGGCAGACCTTCGCCGGTGGGGTGCGGGTGCCGCTGATCGTGTCGTGGCCGAAAGGCTTGCCGCGCAAGGACAACGACACCGGCATCCGGCACGAGTACGCCTATGTCACCGACCTGGCGCCGACCCTGCTGGAATTCGCCGGGCTCGACCGGCCTTCGGTCCGTAACGGTCTACCTGCCAAGGACTTCGACGGCATCTCCGCCGCCGCCCTGCTCCGCGACGCCTCCGCACCGACCCTGCACACCGAGCAGTATTCGGAGATGACCGGTCATCGCGGCTTCTATCGCGACGGATGGAAACTGCTCTCGCTCCACGCAGCGGGCTCCGACCTGGACGCACCCGACTGGCAGCTCTTCGACGTGCGCGCCGACCCCACCGAGCTGCACGATCTGTCCGCACAGTACCCCGACAAGGCCGCCGAACTCGCGGCTGCCTGGGACGAATCGGCCTGGGCCAATACGGTTTTCCCGCTTCTCACCCGTGCCGACTTGTTCCGTAGGCGCCCGGAGGAGGCACGCCTGGCCGACCCGGTACGCCTGCTCCCCGGCACCCCGACCCTCGAGCGCTACCGTTCGCAACGGCTGATCGCCTACCGCGACTTCACCATCACCGCCGAACTCGGCGCGGCCACCTCCCCCTCGCGAGCCGGTGACCGATCCGTGCCCACCGGTTACCGGGACGGCGACGAAGGCGTACTCGTCGCCCACGGCGACCCGCTCGGTGGTTACCTGCTCTACATCGAGCACGGTGAGGTGGTGCTAGGCGTGAACAGTTACGGCCGCTACGCCTCGGTGGGCACACCGCTGCCGGTCGGCACCCGCTCGGTCGCCGTCCGCGCCACCGTGCGTCCCCACCTGCGCTGGGACTTCGTCGTCGAAGCCGACGGCACGCCCCTGGCCGAACTCACCGACCAGGTCCAGCTCGTCGGCATGGCGCCGTGGACCGGCATCTCCGTCGGCGTCGACGCCCGCGGTCCGGTGTCCTGGGACCTGCGCGAACGCCGCGGCCCCTTCCGCTACACCGGCGCCCTCCGCGCGATCACCTACACACCGGGTCCGATCCAGGTTCCGCGGGCCACCATCGACGCGGTCGAACGCGAGGCCGAGTTCGTTGCCGAGTAGCGGCAGGACCGAGCCGCGCACGCGCTGCGGGGAGCCGGTCACGCGTCTGTCCAGGTCGGGATCGGGTCCCGGCGGGTCGACCTGGTCGGATATCGTCTACCGGCGGAAAGACAGTCTCGCAGTGAGGACACCCCGATGGACGACAGTTCCCTGACCTGGGACGACGGTGCGCTCGTCACCATCGACCAGCGCGGGCTGCCGCACGAGGTGCGTGAGCTGCGGTTGACGACCGTCGATCAGGTGATCGACGCCATCACTACGCTCGCCATCCGTGGTGCGCCCGCCATCGGGATCGCGGGGGCGTTCGGGGTGGTCATCGCGACCCGTGCTCACACGAAGGCCGTCGACGCCGCCACCCAGGCCGTCGCCGAACGTCCCGAAACCGCGACGCGGGCGGACGCTGCGCATCCCGCAGCCGCGACGCAGGCGGACGACGAACATGGCCGCGGGGCCGCTGAGCAGGTAGGACAGCGCAGCGCGGCCGTCTCGCGCGAAGCGGTGCGGGCCGGCCTTTCGGGCGGCGGAGTGGTCGACGTGGCGGCGGTGGAAGCCGAGGCGGATCGGATCGCGGCGGCGCGACCCACCGCCGTCAACCTGGCGTGGGCGGTCGCGCGGGTGCGGACACGGATTCCCGAAGGTGCCGACGCCGTACTGGCCGAAACCCTCGACATGCTCGCCGAGGACGGCCGGGTCAACCTGGCCGCCGCCACCCACGCCGCCGACCTGGTGCAACAGCTCTGCGGTGACCGGCCGCTTCGCCTGCTCACGCACTGCAACACCGGACGCCTGGCCACCAGCGCGGTGGGAACGGCCATCGGCGCGCTGCGGGTACTGCACGAGCGCGGCGCCGTCACCGATGTGATCGTGGACGAGACCCGGCCGCTGCTACAGGGTGCGCGGCTCACCGCGTGGGAGCTGGCCGAGGCGGGCATCCCCCACCGGCTCACCATCGACTCGGCCGCCGCGTGGGCGATGGCAACGGGCCAGGTCGACGCCGTGCTCGTCGGCGCCGACCGGATCACCGCCAACGGCGATGTCGCCAACAAGATCGGCACCTTCGGCCTTGCGCTGGCCGCGCGTCATCACGGCATCCCGTTCATCGTCGTCGCCCCGGAGTCCACCCGCGATACCGCGATGGCGACCGGCGCGCAGATCGTCGTCGAACAGCGGGCTGCCACGGAGGTCACCGGGTTCGGTGGGATCGAGGCCGCACCGGCGGGCACCGCCGTGTTCAACCCGGCCTTCGACGTGACTCCGGCCGACCTGGTCACCGCGGTGGTCACGGAGAACGGTGTGGTCTACCGCAACGCGGACACCTTCGACGGGAACGGCCGCGCCGCGAGCTCGGAGAGCGACATGGCCGGACGCGCGCTCGCCGCCGTCGCTCGTCAGCTCTACGAGCGCGGCTGGATGCCCGGTACGGCAGGCAACATCTCCGTGCGATCCGGGAGCGACGATGCGCTGATCACCGCCAGCGGATTGTCGAAAGGCGAACTGACCGAGCACGATGCGGTGCGCGTGCGCGTCGCCGACACCACCGCGTACCCGGGTCAGGCCCGAAAACCCTCCGCCGAGACCAGCATTCACACCGCCGTGTACCGCACACGCGACGCCGGTGCCGTCGTGCACGTGCACTCACCGTTCGCCACCGCCCTGGCGACCACCGCCCGGCCGGGTGACACCGTGCGGGTCAGCGGGTACGAACTCATCAAGGGTTTCGGGCTCGACGATCCGTCGACCGTGGATGTTCCGGTGTTCGCGAACTGGCCCGACGTCGCGCGCATCGGCGCCGACATCGAGTACTACCTGCGCGAAAATCCCGGTGCCGCACCGATTCTGTTCATCACCGGGCACGGCATCACCGCCTGGGGTGACACTCTTGCCCAGGCGCGTGATCGCGCCGAATGTCTGGAAGCACTGTGCGAGTTGATCGCCCGCACCGGACGTACCGACGCCACTCCTTTCGAGATCGGACCGAGATGACCCTGCTGCAAGTGATGGCGGCCGACAATGCCGCCGATGTCCGGGTGCGGACCACCGACACCGCCGAGATCGGTGCGGAGCTGTCGAAGCACGGCATCGCCTTCTCCCGCTGGGAGGTGCTCCCCGACGCCGCGACCACCGACTCCGACACCCTGCTCGCCCATTACGCGCCGCGGATCGCCGAACTGAACGCGTCGGGTCGCTACGAGCACATCGATATCGCCCGCATCCACCCCGACGACGACAACCCCGACTGGCCCGCCACGGCGGCGGGTGCGCGCACCAAGTTCCTCGACGAGCACCGGCACGCCGAGGACGAGGTGCGTTTCTTCGCCGCCGGTCGCGGCTGCTTCTACCTGCACATCGACGACGCGGTGCTGGCCACGGTGTGCGAGGCGGGCGACCTGCTTTCGGTGCCCGCGGGCACCCTGCACTGGTTCGATATGGGCCCTCGCCCCGATTTCGTCGCCATCCGCTTCTTCGAGGAGGCCGACGGCTGGATCGGTGATTTCACCGGCGACAAGATCAGCGCCGGTTTCCCCACCCTGGACGAGCTGCTCGCGTGATCCGCGCGATCGTCCTCGATATCGAGGGCACCACCAGCCCCACCGATTCGGTGCGCACCGACCTCTACGGCTACACCGAGAAGCATCTGCCCGCCTGGCTGGCCGAGAATGCCACCGGTGCAGCCGAATCCGTGATCGCCGCGACCCGCGAACTGTCCGGCGAGGCAACCGCCGATACCGCGCGGATCGCCGAAATCCTCACCGGCTGGCTGCATTCCGATGTGAAGGCCGAGCCGCTGAAAGCTGCCCAGGGCGCCATCTGCGCGGAGGGTTTCCGCGCAGGCGACTTGCACGGCCGCTTCTTCGACGACGTCGCCCCCGCCCTGCGCGCCTGGCACGCCGCGGGTCACACCCTCTACATCTATTCCTCGGGTTCCGAACGCAACCAACGAGATTGGTTCACCTACGCCGACGCCGGCGACCTCGCACCCCTCGTCACCGATCACTTCGACCTGGTGAACGCCGGCCCCAAACGCGAACCCGCCTCCTACGAAACGATCACCGCCCGCATCGCGGTCGCGCCGCGCGAAACCCTGTTCCTTTCCGATCACCCGGACGAACTCGATGCGGCCGTCACCGCCGGTTGGCGCGTCGTCGGCGTCCACCGCCCCGGCGAGCCGAATCCCCCACGCCCACCGCACAAGTGGGTCGGATCGTTCGCGGAGATCGACCCTGCCGCGCTGACCGAACAGTAGGCCGCGGCGAGCACAAGAAAAGACGCGCCGAGGTCCTGGTGTGGACCTCGGCGCGCCGAATCACTTGGCTACAGTGACCTTTTCGCGTTCAGCTTCCGGTTCGTAGGTCTCCCAGAAGGTGGCGTTGCGGATACCGAGTGCCTTCGGATCGAAGACCGGGTCCTTGCCTTCCTTCTTCTGCTTCTCGTAGTCACGCAGGGCCTTGTAGGCGGGCTGCTGGATGATGATGATGCCGATGATGTTGAGCCAGGCCATCAGGCCGACGCCGATGTCGCCGAGGGTCCAGGCGTCGGTGGCCGTCGACAGCGCGCCGACGGCGACCGACACCAGGATGAGGGCCTGCAGGACCAGCGTGGTGTTGGCGCCGACGGTGCCACGGATGACGGGGACCGGCTTGGCCGCGGCCTTGCCGACCAGGAAGCGCAGGTTGGTGTCGGCCATGTAGTAGTAGGCGATGATCGTGGTCAGGCAGAAGAACGCCAGCGAGATCGCGACGAAGGTCGAGCCGAAACCGCCCCACAGGGTGTCGACCGCGTGCTGGGCGTAGGCGGGGCCGACCGCGGCGTCCGACGGCAGCACTCCACCGTCGGCCAGGACCTTGCCGTCGGCGGACTCACCCTCGAAGACCCGGTAGGCGCCGGTCGACAGGATCAGCAGGCCGGTGGCGGTGCAGACGAACAGGGTGTCGATGTACACGGCGAACGCCTGCACCAGGCCCTGCTTGGCGGGGTGGGACACCTCGGCGGCGGCCGCCGAGTGCGGGCCGGTGCCCTGACCTGCCTCGTTGGAGTACACACCGCGCTTGACGCCCCACATCACGGCCGCGCCGATGATCGCGCCGAACGCCGCGTCGGCGCCGAGGGCGCTGCGCACCACCAGGGACAGGATCTCCGGGATCTGGCCGGCGTTGGCGAACACGATGACCATGGAGATCAGGATGTAGCCCACCGCCATGAACGGCACGACGACCGCCGCGAAGGCGGCGATGCGCTTGACGCCACCGATGATGACGAACGCCAGCACGATCACGGTTCCGAGGGCCACCACCCACTCCGACACGCCCCAGGCCTGGTTCATCGCGGCCGCCATCGAGTTGGACTGCACGCTCGGCATGAGCAGACCGCAGGCCAGCACCGTCACGGCGGCGAAGATCACCGCGTAGACCTTGAACAGCGGGGCGGCCTTGGTGTGCGACATCGCCCGGTGGAAGTAGTAGGCGGGCCCGCCACGGTACTCACCGGTGAGCGGGTCGCGGGTCTTGTAGATCTGGCCGAGGGTGCACTCGACGAAGGACGTGGAGGCGCCGAGGAAGGCCACTGCCCACATCCAGAACAGCGCACCCGGCCCGCCGAAGGCGATGGCGGTGGCGACGCCCGCGATATTGCCGGTGCCGATGCGCCCCGACAGCGACATCGCCAGCGCCTGGAACGACGACACTCCGGAGGCGGACTTCTCGCCGCGCACCAACAGCCGCACCATTTCCGGGATCTGGCGGACCTGGACGAACCTGGAACGGATCGAGAAGTACACCCCCGCGGCCAAGCACAGATAGATCAACGAGTTGCTCCAGATATAACCGTTGATCGTGGTCAAGAACTCAGCCACTCGCTCGTACTCCCTGATAGCCATCGATGGACGTCAGACATGATCGCATGCCCGGTAACCGCTGGTTAGCTGAGTACATATTGTTCGCCCGCCCGCCCCGCTCGCGGGCGCGGATCGAAGCGACGCAGGTCACTGTGGGTGTGTAAACAAATGTAAACCGTCCGAGAACCCGTCGTTTCCGAAGCATCACCGCGTCGGTGCCGAACCGCCTCGCGAGCGTCGGGAAAGGCCGGTCGGGTGAGGGTTTCCCCTGGTCGTGGCGGGCGCGCTGGGTGAGCGGCGGGTTACCGGGGTGACCAGCACATTTCGCCCACCTCACAACGCACAAAGGCCTGATCCGGGGTGTGAGAAGTTCGTTTTGACCGGCGGGACCGCCTCCTTACAGTTGGCCTCAACAGCCCGATTTCACAAGCTCGAAGGGGGCGTCGTGGTTAATTCGCGCACTCATGGTCCGTCGCCCACCGATTTCGGTGACAGTCTGCTGACGCTCGGAAAATACTTTCAGCGCGGTGAGGTTTCCGCGGATCAACGGTCGGTGTTCAAGGTCGGTGGGCGCGATGCCGACGCGTTCTACCGCGACCGGTGGTCGCACGACAAGGTGGTGCGCTCCACCCACGGCGTGAACTGCACCGGTTCGTGCTCGTGGAAGATCTACGTCAAGGACGGCGTGATCACCTGGGAGTCCCAGCAGACCGACTATCCCTCGGTGGGCTCGGACAAGCCCGAGTACGAACCGCGCGGCTGCCCCCGCGGTGCCTCGTTCTCCTGGTACACCTACTCCCCCGCCCGCGTGCGCTACCCGTATGTGCGCGGCACCCTGCTCGACCTGTACCGCAAGGCCAAGGCCGAGTTGAAGGACCCGGTGCTGGCCTGGGAGTCGATCGTCGAGGATCCGGTCAAGGCCAAGGCGTACAAGAACGCGCGCGGCAAGGGCGGGTTCGTGCGCGCCGAGTGGTGGGAGGCGGCCGAAATCGCCGCTGCCGCACACGTTTACACGATCAAGCAGTACGGTCCCGACCGCGTCGCCGGGTTCTCGCCGATTCCGGCGATGTCGATGGTCAGCCACGCGACGGGCGCGCGTTTCGTGTCGCTGCTCGGCGGCTACATGCTCTCGTTCTACGACTGGTACGCCGACCTGCCGGTGGCCTCGCCGCAGGTGTTCGGTGACCAGACCGACGTGCCGGAGTCGGCCGACTGGTTCGACGCGGGGTACCTCATCATGTGGGGTTCCAACGTCCCGGTGACCCGAACCCCCGACGCGCACTACATGACCGAGGCGCGGTATCGCGGCCAGAAGGTCGTGGTGGTCTCCCCCGACTACGCCGACAACACCAAGTTCGCCGACGAGTGGGTGGCCGCCCGCCCCGGCACCGACGCGGCGCTGGCGATGGCGATGGGGCACGTGGTGCTCAAGGAGTTCTTCCTCGAGAAGCAGACTCCGATGTTTCTGGACTACATCAAGTCCTACACCGATTTGCCGTACCTGATCTGTCTCGACGAGGCGGCGGATCAGGGCGGCGCTCTTCCGGGCAAGTTCTTGACGGCGGCCGATCTGGGCCACACCGACGAGAACGCCGCACACAAGCCGGTCCTGCTCGATCAGGCCGGAAACCCGGTGGTGCCCAACGGTTCTCTTGGCCACCGCTTCAACGAGGCGGACGCGGGCAAGTGGAATCTCGATCTCGAAGGGGTCGACCCGCTGCTCACCCTGCTCGACCATTCCGACGAGACGCCGACCACCATCGCGCTGCCCCGCTTCGACACCGACACCGCCGCACCCATCATCCGTGGCGTGCCGGCGAAAACCGTTGCGGGCAAACGGGTCACCACCGTCTTCGACCTGCTGCTCGCCCAGTACGGCCTCGGTCGTGAGGGTCTGCCCGGCGACTGGGCCAAGGGTTACGACGACGCCGAGTCGCCCTACACCCCGGCCTGGCAGGAAACCATCACCGGCGTGCCCGCCGTGCAGGCCGCGCGTATCGGCCGCGAATTCGCCGACAACGCCGAACGTTCCGGTGGCCGTTCGATGATCCTGATGGGCGCGGGCACCAACCACTGGTTCCACTCCGATCAGATCTACCGCGCCTTCTTCACTCTCACGCTGCTCACCGGTTGTCAGGGCAAGAACGGCGGCGGCTGGGCCCACTACGTCGGCCAGGAGAAGTGCCGCCCGGTAACAGGTTGGGCGACACTGGCTTCGGCGAGCGACTGGCAGCGTCCGCCGCGTCAGATGCAGGGCACCGTGTTCTGGTACCTGACCAACGACCAGTGGCGCTACGACCCGTTCACCTCGGACTCGTTCGCGTCCCCGCTGGGCAAGGGCAAGTTCGCCGGTCGTACCGCTGCCGACAACATCGCCCTGGCGAGTCGTCTCGGCTGGATGCCGAGCTACCCGACGTTCAACCGCAACCCACTGGATATGGCCGACGAAGCCGCGGCGGCGGGCAAAACGCCCGGTGAGCACGTGGTCGACGGCCTCAAGTCCGGCGACCTGCGCTTCGCCTGCGAAGACCCCGACGCCCCCGAGAACTTCCCGCGCGTACTCACCGTGTGGCGGGCGAACCTGCTCGGCTCCTCGGGCAAGGGCAACGAGTACTTCCAGAAGCACCTGCTCGGCTGCGGCTCCAACCTGCAGACCACCGACGCCACCGGCGTGCGCCCACAGGAGCTGGAATGGCGTGAGGAAGGCGCCGAGGGCAAGCTGGACCTGCTGCTGGCCCTGGACTTCCGCATGACCAGCACCACCCTGTTCGCCGACATCGTGCTGCCCGCCGCCACCTGGTACGAGAAGCACGACCTGTCCTCTACCGACATGCACCCCTTCGTGCACGCCTTCTCCCCCGCCATCTCCCCACCGTGGGAGGCCAAGACTGACTTCGAGGCGTTCCACCGCATCGCGCGCGGGTTCTCCTGGCTCGCCGAAAAGCACCTCGGCACAAGGAAAGACATCGTCGCGGTGCCGTTGCAGCACGACTCGCCGGATGCGCTGGCGCAGGCGGGCGGCAAGGTGCTGGACTGGAAAACCGGTGAGTGCGAACCGATTCCGGGCAAGACCATGCCCAAGATCGTCGAGATCGAACGCGACTACACCAAGATCGCCGAGAAGCTCGCGGCGCTCGGCCCGCTGGTGGACACGCTCGGCGTGACCACCAAGGGCATCACGACCTACCCGGACAAAGAGGTGGCCTACCTCGCGGGCAAGAACGGCACCGTGGTGTCGGGGATCGCGGCCGGGCGGCCGTCGCTGGCCAAGGACACCTTCGCCGCCGAGACCATTCTCGCGCTGTCGGGCACCACCAACGGGCGACTCGCCGTCGAGGGTTTCCACCAGCTCGAGCGGCGTACCGGCACGAAACTTGCCGACCTCGCCGCCGAGGCCGAGGGCAAGCAGATCACCTTCGCCGACACCCAGGCCCGGCCCGTTCCGGTCATCACCTCGCCGGAGTGGTCGGGCAGTGAAAGCGGTGGGCGCCGGTACTCGCCGTTCACCATCAATGTGGAGCGGCTCAAGCCGTGGCACACCCTCACCGGGCGTCAGCACTTCTACCTCGACCACGACTGGATGATCGAACTCGGTGAGCAACTGCCGATCTTCCGTCCACCGCTGGACATGTCGGCGCTGTTCGCGGAGCCGAGCATCGGCAACGTGAGCGGCAACGGGCTCACCGTGCGCTACCTGACCCCGCACTCGAAGTGGTCCATCCACTCGGCCTACCAGGACAACCTGCACATGCTCACGCTCTCGCGGGGTGGTCAGACGATCTGGATGTCGGATGTGGACGCGAAGAAGATCGGTGTCGCCGACAACGACTGGATCGAGGCGATCAACCGCAACGGTGTCGTCGTGGCCCGCGCGATCGTCTCGCACCGCATGCCCGAGGGCACGGTGTTCATGTACCACGCCCAGGACCGCGCGGTCGACGTGCCGCGTATCGAAGGCGCCGAGGACACCACCAAAGAAGCCAAGGGCAAGCGCGGCGGTATACACAACGCACTCACCCGGGTGCTCATCAAGCCCTCGCACCTGATCGGCGGCTACGCCCAGCAGTCGTTCGCGCTGAACTACCACGGCCCCACCGGAAACCAGCGCGACGAGGTCACCACCATTCGCCGCCGCAACCAGAACGTGGAGTACTGACATGCGCGTTATGGCTCAGCTCGCCATGGTCATGAACCTGGACAAGTGCATCGGCTGCCACACCTGCTCGGTCACCTGCAAGCAGGCGTGGACCAATCGCGGTGGCACCGAGTACGTCTGGTTCAACAATGTGGAAACCCGCCCGGGACAAGGCTATCCGCGCCAGTACGAGGACCAGGAGAAGTGGAAGGGTGGCTGGACGCTCAACAAGCGCGGCAAGCTCACCCTGAAGTCGGGGTCGCGGTTCAAGCGGCTGATGAACATCTTCGCCAACCCCGATCTGCCGACGGTCGACGACTACTACGAGCCGTGGAGCTACGACTACGACAACCTGCTGTCGTCGCCACCCACCGACACCACCCCGGTCGCCCGGCCGAAGTCGCTGATCACCGGCGAGGACACCAAGGTCACCTGGGGTGCGAACTGGGACGACGACCTGGGTTCGGGCCCCGAGCAGGTCGGCAAGGACCCCTTGCTCGGCAAGCTCGAGGACAAGGTGAAACTGGAGTTCGAAGAGACCTTCATGTTCTACCTGCCGCGCATCTGCGAGCACTGCCTCAATCCCTCGTGTGCCGCGTCGTGCCCGTCGGGCGCGATCTACAAGCGCGAGGAAGACGGCATCGTGCTCGTCGACCAGGACAAATGCCGTGGCTGGCGCCAATGCATCACCGGCTGCCCGTACAAGAAGATCTACTTCAACCACAAGACGGGCAAGGCGGAGAAGTGCACCTTCTGCTACCCGCGCGTGGAGGTCGGCATCCCGACCGTGTGCTCGGAGACCTGTGTGGGCCGGCTGCGCTACATCGGCGTGATGCTCTACGACGCCGACGCGGTGCTCGAGGCAGCGCAGGTCACCGATCCGCAGGATCTGTACACCTCCCAGCTCGGTGTATTCCTCAACCCGCACGACCCGCGCGTGATCGCCGAGGCGGAGAAGGCCGGTATCTCGCCGGAATGGATTGCCGCCGCGCAGGATTCGCCGGTGTACAAGCTGATCGTCGACTACCAGCTCGCGCTGCCGCTGCATCCGGAATACCGCACCATGCCGATGGTCTGGTACGTGCCGCCGCTCTCGCCGGTGGTGGATGTGCTCACCGAGACCGGTCACGACGGCGAGGACGCGCGCAACCTGTTCGGCGCCATCGATGCCCTGCGCATTCCGATCGGCTACCTGGCGGAACTGTTCACGGCCGGTGAGATCGGTCCGGTGCGCGCGTCGTTGCAAAGGCTCGCCGGGATGCGGGCTTTCATGCGTTCGGTGAACCTCGGTGAGGAACCCGATACTGGTATCGCGCCCTCGATCGGGCTCGAGCCCGAGGAGATCGAGGCGATGTACCGGTTGCTCGCGATCGCCAAGTACGAGCACCGTTATGTGATCCCCAGCGGCGCGACTTCCCGTGCGCACGAACTGGATTCGCTGGCCACCGGATGCAGTCTCGACACCGACGGCGGGCCGGGCATGACGGCGTTCGACCAGGTGGTGGAGAAGTTCTCCCTCGCCGACACGAATCAGGCCGCACCGGAGGAGAAGTCGGGGCGGATCAACCTGCTCAACTGGGACGGTCGCTCCACCGCGGGCCTGCTGCCCGGCAGCGACAACGGCAACGGCAACGGGAATGGCAACGGCCACACCGGCAACGGCGCCGGATCCGGTGGTGGAGGCAACGGCGCCGCCACCACCGACCCGGCCGTCAGCGGGGTGCCGCAATGAGTCTGCTCTCGATCCGGCGGCGACCCGAGCCCGTCCTCGCTTTGGCCGAGCACGAGCGTCGCATGGTCTGGCGCCTGGCCGCGCTGCTGCTGGACTATCCCGGCGAACAGACCCTCGCCCTGCTCGATCAACTGTCCTCCGCCGCAGCCCAATTGCCCGACGAGGTGCGCACTCATTTCGAGCCGGTACTCGCCTACCTGCGCGACACCCCGGACATCGAGGTCGCCCAGAGCTATGTCGAGACCTTCGACATGCGCCGCCGCGCCAGCCTGCACCTGACGTTCTACGCCTACGGTGACACCCGCAAACGCGGCATGGCACTGCTGCGTTTCAAGCACGCCTACCGCCAGGCCGGTGCCGAACTCGGTGACGAGGAACTGCCCGACCACCTGCCGGTGCTGCTCGAGTTCGCCGCCACCGTCGACCCGATCGGCGGCGAACGCCTGCTCGGCGAACACGTGCCCGTACTGGAGCTGCTCCGGTTGTCACTGGGAGACAACAACTCCCCGTACTCGGGTGTCCTCGCAGCCGTCCTGGCGACCCTGCCACCGGTGACCACCGCCGACCGCCGCCGCATCGCCGAACTCGCCGCCCAGGGCCCGCCCGAGGAAGAGGTCGGCCTGGAACCCTTCGCCATGGACCCCGCCCTCTTCGACGCCACAGAAGGACGCCGATGAACGCCACTATTCCGCTCCCCGAAGGCCTGTGGCTGATCCTGCCCTACATCGCCGCGACTTCCTTTGTGCTGGGCCATGTCTGGCGCTACCGGTTCGACCAGTTCGGGTGGACCACGAGGTCCTCGCAGATCTACGAGTCCAAGCTGCTGCAGCTGGGCAGTCCACTGTTCCACTTCGGCATGCTCGGGGTGTTCGGCGGGCATGTGATGGGCCTGCTGATTCCGCAGTCGTGGACGGCGGCGCTCGGGATCTCCGAGCACACCTATCACCTGGTCGCGGTCGGCGCGGGTTCTGTCGCGGGCCTGATGGTGGTGGCCGGAGTCGCCATCCTGTGTTACCGCCGCATCGTCGTGCCCGCCGTGCGCAAGGCGACCAGCCGCAACGACATCATGATGTACACGCTGCTCACCTTGGCGCTGGTCACCGGGCTGCTCAACACCTGGGGCTCGAACCTGCTGTGGGGCACCTACAACTACCGCGACACCGTGTCGCCGTGGTTCCGCAGCCTGTTCACCATCAACCCGGAGCCGGGGCTGATGGTCGGCGTGCCGTGGACCTTCCAGCTGCACGGTCTGGTGGTGCTCGCCCTGGTCGCGGCCTGGCCGTACACCCGGCTCGTGCACATGTTCAGCGCGCCCATCGGGTACCTCACCCGCCCGTACATCGTGTACCGGCGCAAGGAAGTGGACACCAAGGACAAGACGCGCTTCGCCAAGGCCTGGGACGCCCCGGTGACTCCCGATCGCTGGTAGGTCAACTTTTCGCCCGGTGAGCGGGCGATACCGTTGCGGCCCGTAATTGAAACGTGTTTCACTTCGGGGATGAGCGATGTCCTCGCGCCCGCCCGTCTCGGTCCCCTCACCCTGCGCAACCGCGTGCTCAAGGCGGCCACCTTCGAGGGACGCACCCCGGAAGCGCTGGTCACCGACGACCTGGTGGAGTTCCATCGCGAGGTCGCCGCCGGTGGGGTCGGGATGACGACGGTCGCCTATTGCGCGGTCGCACCGGGTGGGCGGACGGATCGGCATCAGATCTGGATGCGGCCGGAGGCCGTGCCTGGGCTGCGGCGGCTCACCGATGCCGTACACGCCGAGGGCGCGGCGGTGAGCGCGCAGCTCGGGCACGCGGGACCGGTGGCGAACGCGCGGTCGAACCGGGCGCCCGCGCTGGCGCCGAGTCGGATGTTCAATCCGCTCGGGATGCGGTTCACCAAGGTGCCCGACCACCTCGCCATCGCCGAGGTGGTCGAAGCGCACGCGCTCGCGGCCCGGTTGGCACGGGAGTCCGGGTTCGACGCCGTCGAGGTGCACCTGGGCCACAACTACCTGGCCAGCGCCTTCCTGAGTCCGCTGCTGAACCGGCGCCGCGACGAATACGGCGGTTCGCTGGCGAACCGGGCGCGTGTGGCGCGGGAGCTGGTGCGCGCGGTGCGCGACGCGGTGGGCGACGACATGGCCGTCACTGCCAAGCTCACGATGGAAGACGGTGTGCGCGGCGGGTTTTCGATCGAGGAGTCGCTGCGGGTGGCGCGCTGGTTGCAGGACGACGGCGCGATCGATGCCATCGAACTCACCGCGGGCAGTTCGCTGCTCAATCCGATGGCCATCTTCCGTGGCGATGCACCGCGCCGGAACTTCGCCCGTACCCTGCCGATCCCGGTGCGCTGGGGTTTCCAGCTCGTCGGCGGCAAGTTTTTGCGCGAATATCCGTACCGGCCGGGCTATCTGCTCGACAAGGCGCGCCGCTTCCGCGCGGAGTTGTCGCTGCCGCTGATCCTGCTCGGCGGCATCACCGACCTGGCCGGCGCCGAACAGGCCCGCGCCGAGGGTTTCGAATTCGTCGCCATGGGCCGTGCGCTGCTGCGCGAACCCGACCTGGTCCGCCGCTGGCAGTCCGACCGGGCGACACCATCGCTGTGCACGCATTGCAACGAGTGTGTGCCGACCATCTACTCGACAACGCGCTGCGTGCTACGAACCTGAACGCGCACCGATCACTTCGCGGCGTTCGCGTCGTCACTACTGTGGGACGCCGGCGCGGCACCACGGCTCCCGGCGATCCCTGGTGCCCCGGAGGTTTCTCGTGCCCGATACCCGTGTCGCACTGTGGACGATGACGCATGCCGAACGTGCCGCCCTGGCGGACGACCTGGCCCACCTCGACGACGACCAGTGGCACCGGCCCTCGCTGTGCGGCGACTGGACCGTCGAAGACGTGGTCGCGCACCTCACCGCGGGCGCGAGCACCGGGCGGCTGCGCTGGCTGGGCAGCGTGCTCGCCGCACGCTTCGACTTCGACAAGCACAACGAGCGCCGCAAAGCCGACCACCTGGGCACGACCCCGGCCGAGACTCTCGAACGCTTCCGGGCGATCGTGGACTCCACCACCGCGCCGTCCGGCGACACCGCCGCCTGGCTCGGTGAAGTCGTGGTCCACGGCCAGGACATCCGCCGCCCCCTCGGGCTCACCACCACGCCGTCGATCGAAGCGACCACCGCTGTCGCCGAATTCTTCGCCGGGCGCGACTTCACCGTCCCCAGTCGCACCCTCATCGCCGGCCTGCGGTTGGAGGCAACCGATGGGCCGTTCACCCACGGCGACGGACCACTCGTCACCGGAACAACTCTCGCCTTGACCATGGCGATGGCGGGCCGACCCGCCTACTGCGACGACCTCTCCGGGCCGGGCGCCCCAACCCTGTGCAAACGCCTCACCGGCAACTGAGCGCTGCACCCCAACCCGTGCGGGCAGCCCTCTACCGTCCGGCCCCTCGCAAGCGCCGCACTGGTATGACCGCTGGGGCCGAGGCGACCCTGTCCGGCGCGTGCGCCTCCGCCGTCAGGAGCCGAGGGTTTTGCGGACGGTGTCGAACCAGGACTGGGTGGCGGTGAGGCCTGCTTCGATGTCCTTGCGGCCGCCGTGGAAGCCGAAGAGTTCGGCGGCGTAGCGGCTCAGGACCGTCCCTTCGGACTCCTCGAATTCGGCGAGGACGTCGGCGTCGCCGAGGAGGTAGGCGACGGCCGAGACCTGGCCCGCGGTCCACACCGTGCGGTGGGGCGACCAGCCGTCGGCGCGGACCGCGCGGGCCTTGGCCACCAGGTCGTCGCGCAGAGCGTCGCGGTCGGCATCGGTCGGCTTGCGGGGTTTGCCCCAGCTGATCCGTTTCGCGTCAGACATATCGGCCCTCTCGCTGCTGCAGGTGCGCGTCTACTCGACCACCTGATTCCGATCAGCGTCGCAGATCGACACAGTGCCGTAGCGCACCGGGCGGTCACGGACGCGAATCGACAGCCAGCCGGGGTGCGCCTACTCCCCGGCACGGAGGAAGGCGCCACCCGTTCGGTGCCGACGAGCGGATCGGGCTCGCCCGTACCGAAGACGTAGCGGCCTCCGTTCTTCTACACCGCGAGATCGCGCCGTGTGACCTTGCCGGTCGCGTTGCGCGGCAGCGGGTCGGACGTGATGCGCCAGTGCGCGGGAACTTTGAAGTAGGCCAGACGGGCGGCGAGGTAGTCGCGCAGTTCGTTCTCGTCGACGGCGCCGGGCTCTGCGACGACCACCGCGGCGACCTCTTGGCCCAGGTCGGGGTGCGGGACGCCGAAGACAGCGCAGTCGGTGACCGCCGGATGTTCGACGAGGACATTTTCGATTTCGGTCGGATACACGTTCTCCCCGCCGCGCAGGATCAGGTCGGTGCGCCTGCCCGACACGGTGAGCCTGCCGTCGGTCATCGTC
Organism: Nocardia sp. NPDC050413; assembly: GCF_040655475.1. Classification (NCBI taxonomy): domain Bacteria; kingdom Bacillati; phylum Actinomycetota; class Actinomycetes; order Mycobacteriales; family Nocardiaceae; genus Nocardia; species Nocardia sp. NPDC050413. Next base: position 96,851 of record NZ_JBFAJZ010000011.1, on the reverse strand, counting down.
CCGAAATCGCCTGAGCGCAACCACCTTCGGTCGTCGAGGACCTCCGCCGTCGCGGACTCGTTGTTCCAGTAGCCGAGCATCACGTACTGGCTGCGGATGAAGATCTCGCCTTCGGTCCCGTCGGGCAGCACCGCGCCGCCGGGGTCACGGATCTCCACCGACACCCCGATGATCGGCCTGCCGACCGACCCCGCGTCGGCCAGCAGATCCAGCGGTGTCGCCACGGTGGCGGCGGTGCCGCTCTCGGTGAGCCCGTAACTGGTGGTCAGCGACAGCGGAACTCCCGCGAGGTGTTCGCGCAGCCGCTCGAGCAGGGCGGGCGCCGAGGGCGCGGAGTTCAGCGACAGTGCCGCCAGCGTCGACAGGTCGTAGCCCGACACGTCGTGGTCGAGCAGCCGGGTCGCCATGGTCGGTACCGCCGCCCAGTTGGTGACCCGTTCCCGCTGGACCAGGGTCAGCACCCGGTCCACGTCGAAGGCGCCGTGCGGGAACACCGCCGCCGCACCGGTGGCCAGGCGTGGGATCACCAGATTGTGCAGGCTGGCGATGTGGAACAGCGGCGCGGTGACCAGGTACCGGCGGTCGCTCGGACCGTCACCGACCGGCTGACCGGTGAACGCCGCCTGCATGGCATCGGTGAAGCGGTGATATTCGGTGATCGCCAACAGGTTTCGCTGGGTATGCACCACGCCTTTGGCGCGCCCGCTCGTTCCGCTGGTGTACAGGATGACGGCCGGGTCGTCCTCTGCCACCGCGGTTTCCGGCATCGCGGCACCCCGGTACTCCGCGATGAGGGCGGGCAGGTCCTCCTCGAAGGTCAACACCGGTACGTCACTGTCCGTTTCGGCCAGCCGCGCAGACCTTTTCGCGTCGGCGACCACCACCTTCGGGGTGGTGTGGCCGAGCGCGAAGGCGATTTCCGGTGGCGCCCACCAGGCGTTGTAGCCCACCGGGATGGCGCCCAGACATTGGGCCGCCCAGAAGGTGACCACCCAGTCGGGACCGTTGGCGGCCAGGATCGCGACGCGGTCGCCCTTGCCGACGCCGTGGCGTTCGGCCAGCGCGGTAGCCAGCGCGCCGACCGCCGCCGCGTGCTCGCTGAAGCTGACCCGACGGTTCTCGGTGACGAGATAGTCGCGATCACCCCAGGTCAGGGAGTGCTCGAGCAGCTCACGCAGGCTGCGCCGCCGACGCGCGAACACCGGCATCGGCGCACCGAGCACCTCCTCGACCGTCATCTCGAAGGGCGCGCCGGGCGCGGTGAGTCCGGCCGCCACCTGTGCGACGAATACCTGGGGGTCAACGGCTTCGGTCATGAGGTCCTCCCTCGAGAGCGGTCGGTTCCGGCGACCGCGTCGAAGACCGCCTTCAGATAGTTGTCGCAGCGATCCGACCCGATGATGCCCGGCGCCATCCGATTCATGGTGTAGGCGAAGGTGATTCGACGATCCAGGTCGTTGACCACCATGGCGCCGCCGTAGCCCGCCCACCAGCAGACCCGGCCGTCGGGAATGTGTGGGTAGGTCTCGGGGCGCGGCAGGCCGTACCCGATGCCGAACCGCAGCGGGGTGAGCAGCGCCAGGTCGAGGCCGTCGGCCTGCTCGCGGAAGATCGACTCGATCGTGGCGGGTGAGAGGAACCGCCTGCCGCCGAGCTCACCACCGCACGAAACCAGGGACTGCACGCGAGCGACCGAACGCGCGTTGCCGTGCCCGTTCACCGCCCCCAGCTCGGCGGAACGCCAAGCGGGAGTGGCTGTTTCGGCGATGTCGAGCAGCGGGCTTGTGAGCGTTTTGACGAGAATGCTGTCGGGGTCGAGCGCGGACATGTCGAATTCGCGTTGCGGCGGTGCGACGAGCGTGGCGATCCGGTCGGCGTGCTCGGGTCCGGTGCCGATGTGGAAATCCGCACCGAGTGGTCCCGCCAGCTCGGCGGCGAAGAACTCGCCGAGGGTGCGACCGGTGGTGCGCCGCACCAATTCCCCGACCAGATGCCCATAGTCGAGGGCGTGATAGCCCGAGGCCGTGCCGGGCTCCCACCACGGTGGCTGCGCGGCGAGCCGGGCGGCGGCGGCTTCGGTGTCGTAGATGTCGGCGAGCGCGATGGGCCGTTCCCAACCCGAGACGCCCGAGGTGTGCGACAGCACGTGCCGCACCTCGACGCGGTCCTTGCCTTCGGCGGCGAATTCGGGCCAGTACCTGGCCACGGGTGCGTCGAGGTCGAGGTCGCCGCGATCCACGAGCAGCAGGGCGCACAGGGCGGTCATCGTCTTGGTCACCGAGAAGACGTTCACCAGGGTGTCGGCCTGCCAGGCCACGGTGCGGTCGGGGTCGGCGTGACCACCCCACAGGTCGAGGACCGGCTCGCCGTCGACCGTCACGCACAGCGACGCGCCGAGCTCGGCACCCGTGGCGAGCTGCTCGTCGAATACCGCTCGCACCTGCGCGAAGTCGTCCCGGCAGAAGCCCGCTGCGCGCGTCATCGGCTGGCCTCGGCCTGGGCGCGGGCGGGTACCGGCAACGTATTGCCCGCGGCCGCTGCACGTTTGGTCCCGCGCTCGAGCTCCTTGGTCAGCCCGCGGACGTACGGCTCGAATTCGACCTGGATGGTGTGGCGCGGCGAATCGTAGTACCGCCCGGCACGGGCATCGAGCCGGGCGTCGATCTCGGCGTCCATCTCGGCCCGCGAGGGCAGGTGATAGCGGCCGGTGAGGTAGGCGGCGACCAGCTTGGTCTGCTGTTCGGCGAAGTTGACCAGCGTCGGAGTCGGTTGTGCCAGACCGAGATAGAACAGATTGTCCACCGAGGGCCGCATCATCATCTGGAACAGCGGGAACCGGTTGTCACTGTCCGGCACCAGCGCCGGATCGGTGAAGAACGGGAAGCTGATGTGATAGCCGGTGGCGCACAGCACCACGTCGACCTGTTCGCTCGAGCCGTCGGCGAAATGGACGGTGTCACCGTCGAGCCGGGTGATGGCCGGCTTGCATTCCACATCCCCGCAGCCCGCGCGGTGCAGGAATTCCTCACTCGCCGACGGGTGCGCCTCGAACGGTTCGTGATCCGGTGCGGGCAGACCGTAGTTCTGCATCAGACCACGATTCTTGCGCACGAAGCGCTGCTTGAGTTTCAGCGCGACCTTCGGCGGCATCCATTTGGGCATCGACCGGCGGTCACCCACCTGGCCGCGCACGTATTTCGGGAGCACCCACACACCGCGCCGAGCCGACACGAACAGCCGTTCGGCCAGGAACCGCTGGGACAGTTCCGAGGCGATATCGAGCCCGGAATTACCCATGCCGACCACCACGATGCGCTTGCCACGCATGTCGATGGGATCGAAGGGGTCGTTGTAGGCGTGGCTGTGCATGAGCACACCGTCGAAATCACCGGGGTAGTCCGGCATCCGGGGGTCCCAGTGGTGGCCGTTGCAGACGATCAGCGCGTCGAAGATCTCGGTGTCACCGGCGGCCGTCACCAGCCAGCGGCCGTCGTCGGTCCGCTCGGCTGCCGTGACCAGCGCATCGAACCTGATCCGGTCGCGCAGGCCGAAATGGTCGACGTAGTCCTTGAAGTACTGGTGCAGTTGCGAATGGTGCGGAAAGTCCGGCCAGTCCGCGGGAGCGGGGAAGTCCTCGAACTGCAGGCGGTACTTGGACGTATCGATGTGCAGGCTCTGATAGCAGGCCGACATGCCGTTGGGATTGCGGTAATACCAATTGCCGCCGACCTCGTCGGACGCCTCGTAACAGACGAACGGAATGCCGTACTCGGCAAGGCGTTTGGCCGCCGTGATACCCGACGGGCCCGCCCCGATGACGCAAACCCTCGGCAGCTCCGGTGTATTCATGCACGACTCCTCATCGGCTCACGCTCGCCGACGTGACCCGCACCACACGATAGCGGTTCGCTGGACACAGCGTCCAGTGAATGAGCATGCCGTCTACGATGGGGCCCATGTCGCCGGAACCCACCGCCCAGCGGGGCTCGCTGCGCGAGGAACACAAGCGCCTGACCACGGCACGCATCGTCGACACCGCGCGCACACTGTTCGAGACCCGCGGCTACTCCTCGGTCCGGGTCGACGACATCGCCGCCGCCGCGGGCTGCAGCCGGGCCACGTTCTACCTGCACTTCACCGGTAAACCCGAGGTGCTGCGCGCCATCGCCAACCAGGGCACGCTCACCAGCGTCCGGATGGTCTACGCCGACCTCGACCGCGTGCTCACCACCGGATCACGTGCGGCGTTCGCGGACTGGATGGCCCGCGCCATCGACTGGTTCTTCGTGAACAAGGACATGCTGCCCGCCTGGGACGAAGCCACCGCGGTGGAACCGGAATTCCGCAGGCTGGCCCGCGAGGGCATCATGACGCTGGCCGACAGCATGCCGGACTATCTCGCCCGCTGGCCCGAGGACCGGCGCGAGGAAGCCCGGTTACGGATCGAACTGCTCGTCGCCCAGCTCGAGCGGTTCTTCACCCGCTGGGCTATGCAGGGCACCATCGACGTGACCGCCGAACAGGCCGCCGAAGTCCTCACCGACGTCTGGTTCCCCGCGCTGCGCGCCCCGTGAAAACTCAGAGCAGGCCGACGCACCGCGCCTGCGCGATGGCCGCACCGCGCGCGTTCACCCCGAGCTTCTGATAGATGCCGCGCAGGTGCGTCTTCACCGTGTTCACCGAGACCCCGAGGTCGGCGGCGATGCTGGTGGCGGTCAGCCCCGACGGAAGACGGCGCAGCACAACGAGTTCGGTGTCGGTGAGCCGTGGTGCGTCGGCCATGGCGCCACGGTGGGCGCGCACGTGGTCGACGAAGGCGTCGTAGCGACCGAAATGCGAACCCAGCCGGTCGAGCAGTTCGGCGGCACCCGGCACGTCGAGGAACGGGCGGATCAGGTGTTCGCCACTCGCGTGGGCAAGGGCCTGCTCGAAGGCGTCCTCGACCTTGCGCGGACGATCGAGCTGGTCGGCGGCGACCGCGATGAGCAGCCACGCGGCCACGGCCTGACCGTCGGTGACCTCGCCGACCAGCGGTGTCAGCAGCGGCAGGACGGCGGCCGGGCGCTGGGTGTGCAGGGCAAGGGCCGCTTCGGCCAGCTGGGTGTCGACGGTCTTGCCGAGTACCCGGGTCGCGTGGTCGACGAGGGCGCGCGCCTCGACCTTGGCATGCACCCGCAGCAGTAGCCACAGCACCTCGGTGACCAGGTTTCCGGCGCCGAGCAGCGCCGGGGCGTCGTCGAGCAGGTGGTGCAGGCGCCTGCTCAGCGCGGTGGCCGCGGCGGCACGGTCGATGGTGTCGTCGAAGGTGAGGACGCCGATGACGATGCGGGCCTGACGCAACAGGGCGGGGGTGGTCGTGTCGTCGGCCGACAGGTCGGGCAGCGGCTTGCCGTAAGCACAACCCTGCCGGTGCGCGCCGTAGGCGGCGGTCACGCGAGCCATCGCGGCCTCCGACGACCCGGTGAGCCCGTAGCGATCAGCACACTCGAGGGCCTGGGCGGCCAGCACCCGCAGCTCACCGACCCGGCCCGTGATGCCCGATGCCGCCGCGACCGCCGTGCGTGCCCGTACCGCGACGCGTCCGAGTCCCGCCTCCTCGGCGTAGACGACCGCATGCCGCAAAGCCGCTGTGCCGCTGACTATCCGGCCGCCGAACACTTCGGCCGCACCGCAATGCAGTGCCACGTAGCAGTCGAGATCTGTTTGCCCGGTGACCGGCGGCAACGGCCACCGCATGGAGGCCGAATCACCGGCCAACACGGCCACCCCCGCGCTCACCGCGTGATCGAGTGCGGCGATCCATTCGGCCGGGACCAGTGCCGACCCCGGCCACGAGCCCACATGGGCCGCCTCCAAATACACTTCCGCCGCGGCGATCTCACCGTCTTCGACCGCCACGGCGGCGCGCAACAATCCGACGAATGTGTCGTCCGACAGGCCGGGTACCTGATCGAGGGCGTGCAACAGCAGGTGACCCTTGCCGTCGAGCACCATCCGTACGCCCCACTCCCACAGGAACGACGCCAGCCCCGGCGCACCCGGTTCGGCGAGCACATGGTCCAGGGCACACCCGGGCAGCGCGGCGCCGGTGAACCACTCGGCGAGGTGCCGGTGCAACCCGGGCAGGCGTTCGGCCCTGGTGTGCGCGGCCTCGGCCAGCAGGTAGGCGCGCAGCAGCGGGTGATAGGTGTACCAGAGCTGTCCGTCGGTGGCGACCGTGTGCAGCGGGAAGCTGGCACGCAGTAGTTCGTCGAGAATGCGCGACGCGTCGAGGCCGAGCAGTTCCTCGGCCATCGGCAGGCAGAACCGGGTGGGAACGGCTGTCGTGAGCAGGAATTCGACGGTGCGTGGGGGCAGCGTCTCGATGAGTTCGGCGACGAGGAAGTCGGCGACCGCGTGGGTCGGTGCGGCCAGCGCGGTGAGGGCGGTGGTCCGGTCCTCGGTGCCGAGCGAGATGGCGGCGATCCGGACCAGGGCGGCCCAGCCGCGGGTGAGCTCGTGCAGGGCGGCGAGGTCGGTGTCGTCGAGGTGGCAGTCGTGCTGGGCGAGCAGCTGGGCGACGCGATCCGGCGGCATGGCGAGCTCGGTCGCGCCGAGGCGGGTGAGCCTGCCCGCCAGGTCGAGCACGTGCCAGCGCAGCGGCGGTTCGAAACGACCACCGAGCAGCACGGTGATCTTCGGCGGCAAGCGGGTGAGCAGGTACTCCAGTCCCGCGAGTTGCAGCGGGTCGGTGAGCAGGTGGACATCGTCGATGACGAGGACGGTCTCCTCGGTGTCGGCGAGCGCGGCGACGAGGTCGGCGGCGCGGTCGGCAGGCGTGCGCAGGACACCGTCGGGAACGGACGCGGCCGTCGGATCGAGCGCCCGGGCCACGGCGGCGAGCAGGTCTGCGCCCGGGCTGGTGCACACCGTCAGCCAGGCCAGCCGTGGCGCCGGCCGGGCGGTGTTCACCCAGTCGACCATGGCCACGGTCTTGCCGCTGCCTGCCGGTCCGCATACCAGGACGACGTGCCCCGGCGCGGTGCGGGCACTGTCGAAAGCCGCGGTCGCCGCGTCGCAGCGGACGGGGGCGAAGGACAGTTCGGGAACGCGGTCCTCGGTCCCACGGCCGGCCACAGCTATCGCGGAGCGTGCCATCACGAGCCTCCTGAACTCGAGTTCTCACCTGCCCCCGACATCGTGTGCGAGTTCGACGGTAGGCCACGCGGGCGCCACGAGTTTGCTGGTGACGACATCTCGACGTGCTCGTTACCAGATCGACGCAGGCTCTTTGCGCGGCCCGCTCCGCGACCTCAGTCGGGCAGGCGTGACATCTCGAGCAGCGTGAGGCCGAGGGTGTCGATGCGCGCGAGAATCCCGCGCACAGCGGTGCTGTCGGCGACCGTGCCGAACAGCGTCGTTGTCCCGGCCGCGGCATGATCGCTGGGAATGAGCTCGGGAAACGCAGCGAGCACACGATCGGACAGTTCGCCCTCGAGGACGAATTGATAGCGCAGCGGCCCGGACATGGTGCCAGTCTCGCAATTCGCGCCCGGGTCGCACCTCACCCGAGGCGGGTGAAATCGGCGGTGGCCGACTATTTGCTGGGCAGGGTTTCAGCGAAGGCGACGCCGCGGGTCACCCAGTCCCGCAGCGACGCATCGTCATCGACCGCCTCGGCGGTGACGCGTAACCAACCGCTGAGCTCGCGGCCACCCATCACCATCGGCGACACCGCGGACCCGTCGAGCAGCGCGTCGCCCTCGGCCGGATCCACGCGCACCAACAACCCGCCCTGTCCGCTGGCGGCGACGGCCATGTTGCCGCCGATCAGGAACGCGAGCCCACCGAACATCTTCTTCTCGGCGAGATCGGCTCGAGGGTAGACGATCTCCCGGATCCGCTCGGCGAGTTCCTCGTCGTATGCCATGGGCCGAGTATGCGCCGGGGCACCGACAGATCCACGCTGCTTCCCCGGCCACCAAAATTTTAAACACCTCTTTTTCTGTTTCCGGGACTGCGGCCGAACCGACTGGCTAATCTCGCGCTCACCACAGCTCGACACAGGAGAACACCATGCAGATCCACCAGGCACGGCGCACCGGCTTCGGCCTCACAGCTTTCACCGCGATCGCGGCGGCCGCCGTGCTGACGGCACCGCAGGCCTCGGCGCTCGTCCAGAGCATCGCGGTGAGCGGCACCACCCACTACGTGGGCACCCCCTACACCGTGACGGCCGACGTCACCGCCACCTCGTTCCTGTTCAAGGTGACCTTCACCGACAACGGCACGCAGATCGGCGAGCCGGTGGCGGTCAAGGACGGCAAGGCGACGATCACCTGGACACCGTCCACACCCGGCGCCCACGAGATCAAGGCGGTGCAGGAACTCATCAGCTCCAAGACCGTCACCGTGCAGGTCTCCGAGAAGCCGACCACCCCGCCCGACGGTGGCAGCACCGGCTCCGCCGACCTGGGTGGACTGCTCACCGGTTCGGCGAGCTAGCTGCGCACATGACGACGGCCGCCACGTGCTGCGTGGCGGCCGTCGTCGTGTGTGTTTCAGACGCCGAGGGCGGCGGCGAACATCGGCCAGGAGTCGTGCACGTCGTCCTGCCAGTACGGCCAGGCGTGCGTGCCCGCGGCCCGGAAGCGGACGTCGGCGGGGATACCGAGCTGACCGAGGCGTCCGACGAGCGGTCCCGAGCAGCTGCCGACGACGGCTTCCATGGTGCCGCCGACCAGGACCCGGTCGAGCAGCACGCCGACATTGCCCGCGATGCTCGGATCGTTGAGCGCCTCGTGCGGGCCCGGGGCACCGTTGCCCGAGGACAGGTACACCGAGGTGCCACGCAACCGATCCGCGTGCAGCACCGGGTCGTTGGCCACCCACGCCGGGTCGCCGGGTCCGCCCCACATGTTGTCGGCATTGGCGCCGAAGGTGGCGAGCTGGGAACGGACCAGGGTCTGGGCCAGCGGATTCGCGGTCTGCGTGCACCCACTGAAGGCGCCGACCGCACGGTAGCGACCCGGGGCGGCGATGGCCAGGTTCAGCGCCGAGGTGGCCGACATCGACAGTCCCGCGACGCCGTTGGCGCCGGTCATGCCGAACCGGTCGTCGAGCAGCGGGGGAAGTTCGCTGGTGAGGAAGGTGGTCCACTTGTTGCGGCCGAGGACCGGATCGTCACGTTGCCAGTCGGTGTACATGCTGGCCCGGCCGCCGATCGGGACGATCACGTTCACCGGCTTGTCGGCGAAGAAGTCGACCACATCGGTGCGCCGCATCCATGGCCCGCCGCTCTCTCCGCCGTCGACGGCGTTGAGCAGATACAGCGCGGGCGCGCCCGGACCGGGATGCGACATCCACAGCGTGATCGGCCGGTTCATCGCCGCCGAATGGACGACGACCTCGAATTGCCTGCCGCCGAGCGGCCGGACCTCGAGGATCGATGAATTCGCCGATGCCGCAGGTGAGACGACCACACCGCAGCCGAGCAGGACGAGCAGACAGCACAACAGCCGACGCATGCGCACGAGTGTGCCGCATCGATCCATAGATACCCTGCATTGACCGCGATTGTGTCCGTGTCGTCCGATATGGGTGGGCTACGGCGTTTCGGCCGGTACCCGGGCGGCGCGGACGACGCCGGCGAGGACGTCATCGATGCCGGTGGCGGTGAGGCCGAAGGTGGTGCGCACAGCTGTGTCGTCGACCAGGAAGTCGCGGCGCGACATGTGCGCGGTCTCCAGCAGTTCGGGCCAGAACGGGTCGTCGCGGCCGAGTTCGAGGATCTCGTCGTCGGTCATCTCGGTGAGCACGGGGGCCGGTGCGTCCGCGAGCTCCGCGAGACGGGTCGCGAGGGTACGGATGGTCGTCGTGACGACCGGGGCGTGCCAGGCGCGACCCCACGCACGATCGTCACCGGCCACGGTGACCAGTGCCCGTGCGGCGTCGTCGACGACGGTGAACGCGTGTGCGAGATCGAGGCCCTGCGGCACACTCGCGGGTTCGCCCGCCAGGACCGCGGGCTGCACGAGCAGGGAGAACAGGGAGACGGCGCCGACACCGACGAACTGACCCGCGCGCACCTCGGTGACGCGGACCCGGCCCGCCCGATGGGCGTCGAGCGCGTCGGTCCACACCTGGGCGCGAACACGACCCTTGGCACCGGTGGCCGCGAGCGGGGCGGTTTCGTCCACCACGCCCTCCACGGGTCCGTAGGCGTAATGGTTGCCGAGCAGCACCAGGTCGGCGCCGGCCGCTTCGGTCGCGGCCCTGATCGAATCGAACAGGGGCGGAAGGGTTTCCGGCCAGGTGTGGTAGGCGGGCATGGCGCAGTTGAAGACGGTGCGGGCACCCCGGGCGAGGTCGGTCAGGGCGGCGGTGTCGGTGGCGTCGAGCGCGATCAGCTCCACGTTCGGGTGGGTGGGGCCGAGCCCGCCTCGGCTCACCATGCGCACCCGCTCCCCCGCTTCGGCGAGCAGCAGTGCGGTGGCTGTCGCGACCCCGCCACGACCGACGATCACATTCAAGGACACGGTATTTCCTTTCCCAGCAGGATGTTTCGTCCAACGATGCCGGGCTGGGCCGGGCTACACTAGTGGCCGGAATGCCAGCTATCCCAAGGATCGGGCCATGAAGACGATCGCGGTGGTCGCCGTCGCGCCGGTGAAGGCGTTCGACCTGTCCATGCCCGAGACCCTGATGGGTTCGGTGCTCGTCGACGGCGAACCCGGGTATCGGGTGGTGGTGTGTACGGCGGAACCAGGTGTATTGCCCTCCACGCCAAGCGGATTCGACGTGGTCGTCCGGCACGGGCTGGCGGTGCTCGACGAGGCCGACACCGTGATCGTGCCGAGCACCGGCAGTCGCACCGGTGCCGACCCGGTCACCCTCGCCGCGCTGCGAGCGGCCGTCGCGCGTGGTGTGCACGTCACCTCGATCTGCAGCGGCGCCTTCGTTCTCGCGCAGGCGGGGTTGCTCGACGGGCGCACCGCGACGACGCACTGGGGGCTGGCCGACGAACTGGCCACGGCTCATCCACTGGTGACGGTGCGGGCGGACGCGCTGTTCATCGAGGACGGGCCGGTCACCACGGCGGCGGGGGCCGCGGCCGGGATCGACCTGTGCCTGCACCTGATCCGCACCGACTACGGCGCCACCGTCGCCAACGCGGCCGCCCGGGCCGCCGTGGTGACGCCGGTACGGCCGGGTGGGCAAGCCCAGTTCGTCGACACCGCACTACCGCCCGACGAGGATCTCTCGCTCTCGGCCACCCGTGCCTGGGCCATGCAGCGCCTCGACACTCCCCTGTCGCTGCGCGATCTCGCCGCGCATGCCCGGACCAGTGTGCGCACGCTGACCCGGCGGTTCCACGAGGAAACCGGGCTCAGTCCACAGAAGTGGTTGCTGCATCAGCGCATTCATCGCGCGCGCGAACTGCTCGAATCCACGACTTTGCCGATCGAACTGGTCGCCCGGCACAGCGGGATGGGGACGGCGGAGTCGTTGCGCCAGCACATGATCCGTCAGCTCGGTGTGCCGCCGAGTGTCTATCGCGCCAACTTCGCCACGGTTCGGTGAATCGTCGACGAACCTACTTCCGAGCTACAGCGGTGTCGCACGAACGCAGGCGGCCTCAGCTGAGGAGCGTGGTGACGATGCGGTTGGCGTCGCGCAGGCGGGCGGCGGCGTTCGGTGTGCGTTCGAGGACCCAGACACCCTGGAGGAAGACGAGCAAGAACCGGGCGAGGGCGCGGGGGTCGCTGTCGGGAGCGAGTTCGGCCTGGGCGCGGGCGCGGGTTAGAGCGCCGGTCAGCGCGGTTTCGGTACGCGCCCAACTGGATTCGACCGCCCTGGCGACCTCCTGATCACGGGCGGCCAGCTCCACCGCCGATGTGGTGACCAGGCAGCCGAGGAAACGGTCCTCGGCGCACGACTCGCGCACGAACTCGTCGATCAGCGCGCGCACGGCGGGCAGCGCCGGGCCGGGCACGGACAGCTGCGCGGTGACCCGTTCGTCGACGACCTCCAGGTGCCGCTGCAGTGCCCGCATGAACAGGTCGTGCTTGTTGCCGAAGGTGGCGTAGATGGAACCCCTTGCTATGCCGAGATGCTCGGTGAGATCGGCCATCGAGGTCGACTCGTACCCGCGCTCCCAGAACAGATCGAGTGCGCGGCCCAGTACCACATCGGGGTCGAATTCCTTGGTGCGCGCCACTGTTCGAGCCTAACAGCGCCGCTGGTCAGCGGGGTCCCGCGAGCGGGTACTGCGGGTAGGCCGGGCGGGCAGGTGCGAAGAAGGGCGCCGACTTCGGGTTCCAGAGCAGCACGACGGCTCCGAGCCCGATGGCGAAACCGGCGAGGGTGAACGCCAGCGCGCCCGGGGTGACGCCCAGGTCCGCCACCACCCCGAGTACCGCGTAGAGCGTCGAGAGCACGTTGAACCCGAAGAACACCGTCGAGGTGATCCGCGCCCAGTTCTTCCCGGCCCGGCACGCGAACGCCATCCAGATCCACAGCCCCACGGTGATCAGCGCCCCGACCACCGTCGCACCGACCGTCGCGTACACGAGGACATCGAGACTCGAGCCGCGGAACATGCCATCGGAGGAGTCGAGAAGGGTCGTGCGAACGGTGTCGATATCGGTGAGCGAATACGCCCCGCCGAGAAACGCCACCGCCGCCCCGACCAGCATCACGATGAACGCCATCCGGATGTTCTCCGGAACCACCCGCGGCTCGGTCTCCGCCGGTTCGGGCACATACGCGGGATACGGTGCAGGCGAATACCCCGGCCCGACCGGCTGCTGCCCAGCCACATAGGGCTGCCCCGTAGCGGCGCCGGGCGGGAACTGCGCGCCGATCGCCTGCCCGGGCGGATAGGTCTGGCCGCCCGGCTGCCGGCCGGGAACATAAGGCTGTCCCGGAGCTGAGCCGGGCGCGAACTGCTGCCCGGGCGCAGGCTGACCTACGGCGGGCACCGGTCCCTGCGGCTGACCCGGCGCATACAGGTGCTGACCCGGCGCGAACGCAGCGGTTGCTGGGGCAGGCGGCTGCGGGACGGCCACTTCGTCGGCGGGGTACGACGTCAGTTCGTTCGGCTCCTGCGCGTACTGCTTGTCGTCCGAACCGGACATGACCGGGTACCCCCTTCGATGGAAACCACACCACCCTATCGCGACCGGCACCCCACTGCCGCCTCCGAAGCGGTGCCCCGTCGCACCTGCGCACAGCTACCAGGCGACGGTTCCCTGGTCGTCGAAGAAGCCGCCTCGGGGGCCGTCGTCGGGGAGGGTGGCGAGGCGCAGGGCGATCGCGGCGCCCTGCTCGGGCGTGCGTTCACCGGCGAATCCGGTGAAGTCGGTGGCGACGTAGCCGGGGCAGGCCAGGTTCACGATGATGTTCGTGTCGGCGAACCGGCGAGCGTACTGGGCCGTGACGCTGTTGAGCATCGACTTGGAAGGTGCGTAGGCGGCCATGACCGGCCCGGTCTGCAGAGTCAGCGAGCCCATATTGCTCGACATGTTGACGATCCGGGGCGCGGTGGCACGACGGAGCAGCGGGAGCATCGCGTTCGTCACCCGGATCACCCCGAGCACGTTCGTTTCCAGGACCGTGCGCGCGACATCGAGGTCGAGGGTTGTGGGGTCCTGCGCGCCGTCCTCGAACCGGCCTGCGATGCCGGCGTTGTTGACGAGCACGTCGAGTCGCCCGGCTTGTTTCTCGATGCTCGCGGCCGCGGCGGTGACACTCTCGTCGGAGGTGACATCGAGGGCGACGCCGAACGCGTCTATGCCCTCGGCACGCAACCGCGCCACGGCCTCCCCACGTCGGGTCTCGTCGCGCGCTCCCACCGCGACCGCGAAGCCGAGAGATCCGAGACCTTCGGCGATGGCGAAGCCGATGCCCTTGTTCGCGCCGGTGACCAGCGCTGTCCTGGCGTTGTTCACGCACTCCATGCTCGGCGCGCGATATCCGTTGCGTCCAATATTGATCGGGTACCTCGAGATACCCGGCGGGTATCACCGGGTGGATACAGTGGGCGCGTGGACGACCTGGAGACCCGTGAGCTGCGGTACTTCGTGGCGGTGGCCGAGGAGCTGCACTTCGGGCGTGCTGCCCAGCGGCTCGGGATCGCGCAGCCGCCGCTCTCGCGGGCGATCCGGCAGCTGGAACGTCGGCTCGGCGTCCAGCTTCTCGACCGGGACCGGCGGGGCGTGGCGCTGACCGGTGCGGGCGATGTGCTGCTGCACGAAGCCCGCCTGGCCCTCGACGCCGTCGCGGCTGCTGCCCGACGGACCCGGCGGGCGGCGGATCGGCAGCGACCCCTGGTGCTGGTGACGAAAGCCGGTGCGTCGCACGAGCTGCTGCAACGGCTTCTCGCCGCGTCGGCGGCCCGCACCGATACGGCACCGGTAGAAGTTCTGCTGTGCGAGGTCGGTGAGCAGGCACGATTCCTGCGCAACGGGCGCGCGGACGTGGCCTTGATGCACCGGCCGGTCGATGACCTCGCCGGGTTCGACACCGAAGACATCTGCACAGAGGGCCAGGTCGCCCTCCTCCCGGCGGGACATCCGCTCGCCGCGCGTCCACAGCTCACCCTCGCGGACGTGGCCGACGTGCCCGGTCTCCCCATCGCGCGATGGCCCCGGCTCGACGGCTCCTACCCCGACGGACCCGGGCCCGAAGTGCGCACCCAGTCACAACTCGCGCAGCTCGTGGCGCTCGGCAAGACCCTGCTCGTCATCCCGGCCTCGAGCCGCGCCTGGCAGTGGCCTGACCATGTCGCGGTGCCCGTCGTGGACGCCCCGGAGATCACCACCGTGCTCGCCTGGCCTGCCGACGACCGCTCACCGGCCATCGCCGCACTGGCCCGAGCCGCGGCCGAGGTTCGCACCATGCCACCAGCTGCCGCCCATACAGCGGCACGGTAACGGACGACCGCCGGTACGGAACCGCCGGCAGACGACGGCGGGCATAGCACAGTAACGGACGATCGCGCGTGTTTTCGCGGCGTGCCCGAAAGCACAACTCCTAGTGGACGTTCGCGCGGACGAGTTCGTGAGCGGCGGTGCGGTAGCGGTCGGCGATGAGGCGGACTACCGCGGGGTGGACGCCGATCGGTTCGGCGACGCCATCGGCGCCCGCCTCGTGCAGGCGCTGATGGAAGAGACCGTGGGCCAGCAGATACGACGCGATGAACACTCGCTGCGAGCCCGATTCGCGCAGGGCAGCAACAACTTCCGGAACACGCGGGGCGCCGGTGGCCACATAGGCGATCCGAACCGGGGCGGCGAGCTGCTCGGCGAGCATCCCGGCCGCGCGCCGAACATCCTGGCGCGCACGGGAATCCGACGAACCGGCGGCCGCGAAGACCACCGCGTCACCGGGCTGCCAGCCGGCCGCGCGCAGGCGCATCGCCATGATCCTGGTCAGTGCGGGATCAGGACCCATGGCGGGGGTCACCGCGACGGCAGTATGTCCGCTCTCGGCCACCTCGCGCGGAACATCCTGGTATACGTGGTATCCCGAGGCCAGGAACGCCGGTACCACCACGGCCGGGCCGTCGAGGTCGCGCAGCACCTCCGACGGCGACGGGCCGAGCACATCGACGAAGGCGGTGCGCAGCAACGGGTTCGGGCCGGTGGTGTCCATGCCGCAATCCAGTTCGGCGCCGACCGCGTCGGCGAGGGCGGCGATCATCTCCACCCCGCGCGCGCTGCGGGTGCCGTGCGCGACGAGCACGAGGGCCGGCTCACCCGGCCGCGCCGCGCTCACCACACCCCGATCGTCTGGCTCCGCGCCGACCGCGCGGGAGTGCCGATACCCGCGGGGTGCGGCGGCTGCACCGGCGGACGCGACGGCGCGTCGGAGCAGTCGGCCGCGTCGAGAGCGAGTCGGTAACCGCGCTTCACCACGGTCTGGATGGCTTTCGGCGTGCCGAGTCCCGCGCGCAGGCGGGCGATCGCGGTTTCCACCGCGTGGGTGTCGTCGCCACCGCCGGGCAGCGCCGACAGCAGGTCCTCGCGCGACACCACTCGCCCGGGCTGACGCGCCAGCGACCGCATCAACGCCATCGGCGCGGGCGCGAGCTGACGCACCTCACCGTCGACGACAACGCAGCCACCGCGCACGCTGATGTGGTGCCCGGCCGCGTAGATCCGGTTGGCCCGGCGCGGCAGTTCCTCGGCCACGTGGCGGGCGAGCGCACCGAGCCGTGCCCGGCCGGGCATGGTCGTCGGCACACCGAGTTCTTCCAGCGGTGCGGCGGTGATCGGGCCGACACAGGCGGCGAGCACCCGTCCACGCAGGGCGTGCAGCACCGACTCGAGCAGCCCGGTTTCCTTGGCGCGCATGAGAAGTGAGGCCACGGCGGGGGCGCTGGTGAAGGTGACGCAGTCGAGGCTGCCGGAGATGATCGCGTCGATCATCGAATCCATCGGGCCGCGATCGGCGGGCGGTTCCCACCGGTACACGGGCACCGGAACCACGTCGGCGCCCGCGCAGCGCAGCACCTCGCAGAAGTCGGGCACCGGTTCCCACTCGGTGGTCGCGCCGTGCAACTGCACGGCGATGCGCACGCCCTCGACACCCTCGGCGAGCAGGTGGTCGAGCACCTCGGCCGACGACTCGGACGCGGGCGACCACTCTTCGCGCAGCTCGGCGGCCCGGATGGCGCCCTTGGCCTTGGGCCCACGGGCGAGCATGCGGGTGGCGGCCAGGGTGTCACGCAGCGTCTCGGCCAACCCCCAGCCTTCGGCGGCTTCCATCCAGCCACGGAAACCGATGCCGGTGGTCGCCACGGTGATGGCGGGCGGGTCGGCGATGAGCTGTTCGGTGACCCGCTCGAGTTCGGTGTCGTCGGCGAGCGGGATGATGCGGATGGCGGGCGCGCTCACCACGGTGGCGCCCCGGCGGGTGAGCAGGGTGCCGAATTCCTCGGCGCGACGAGCAGCGGTGATACCGATGGTGAAACCGGCGAGACAGGGTCCCGCTTCGGGCACAGAATTCATGAAGTCACCGGTTCGTTCGACACCGAGACGATGCCTGCGTCGAGTCGCACGGCATACACCGGCAGCGACTGGGTTTCATCGTCGAGGCAGCGGCCGTCGATGAGGGAGAAAGCCTGCTTGAGCAGCGGCGAGGCCACCACCGGGACCCCGCCCCGATCGCCGACGATGCCGCGCGACATGACCGCGGCCCGGCCGAACGGATCGACATTGCCCACGGCGGCCAGCGTGCCGTCGGTGAGTAGGAACAGGGCGGCCTGCTTGCCGCCGTCGAGCAGGACAGCGACGCCGCGTCCCGGAATAAGGAAATCGAGTCGGCACGCCTGGGTCCAGGTCGTGGTCTCGGTGGTGATGGTGGGTGTGTCGATAACGGTCATCGGTTCCTCCTCCGAACGCCTTACCTATTGGTACAGGCGCCCTGTTTCCACAGGGTTAAGCGCTTATTTCCCGGCTGCTGCTGTGTCCGAGCCAACACCGGCGGGCATCCCCGGCAAGCCGAGAAGCACTGGCACCTTGCGTTCGCCGCTCTCGTCGAAGGCGATCGTCGGATCGGCCTCGTCAGGGGCATTGACGAAGGAGACGAAGCGCGACAGCTTGTTCTCGTCCTCGAGCACCGCGGCCCACTCGTCCTTGTATCCGTCGACGTGCTTGGCCATGGCGGCCTCGAGGTCGGCGGCGATGCCGAGGCTGTCGTCGCACACGACGGCCTTCAGGTAGTCCATGCCGCCTTCGAGGGCCTCCTGCCAGGGCGCGGTGCGCTGCAGGCGGTCGGCGGTGCGGATGTAGAACATCAGGTAGCGGTCGATGTAGCGGATCAGCGTCTCGTCGTCGAGGTCGCCCGCCAGCAGCACGGCGTGCTTGGGGGTGAGACCACCGTTGCCGCCGACGTAGAGGTTCCAGCCGTTCTCGGTGGCGATCACGCCGACATCCTTGCCACGGGCTTCGGCGCATTCGCGCGCGCAGCCCGACACGGCCAGCTTCAGCTTGTGCGGCGAACGCAGGCCCCGGTAGCGCTTCTCGAGCAGCACGGCCATGCCGACCGAGTCCTGCTGGCCGTAGCGGCACCAGGTGGAACCGACGCAGCTCTTCACGGTGCGCAGCGACTTGCCGTACGCGTGCCCGGATTCCATGCCCGCGTCGACCAGGCGCTTCCAGATCAGCGGCAGCTGCTCGACGCGGGCGCCGAACAGGTCGATGCGCTGACCGCCGGTGACCTTCACGTACAGGTCGAATTCCTTGGCGACCTCGCCGATCACGATCAGCTGCTCGGCGGTGACCTCACCACCGGGCATGCGCGGAACGACCGAGTAGGTGCCGTTCTTCTGCAGGTTGGCCAGGAAGTGGTCGTTGGTGTCCTGCAGCGCGGCCTGCTCGCCCTCGAGGATGTGGTCGCTCGAGGTGGAGGCGAGGATCGAGGCGACGGTCGGCTTGCAGATATCGCAGCCCGAGCCCTTGCCGTGCTTGGCGATCAGCTCCGAGAAGGTGCGGATACCGGTGACATTCACGATGTCGAACAGTTCGGCACGCGACTGCTCGAAGTGCTCACACAGCGCCTTCGACAGCGCGACACCGGACTGTTCCAGCAGCTTCTTGATCATCGGCACACAGCCACCGCAGGAGGTGCCCGCGTTGGTGCAGCCCTTCACGGCCGGGATATCACAGGCGCCCTCGGCGATGGCGCCGCAGATGGCGCCCTTGCTGACGTTGTTGCAGGAGCAGATCTGCGCGTCGTCGGGCAGCGCGTCGGCACCCAGTTCGGCGCCGGCCGGGGAGATCAGCGAGGCCGGGTCGGCGGGCAGCGGACGCCCGACCAGCGGACGCAGCGCCGCGTAGGCCGACGCATCGCCGACCAGGATGCCGCCCAGCAGGATCTCGGCGTTGTCGGACACGACGAGCTTGGCGTAGGTGCCCTTGGCGGCGTCGTGCAGCACCACCGACAGCGCGCCCTCGGTGGTGGCGTGCGCGTCACCGAAGGAGGCCACGTCGACGCCCATCAGCTTCAGCTTGGTCGACATGTCGGCACCGGGGAACTCACCCGCGCCGCCCAGCAGGCGGTCGGCGACGATCTCGGCGGTGGTGTAGCCGGGCGCCACCAGGCCGTAGCAGACGCCCTCGACGGCGGCACATTCTCCGATGGCGTAGATGTCGGGGTCCGAGGACTGCAGGCTCAGGTCGGTGAGAATGCCTCCGCGCGGGCCGATTTCGAGTCCGGCCTCCTTGGCGACGGAGTCGTGCGGACGAATGCCGGCGGAGAACACCACCAGCGAGGCGTGGATCTCGGACTCGTCGGACAGGTGCAGCTTGACGCCGCCGGTCTCCTCCTCGATCGACTCGATCTTGGCGGTGCCCACCCCGGTGTGCACGTTCAGGCCGATGTCGGAGACCAGCTTCTCCAGGATGGCGCCACCACCGGCGTCGACCTGGGCGGGCATCAGGCGGTCGTTGTACTCGATGACGTGCGGGGTCATGCCCATCAGGCGCAGCGCGTTGGCCGCTTCGAGGCCGAGCAGGCCACCGCCGATGACCACGCCGTGCGCGCCGGGTCCGGCCTTCTCGGCCGCAGCGCGGATGCCGTCGAGGTCGTCGATGGTGCGGTAGACGAAGCATTCGGGCAGGTCGTGGCCGGGCACCGGCGGCACGAAGGCGTAGGAACCGGTGGCCATCACCAGCGCGTCGTAGGCGATGACGTCACCGCTGGAGGTGGTGACGGTCTTGGCCGCGCGGTCGATGGACTCGCCGCGCTGGCCCAGGCGCAGCTCCACCAGGTCGTCGCCGTCGTACATGTTGCCCGGCAGCGCCAGGTCGTCGGCGTTCCAGTTGCCGACGTAGTAGGACAGGCCGACGCGGTCGTAGGCGGGCAGCTTCTCCTCGGAGAGCACGACCACGCGCCACTGTCCGGCGTCGTCGCGCGAGCGAAGGGCCTCGACGAAGCGGTGTCCGACCATGCCGTGGCCGACCACGACCACTGTCTTGCGAGTGCTGTTCATGAGAGTGACCTCCTGGATTGTGGTCGGTTGTCAGCGAGCCGACGAAGTGCTGGATTCGGCCTCGAGGACCAGGGATTCGGCCTCGGCCACGACATCGGAGTCGACGGCGACCCGGGGGCGGCGCAGGAACACCGTCCAGGTGACCGCGGCGCAGACCACATAGAAGGCGAGGAACACCCAGAACGCGGTGGTCGCCGAGGCCGTACTGGCGTAGGAGCTACGCAGCACCATGTTGATGCCGACGCCGCCGAGCGCACCGATGGCGCCGACGAAACCGATCAGGGCGCCGGAGGTGTTCTGTGACCACGCGGCCTGTTCGGCGCGCGGCAGCGGCAGGCTCTTGGACTTGGCCTCGAACACCGACGGGATGATCTTGGTGACGGCGCCGTTGCCGAAACCCGACAGGATGAAAAGCGCGATGAATCCGGCGACCAGGATCGTCATGGTCGATCCGGTGGCGATGCCGTTGTTGCGGTCGGCCAGCGTCGACGCGAAGATCACGACCAGCGCGGCGGCCATCATGGCGCCGAAGGTGGCGATGGTGACCTTGCTGCCACCGATGCGGTCGGCCATCTTGCCGCCGTAGGGGCGGGCCAGCGAACCGAGCAGCGGACCGATGAACGCGATCGAGGCGGCGTGGATGGCGGCCTGGGTGGCGGTGTCGCCACCGGCCTTGAAGCTGATCTGCAGGATCTGACCGAAGGCGAAGCTGTAACCGATGAACGAACCGAAGGTGCCGATGTAGAGGAAGGCGATGGCCCAGGACTGCGGCACGCGCAGGGCCTTGAGCATGTAGGACATGTCGGCCTTCTGGTTGGTCAGGTTGTCCATGTACAGCGCGGCGCCGACCGCGGTGATACCGACCAGGACCAGGTAGACCGCGCAGATCACGTAGGCGTAGTCGCCACCGAGGGTGACCAGCACGAGCAGGCCGAGCAGCTGGATCACCGGCACGCCGATATTGCCGCCACCGGCGTTCATGCCGAGCGCCCAGCCCTTGAGCCGCTGCGGGTAGAAGGCGTTGATGTTGGTCATCGAGGAGGCGAAGTTGCCGCCACCGAAGCCGGCGAACGCGGCGACGATCAGGAACGTGGTGTAGGAGGTGCCCGGCTGGTTGACGAAGTACAGCGTCAGCAGCAGCGGCACGAGCAGCAGGAACGCGCTGAAGATGGTCCAGTTGCGACCACCGAAGCGTGCCGTTGCCACGGTGTAGGGAATGCGCAGGAACGCGCCGACGAGCGTGGGCATCGCGACGAGGAAGAACTTGCCCGCCGGATCGATGCCGAACTTGTCGGCGGGCATGAACAGCACCATCACCGACCAGATGGACCACACCGAGAAACCGATGTGCTCGGCGATCACCGACCAGATCAGGTTGCGCTTGGCAACGTCCTTGCCGCCGGCCTCCCAGGCCGCGACATCTTCGGCATCCCAGTGCTCGATGTCGTGGTTACGCTTCAGCGTGCTCAAGTTGGGCCTCCCAAAAGTGCGATGGCCCAACGGTAGGAAATGGGTATTGCCGAAATGCTGCGGGAAATTGCGCTTGAATCAACGGTTTCTCACGCCGCCCCGGTCACAGGGGTGAGATCAGCCCTTTTGTTTCGGGCATGTGACACAACGATTTCCGCACGTAAGAAGGCGGCAAGAAATCATTCGAAACGCCCGTGAGGGTGTGATGTAGGTAGCATCGACCCGAACGCACCATTACGCAACTCGAACGGTGAGTTTTCTTCCGCTCAATTCCAGGTGTCTTCGAGCATGCGCGGTTTGCAGGCCTGCCAGGCGCCGGTGAGCAACACACCGAGCGCGACGAGCAGCAGACCGAACGGGGCGAGCCAGCCACCGGTGGCGGTGTGCAGGATGCCGAACAGCAGGGGCCCCACGCAGGCGACAACGTAACCGACACCCTGGGTGAATCCGGACAGCGCCGCCGAGCCCTGCGGTGTGCGGGTGCGCAGGTTGATGAGGGTGAGCGCCATCGGGAAGGTGCTCGGGCCGAGGCCGAGCAGCACCACCCACAGCAGCGGCGCGCTCATCGGCGCGATCAGCAGACCCGCGAAAGCGATGACGAACAGCACCATGCACGCGACGACGACCGGGAACGGGTTGCGCATGCGCGAGACGACGGTCGGCGCACCGAGCGCGGGGATCAGGCCGATCAGCGCGAACAGCGCCACCATGTTGCCGCCGAAGGCGGCGCTGGCGCCGGCATCGGCCAGGATGGTCGGCAGCCAGGTGAACATGGCGTAGGTGGTGAGCGAGGTCATGCCGAACATGCCCGCCATGCCCCAGGCCACCGGGGAACGCCACACTTTGCCTGTGGCCGTCGGTGTTTCGGGCGGCAGCGCGGTGGTGTCGGCCTTGTCGCGGCCACGCCGGTCGCGCAGCACGACCAGCCACGGCACCGCCGCGGCGAAGCCGACGAGCGCCCACACGCCCATCGAGACGCGCCAGCCGTGCGCTTCGGCCAGCGGCACCGCGACGAACGCGGGGATGACCGTGCTCAGCTGCACCATCACGATGTAGAGCGAGGAGATCGACGCCAGCCGATCGGCGAAATACCGCTTGACCAGCGGCGGAATCACCACATTGCCGATACCCATGCCGAGCAGCGCGACCCCGGACAGGGCGAGCAGCTCCCCGGTCCCGGCGGAGAACACGCGCGCCAACGAACCGAACCCGGCCAGCAGCATCGCCAGCAACACCGTGCGCTCGAGCCCGAACCGACGCACCGCGAAGGGTGTGACCAGCCCGGCGACGCCGAACATCGCGGTCGGCAGCATGCCGAACACGCCGACGATGGCGGTGCCGTACCCGATGTCGTCACCGATCTGCTCGGCCAGCGGGCTGAACGCGGTGACGGCGGCACGCAGGGTGAGCGCCGACATGATGATGGCCGCGAGAACCAGCAGCCGTCCCTCGATCAGCGATCGCCGGGTGAGCTGCTCGGACTCCGCCTGATCGACCTCGGCGGGCGGATTCGGGAGCGCACTCCCACCATCGACCGCATCCCATCGACCATCGACCTGCCCATCCATTGGGGTGAGCCGGGTCAAGGTTTCGGAGGAGGGCGGAGGAGTCACAGGAGAAATCATAGGATGACCCGATGACAATGGCCACCGAATGTGAGCGATCTCCTCGTCCGGCCGCCGCCACAAGCCGCCCCGCGCCGGAGCCCGGCCCGAGTTCCCGGGGAGGCAGCACAGCGGCCAAGTAACCTTGCTGGCGTGCAACCCGTCCGGCGCTCCAGCCTCATCGCCCAGGTGACCGAACAACTGCGCGCCGAAATCCGGTCGGGCCGTTGGCCGGTCGGCGGCCGTATCCCCACCGAACCCGAGCTCACCGAACTCACCGGCACCGGCCGCAATACCGTGCGTGAAGCCGTGCAGGCCCTGGTCCACGCGGGCATGCTCGAGCGCCGCCAGGGCTCGGGCACCTATGTGATCGCCACCTCCGAGGTAGGCGGCACGCTCGGCAAGTACTTCGCCGACGCCCAGGAACGCGACATCCTCGAATTGCGCCAGGCGCTCGACACCACCGCCGCGGGCCTGGCCGCGCGTCGCCGCGACGACACCGACATCGCGAATCTGCGTCGCCTGCTCGCCGAGCGCAACGACCGCGACTGGACCAAACCCGACCCGGTGGCCATCGCCGCCGATGTGGAATTGCACCGCGCGATCGTCGTCGCCAGTCACAACGCCGTGTATCTGGAGTTCTACGACTCGCTGCTGCCGGTGATCGAGCAGGTGATCCACGCGCGCACCGCCAAATCCGACGACGCCTACGACAGTGAGCACATCGAACTGGTGCAGGCGGTCATCGACGGCGACGCCGACCGCGCGATGCAGGCCGCGCGCTGCTTCCTCGGCTCGCTCATCGCCGAGTACCCCGACCGCTGAGTTTCGCCGGGTAACCGAGCTGTCACGCCGACGGGAATCGCTCGGTGAGCCCGAGTTGGCTCGAATGTCACCTGAGGCCATTGCCACGCAACAACCGGCTTCTACCGTTTCTCTCGACACCGCATCACGCGCCCGATCGAGAGGAAGCCGATGACCGCAATCGCCGCCACCGGCCAGACGACAGACACCGCGTCGTTCGAGTATGAGAAGAAGGGCCGCTGGCTCACCCAGTGGGAACCCGACAATCCGACATTCTGGGAATCGGGCGGTGAGAAGACCGCCAAGAAGAACCTGTGGTTCTCGGTGTTCGCCGAGAACCTCGGCTTCAGCGTCTGGGTTCTGTTCGGTTCCATCGTCACCGCCATGGGCGCCGCGGGCTTCACCTTCCTGGAGGGCCTCGGCAAGGGCAACCCGACCGCCGTCGCCAACGCGCTGCTGCTCACCTCGGTGCCCACCCTGGTCGGCGCCACCCTGCGCATCCCCTACACCTTCGCCGTCCCCAAGTTCGGCGGTCGGGCCTTCACCGCCTTCAGCGCGGGCATGCTGCTGTTCCCGACGCTCGGCCTGGCGTACTTCATCAACCAGCCGGGCACCCCGATGTGGGTGTTCCTGCTGCTGGCCGCGCTCGCCGGTGTCGGCGGCGGCAACTTCTCGTCGTCGATGGCCAACATCTCGTTCTTCTTCCCCGAGGGCAAGAAGGGCGCCGCGCTCGGCATCAACGCCGCGGGCGGCAATCTCGGTGTGGCACAGACACAATTGGCCGCACCGCTGCTGATCACCCTCGGCACGCACCTGCTGGCCAAGGACGCCGCGGGCTACCGGTTCGGCCTCACCCTCGCCATCCTGGTCTGGGTGCCGTTCATCCTGGTCGCCGCGTTCGGCGCGCTGCGCTACATGGACTCGATCACCTCGGCCAAGGCCGACGGCAAGTCCTACAAGCTGGCGCTGACCAACCCGCACACCTGGATCATGTCGTTCCTCTACATCGGCACCTTCGGTTCGTTCATCGGCTTCTCGTTCGCCTTCCCGACCCTGATCAAGGCCAACTTCCCGCACCTGACCCAGATCGGCTGGATCAGCATGGTCGGTAACCTCGCCTTCCTCGGTGCCCTCGTCGGGTCGTTCAGCCGCCCGGTCGGCGGGTGGATCTCCGACAAGGTCGGCGGCGCGCGCATCACAGTGACCGTCTTCACCGGAATGGCCGTCGCGGTCGCGTTGATCATGACCGCGCTGTCGATGAAGAGCTTCCCGCTCTACCTCGCCGCGTTCCTGCTGCTGTTCGTGCTCACCGGTGTCGGCAACGGCTCGACCTACCGGATGATCCCGTCGATCTTCGGTGCCACCGCCAAGAAGTACGCCGCCGAACACGGCATGCAGCTCACCGAGGCACAGGCATCGGCACGTCGTCAGGCCGGCGCCGCGATCGGCGTGATCGGTGCCGTCGGAGCCTTCGGCGGATTCATCCTGCAGCAGGCACTTCGCCTGTCCAACATCAACTTCGGCTCCATGGCTCCCGCCTTCTGGGCCTACGCCGTCGCCTTCGTCGTCATGGCGGGCGTCACCTGGTGGTGCTACCTGCGCACCTCCTTCGCCACCGACAAGGTCCCGTCCCTGGCCTACGCCAACGTCTGACCCCACCCGACCACGAAGGCCACGCCCGGGATCCCCACCCCCGGCGTGGCCTTCGGCCGTGGGCGAAACCTATTACGGCACAACCGATGACAACCCCGTGATCGAGTCGGCATACTGGCGATGCCTGGCTGCACTGGGGGACACCGATGAGAATACGACCGCGCCGACAACTTCTGGATCTGTGGCGGGCACACCTGCGTACCTCGTTCCGCGAGGGCGCCTGGGTCTGGGGCGGGCGCGACGGCCGCAACTCGGTGAGCGACGCCGAACAGCTGATGTGCCTGCTGTATCCGTCGAGCGAGCTGGCGAACTTCGCCCTCGATCCGGACAGCATCGCCGCCGCCGCCGATGTCGCCACGGTGATGGCGGTGCTCGGCGAAGACATCCACGTCTGCGCCGCGCTGGTGACCAAGCTCGAGGAATTCTTCGCCGCCTACACCGACGCCGAGGATGAACCGATCTTCCCCGGCGGCAGCTACTTTCGCGACGCGGGCTTCGGCCAACCGACGGCCGCGCAATGCGAACTCGAGGTCGTCGACTCGTATTCGATGTCGCTGAGCCTGTGCATCGCCTCGCTGCGTTTCCTGCGCGGCATCGAGCGCTACCTCGAGCACGAGGTGCGCCGCGAGGCCCGCAGGCTCAACGAACGCGTCAAAGCGCTGATCCCGCAGGTGAGCACCCGGTTGACCGCCGCGATGGTCGGCCTGATCCGCAGTTTCGTGATGGACACCCCGCTGTTCTCCTCCCCGCCGGGGCAGGAGATCCTGAATCTGGTGAACCAGACCGGTGCCCCGGTCAGGGAGGTCATCGCCGACTTCTCCGCCGCCCTCGGCCCCATCCGTGTGCAGGCCGAGACCGACGTGCGATCCGGTCACCCCGAGGGCCTCGACCTGCGCGACGACAATCGCGCCTTCGAATGCGGCTGGACCTGGGGTGTGGGCCGGGGCGTCGGCCCGCGCGCCGAGGTCACCGCCCGCATCGCCACCCAGCCCGGATACGCGGTCACCAAGCCCTACCTCTACTTCACCCTCGTCGCCCTCGACGGCATCAAAGACCTGTATTCCCAACGCACTTCGGAACCCGACCTGTTCGAGCCGCATCAGGTCGTGCTGGTCGAGTCGCTCAAGCGCCGCGCGGAGCTGGCGCAGAAGTACTGGTCGACGATCTCACGTTTCGGCACCGGCCGCTGGCCGCTCGAGGACCTGCCGTGGCGCACCTCCGACGGCAAGCAGTCCGACTACTACAGCCTGGCCGTGACCGCGTTCCTCATCCAGGACCTGCTGGAAAAGGAGTCGACAACAGATCTCGACCGCACCGCCGCGGTGCTGCGTCAGCTGGCCGAACGCGGCCGGATCACCAGCCGACCGATCCCCGAGGACCCGGCCGACCTGCTGCACCATCCCGGACTTCTGTTGACACTCAAGGGATCCGAGGACGTCGACGGCGGTCCGGTCCTCGGCTACCACGTGAGCGACTACACCACCCTGCTGCTCAAGCGCAGCCTGCAGGCGGCACGCCTCGCACGCGAGGTGCCCACCCGCGTCGAGCTGCTCGATCTGGCGGAATCGGCCCTCGCGCACATGGAGGCCAGGGCGATCACGAGTGGTTGCTCGGCGGGTCTGTGGGACGACCTCGGCGGCAACGGCGACACCGCCGACCCCGCGCCCTCGTGGTTCCTGACCGAACGCATGATGGAATGCCTGGTCGTCGCGCACAACACCTTCGACCGGCCACCGCTGGCCGCACCGAGCATGCGCACAGCCGCGCTCATCAAGATCAGCGAGGCCGACCACCTGTTCGTCCAGGAAACCCTGCAGGTCAGCGACGCCGTCGACTCCCCGAGATACAAGGAGCTCGCCGCGATCGAGGAGTCGCTGGCCCGCGCCAACGCGCTCATGAGCAAACGCCCGAACACCGCCGAGGCCCTGGCCTACGACGCCCTGCGCCGACTCGACGCCCTCGCCTATGCCAGGGAGGACGCCACCCGATGAGCGCCAACGACCCCGCATCGATCCTGGTCTTCGCGACCTCCGACAAGGGTGGAACGGGGCGCTCGGTCACCAGCTGCAATATCGCCTACCGGCTGTGGCTGCGCGGCCTCGACGTGGCCTACGTCGACTTCGATTTCGGCTCCCCGACCGCGGGCGCGCTGTTCGAGATCGGTGGCGCCGAGCGCGGCGTCACCGAGGGTCACGGTCTGCATTCCTATCTGCTCGGCCAGACCCGCGAACCGACGCGGATCAATGTGGGCCGCGACACCGATCGTCCGCAGTTGCGCCGCAACCCACCTCGGGCAGGCAGCCTGACGTTGCTGCCCGGCGATGTCGGCGGCGGCGAATTCGGTTGCGACGACGCGAGTGTCGAGCTCGGCGCCCTCCTGCTCGCCAATCTGATGAGCGAATTCGCGGTGGTGATCGTCGATCTCAGCGCCGGCCGCTCGGTCGCCCTCGAGATCGCGTTGCGCGCCACCGCGTCGACGGTGTTGCGCAACCACACCCACCGCTGGCTGGTGTTCCACCGCTGGACCCGCCAGCACGTGCTCGCCGCGGGCGGACTCGTGCACGGCGCGCACGGGCTGCTCGAAACCGCGACGGTGTGGGGCCACACCAAAGAAGACCTGCTGGCCTCGATGCGCTGCGTGCGCACTGCGGTCGCCGATTCGGATTCCACCCGCGCGGTCGACCCGGCCCAGGCCACCTGGCTGAAAGAGCAGGCCAACTCCCTGCGCGAACTGGCGACGAGCAACGGCATCGGTGCGGCGATGATGCTCGGCCAGACGCCGATCGAGCCCATGCTGCAGTGGCGCGAACAACTCATCCTCGACGCCGACGTCGGCGCCCGCCTGGCCAACCCCGCCACGGTCGAGGCGTACACGAATCTGGCTCGGCGACTGACGGATTCGACGACGTGGGACACGGGCCGATGAGTTCACCGATCTATCGGGAGGCTTCGGAAGAAGCCGATATCACGCCGCTGCCGATGGCGCACCTCTCGATCGAGGTCTGCCATTTCCGGCACGAGGAGATCGTCTACGACACCGACCTGGTCCGCGCGCAATTCCGGCGGGCGGTGCCGCTGGTCGCGGCGTTCATCGAGTCGGCGCGGGTGGAGTTCGGGCCGCAGACGCGGGTGAGCACCTGCTATCTCACCGACGACTACTTCCAGCCGCGCTTCACCCCGGCAAAGGTGCTCGACCGGCTGTTGGGTGCCGCCGACGACGCAGGCCTGACCATCGACTACCTGGCCAGGGAATCGGCCTGTCATCGCGCGCCGGTGTTCGCGGGCGGGGTGGCCGTCGGTGAGCCGGTGCCGGTGGCGGAGATGGTCGCGGCGCGGCTCGTCGCCCAGCCGGAGGACGAGGAGGTCGCCACCGGCGGCAGGCCGCCGACCACCGAATTCGGCTGGCTGTGCAACGGCCGCCGGGAGCAGACCGGTTCCTCGCGCGCGGCCATGCATCCGCAGCCGTATCGGCCGCCGCAGGAGTACGGCCGCGGCGAGCATTCGATCTTCCTCGACGTCGAGTTGTGGCACGACCGCGACGAGGCGGGCAGGCGCTGGTCGTGCCCCTTCCTCGCCGCGGTGTGGCAACTGGTGCGCCTCGGCATGCTGCGGTATCACGGTGCGCCCGTGGTTGATCCGCAGCTGTGGACGCCCGAGCGGGACTGGCCCGAGCGCTGGCAGGATCTGCCGCCGGTGGTGCGGCTGAACGCGGAGGCGGCGCCGTTCACGGCCTATCGGACGTTGTCGATGTTGCCCAAGCGCTATCTGCTCATCGAGTCGGCGGTGCGCGTGATCCTCGACCATCTCGCCCCCGACGACGATGTCGCCGCCCGGGTGGCGGCCCAGGGCCGCGCCGACGGGGTGCCCGTGCCGGCCAAAGTCGTCGAGCGGGTGGGGCATCTGCTGCTGGACGGATCCTGACCGTGTCCGCGCCACCGCGCCGCACCACGCCGCGACCTGCCGCGCCGGTCGTGGTGCTCGGCGAGATCCGCACCTGTCTGCTGCCCCATTCGCTGACCCTCGACCCGCTCGGCACCGTCGAGTTGCTGGCCACCGTCCCCGGCGCGACCGTCGTGCGCCGCGAACGCCCCTGCCCCCTTGCCTTTTCGCCGCGGCACGCCACCGGTGTCGACTGTCATCTCGGCTGGGGAGCGAGCGCGAGCACGACCGCGCGGGTGGTCGGCACCGTGGCCTCGACCGCGATCCTGACGGGCGGGCGTATCGCGCAGCTGTCCTCGCACACCACGGTGGCGCGGGCTCAGCAGAAGAAGCGCATGCCGTGGGCGCACTACATCGCCCGGGTCGGGGTCACCGAGCTCATCGGCGAACTGCCCGACAGCGAGGCGGCGAACAAGGAACTCGCGGCAGGGCATTTCGCCCCGAGAGGCGCCACCACCCTCGATATCGGCTCGATCTGCGCCCGGCAGCTGGACCACCTGCGCGCCGCACCGCAACTGGATCGGCACCCACCGCTGCGGGCGCCGACGACGCGGCTGCGGTGGAGTGCGGTCGTCGGCGGCATCACCGGTCCGGCGGTGTCGCTGCGGGTCGAGGACGAGGAGTTCAGGACCCTGCGGGTGACGGTGAAAGAAGCCTCGGATCTTCCTGCGGCCCTGCGATTCTGCGAGGACGTGGCGGTTCACGACTGGCTGCTCACGGTGATCGACGCCCGGGTGCGGGCGGCGGAGACATTCGACGACGGCCGCCAGGTCGCCGTCCTCGCGCCGGTGCTCGAACACCTGGCCCACCTGTGGATGCCGGGCGCCCAGGTGCCGACCGCGATGCGGGCACCGTGGCGGGATCTGCAGACCGTGGCGGGCCTGTCGAAGCAGTGGACCGCCCGCGTCGAACAGATCCAGCGCCGCATCGATGTGGCGACCTACTACGCCGTGCGGGGCGCCAACACGCCGGGACGCTGACTCACAGCCGGAACCACCGCCGGACCAACAGCGCGAAGAACACCGACATCGACACCGCACCGAGGCACGCCTCGGCCGCGAACAGGAGTTTGGCCTGCGGTTCCATCCCCGCCACATTGCCCGGATCCAGCGGATTCAGGAAGGTCAGGACCGCCAGGTAGACGACATCGGCCGGCGATTTGGTGCCTGCCAGCAGCAGGGCGATGCCGGTGCAGACCGCGATCTGCACCGCCACCCACGCGAGCAGCCGAAACGGCCGATACCCGTAGCCGCACAGCAGGTCCGCGGCGGCGCTGACACCACGGTCCCACCCCGGTGCCAGCGTGGCCCGGCGCGCCCGTGCCAGGGCGAACCCGCACCGATCCTCGGCGTCGGAGTTGTGTGCCCGGCGATGGAGCTCCATCGCGTTGGTCCACGCGCGCACCGCGTGCGCGGGCAGACCACTGCGGGTGAGCGCCGCACCGAGCTTCTCGAATTGTGCTGCGAGAAGGGAGTTCTGGGTGGGACTCAACCTCAGGGGACCGCGGAACTCGACCTCGGCCGCGATCAGCCCGGCGATCGAGGGCTTGCGCGCCCGCCAGGCCTCGTCGTCGTGTCCGGGGTCGGCGTCCCGGTCGTAGAGCGTGCCGAAGCGCAGCTTGCCGGTGGGTTGAACGATCAGCAGCTCGGGAACGTCGAGGAAACCGGCGACGATCCGGTCGAAGTCGTCCAGGCTGTCGGCTTCCGGTACCGAGTCGAGTTTGATGGCGTAGTCGTGGGCACGGTCCTCGATGAGCTCACCGACCGGATCGTGCCGCGGTGACGACCCCGCACCCGTGGCCATCTCGCGCTCCCCCGTTGTACCGCCCTGAATCAGGTTCCAGCGTAACCGTTTTCGCCCGAAGCGGGCAGTGCTACCCCGCGCAGCTTGTGGACCAGCACATCGCGTGGCTGCCCCTCACCGAAATACTGTTCGTCGCGCACGCGCAGCACGAATCCGAACTCCTTGAACAGGTTGTAGGCGGTGACGTTCTTCGGGTCGACGGTCAACCAGATCTCGTCCGCGTCGCCTTTCTCCTGACACAGGGCGATGGTGCGCGCCAACAGCCCGCGCCCGTAACCGCAACCGCGGCGATCGGGTGAGACCGCCAGGCTCAGCAACCAGGCACGGGATCCCTCGCCCATGATGGTCAGCGCGTAACCGACCACTTCGTCGTCGTTGCCGGGTTCGACGGCGACGACGCTGCGGGAGCTGTCTGCCTGCAGCAGCTGGCGGAGGACGAAGAAGGGGTAACGGTCGGCCGGAAAGGCCGCGCCGTCGATGAGCTGAATGTCAGGCAGGTCGTTCGGCGTCGGCTCCCGATACCGAACGGTTTCCTCGATGGTGGTCATCTGCTCCCTTGCGTTCGCGCACAAGAACACCCTGATATCAAGCCTAGACGCCCGCCCCCGCTCGCTCACATCGAAACGAGGGGAAGTGTACTCAGCCGCCTCAGAGCACCAAACGGACCATGTCGGCGGTGCGGGCCAGGCCGGGGAAGGCCTCGGGGGTGGAGCGGGGGTGCAGGGCGTGGACGGCTAATCGGAAGATCAGGGCACGCAACAGCATCTGGGGCCATTCGGGCAGCGTCGACCAGCGTTCCAGGAGGCCGTCGTCACCGCCGCCCCAGGCCAGGGCATCGACGACGACCACACCCGCCGCCCAGGAGGCGGGGCGCCAGTACGGGGTGATGTCGGTGAGGCCGGGGGCGTGGGTGCCGGAGAACAGGACCGTGCCGAACAGGTCGCCGTGGACGAGTTGATCGGGGCTGCGGACCGGTTTGCGCAAAGTGGCCAGCTGGCCGATCAATTCGAGGCTGCGCTGACCGTCGGGGGTCGCGGTGAGCGGTACGCCGCCCGCGCGCAGAGTGCGCAGCGGCACCGATTCCCAGGCGGCGCGGTCGGCGGCGACGAACACATCCACATCCACCCATGGCGCGACGGGCGGCTGCACCAGGAAACGCGGGCGTTCCAATTGTGCTGTCGCCTTGTGTAATCGCAGCGACACCGACACCACCTCGTCGTGGCGGGGTTCGGGGGCCCCGTCGATGAAGGTGTCGGCACGCCAGCCCGACACCACGTAGCGACCGTCGGTGGCACGCACCGGACGCGCGACGCGCACACCGTCGACGGCGAGGGTTTCGCGTACCTTGGCCGACCACGCCGCGCGGGCGTGATCGGCCACCGGGCTCAGCACCACATCGCCGAGCCGCCAGCCACCGTCCCAGTCACCGAGGGAGACCGGCGTCACTTCGCGAAGACCGAATGTGGCCCGCACATGCTCGGGTGGTTCGACTGAAGTCACTGACGTCACGGCCGTACCGTAACCCTGAGGACGCGTCAACAGCCCGAAGGCACGCTGGCACGCGACCCCATTGCGACCTCCCCGCAATCAACGGCGGACCGGTACGGATCAGTACACGGGCAGCGACGGATCGACCTGCTTGGCCCACGCGACCACGCCACCCTGCAGATGCGTGGCGTCGGCGAAACCGGCGCGCTTGAGCGCGGCCAGCGCCTCGGCCGAGCGGATCCCGGTCTTGCAGTGCAACACGATCGGCTTGTTCTGCGGCAGCTCCGAGAGCGCCTCACCGGAGAGGATGCGGTCCTTGGGGATCAGCGTCGCACCGTCGATGTGCACGATGTCCCACTCCACCGGTTCGCGCACGTCGATGAGTTCGACCTTGTCGGCGTCGAGCAGGTCCTTCAGCTCGGCGGCGGTGACGGTCGACCCGGCAGCGGCGGCCTGGCCCTCCTCCGACACCACACCGCAGAAGGCCTCGTAGTCGATCAGTTCGGTGATCGGCTGACGTTCCGGATCGCGGCGCAGCTTGATGGTGCGGTAGTTCATGTCCAGTGCGTCGTAGACCATCAGACGGCCGAGCAGCGTCTCACCGATGCCGGTGATGAGCTTGATCGCCTCGGTCACCATCACCGAACCGATCGACGCGCACAGCACGCCGAGCACGCCGCCTTCGGCGCAGGACGGGACCATGCCCGGCGGCGGGGCCTCCGGGTACAGGTCGCGGTAGTTGATGCCACGCCCGTCGGGTGCGTCCTCCCAGAACACCGACACCTGGCCCTCGAAGCGGTAGATCGAGCCCCACACGTAGGGCTTGCCCGCGAGGACGGCGGCGTCGTTGACGAGGTAGCGGGTGGCGAAGTTGTCGGTGCCGTCGACGATCAGGTCGTACTCGCGGAACAGCTCGACGGCGTTGTCGGGTTCGAGGCGGATCTTGTGCAGCCGCACGTCGATTCCCGAATTGATCTCGAGGATCGAATCGCGGGCGCTGTCGGCCTTGGACCGGCCGATGTCGGACTCGCCGTGGATGACCTGGCGCTGCAGGTTCGACATGTCGACCTCGTCGAACTCGACGATGCCGAGTGTGCCGACGCCCGCGGCCGCCAGATACAGCAGGGCGGGAGAACCGAGACCGCCCGCGCCGATCACGAGCACCTTGGCGTTCTTCAACCGTTTCTGACCGTCGACACCGAGATCGGGGATGATCAGGTGGCGGCTGTACCGCGCGACCTCATCTTTGGTCAGTTCCGCCGCAGGCTCGACGAGCGGCGGTAGGGACCCGTTGAAAGACACCTTCGGAACTCCGTTTCATTAGCGGCTGGCGCCGCGGGTTTGCGGCCTGTTCCCTTGATCTTCCCTCCCGCCGGGCACTCCTTCGTCGCACCCTCTGGTCAGTCCAGATCAAGGCGGCCGCAAACCGATGGCCGTGTGTATCTACAACACTGCCCGCCGTACTGTTCTTCCCGCCCATGGTCTCGCACAGGCGGAGCTGTCAGCCGCGCGGGTAGGGCCAGGGATTGAAGCGGCAGGTCTTGCCGTCGGGCGGGACCACACCGTGCGGGTCGAGCAGGGCGATGTCGTTGTTCTTGGTGCCGAAGGTCTGCTGCATCATGATCGGCGCCAGGCCGCCCTCGGTCTCGCACGGCTGGTGGCCGTGGTAGCCGATGGCGTGGCCGACCTCGTGGTTGACGAGGTATTGCCGGTAGGAACCGATGTCGCCGTCGAAGGCGAGCGCGCCGCGCACCCAGCGGGCCTCCGACAGCACCACCCGGTCGATGCTCGCGTTGTAACACGACGAGTCGATGGGGATCTCGAATCCACAAGCGGCGCGGGTGCTTTCGCGGGAGGTGAGCGAGAGCCGGAAGTCGGGTTCGCCGACGTCGATGCGCTGGAACCCGAACTTGGGGTCCTTGGTCCAGCTCTTGGGGTTGGCCAGGGTGGTCTCCACCATCTTGGCCACGGCCACGTCACCACCGTAGGCCGAGGTATCGATGCCGTCCTCCACCTCGACGGTGTAGCGGAACACCCGCTCGGTGCCCGCCCCGACCTGTGGGCCCGCGCCCGGCACCACATGCCAGGTGCCCGCGCCGCGCTCGACGAACGCGCCACCCTCGGGGAGCGCGCCGAGCGGCAGATCGGCGGGAAACTTCCCGTCGCCGGGCGGTGCGCCGATGATGCCGGACTGGGCGACGTTCGGGCTCAACGCCCCGAACCCCGGGTCGACCGGAGCCGGCTGCTTGGCCACGCGCAGCGCGTCGAAGACCACGAAAGCCGTCACCGCCAGCAACACCGGCAGCGCGTAGGCCCGCCACCCGTAGGTGGACACGAAACGGCCGAGGGCGCTCTGCTTCTTGGCGTCGCGCTGTGGGCTGCGCGGCCTGCCGGTGTCGGCTTCGGTGGGATCCCAGCGTGCGCGAAGGGGCTGACGCGATCGGTCGGCCGGTTGATACAGCCCGAGGGGGTCGTAGACCTGCAGTTCCCGCCCTTCTGACTCCGAAGTCACTGAACCGGACTCGGTGGTTTGCGTGGGGCGAGCGACATCGCGCCCGCCGCCGGATGGTCGTTCCGGGCGGTCGGTCACCACACCAGATTCTCACAGTGGCCAAATCGGTGACGCGGGTGGCCGGGGAAGATCCGCCGGTTACGGCCCGGCGAACGTTCCCGCCTGGTACTACATTTCCGTAGGCGATACTCCGGGGGAACACTGTGCGAGTATCGTTCGTGGGACATCGGGCGCACATTCGCCTGCCTGGTGTAGTCGACAAAGAGAGCCGAGATGACTGACCTCGTGGACCGCATGACCTCGCGCCGATCGGTGCCGGAGACGGTCCCGGCAAAGCGCGGCACCCGCCTGCCTCGTGACGAGCGGCGTCAGCAACTGCTCCTCGCGGCGAGCGAGGTATTCGTCCAGCGTGGTTACCACGCCGCGGGCATGGACGAGATCTCGCAGGTGGCCGGTGTCAGCAAGCCGGTGCTCTACCAGCACTTCGCGAGCAAGCTGGAACTGTATCTGGCGGTTCTGCAGAACTATGTGGACATCCTGGTGTCGAGCGTGCGTCAGGCGCTGCGCTCCACCACCGACAACAAGCAGCGTGTGCGCGCCGCCGTCGCCGCCTACTTCGACTTCGTCGACAACGAGATGCAGGGTTTCCGCCTCGTCTTCGAGTCCGACCTCACCAGCGAACCGCAGGTGCAGCGCCGGGTGGAACAGGCCACCGAGGCCTGCGTCGACGCGGTGTTCGACCTGGTCGCCCACGACTCCGGTCTCGACCCGTACCGGGCGCGCATCCTGGCCGTCGGCCTGGTCGGCGCGAGCCAGTTCTCGGCGCGCTACTGGCTCGAGGCCGATCGCCCGGTCCCCAAGGACGAGGCCGTCGACACCACCGTGGCCCTGGCCTGGGGCGGCCTGAAGCACGTGCCGTTCCGCCTGTCGGGCGACCGCTAGCGCACAGACGAAAAACGACCCGCCATCCCGGTGATGGCGGGTCGTTTTTCGTTTGCTGTGTCTTACACCGTGGCGAAGCCGACGCGGCCGACGGCCGGGGAACCGATCTCCACGTAGGCGACCTTCGCGGCCTGGATCAGGAACTTGCGGTTCTTGTCGTCGGTGAGCTTGACGACGCCACCGGAGCCGCTGAGGGCATCGGTCACCAGCGCCTCGATCTCGTCAGGGCTCTGCGAGCTGTTGATGACGAGCTCCCGAGGGCTATCCGAAATACCGATCTTGACCTCCACGGCCAACCTCCGAACGTAAGAGTCCTGTGTTGTCGTCTCCCAGGTTAGTGCAGCCGCTCGACCCCGGTGACACACCTGCCTGCGCTGTGAGCGAACGGTCAGGGTTCGACGAGTTCGATCTCGAGTTCGATCTTGACCGTGTCCGACAGCATGCCCGGCATGGGGCCGCCGACACCGAAATCGGTGCGCTTGACGGCGCCGGTCGCGGAGAAGCCCGCGTGCCGCGAGCCGTCGGGGAAGTCGCCGACGCCGCCCCACTCCACCTCGAGGGTGAGCGGCTTGGTGACGGTGCCGAGGGTGGCCTCGCCGGTGACGGTGAAGGTCTCGGCGATCCGGACCGGTTCGGTGGCGCGGAAGCTCAGGGTCGGCCGGTTGGCGACGTCGAGGAAGTCGGCGTTGCGCACGTGGGCGTCACGGTCGGCGTTGCCGGTGTCGAAGGAGTCGAGGTCGATGGTCGCGCCGATGGTGGCGGCACCGGATTCGTCGACAACGAACTCGGTCTCGAACCGGGTGAAGCCGCCGCGAACCTTGGCGATGCCGAGGTGGCGAACGGTGAACGAAACCGAGGAATGGCTGCGGTCCAGCGCCCAGGATCCGGCCTTCAGCTGCTGTGTCTGTGTCGAAGAAGTCATGCGCCCAGCCTGACCGGACCGTGGTCCGTTAACCAGACCGCCGTTATCCTGGACCTGTCAGGGCCAGGCTGTCGGAGCCAGGACCAGGGAGGATGGAGCAATGCCCGACCAGCTTGGAGCCCGCTCGACCTTCGCCGAACTGCTCATCGCCCGCCGCGCGGAGCTGCGCCCCGAAGACGTCGGCCTGCCCGGCGGCGGTCGCCGGCGCACGCCGGGACTGCGCCGCGAGGAG
This sequence comes from Nocardia sp. NPDC050413, assembly GCF_040655475.1. Lineage (NCBI taxonomy): Bacteria > Bacillati > Actinomycetota > Actinomycetes > Mycobacteriales > Nocardiaceae > Nocardia > Nocardia sp. NPDC050413. The sequence continues at coordinate 59,504 of NZ_JBFAJZ010000011.1, read as the reverse complement.
GTCGCGGTGCTGGCGGGCGTGAGCGCGGACTACCTGGCCCGGCTGGAACAGGGCCGCGACAGCAACCCCTCCCCGGCCGTGGTCGACGCGCTGGCCACCGCCTTGCGCTTCAACGACACCGAACGCGCCCATTTCGGCTGGCTGGCTCTGACCACCAGCAAGGAAGCGCGCTGCCCCAGTACGGCTTTCGACCCGAAGCTCGATCAGGTGCCGCCCGCGCTGACCGCCGTGCTCGACGCCCTCACCCCAACCCCGGCCTTCGCTCTAGGCCCGCGCGCGAATGTGCTCGCTTGGAACGACTCCTGGGAAGACCTCGTCACCCCGCTCGGCCTGCTCGACGATCCCGAGCAGGTGAACCTGGCCGTCTGGGCGTTCCGGCATCCACTGGCGCGCACCACCATCACCGACTGGCCGCAATACGCCGACCTGCTCGCCGATCAGCTGGCCCGCACGAGACTGCGTCGCCCCGAGGACGAGAGCATCGCCTCGACCATCGAATTCCTCAGCACCGAAACGGAATTCGCCCGCCGCTGGCAACCACACCGCCTCGCCGAGAACCTGCCGACCCTGCTCGGCCTCGAACACCCGAGCCGGGGCACCCTCACCTTCACCGTGCAGACGCTGTCCGCGGACAACGATCAGCAGATCGTCATCTGGCTCCCCCGCGAAACCGCCGCTCGCACACCGGAACTACGCCTGATCCACCCCCAAGCAGCCAACGGCTGACAGATCCCGCAAGAACATGGGTAACTCGCCGGGGCACGAGCTAACCCAGCCACTTCCCACAAGCTCGCCGCGTCCCCAGGTCGCCCCGCGCCCGAGTCTGGCCAAGGTCGCGGAGAGGCAGGTGAGCACATGGGTAACTCACCGGGCACGGGCTAACCCAGCCACCTCCCAAAAGCTTGCCGCGTTCCCAAGCCCCCACGCGCCTGAGTCTGGCCAAAAGACCCGGGGAGGCGGCTACAGCCCTAGTTGGGCCATGCGGGCGGCGTGGCGCTCCTGCATGCGGTCGAACAGGGAGACGATGCCGTTGAGGTCGCCCGTGGCGGCCAGCACCAGTTCGGCGAGTTCGTCGCGCTGAGCCATCACGTACTGCGCCTGGGTGATCGCCTCACCGAGCAGCCTGCGACCCCAGAGGGTGAGCCGGTCGCGCTCGGACCGGCTTGCGGTGACCGCGTTGCGGACCTCCTCGACCACGAACTGCGAGTGCCCGGTCTCGGCGAGCACGTCGCGCACCACATCGGCGACCTCGGCGGGGAGCGCGCCGGCGATCTCGGTGTAGAAGTCGGCGGCCAGGCCGTCACCCACGTAGAACTTCACCATCGACTCGAGCCACGTCGACGGGTCGGTGGAGGCGTGGTAGGAGTCCAGCGCGCCCTGGTACTGGTCCATCGCCCGCTCGGCGTCGACCCCGCGCGCGCTCAGCGCCGCCTCGAGGGCCTCGAAGTGCGCCAGCTCCGCGGCCGCCATCTTGGCCACCGCGACCCGCCCGCGCACCGACGGCGCGAGCTTGGCTTCCTCGGCGAGCCGATAGAACGCGGACAGCTCGCCGTAGGCGAGGACCGCGAACAGCTCGGTCACCCCCGGGTGATCGGCGGACAGCGGTGCGGTCGAGAAAATTTCCGGCGCGGCTGAGGTCTGGGCTCCCATGACCGCCAATCGTAGTCGCGATCGCGGATCAGTCGCGATCGGCCAGGAATTTGTCCAGGTGCGTCCAGGTGGTGTCGCGGGCCTGTGGTCCGGCGAGAATGCCGAGGTGGCTGCCCGGAACGACCTCGTAGGTCACCGAGGGCGCCCCGGTGAGCGTGCGCAAACCCGCCTCGACAGCGGCCTTCGGCGTGATGACGTCGGCGGTGCCGCCGAACAGCAGCACCGGCACCCGCACCTCGGCGAGGTCGATGGTGAGGTCGCGCAGGTGCACCGTGCCCTTACCGATGTCGTTGGCCAGGATGAATCGGCCCCACAGCTGCCCGTAGAAGCGGCCGGGGTAGCCGGGCATGGCGGCCTGGAAGCGGTCGATGGATTCCATTCTGGCCAGCGTCTCGGTGCGCGCGATATTGCCCGCGATGAACATCGGGCGCGCCAGTTCCCGGTCGAACGCCGCCACCCGGTAGGCGAATTTGGTCAGCGGCGCGGGGATGCCGCCGACGGCCCGCACCACGTTGGTGACCGCTTTGCCGCCGGTGATCCGGGCGACCGCGCGCACCTGCGGCATGCCGAGCATCTTGTCGTAATCGAGCGGCGGGCCGACGCCGGTGACCGAACGGATCGGCAGATCGGCGTTGGCGGCGGCGGTGAGCAGGGCGAAGATGCCACCGATGGACCAGCCGACGAGGTCGACGGGCGCGCCACCGCAATCGGCGCTGACCCGGCGGATCGCCTCGGGCAGGATGTCGGTGACCCAGTCCTCGAAACCCATCCGGCGATCCGCGAAACCGATCTCGCCGTAGTCGACGAGGTAGGTGGGGCGGCCGGTGGACACCAGGTGGCGAACCAGGCTCTGGTCGGGGCGCAGGTCGAAGCAGGTGGCGGGCGCCGCGAGCGGCGGAATCAGCAGCACCGCGGAATCGGTTGTGGCCGAGCCGTTTTCGGTGTCGTAGCGACGCAACAAGCGGTGCGGTTCGTCCCACAGCACGGTCGAGGGCGCGGGGTCGGGTGCCTCGATGCCCGCGCCGAAGCTCAGCGCCCAGGCGTTGCGCGCGGCGGTGGTGACGGTATCGGTGATGCTCACGACAAGAAATGTCTCACATCCCGGTACCGCCGGTTACAGTGACCTCTATTACATCCGCGACACGCGCGAAAACCGGAAACGGTGAATTGCGCTGCGTCGCATCGTGTATGCGGGCGTGACCGGCGACGATTTCGATTTTCCCGCGACGCCTCGACGGCGTGAAATTCGGATTGCGCAGAATATCACGCTACAATCACTGTGGACAACGCTAGTTTCGTAGCCCCGGCACACTTCGCGGGCGCGTCACACCACGGCGCACAGCGCCACCCGGCAGCGTTGACCAGGAAAATGTGCGCGCACCGAATCCGTATCACCGATGTGCCGCGCCGATGACGCAGACGCGATCGGCGCTGGCCCGGCGAGTATCACAGGCGGATATGTGGTCGTCGCGGGCCGACCGGCCCGCCCCACCTCGTGCGTGCGAGATGCAATGACGAGGAAGGCACGAACCCTGAGCAAGATCACTGTCGAACAGGAACCCGGTGTGGCCGACACCCTGCTGACGGCCGAACTGGACGACACCCACACGCCGCCGAGTTTCGCCGAATTGGGGGTGCGCTCCGAAATTGTGCGCGCGCTCGGCGAGATCGGTATCGAACGCACCTTCGCGATTCAGGAACTCACCCTGCCGCTGGCACTGGCCGGCGAGGATCTCATCGGCCAGGCCCGCACCGGTATGGGTAAAACCTTCGGTTTCGGTGTGCCGCTGCTGCACCGCATCGCGACCGCCGACACCGGGACCACCCCGCTGGACGGCACGCCGCGCGCGCTGGTCATCGTGCCCACGCGCGAGCTGTGCATCCAGGTGACCAAGGACCTGGAGAACGCGAGCAAGTACCTGACCAACCACCAGGGCCCGTTGAAGGTCGCCGCCATCTACGGTGGTCGCCCCTACGACTCCCAGATCGCCGATCTGAACAAGGGCGTCGACGTGGTCGTCGGCACCCCGGGTCGACTATTGGACCTGGCGAACCAGAACCATCTGATCCTCGGCAAGATCGGCGTGCTCGTCCTCGACGAGGCCGACGAGATGCTCGACCTTGGCTTCCTGCCCGATATCGAGCGCATCCTCACGATGGTGCCCGACAAGCGTCAGACGATGCTGTTCTCGGCGACCATGCCCGGGCCGATCATCACGCTCGCCCGCACCTTCCTGACCAAGCCGACGCATATCCGCGCCGAGCTGGCCAACGATTCCGCGGTGCACGACCGCACCAAGCAGTTCGTCTACCGCGCACACGCGATGGACAAGGCCGAACTGGTGGCCCGCGTGCTGCAGGCCGAGTCCCGCGGCGCGACGATGATCTTCACCCGCACCAAGCGCACCGCGCAGAAGGTGGCCGACGATCTGGCCGAGCGCGGGTTCGCTGTCGGCGCCGTGCACGGTGACCTGAACCAGGTCGCCCGGGAGAAGGCGCTCAACAAGTTCCGCAACGGCACCATCGACGTGCTGGTCGCCACCGATGTCGCCGCGCGCGGTATCGACATCGACGACGTCACCCACGTCATCAACTACCAGTGCCCCGAAGACGAGAAGACCTACGTCCACCGCATCGGGCGCACCGGTCGCGCGGGTCGCACCGGCGTGGCGATCACCCTGATCGACTGGGACGAGTTGCACCGCTGGGAGTCGATCAACAAGGCGCTCGGCCTGAACATGGCCGACCCCGCCGAGACGTACTCGCGTTCGCCGCACCTGTACTCCGACCTCGGCATCCCCGAGGGCGTCACCGGTGTGGTCCGCAAGCCGAAGCCGGAGCGCGACGAGGACGCGGTGGTCGTGGAGCGCACCGAGCGCCCCAAGACCACGCGCAGCCGCCGTCGCACCCGTGGCGGCAAGGCCGAGTCCGCCGAGACGACCCCTTCGGAAACCACCACCGAGGAATCGTCGGACGCGAGCGACACCGCCGAAGGCGACAAGCCCGCCCGCCGCCGTCGCCGCCGCCGCAAGCCAGCCGAGGGCACCGACGCGACCACCGAGTCGGCTGCCACTGATTCGGCGGTCTCCGAGTCGGCACCGACCGATTCGGCCACCACCGAGTCGGCTCCGGCCGATTCGACCCCCGCCGACGCGAACGATTCCGGTGACGAGCCCAAGCCCGCTCGCCGCCGCCGTCGCCGCAAGCCCGCGGACGCGAGCGCCGATACTCAGGTAACCGTCGACGCCTGAGCACACCCAGCACCACCCGAAACGGCCCGTCATCACCAGATGGCGGGCCGTTCTCGTACTCACCCGGCGCAAGTGCCCACTGCCTCACCTTGCCGCGGGCAAAGTCTCACGATTCCGTCCCGGAGCAGCAGGCGAGCACATGGGTAACTCACCGGGGACGGGCTAGGGTGACCCACTACCTCGTCTGGCCGCCGACGCAACCCTCACCGCACCTCAGTCCGGCCGGAATTCCCGGAGAGGCGGCCCTGCTAGGGTCGCTGGCGTGGTTGTTCCGGAGCGGCGTACCCGTGCCGATGTCATCGCCGCCGTAACGATCGCCGTTGTCTGTCTGGTCGCGGCGGCTGTCGTGTGGGCGCGTGCCGACGCCACCGGCACCGATTCCGTCACCGCTGATTCCCCCGCACCCACCGTCGTGGCCGCGACGCAGTTGCCGGGCACGCTGCGCGAACGGTGGCACGCGGCGGACTCGGTGAGTTCGCGGGCGCTCGTCGCCGGGAATGTGGTTGTCACCGGCGACGAAGGCACGGTGAGCGGGCGCGATCCGGTGACCGGTGAGCAGCGGTGGTGGTACCGGCGGGACATGCCGCTGTGCGGGGTGGAGGCGCAGTGGGGTTCGGTGATCGCGACCTACCGCGATCAGCGTGGTTGCAGCCAGACCACCATGCTCGACGCTGATACCGGTGCCCGCAGCATCGCCCGCAGCAGTTACATGGACGACGCGATCCGGCTTTCCGGCGACGGCACCTATCTGCTCGCCCTCGGTGCCGACCGGCTGGAGATGTGGCGTTCGGATCTGGTCCGCACGCTCGAGTACGGCTATGTGGACGCGCCGGTGAATCCGAATACCCAGCCGCGCAACGGTTGTGAGCTCCGGTCTGCGGCGTCGAGTTCGTCGCGGCTGGCGGTGATCGAACGGTGTCCGGACGATCCTGGCGCCCGGCTGACGGTGCTCGCCCCGTCGCCGAAGGAGGCCACCGCACCCGAGGAACACGGCTCGCGCCTGCTCACCGCACCGGGCGGCGACTCCGCCGAGGTGCGGGTGGTCGCGGTGTCGGATGCCAAGATCGCCGTCTACTATCCGCCGACCCCGGCCACCGCGACGGGTCTCGCGCAACCGGCCCGCATCGCCGTGCACGACGGCACCGGCAACGAGGTGTCCTCGGCCGCGCTGGCCGAACCGTGGACCGACCGCACCACCGTGACCCGGCTCGGCTCGGCGATCTACGTGTTCACCGGCAAGACCTTGATCGCCTTGAGCGCCGCCACATTACAGCCCACCTGGACGGTGCGCGACGCACTCGGTACCCCGGCGTCGATGGCGGGCAGACTGCTCGTCCCCGTCGCCGACGGCATGCTCGCGGTGGATTTCGCCACCGGAACGACCGTTGCGCGGATCGCGGTGCAGCGCAGCGATTACAGCGGCGACCCGATCAGCACGGCGGTGCTCGGCGACACCGTCTTCGAACGACGCGGTGGCAGGCTCTACGCACTCGGCTGAGCCCGTCGGGCTGTCATGATGGAGCCATGTCCGCATCCGACGCCCGTTTGGTCCTGCTCCGCCACGGCGAAACCACGTGGTCCGCGCAACGGAAGCACACCAGTCACACCGATCTGCCGTTGACCGAGCTCGGCGAGGCGCAGGCCCGCGCGGCCGGGCTGGTCGTCAAGTCCCTCGACCTGCGTGATCCGCTCGTCTTCACCAGTCCGCGCAGGCGTGCGCGCCAGACCGCCGAACTGGCCGGGCTCGCCGATATCCATGTCGACGACGAACTGGTCGAATGGGATTACGGCGACTACGAGGGCGTCACCACCGCCGAGATCCGCGAGACCGTCCCCGGCTGGACCGTGTGGACCCACCCGGTGCCCGGCGGCGAGACGGCCGAGCAGGTGGGCGCTCGCGCCGACCACGTCCTCGACCGGGCCGAGCCGGTCCTGGCCGACCGCGATGTGGTGCTGGTGGGGCACGGGCACTTCTCCCGCGTGCTGATCGCCCGCTGGGGCGAGTTCGCGGTGCGCGAGGGGCGACGGTTCGCGATGTCGACCGGCGCGGTGAGCGTTCTCGGTTATGACCATGGGGCGCATACGATCTGGGCCCACAACCTGACCCATCGCACCGAAGGAGAACTGCGTTGACCGTGCGGCGCGCCCTCGCGACCGACGTGCCCGCGATGGTCGGGCTCGTGCACGACCTCGCCGAGTACGAGAAGGCCCCCCAGGCGTGCACACTCACCGAGGCGCAGTTGAGCGCGGCCCTGTTCGGGCCGTCGCCCGCCCTGTTCGCCCACGTCGCCGAGCACGAGGGCGAGGTGGTCGGCTGCGCGATCTGGTTCCTGAACTACTCCACCTGGGACGGCGTGCACGGCATCTACCTGGAGGACCTCTACGTGCGCCCCGAAGCGCGCGGCACGGGGCTCGGGCGCGCCCTGGTCGCGGCCCTGGCCGCCGAGGCGGTCACGCACGGCTACAGCCGGGTGTCGTGGTCGGTGCTCACCTGGAACACGCCGTCGATCGAGTTCTACCGATCACTCGGCGCCACAGCGCAAGACGAATGGATCGGGTATCGGCTCGCGGGAAAGGAACTGTCCGCGCTCGCCGCGTCGGTGCGGTGATATCCGATGCGCATAGCTCTACCGCACGATTGGCCCGCCACACCCGAGGACGCCGTCGCACTGCAAGATCGGCTACGCCCGCTGGTTCGCGCCGAAAACCCTGTGCCACCGCAATTCTCGACAGTGGCCGGAATCGATTCCGCCTACGCCGAGGACGGCACCGTTGCCACGGCGGCGGTAATTCTCGACGCGCATACCTTGGAAACCGTGGAAACGGCGGTGGCATACGGTGTTTCGACATTTCCCTATGTGCCGGGTCTGCTCGCTTTCCGGGAACTGCCCGCCACCGTCGCCGCACTCGAAAAACTCACGCGCACACCGGATCTGCTCGTGTGTGACGCGCAGGGCCGGGCGCATCCGCGCCGATTCGGCCTCGCCTGTCATGTCGGATTGCTGACGGGCATTCCGACGATCGGTGTCGCCAAATCGGTGTGGGGCGAATACGGCGAACCCGGGCCGCGACGCGGTGACACCAGTGCGGTGACGATCGACGGCGAGATCGTCGGCCGCGCATTGCGCACCAGGGACGGTGTGAAACCACTGTTCGTCTCGGTGGGTCATCTCGTCGACCTCGACACCGCCTGCGCTCAGGTGCTCGCGCTCACGAAGAATTTCCGGCAACCGGAGACGACGCGCGCCGCCGACCACCTGTGCCGCCAGGCGCTGCGCGCGAAGACCGGCTAACGCTCCTCTGGCAGCTCGCCGTAGTCCTGCGCCATCCACCGGCTCGACGCGGGTGCGAACAGGGCGGCCAGGCCGCCGAGCGCGACGACGGCGAGCAGGGTGCCGTACACCGGCTGATGCGAGTCGGTCAGCAACGACCAGGCGACCGGCAGCAACAGGATCTGCGCGATGACCGCGATGGCCCGGCCCCAGCGCTTGCCGCGCAGCAGCGCGATCCCGGCCGCGAGCACGCCGCCGAACAGCGCGATGAACCACATGGCCGTGCCGACCCCGCTGGCCACCGACTGGTCGTGGCCGGTCAGCGCCCGCACGATCAGCACGACCGCGGTCCCGACACCGGCCAGCCCCTCGAGGGTGACGATCGCACCGGCCACCCGCACCGTCGTCGGGATACCGCTCTCGGCCTGCGCGCCGTCGTCGTGCTGGTCGCCTGTGGTCATGTCGTGCTCCGTCACGGCGCCAAGCCTACGACGACGCGTCGTCGGGTGCCGTCGGCCGGGCGGGAACCGGCATCCGGTCACTCGCATTACCCTCGACCCAGTGCGGACGCTGCTCATCGTTAATCCGAATGCCACCTCGACCACGCCGGCGACCAGGGACCTGCTCGCGCATGCCCTGGAGAGCCGGACGCAGCTGACCGTTGCGCACACCCAGCATCGCGGTCACGCGGCCGAACTGGCGCAGTGGGCATCGACCCAGGAGATGGACCTGATCGTCGTGCACGGCGGCGATGGGACGGTCAACGAGACCATCAACGGGTTCCTGCCGCTGCCCCAGGTGGAAGACGATCAGGTGTGGCGGCCCCGCCTGGGGGTGATCCCCGGCGGCTCGGCCAATGTGTTCGCCCGCGCCCTCGGTATCTCTCCCGATCCGGTGACAGCTACCAACCAGCTCATCGATCTGCTCGGCCGCGACGCGGACCGCCGGATCGGGCTCGGTCTGGCCGATGACCGGTGGTTCACATTCAGCGCCGGAGTCGGTCTCGACGCGGATGTGTGCGAGGCGATCGACGCGGCCCGCGCCAAAGGTCGCAAGGCCACTCCGGCGCGCTATCTGCGGACGACGGTTCGGCAGTTCTTCCGCGCGCGCAGGCATGAACCGAGCGTCACCGTTACCGTTCCGGGACACGATCCGGTGGAGTCGGTGTATTACGCCTTCGTCACGAATTCGAGCCCGTGGACCTATCTGGAGGATCGTCCGGTTCGTACGAATCCCGGTACGACCTTCGAAACGGGCCTCGGGGTGTTCGCGATGGGGTCGATGAGTGTGACGCGCACCCTGTTGCTCGCCCGGCAGTTGCTGAGCGATAATGGAAACCCTAAGGCGGACGCACTGTTTCGGATCGACGATGTCGATTCGGTTCGCATCGATTCTCCCGGTGAGATCGGCCTGCAAATCGATGGCGACTTCATCGGAAAACGCAAGATGGTGCATTTCACATCGGTGCCGAGCGTGCTCGATGTGGTAGCCCCGAAGCCCGTCTGAGCAAGGAACTCTCGAAAAAATCTCCGGGTTGCGCTGCGAAAACCCGGAGACGCGAGTACAAAGGACCGGGCAGGTGCCCCATGTGGGCAGCCTAGAGCGTGATCTCCCCCACGGTGCGCCGCAGACCTATTGACATCTACGGTGATCGTGAAAGCATTCACAAGCAACCGTGCGGAAACATTCGAGTCGCACAAGTGAACGATCCACTAACCAGAGGTGCCCTTTGTGGCGCCCGCGCAAAGGAGCAGAGGAATGGACTGGCGCCACAAGGCCATCTGTCGCGATGAGGACCCCGAGCTGTTCTTCCCGGTGGGTAACAGCGGTCCTGCGCTCGCGCAGATTGCCGATGCCAAGCTGGTCTGCGCCCGCTGCCCCGTCACCGCCGATTGCCTGTCGTGGGCCCTGAAGTCGGGCCAGGACGCCGGCGTGTGGGGTGGAATGAGCGAAGACGAGCGTCGCGCGCTCAAGCGGCGCAACGCGCGCACCCGTACGCGTACCTCCGTCTAGGTAGACGAGACGGGCGTTACCGGGCCAGCAGCCCCGGTCCGGTAACGCATGTGAGAACCCGGCACCCATGGGTGCCGGGTTTATTGTTGCCCTACAACAGTTTTCGAAGTTCTACCGTGCGGAACGGCGACCGAGCGGGACCCGCAGCACCGCGTCGGTGCCGACATCGGCACCGGGGTGCAACCCGATGGAACCGCCCAGTTCCGAGGTCACGAGAGTCCGCACGATCTGCAGGCCGAGGCGGTCGGAACTCTCCAGGCTGAAGCCGGTGGGCAGGCCACGACCGTCGTCGCTGATGATCACGTCGAGCCAGCGCGCCGAACGCTCCGAACGAATCGTCACGGTACCGTTCTGCCCCGCGTCGAAGGCGTGCTCGATGGCGTTCTGCACCAGTTCGGTCAGCACCATCACCAGCGGGGTCGCCCGCTCGGCCGAGAACACCCCGAGCGAACCCGCGCGGCGCACCTTGATGCGCGCGGTGTGCACGGTGGCCACGTCGGCCATGATCGGCAACAGCCGGTCGACGACCTCGTCGAGGTCGACTTCCTCGTCCACCGACATCGACAGCATCTCGTGCACCGACGCGATCGAGGTGACCCGGCGCACCGATTCCGTCAGTGCCACTTGGGCTTCGGGGTTCTCGGTGCGACGCGCCTGCAACCGCAGCAGCGCCGCGACCGTCTGCAGATTGTTCTTCACCCGGTGGTGGATCTCACGGATGGTCGCGTCCTTGCTGAGCAGGGCGCGGTCGCGGCGCTTCACCTCGGTGACATCGCGCACCAGCACCGCGGGCCCGGCCAGCTCCCCACCCGGCCGCATCACCAGGGTGCGCAGCAACACCGTGGCACCCCGCGCCTCGACCTCCATCCGGCGACCGGTGCGGCCCGCGAGCGCGGCCTGGATATCGGCGACCACCTCTTGCGCGTCGAAGGGATCGGTGATGAGGGAGCGCGTCGTCACCGCGAGATCCTGGCCGACCAGGTCGGCCTGCAAACCCATCCGGTGGTAGGCCGACAGCGCGTTCGGGCTGGCGTAGACCACCTGCCCCTGGGTGTCGAGCCGGATGAAGCCGTCACCCGCGCGCGGGCTGGAATGGGTGGCCGCCCGGTCCTCCGGGGTGGGGAAACTGCCGTCGGCGATCATCTGGCACAGGTCGTCGGCGGCCGACACGTAGGCCGTCTCCAGGGTGGAACGCACCCGGGAGCGCTGCAGGTCGCCGTCGCGGCTCAGCACGGCGATCACGTCCTCGCCGCAGCGCACCGGAATGGCCTCGCGTATCGCGTGCACCGGGCTCGCGTCCGCGGCGCCGCTCACCCGCACCTCGGTGTCGGTGCGCACGGCGGCCCCCGCGAGCAGCGCGTCGAACACCTGCGGGAAGTCGGTCCGCGACGCGGTGGTGCCCACCTTGTCGTCGAGGTGCACCGTCGGTGCGGTGGTGGGCCGGATCTGGGCCACGCACACCACGTCGGCGCCGTCGGCGACCGGGCCGGCGCCCACCCACAGCAGCAGATCCGAGAACGACAGATCGGCGAGCAACTGCCAATCGCCGACCACTCGTTGCAGATGGTCCACGGCGGTGCCGGGAAGGTCGGTGTGTTCGGCCAGGAGCTCGCTCAGTGTTGCCACGCTGGATCTACCGCTTCGTTTCTCGTGCGACTTACGCGATGGTGGCGATCAGGTCGCCCGCCTGCAGAACCTGGCCCGGGGTGACGTCGACAGAGGTGACCTCGCCGTCCACCTCGGTGAGCACCGGGATCTCCATCTTCATGGACTCGAGCAGCACAAGGGTCTGATCGACGTGCACGTGATCACCCACCGCCACCTCGACAGCGAGCACGGTGGAGACCATCTCCGCGCGCACTTCTTCCACCATGACACCCCGTTCGTAGTCGTGTCGGCCACCGCGCTCGCGGCCGTGGCCGTATCCGCCGAAGCTACAGCCAACCACACGTGAAACAATGGCTCTCGATCAGATTGTGCTCCGCGCTGCGGCGGGGAGGACCCAGAGAAGGGAGCTACCTATGGGTAAGCGCGGACGTAAGAAGCGCAGCCGTAAGGGCAACGCAGCCAACCACGGCAAGCGGCCCAACGCCTGAGCCAGGCTCGGGACACGAAAAAGGGGCACCCGTCGGGTGCCCCTTTTTTGCTGCCGTCAGCCTTCGGTCGACTCGACCCTGGTGACGGTGATGCAGCGGTGGATCTCCACCTTCAACCGTTCACGCAGACCCTCGGGTGCGTGCTCACCACCGCACTTGCGGTTGAGCAGGCCCTTGATCTTCTCCTCGATGCCGTAGGCCTCGATGCAGGGGCTGCAGTGGTCCATGTGTTCCTGCAACCGCGCGCGCGTGGCCTCGTCGCATTCGCCGTCGAGCATGAGCCACACATCCGCGAGTACGGCGGTGCAGTCCATCTCCATATCGGGGTCGCTCACGACTGCACCTCGCTGACGCTCGGCTCCGTCGTGCGCGAGCGCACGCTGTGCTGATGGTTCGCTCGCTGGCGCTCGCTCACTTGGAAACCTCCTGGCGTTCCCCACGGTCGAATCCACGGTCGCGCGCCACCCCGGCGAGCAGACCCTTGAGTTGCTTGCGGCCGCGGTGCAGCCGCGACATCACGGTACCGATCGGGGTGCCCATGATGTCGGCGATTTCCTTGTACGGGAAGCCTTCGACGTCGGCGTAGTACACCGCCATCCGGAACTCCTCCGGCAACTCCTGCAGCGCGGCCTTGATCTCGTCGTCGGGCAGGGCGTCGAGCGCCTCGACCTCGGCCGAACGCAGACCGGTCGAGCTGTGCTCGGCGGTGGCGGCCAGCTGCCAGTCGGTGATCTCGTCGGTCGGGTACTGCGCGGGCTGGCGCTGCTTCTTGCGGTAGGAGTTGATGTAGGTGTTGGTCAGGATCCGGTACAGCCAGGCACGCAGATTGGTGCCCTCCTTGAAGGACTTGAACCCCTGGAACGCCTTGACGTACGTCTCCTGCACCAGGTCTTCGGCGTCGGCCGGATTCCTGGTCATCCGCAGGGCGGCGCCGTAGAGCTGGTCGAGCATCGGCAGCGCGTCGCGCTCGAACCGGGCCGCCAGCTCGGCTTCGTCGACTTGCGCGCCGGACGCCTCGGTAGGCACCACGTCATCGTCGCTCGTCACACCAATCCCTTCGATCGCCGTAGCCACCGAATCTACCGGCAGCACGGTGTCGATGGGCAATCGCACGTCCCCCGACGCGAGGGGACGCTCCTCGAGCAGCAGTGTCACTATCTCTCCTCACGTTGTCTCGGGGGGTGTCACTGCTGTGCAACAGGCACTCCCCCGGCTGTGTTCCCGATCGGCCGGTTTTAGGGTGTGCTCATGGCTGCCGCGTCGACGCCCGCGATCAAGGTGCTCACCGCTGCGAAAATCGCGCACGAGGTTCACTCCTACGCCCACGACCCGCGTGCGGACTCCTATGGCGTCGAAGCTGTCGACGCGCTCGGCGACGCACTGGGGGTGGTGGCAGCGCAGGTCTTCAAAACCTTGGTGATCGAGCTCTCCACCGGCGCGCTCGCCGTGGCGGTGCTTCCGGTGCCCGCCAAGCTGTCGCTCAAGGCCGCTGCGGCAGCGCTCGGCGCGCCGAAGGCGAGCATGGCCGACAAGACCAAGGCCGAACGAACCACCGGATACGTACTCGGCGGGGTCTCCCCGCTCGGGCAGCGCAAAAAGCTGGCAACCGTCGTCGACGCCTCGGCGCTGGAGTGGGATCGGGTGCTGTGCAGCGCGGGTAAACGGGGCCTGGAGATCGAGCTCGCGCCCGCCGATCTGGTGCGCGCGGCGGGCGCGGTGACGGCACCGATCACCGCGTAGCAATCCGATCACAGTCTCGTTCCGAATCCACTACCGACGCATTCCGCGCCCGGTACGACCGATTCGACCCGAGGATGTGATGCGAAAAATGTCCACTCGCTCGACGATCGCCACCCTGTCCCTTGCCCTGATACTCGGCTTCGGCGCCGCGGAGGCCGCCGTACCCGCCGCGGCGATTCCACCGGTGGCGCCGTCCGCGCCGACCGACCCCGGCGACTACCCGCTCAACGGCCAGGGCACCAGCCCGAAGAACGCGCCGGGCGCCGAGAACAACGAGCAGGCCGAGAAGACCGAGAACCTCGGCGGCGGACTGGCCACCGAGATCATCGACCTGGTCACCGGCGCCATCAAGTGCGGCCTGAACATCGCCACCGATTCGGTGCCCTGCCCGCTCTGACGTTCGCGGCGGCCGGGCACGATCACAGCAGTGTGGTCTGCCCGGCCGCTTCGTCGGGAACCAGCAGTTCCGGACCGTTGTTGCGCACGTTGTTCACCAGTGTCGACACCGGTCGCGCGACGATATTCGCCACCTCGTCCGCCGCGGGCCCGCCGAGCAACTCGGCGGGCGCCGGGTGGTCCGGATCCAGCCAGGCGTCCCAGTGCTCACGCGGCATCGGTAAGGGCATGCGGTCGTGGATGCGGGCGAGCTCACCCACGGCGTCGGTGGTGAGGATGGTGCACGACATCAACGGTTGCGCGTCGGGCTTGCTCCGGTCGCGCCACACCGACCACAGGCCGGCCATGTAGATCTGCGAACCGTCGGCATGGGACATGAAGAACGGCTTCTTGACCGCCTTGCCCTTGCCGGTCGGTGCGGGTTCGACGAGCCACTCGTACCAGCCGTCCATGGGGACGAGGCACCGCTTGGACTTGGCCGAGTCACGGAACGACGGTGCCGTGACGATCTTGTCGGCCCGGGCGTTGAACAGCGGTTTGCCCTTGGCTGGAACACCCGGTTCGGCGGCCTTGGTCCAGTGCGGGATCAGCCCCCAGCGCATCCGGCGGATCCGCAGGCGCGGATCGTCGTCGGGGTGGTCGTGCTCGTGGCGTTCGACCACGGTGAGCACCTGGCTGGTCGGGGCCACGTTGTAGCTCACCGTCTCGTCGGGGTTGTCGAGGTCGGTTTCGTCGACCGCGTCGAGCTCGGCCGCCAAGCGACCGGGGTTGGTCGTAGTCGCATATCGTCCGCACATAGCAACCATGGTGGCACCGACGTCCGACAAGTTCGGCCGACGCGGCGACGCGAGTTCGCGCACCACCGGTGTGTTCGGTCCGCACATGAGGGAGGATGGGCAGGTGAGTTTCTGGCCAGCGCCCCACATCGAGGTCCCCGTCCACGCGACCGTCACCCTGCCCGGTTCGAAATCCATCACCAATCGCGCGCTCATCCTCGCCGCACTTGCCGATGGGCCGTCCACCCTCACCGGTGCCCTGCGCAGCCGCGACACCGACCTGATGATCGCCGCCCTGCGCGCCCTCGGCACCGAGATCGTCGGCGACGCCGAAACCCTCGAGGTCACCCCCGCACCGCTGCACAGTGCCGCCGTGGACTGCGGCCTCGCGGGAACCATCATGCGGTTCCTGCCACCCGCCGCCGCCCTGGCCACCGGTGATGTCGCCTTCTTCGGCGACGAGCAGGCCAGGCACCGGCCGCTGTCGACCATCCTCGACGCGCTGCGCAGCCTCGGCCTCGACATCGAGGGCGACGCGCTGCCGTTCGTGGTGCACGGCACCGGGAAGCTGCGCGGCGGTGAGGTCACCATCGACGCCTCCGGGTCCTCGCAGTTCGTGTCGGGCCTGTTGCTCTCGGCCGCCCGTTTCGAGCAGGGCATCACCGTCAACCACAGCGGCGGTGTGCTGCCGTCGATGCCGCACATCGAGATGACGGTGGAGATGCTGCGCCGCGCCGATGTCGCCGTCACCACCCCGAGCGACGTGCGCGGCGCGCAGACCTGGACGGTGGCGCCCGGCCCGATCCGCGCCGTCGACTGGGAGATCGAACCCGACCTGTCCAACGCGACACCGTTCCTGGCGGCGGCCGCGGTCACCGGCGGCGAGGTGAGCGTGCCGATGTGGCCGCGCGGCACCACCCAGCCCGGTGACGTGATCCGCGAGATCCTGGTCCGCATGGGCGCCGAGGCCCGCGTCTTCGACGGGATCCTCACCGTGCGCGGGCCGGAACGGCTGGCGGGCATCGATATCGACCTGCACGATGTCGGCGAGCTCACCCCCACCGTCGCCGCGCTCGCCGCGCTGGCCGATTCGCCGTCGGTGCTGCGTGGCATCGCGCATCTGCGCGGGCACGAAACCGACCGTCTCGCAGCGCTTTCCGCCGAGATCAACCGGCTCGGCGGCAATGTCACCGAGACCGCAGACGGGCTCGAGATCGTGCCCGCCCCGCTGCACGGCGGGCAATGGCATTCCTACGCCGATCACCGGATGGCCACCGCCGGTGCGATTCTCGGCCTGCGGGTGCCCGGTATCGAGATCGAGGACATCGGCACCACCGCCAAGACCCTGCCGACCTTCGTCGCGCTGTGGGAGCAGATGCTCGCGCCTGCGTTATCGGGTGAAGGAGTGGCGCGCTGAGTCGCCGAGGACGCAGCGCGGCCAGCTACGACGAATCCGATGTGCGGGTTCGTCCCGGCAAGGCCTCCTCCCGCCCGCGTACCAAGACCCGGCCGCAGCACAACGACGCCGAGGACGCCATGGTGGTCGCGGTCGACCGGGGCCGGTGGGGGTGTGTCCTCGACGGTGACCCCGACCGGCGCATCGTCGCCATGCGGGCCCGTGAGCTCGGCCGCACCCCGATCGTCGTCGGCGACCGGGTGGGCGTCGTCGGTGATCTCACCGGCAAGCCCGACAGTCTTGCACGGATCGTCCGGGTCGCCGATCGGCGAACGGTGTTGCGGCGCACCGCCGACGACACCGATCCGTTCGAGCGGATCGTCGTCGCCAATGCCGAGCAGTTGTTCATCGTCGTCGCCCTGGCCGACCCGCCGCCGCGCACGGGTTTCGTGGAACGGACCATGGTCGCCGCGTACGCCGGTGGGCTGGAACCGATCCTGGTGCTCACCAAGCGTGACCTGGCGGCCGAATCCGAATTCGCTTCGGCCTTCGAGGGTTTGGACCTGAAGATCCTGTACGCGGGGATCGACGACCCCATCGAACCGGTGGTCGAGATCTTGCGCGATCGGCTCACCGCGCTCATCGGGCATTCCGGGGTCGGCAAGTCGACGATGGTGAATCGCCTTGTACCCGACGCCTATCGGGCCGTCGGCGAGGTGTCCGGCGTGGGTAAGGGCAAGCACACCTCCACCCAGTCGGTGGCGCTGCCGCTGCCCGGCGGTGGCTGGGTAATCGACACACCGGGCGTGCGGTCGTTCGGTCTGGCCCACATCACGCCCGACGACGTGATCGCCTCGTTCACCGATCTCGCCGACGCCATCGAGGACTGCCCGCGCGGCTGCACCCATCTCGGCCCGCCCGCCGACCCCGAATGCGCCCTCGATCAGCTGCCCGGTGTCGAGCGACGGGTCGCCGCGATCCGCCAGTTGCTCACCGCGCTGATCTCCAATGAGGCGTGGTAGCACTCGATCAGCGCGCGAATGGGTCTCGGTCGGATTGCGAATTCGACTCGCGTTCGCTCGCGTTCACGACTGCGACACTCCGCGCCGGTACGGTCATGCCCATGAAGCCACCGGCGATCGGATATCTGCGCCGCGACATCTCGGGTGTCGCCCAGTCCTGGGACGAAACGCAGATCCGATCCCTAGCCGAACGCCTCGGTTACCGCTTCACCAAGACGGTGGCCTTCAGCGACCGCACCACCGATCCGCTCGGCCGCCTGCTCGACGTGGTCGCCGCGACCTCCGCCGCGGCCGTCGTCATGCCGAGCCTGGCCCACCTCGGTGACGACTTCCCCCACACCCTCCTCGCCGCCTGTGACATCGTCACCGTCGCCCCCGAGGTCACCCACACCCGCACCGCCCCCGCCTTACCCGCCTAGGGACGCTCGCCCCACGCGCCGCCGAGTTCCATCAACTCCTGGTAAGCCGCCCGGTCCGCCGCGAGCCGCTGAGCGGCGGCCGCCAGGGTCGCGGGGGTGAAGTCGGTCCCGATGGTCGCCTGATGCTCCACCGCTTCGTCGGCCAGAGCCACCAGCAGGTCGCCGAGCAAGGTGATCTGCTGGGTGACCGTGCCGGATCGTCGACCACCGAGTTGATCGGTCATCCCGTCGGCGATCGCCAATCGGTGCAGCCGTTTCATGGACTCCGGAACCCCGCGCGTCGAACTCCCGTCGATCCACCCCTGGCGTTGCAGTTCCGCGACCACATCCCATGCCTTGGCGAGCCGATTCCACGGCAGCAGAAGACGTTCCGGCAGTTGTGGCCGCGGAGGAGGAGGCGGCGGGGCTTGCGGGTACATCATCGGCCGCGGCATCGGCACGGGTCGATGCGCCTGTGCGTAATCGTGCCACCACACGGCGGCGAGCGGCAGGCCGCCGCAGAGGATCGAGCCGACGAAGGTGGAACCGGCATCCGGTTCCGACCCGAACAGCGAAGACACCCCCGCCAGTAGACAGGTCGCACTCCAGACGCCTGCCAGCACCCACAGCGTGATCACCGAGGGAGATCTCTGGTACTTCATCGCGGGCTCAGCGCGGCTCTACTCACAGCCGTCATTATGCCGCCGCCGTCCGACAGCTTTGCCGGATCAGGCGAGTGGGCGGGTAGCGCTGAAGTAGGTGCCGTGCGCGTACGGGAAAATGCGGGGTATGACCACTGACGACGGGCGACCCGGACCGCCGATTATGAGCCCGAGCATCCTGGTGATCACCCTGTGCCGGCGGGTGGAGGCGGCGCTGGGAGCGGGGCTGGCGCCGCTGGATCTGACGGTGGCCCGGCTGGGGCTGCTCGGGCATATCAACGGTGTGCCGGGGGCCTCGTTCAGCGAGCTGGCCCGGATGTCGGGGACCAGCGTGCAGAGTGTGCACACCTCGGTGAAGGCGCTGGTCGGGGCGGGGTTGGTGCGGGACCGGACCGCGCGGGCAGGCTCGGCGTCGACCATCGAACTCACCGAAGACGGGGTCCGCTTGCTGGCGGCGGCACGAGAAGTGGTGTCGCAGGTCGATATCGAGCTCTTCGGCCCCGAGGCGGATCCGATCCAGCGACAGGTGGGCGCGGCGATTCTCGCGGCGTTCTCGGGCGCCGCACCCTAGCACTTTCAACAACCATGAAGGTCGCGCTACGCTTCAGGCATGTTGAAGGTCGGAGGTCGGTAGTGGAACATTTCTTGCTGTCGGTGCATGTGCTCGCGGGCATCGTTTTCGTCGGTGGCTCGGCGGTCGCCACCAGTCTCTTCCCCCGCTACGCGCCGATTGCCGCACCCGAACCCGATTCGGTGCGCAGCCGGTCGGTGGCCGTCGCGATGCACCGCATCACCGGCCACTACGCGAAACTGGCGATCATCGTGCCGGTGGTCGGGATCGTCCTGGCCACCATCCAGGGCCGGATGAACGAAATCTGGATCACCTCGGCCATGATCACCACCGCCATCGCGGGCGGCCTGCTCGCCGTGCAGATCCATCCGATGCAACGGGAGGCACTCGACAAGCCCGACGACGGCAAACGCCTGCGGATGCTGTCGATGCTCGCGGGGATCTACAACCTGCTGTGGACGGCCGTCGTCGTGCTCATGATCGTGCGCCCGGGCGGCTGAGCGCGTCGAGGAAGACGGCGACGAGGTCGGGCGTCGAGGCGGGGTTCTGGCCGGTGTGCAGGCAGCGATCCGATTCCACATGTGGTGTGAAGGGTTCGGCGCAGCGGTAGTCGACACCGAGTTCGGTGAGCCGGTCCTGCAGGAGCCAACGCGCCCGATCGGCCAGCCCGTTGAGGTCTTCCTCGGCATTGCTGAAGGCGGTCAGGCGGTAGCCCGCGAAGTCGTCGCCGGTGGCGAGCAGGGCTGCGGGGCCGTGGCTGATCAGCGCCGTCGGCTTGTCCGCGCGGAGGGTGTCGACGAGCAGCGCGGCGGAATCGGCGTCGCCTGCGAGATCTTCCATCGGCCCGTAGCCGCCGGGGTAGTAGAGGGCGTCGATGTCGGCGGCGGAGATCTCGCCGAGTGCGACGGGCTTTTCGAGAACCGTCGCGCCCTTGATCGTTTCGGCCACCTCCTGCGCTTTGTCGTTGCCGCCGTTGGCATTCGGTGCGAGGCTGCCCAGGTCGACAGGCGGCACCACCCCGCCGGGCGTCGCCACCAGCACCTCGTGTCCCGCCTCGCGGAAGGCCAGGTAGGCGATGGTGAATTCGGCGGCCCAGTAACCGGTGTAGTGCTTGGCGCCGGTGGTGAGACTCCAGCGGTCGGCACCGGTCATCACGAACAGGATCTTCGCCATCATCGCCTCCCGAACAGGGCCGATCGACGTCAGGTGTGTTTGGCGCCGATGGTGTGCAGAATCTCGTGGATGATCGGGTCGGCGAGCCGGTTGGTGACCGACCGACCTTCCCGGCTCGATACGACGCACCCCTCGTGCCGCAGCACGCGTAGCGCCTGGGAGATCGCGTTCTCGGTGCGCCCGATCGCGGCCGCGAGCTCACCCACGCTGATGCCGGGGGTGCGGTGCAGACAGAGCAGGATCTCCAGCCGGTTGGGGTCCGAGAGCAGGTCGAATCGCTGCGCCCAGGCGCGGATCTCGACATCACCGATCGCGCGCCTGCCGAGCTCGACCGGCGACCCGTCCAGTGTGCGTGGCTCTCCCATAACGCCCTCAGCTTAGTCGCCGGGTTCGGCACCGGACTATCATCTGTCCATCTGTTCAGATAAACAGCTAGGAACATCATGATGCGAATCCGGACCGTCGCGGGGGCCGCGTTCGCGCTGGCACTCACCGCCTGCGGTGCGCCGACCGCCACGACCACCGATTCGCTTGTCCTCGCGGATGCCGCCGAACTGGGCGGATACAACCCGATCGCCGGTTACGGCGCGGCAGGCGAGGCGAAGATCTACGACGGTCTGCTTCGGCTCACCGGTGGCTCCGGGATGCCCGGTTTCGCACCCGCGCTGGCCACCGAGTTGCCGAGAGCCGAACCCGGTGCCGCCACGTGGACGGTGCCGCTGCGCACGGGCGTGCGGTTCAGCGACGGAACCACGTTCGACGCGGCCGATGTGGTGGCCACCTATCGCGCGATCCTCGACCCCGCCTCGGCTTCGGAGGTCCGTTCGTCGTTCTCGATGATCGAGCGGGTCGAGGCCATCGATCCCACCACCGTGCGATTCACGCTGCGGCACCCGTATGCCGCGTTCCCCACCAAGCTGCTCATCGGGATCGTGCCGTCGGAGGCGGTGGCCGAACCGGGACCCGCCACCGAGTCGGCGCTCAACACGAAGCCGGTCGGCACGGGGCCCTATCAGCTGACGACCCTCGAACCGACCCGAGCCGTCTTCGTGGCGAACGAGAACTATTGGGGCGGTGCGCCTGCCGTGAAGCGGCTCACGGTGCTCCACGTCCCCGACGACAACACCCGCGCGCAACGGATGGCGAGCGGCGAGCTGGACGGAACCTCGCTGCCGCCGCTGCTGGCCGCCACCTTCGCCGATCGCGCGCCGATGTCGGTGCACGCCAACACCTCTGCCGATTGGCGCGGTGTCTCCATGCCCGCCGGTGATCCGGTGGCCGGTGATCCCGCGGTCCGGCTCGCGCTGAATTTCGCCGTGGATCGGCAGGCCATGATCGACAACATCCTCGGTGGATACGGGCGGCCCGCTTATACGCCCATTCCGGAGGTATACGGCGAATCCCACAACCCCACCGTGTCTTTCGCCTTCGACCGGGCGCGTGCCGAGCAGATCCTCGACGCGGCGGGCTGGTTGCGTGGCGCGGACGGTGTGCGCGCGAAACAGGGTGTGCGGGCACGGTTCACGGTGATGTACAACTCCACCGATACCTTGCGCCGTGACCTCGCCATGGCGTTCGCCTCCGATGCTCGCCGGGTCGGTGTGGAGGTCGACCTCGAAGCGTTGTCCTGGGATCGGATCGAACCCCGGATCGAACGGGCAGGGATTCTGCTCGGCGGCGGCAGCGAGCCCTTCGATCCCGATACGCAGGCCTACAACACCCTGCACACCGTCGATCCGGGTGCGGGCAGTCCGTACGACAATGCCGGCCGCCACTCCGATCCCACGATCGACGCCCTGCTCGAAAAGGCCAGGCGCACCCTCGATCCGGCGGACCGGGCAGCCGCCTACCGTGCGGCGCAGACCCGCTACGCCGAGGACCCGAGCCACGTCTTCCTCGTCCATCTGGATCACACCTATGTGGTGAAGGATTCGGGGTGGACGATGTCGGGTCCGGTGCTCGAGCCACACGCGCACGGTGTGACGTGGGGGCCGTGGTGGTCGCTGCAGACCTGGACGCGCGGCTCGTGAGGGGGCGTGGCATCGCGCGGATGACGCGGCGGCGGGTGCTGACGATGATTCCGGTACTGGTCGCGGTGTCGGCGGCGCTGTTCGCGGCGGCAGCGGTGTCACCGTTCGACCCGCTCGTCGGCTACCTCGGCGACCGCTACGTCACCACCGGCGCCGCCGATCGCGCGGTACTCGCCGGGCAGTTGGGGCTCGACGTGCCCTGGTACCGGCTCTACGCGCAGTGGGCCGCCGATCTGTGCACCGGCGACCTCGGGGTTTCGCGCAGCTTCGCTCAGCCGGTGGGTGAACTTCTCGCCCAGCGGATTCCGTGGACGATGCTGCTGGTGACGGTCGCCATGACGGTGGCGGTCGCGGTGTCGCTCGTGGCCGGAGTGGTCGCGGGGATGCGCCGCGGTGGCCTGCTCGACCGGGTGGTGAGTGCCGTCTGCGTCGCCCTGCAGGGGCTGCCGCCGTTCGTGGTGTCGCTGGCCGTGATCGGGGTGTTCGCGGTGGGGCTCGGCTGGTTGCCGCCTGCCGGGCTCACCGATGCGGGCGCCGAGGTCGATGCGGCGCAGGTCGCCCGCCACCTGGTGTTGCCCGCCGCCGCCCTGGCGGTCTCGCAGCTGCCGTGGTTGTTGCTCGCGGTGCGGGAAACGGTGGCCGCCAATCGCGGTGAGGATTTCGTGGTGGGCGCGGTGACGCGCGGCATCGACACCGCGACCATCACCCGCCGCCACATCCTGCCTTCCTCGCTGGCCCCGTTCGTCACGATCCTCGGTGCGCGACTGCCCGAAGTGGTGGTCGGTGCGGTGCTGGTGGAGGAGATCTTCTCCTGGCCAGGGGTGGCGGGTGCCTTCGTACAATCGGCGAAAGACCTGGATATGGCGTTGCTGGCCACACTGACGGTCGCGACGACGGGTGCGGTGCTGCTCGGTTCGCTGCTCGCCGACATCGCGGTGGTACTGCTGGATCCCCGGGTGCGGGCCGATGGGTGAGCGTGCTCGGCGACGGCTGTTCGTCGCGGTCGCGGTGCTGGTCGCCGTGTTGATCTACGCGCTGGTCGTGCCGTGGCTCGGTGGCGTCGACGACCGGCTCACCGATTTCGCCGAGGCGCGGCGCGCCCCGTCGGCGCAGTGGTGGTTCGGTACCGATGCGGCGGGACGGTCGCTGTTCGTGCGGATCGCGGCGGCGCTGCGCACCTCACTGGTGGTCGCGGTGTGCGCGGCGGCGGTGTCGACGGTGCTCGGTGTGCTGGTCGGTGCGGTATCGGCGCTGGCAGGCGGGCGGGTCGACCGGGTGATGATGCGGTTCGCCGACACCGCCAATGCCCTGCCGCATCTGCTGCTGGGCATCGTGATCGTCGCGCTGTTCCGGGGCAATACCGTGGCCGTGGTGTTGTCCATCGGGCTCACACATTGGGTTCAGGTGGCGCGGATCGTGCGGGCGGAGAGTCTGAGCCTGCGTGAACGCGACTATGTGGCTGCCGCGGTGCTGGCCGGGGCCGGGCGCACCCATCTGTTCACCCGGCACCTGTTGCCCGCCGTGACCCCACAGGCGTTGATCGCGGTGGTTCTGCTTCTGCCGCATGCGATTTGGCATGAGTCGACGCTGTCGTTCCTCGGGTTCGGGTTGCCGCCGCACGAACCGAGTCTCGGCACGCTGCTGGAGGAGGCGCGGAGTTCGCTGTTGCTCGGCGGGTGGTGGACATTGGTGTTTCCGGCGGGGTTCCTGGTGGTGACGACGATCGCGGTCGCTGTGGCCGGATCATCGCTGCGAGGGATTCTGGTGCCGCCCAAGCCTTCCCGGATTCCGCGATGAGCAGGGTGGTCGTAAGCCCCCGCGAGGGGCTGCGGATCGATGGGCTGACGGTGCGGATTCCCGTGCGGCGTGGCGCTGTCGTGCATGCGGTGAGTGAGGTGTCGCTCGAGGTTGCGGCGGGCACGGTCACGGCGCTGGTCGGTGAATCCGGTTGCGGGAAGTCGGTTGTCGCGAGTGCGGTGATGGGGGTATTGCCGCAGGCGGCGGTGGTGAGTGGGGCCGTTCATCTCGGCCTGAGTGGTCGGAGCGTGCAGATTCTCGGTGACCGCGTCGATTCGAGCTTGCCGGCGAGCGCTGGAACCGATCTCGGCGCTTCACAATTGGACCATCCTCAGCCGATCCCAGGGGTCGCGGAGCAATCAGGTGAGCGCAGGGGCAGCGCAACCCGATGGTTGGCGCGTCTTCGTTCCCAGGTCGAACCGTACCGTGGTCGTCATATCGCGCTGGTCCCGCAGTCCGCGAGCACACACTTCACACCGGTCCGCACTCTCGGCTCACAACTCGCGGAAACCGTTGCAGTGCTGGGAACCTCGCAAACACCGGCCGACCTGCTGCGCCGAGCCGGGCTCGAACCCACAGCACTCGACCTGTATCCACACCAACTGTCCGGCGGAATGGCACAGCGGGCGGCGGTCGCGGCGGCACTGGCGGGTGATCCGGCGGTGATCATCGCCGACGAACCGACGGCCGGACTGGACCGCGACCACACCGATCGGATCGGCGCCCTGCTGCGTGAGTGCGCCGACGCGGGTGCGGCCGTCCTGCTCATCACCCACGATCTGAGTCACCTGCTGCGGGCGGGGATCGCCGACACGGTGGCGATCATGTACGCCTCGCGGTTGATGGAGGTGGGGCCCGCGGCCGAGGTGTTCGCGGATCCGTGGCACGACTACACGCGCGATCTGCTCGCCGCGCTGCCGGAGAACGGTCTGCACCCACTCCCCCATCCACCACGGGAGCTGACGAATCTGTCCGACATCTGCCCCTACGCGGGCGGTCCTACTGCGCTGGTTCGGCAACGGCGACGCATGATTCGGAAAGGTGTCGACGGTGCTCATCGCTGATTCGATCACTGTCGGCTACGGCAGCCCCGTATTCGAGGACGTGACGCTGACGATCGCGCCCGGTGAGATCGTCGGGCTCGGCGGCGAATCAGGTTCGGGCAAAACAACTCTCGCCGCTACTTTGGCGGGACTGCGCACGCCCGATGCGGGGCGGGTCACGGTCGACGGCGTATCACCCCGACGCGCACGCGGCACCACAGCCATGGTCTTCCAATCCCCGCGCGCCGCGACCAATCCTCACTTCACCGTGGCGCAGATCATCGCCGAGCCCGCCCGAATCCATCGCCGCCCCATCGATGTTCCCGCCCTGGCCGCCTCGGTCGGCCTCACCCCCGACCTCCTCGACCGCCGCCCCCACACCCTCAGCGAAGGCCAACTCCAACGCGCCTGCCTTGCCCGCGCCCTCGCCCAGAACCCGCGCTACCTACTCCTCGACGAACCGACCGCCATGCTCGACGCGGCGACAACCGCCGCCGTCATCCGCCTGGTCGTCCAGCACGCCACCACCCTCGGCGTCCTCCTCATCAGCCACGACCCCGCCCTCCTCGAGGTGGCATGCACCCGAGCCGCCACGCTGCACGATGGAAGACTGATCAATGTTGAGAGGTTGCCGAGTAGGACGTCGACTGTCGATCACTCAGAAGTCGAGGTAACCGACAATCTCCTGGAGCAAGGCATCCGGCACCGGACGCCGATGAGCCAGATTGTTGCGAAGAATGCCGAACGCCCGTAGACGTCGCTTATCCTCTCTACCTATATCGACATGACCTGATTCGACCAACCATTTCAACGAGCCGATCTCGATGATGTCGTCGTCGCGGAAGTCCAATCCTGCCAACGCCTGAGGTGTTGCCTTCGGCCGGATCATACGCTCATAGCGAGCGCGTTCTTCATCGACATAGGGGATGAGGGTGCGGTTGTGTGCCAGCCAGACGCGGCGTTCGACCTCGGCTACGTCAAGGGTGTGGGGCGCCCACCTGATGCTGTGCCCCCAACGTTCGACCCGCCCGTCACTCCACGCCTGCTCCAATGCAGCAGGCGGCATGCTCTTTCCGCGACCTATCGCCGACGTCTCCGCGCTGCGCACGGTGGAAGCGATGCCCGAGTCCTGATAGTCGGTGAGCACTGCCGCGAGGGCAGTGGTGGACCGGTCCCAACTTTCGGCCAGATGATCGATACAGGCGAGATCCCAGCCCGCCACCTCGGTGATGACAGACGCATCGACCGGTGTCAGATGGTGACGACGCGCTACCGCCGCCAACCGGGTTTCCGAATCGAGGCGATCCAGCACACCCCACCACCAGTGCACCACCGTGCGTCCCGGGTCTAGATGGGTGATCTTTTTACGCGGAAGATCGGACAGACGCACGGCGATGACAAGTTTCGGACGGTCTTCGATCGCGAGGCCACACGCATTGAGCTGTGCAGGCCAGCGGTCGACGATCTCGGCCACATCCTTGTGTCGCCAACCGGGAACGAAAACCCAGGACCCGTGCCACGCTTCCCAGCTGATGACTGTCTCCCACGCCTCGAAATGACGTTGGGCGGTGAGGTCCGCTCCGAACGTAGTGAGGACACGCGTCGGGAACGCTTCCGATGATTCGGCGCAGAACTCCGCCCGATACCCCTCCCTCGACAGGTCGTCGAGTATCACATCGGCGAGCCCGGAGGTGACGGCCGCGTCGGGGAAAACGAGTACCGCCGATCTGCCTTCGCTCAAATCGGCCGCCACGTCCTGGATGAATCTCGCCGGGCCCGGCAGGCGCGGATACTCGTCGACGCTGGGGCCGTGGTTCATGCCAGCTTGTTCACTGCCCGCGCGACGACCCGATCGATCATGTACTCGTCATTCTGTTCATTGACGACGCCGAGTATCGCGAGGTCCGTGGCGATCGCCAGCAGTTCATCGGCTTCGAAGCCAAGGACCTCAGCGATGTCGTCGATGCGTTCAAAGGTGGTCGAGCCGAGCTGCGCCCAAGGGGTGAGGAAATTCCGGGCGCTGTCGTCGATGCCGACACTGTGAAGGAATTGTGTTGCAGTTGAGGCATTTTCAGGAAACGTTGAGAGCCGCTCCCACTCCTCGCCATGGCTGATTCCTCGATTAACTACGTCGGTGATCGCCGACTCCACCAGACCCGGCCAGCCGCCGGAATGAGCCAGCAGTTCACGCCGGCCGGCGGGGGTGTTGAACGGATTGTCGTGCCACGACCGAATACCGTCGCCGGACCACTTCCCCAAGGCTATCGGTTTGGTCTCGATCACTCCCGGCATCTCGACCAGCGTTCTCGATGCGCCGACACCGTGTGAGCCATAAACGATCACGAGATGACCTTGACCACGTTTACGCAGGGAACGCACCGCCACCGCAATCTCTGCCGCCTGGTCCTTGCCAACCTTGGACGCATCAATCACCACAATACGGGGAGAGTTGGTGCCACCGCCTGCCCATTTGAACGACGACAGCCTGTGGCGGATGTCCTCGGCGGCGGCGACCGTGACGACCTCTATCGATCGTTCGGCACCCACTGTCTCCAGCACTGGCACCACCGTCGTGATCCCGAGTGCTTCGCTGCCCGCGATCACGAAATTCGTCGGCTCATACTTGGCTTTCACCGGGATGATCTGGCTGAGGTCGTGTTCACTGAGCGGACTACGCAATTCAGCGCCGTCGATCGGCACCTGACGCCGAGTGGATCTCGGGTTGTATTCGTGCGGCAGCTCGAACTGTTCCTTATTCTCGTCGAGTTCGGTTTCGAGCTGCTCCTTGCTGCCGAGCATGGTGACGACGTTGGGTGATCTCACCGAGAACCTGCCCTCGTGGTCCTTGATCAGAACACCGAGTCCGATCAATTCGTCCAGATAGACGGCGAACTCGGTGCTGTTGAGGTCCTCGAAGCCCTGCGGCCAATACAGCTCACAGTGCTCCCGGATATCTGGCGCGCTGTACTTCTCGCGGAAACTGTCGTCCATGCACATGATGGCGACCGCGAGTGCGATCACTCGATAGCGGTCCTCGAGCCGGATGGTCAACCGCAGCTTTTCAGCGATTTTGTCGCGGGTGCGCGGATCGTGGGTGACCGTGTCGATGTCGGCATCGGTGATGGTGATGAGTGGCTCGCCCTTGTGCAATGGGCGCGATTGCAGGTGATCGACGAGGTCGTTGCACACCACCTGGATGAGCCCGGGCTGGAGGTTCGTGAACGCAAGCAGCCGCCACACCAACTCCGGATTGCCGAAACGATAGCCGAGTGCTTCCAACGGCTTGACGACCAGATCACGAGCCGGTCGTGCGGACAGCGGTCCGATCAGAACGTCGCGCCCGCCGTGCGCCAACGGCGTATTCGCGACATTTTGGAGCCGTTGCACCTTGTGCAGACCGGCGAATACCGGTTTGAATCGGCCCTCACTGTTGTCGAACAGCCCCTTGAGGGGACCGATCGTCCTGAATGCCAGCGGCGCACTGGATTCCTTCTCGAGAAATGCATCGGCCTCGTCGAGCAACAACAGAAGCCGTCGGGAGTCCTTGTCGTCCAGCCAGTTCCGTATCGCTCGAATCACCGGTTCCGGTTTGCGAACATTGGCATTGGGTTTGATGCCGACGTTGCCGATCTGGGCGAGTTCGTTGTAGAGGACTTGCCACAGCCGGTCCGATTCCGCCCAAGTACCGATGCCATGCGAGTTGAGGTCGATGAAAATCGCATATTGGTCCGGGACGGAATTGAAGTCGCGTTGGATCTTGCGCAGCAGCGCCGATTTGCCGAGCTGGCGGCCACCGTAGACGAAGAGGCTACCTGCCCTGTCGGTCAGCTGGTTGAGCTCGTCGGCACGTCCCACGAATACTTCATCAGGAACGTTGCCGGCGACGACCGTGTAGTGAGTGAAACAGGTGAACGGCAGGGTGATCTGCTGTACTGCACGGAACGACCGCGGATAGTGCGCCGCAACAAACGCCGCCACCGCATGATCGACGACAATGGCGCTGATCTTGTTGTCTCTGCACACATTCAAGCACTGACGACGCTGGTCGAGGGTCAGCACCCCGTCGAACAGGACGATATTGGGACCGTTCTTGGTCGGGAATCCCGAGGACAGTGTCTCGCGCAGCAGTTTCTGATCTGCGGTAGCCGCGACCATATAGTGCGTGGTCCGACTTCCCAAGCCTGGAACCAACGACCCGTCCACGGGAGCTGCGGTCACCCGGAAAAGTTCGAAGTGACGTATGCCCGGGCCGGTCTTCCGAGCCATTTCACCACGGGTGTCCAATCCGAGCGCTCGCAGAATCGCGAAGACATTGTCCTGCCGAGCCGACCGCGATCCGTGGCTGCGCTTGTGGATGAGCGAATCCCAGCTGCGCAACCGTCCGAGATCACCGTGCAGGTTCTCCCCGTTTGGTCGGTCGGCGGTGAACTGAGCTACAACATCCTCGATCGATGAGATTCGTGACTGATCCAACCCGGCAAGCGCGGTGACGAATGAGTCGAAAACATGGGCGCCGATGGAGATGTCGTCGGAAACTTCCTCAGGCAGCGGTCCGCTGCGTGCCAGCGCAAGCAGCTCGTTCGCTCCGACGAAGTCTTCGCCTTCGATGAGGTGCATGACACGGTTGCGGTCGGCCTCGACGGTGATCTCCTCGCCGACCCTGCGACGCAGCACTGCGGCGGACTGCTCTCGATGCTGGGTTAGCGTGTCGGCCAGTGCGCGCAAGTCGGCTACTTGCAAGTCGAAGCGGTCCCCCACATAGTTCGCGGGCTCCACGAGTGCGGCTTCAGCGTCCGTATAGGCCGCTCGGGTGAAGTCGTCGGAGTAGGTCCGGCCCAGCTCCGCGCGTACCGCGTCGGTCTCGCGTCGCAGCTTTCGCTGCCAATTCGATCGTTCCGAGTCGAGGCGTTCCTGCAACTCAGGGGTTTGTCGCGCCACTGCTGCGGCTTCCTGCAGATCACCCCGTTTGACATATGCCTCGAACAGTTCTCGTGGGGGCTGCGGTGCGCGCAGCTCCTCGATCACCTGAGCGGCGTTCTCCGGACGAACGATTGGCAAGCCGTTGACATCGCGGGCAGCGCAAATCACCGGTAGCGACTCTTCGAGCAGGACCTGCAATTCCCCCGTTCTCCGCGGCGTGGGATTCGGCAACGTGATCCAGTAAGCGATCCGGGTCATCGCGGCGTCGCCTGGTCCTTTGTCCGCCGGCTCCCCTTCGACACTTCTGGCAGCCTCCACCAGCTTACGCCGGGACTCCTGGAACACGGCGACGCGAGAGTCTCCGCCTACCACGACTACAGCATTCAAAGCTGCCGCCACACAATCGCTGACCGATTCGATGGCCTTGCAAAGACTGGTTCGGGCATGCGCGACAATCGGTGACCGCTTGTGCCGCTGTGCAGAATTCACCGCAATGTCGGCGCGCGTGATCAACTCATCCGGCGACTCCAGCTCGGCGAGGACCCCCGCGAGGGCCTCACGGCGCTCCTCCCCAGCAGTCGGCGCCAGCACCGCTTCGAGCGCGGCGCCGAGCGGCTCCTGTCGACGCAACAGACAACGCAGTGCCTTGTCCGCACGGGTGAAGTTGATCCGCAAATGCTCCAACTGCTCGCGAAGCGCGCGAGCGCGCTCGTGCACCTCGTCGATCGACAACTCGAGCCGGCCACCGAAGTCCTGCAGATGCTGGTAATTCCGGTCACCGGCGGCGGTGGCCACCTCCACCAGATTTCGCCAGCCGACATCGAGGTTCGCTTGGCGAGCGATACTCTCCAACTCCGAACGCGGAATCCAGCCTGCCGTTAGTGAAGCCCGCAGCGTCGCCGCCAGTGCAACACGCGCGGACTGGCAGTTGCTGAATTCATCCTCGTGCGGCATCCGCTTCGTAAGGGCGATCAAAACATCCGACGCATCGATACCGCCGGGCACAGCGTGGAACGCGTCAGCTGCCAGCCGGTAGGCCATCACATCGAGCTTCGGAAGCCCCCCGGCTTCCGCGACCAGCCACGCCGCACCGAAACGTCCAGCACGGATATGCTCGACGAGATCCTCGCTGACATCGATTGCGACCACCTCATCGCGCAAGGCAACATCCTCTGCGAGGCAATCGTCCGGCGCAACGAACAGTTCGTCC
This sequence comes from Nocardia sp. NPDC050413, assembly GCF_040655475.1. Classification (NCBI taxonomy): domain Bacteria; kingdom Bacillati; phylum Actinomycetota; class Actinomycetes; order Mycobacteriales; family Nocardiaceae; genus Nocardia; species Nocardia sp. NPDC050413. The sequence goes on along the minus strand of NZ_JBFAJZ010000011.1, from coordinate 28,088 downwards.
GCTGACTTGCCATCCGGTTCGACAGCTATCCCCGGGACGTCTGGGTCGCCTACCTCTGTGGGATCCAGGTCCGGGAGTGCCGCGCGGCCGACCGCTCTGCCGTCCACCGCAGTGTCATCGTCATCGGTCCAGACCCTGTTCGCCTGCTTTTGTGCGTCCACGTCGCGTGCTGTCGCGCTGTCAAGCGGTGCGGCGACAGCAGTGCCGACCTCATTATCATTGTCTGCAGTGCCGGTGGTCTCGATAACCTCATCGGCCGTCGATTCCTCGCCGAGTTCCTCCACGAGCCGATCGATCTCCGCGCAAGCACGATCATAGGCTCGCTGGAATTCTTCTGCGCCCGTCCCGACATGCGGCTCGAGGCTCGTCAACATTACGCGCAGACTGGCGATCTTCGACTGGGCCTCGGCGCGCTCGTGCTCTTGCTGTTCCTGCTGTTGCAGCAGCAGTCTCGCTCGCTCCTGCTCTACGAGGTACGCACGGACAGCCTGCAACGTGTCAAACGAGGCGCCAGTCGGCGGGGCATCGATTCCCAGCGTGCTCCACATCGACCACAGTTGAGTATTCCACGACGTCACCACGTCCTGCACGCCAATCGTAGACCGACGGCCAGCGCGGATCTCGTCTGCGGCGGCAACCAACACAGTCGCCGATTGCTCGGCTTGTTCCCGCAGTTGCGCCACCAGCGAATCAAGGACAACCGGTTCGATGTCCGTATGAACGCCGATGATGTCGAATTCGCAGCTTCCCTCATCCTCACCGGCGGTGACTTCGACTGATACATCAGCAACTGGATTCGGTTCCGACCGGTACCCGCGCAGAATCTTCCGGAAGCTGTCCACCGTCACGCCTTGTTCGGAATGCAGCGCCAGTACCGCTCGCACCCCGACTGAATGCGGCACACTCCCGCCCTCGTTCGCCCGCGTAAGGATCTCCTGGGAGAACCTCCCCGGCAGCATCTGCAGTAGCGCATCGGAAGCGGCTGGCATGGCCATCCACCGCCGAAACAGGCGAGCATCAATCCGTACATTCTTCGGCTTGTTGGCCTTCGCTCGCACCCCCTCGCGCAGACCTTCGCTAGAGGCCAACAGTTGCTCGATCTCCTCATCGAGCAGAAGCTGCAAGCATTGACGCACCAGTGAGCTCTGCACTGACCAAATATGCCACATCACAACGGGTTTGACGGCCCGAATGCCGAAGACGTTGCCGCTTGTATCGGCGCACTCCCGGTTGCATCGAGGGCCTGCCGGACGGTGTGGCAGTTGGCATCGCGCGGGGCTCGGCCATCAAGCCAGGCGGATGCGCAGGGATTCGTATGTGGGGATGAAGACTTTCCGGCGGTATCGGCGTTCGACGATCTCCCAGGGACGACCTGCGGCAGTGAGGGATTCGAGCAGGGCGGTGAGTTCGGAGTGGACCAGCTGCGCGCCAAGGCACAGGTGGCGGCCGCCGCCGAACCAGAGCTGGCGGGTTTCGGGGTTGTAGTCGCGATGGATGTCGAAATCGCCCGCGGCGTTGTTGATGGTCCAGGTGAGGATCTTGACGTGATCGCCTGCTTTCAGATCGCGGTCGGCGACGCGGACGTCGGCGGTGACAGACCGTCCGACGAGGTAGGCGGGGCTCGTGACGCGCAGGGTCTCGCGGACCGCGTCAGGGAGACGGTGGGGTGCGGCGAGCAGGGCTCGATGCTGGTCGCTGTCGTGCATGATCGCGACCATCCTGGTCATGGCACTGGCCAGGGTGTCGGTGCCCGCGACCGCCATGAGGATCGCCAGCCCGGCCGCGTGTTCGACGGCGAGACCGAGTTCGCGGCAGCGGCCGAGGGTGGTGTCGGGGTCGGCGCGCTCGTAGGCGGCGGGAACATTCACGGCGAGCCGAGTGGCCAATTCCCTGGCCCGCGCCACCGCGACCGGGTCGAGGGTGGTGGAGGTCATGGTGCCGAAACCCAGGTTGACCAGCTCCTCAACATGATGGAACAGGCGAAGGAACAGCGCGTCCTGGTCGGCTTCGGGATCGCCGCCGATCGCCGCGGCGATGTCCTCGGGTCGCATGCCGACCAGGTCGGAGACGCTGCGGCCGACGAGGATCTGCGCTCTGGCCGCCATGTCGACGGTCTCGCCCGCTGCCAGCCGCTCCCGCAGGTCGCGCAGGTCGGGGCCGATGACGCGCCGGACCAGCGCGTCGGTGTGGGTGAGGGTGAAGAGGTCACGCACCTTGGTGCGCAATTCGGTGTGCCCCGGGCCTTCGAACAGGTCCTGCACCCAGTCACCGATCACCTGCGACCACCAGTGCCCGGCCGCCCCCTCGGAGACGATGCTGAAGTGCGTGCTGTCGTTGTAGATCTGCCGGGCGATCACGGGATCGGCGACGAACCAACCGAGTGCGGGCACTTTGCGCACCGGCCGCGCGACCCGTCCCAGCAGCAATAAGCCCGGTAACCAGGGCTGACCTGCGGCGAGTAGGGTGAGTTCACGGCGACGAGCAGTACTCCACACCCCGGCAGAATCTAGCTGACCAGGCCCGATTAGTGAAGGTCTGTGACTAGGATCGGCGGCACGCGCGGTGGCGGAGTCGGCCTTCGCGCGATAGCTGGAAGTGACACACATGGTGAGATCGACAATCGAAGCGATCGGCGCGTACCTGCCGTCCCGCGAGCTGACCACGACGGAACTGATGAGCAGGCTGGCCGTCGAGGCGCCGCTGGATCTGGAGAAGGTCAGCGGGGTCAGGGCCCGCCGGGTGCGCGGTGACGACGAGGACTCGTTCACCATCGCCCTCGCCGCGGCCCGCACCGCACTGGACAACTCGCGCTACGAAGCCGCCGACCTCGACGTGGTGATCTCCTGTTCGATCACCCGCACCCGAGGCACCGATTTCTGCCTGGAACCGTCGTTCGCGCTGATGCTGCGCAACACCCTCCGCGCCACCCGCGCGATACATTTCGACGTCTCCAATGCCTGCGCGGGCATGCTGACCGGAGTTCTGGTGCTGGACAGGATGATCCGGTCCGGCGCGGTGAAACGCGGCCTCGTGGTCTCCGGTGAGTGCATCACGCCGATCTCCGACACCGCGGTCCGCGAGATCTCCGAGAAGTACGACCCGCAATTCGCTTCGCTCACCGTCGGCGACGCGGGCGCGGCCGTGCTGCTCGAGGCCACCGACGGGCCCGGCCTGGACTACGTGGAACTCAATACCAGCGCCGCCTACGCCAAGTTGTGCCTCGGTATGCCGAGCGACCGCAGCGCGGGCGTGGCGCTCTACACCGACAACCGGGCGATGCACAACGAATCGCGGTACCTGCTGTGGACCTCGCGCCAGCAGCGGTTCCTCACCGAGCGCGACTCGAGTTTCGCCGCCGAAGGCTACGACTACCTGATCCACCACCAATTCAGCGGCCCGGCAGTCGACTTGATCGACAAGATCGCCGAGCGCGAGTTCGACTCGGTGATGCCACCCAAGCTCGCCGTGCTCGACAAGTACGGAAACACCGCGTCGACTTCGCATTTCGTCGTTCTGCACGACGCCCTGCGGGACGGCCGGATCGCACCGGGGTCGAAGGTATTGCTCGTGCCCGCCGCCTCCGGGGTGGTCGCGGGATTTTTGTCGGTGACACTGGGCGATCTTCGGGTATAGGACAGTATGGGAATTATCATTTCGGCGGCGATCACACGCACCGGCGGCGTCAGCTCGGTGGGTCAGGCGGCCGAGGCCGCCCGCGCCGCGCTCGACGCGGCGGGCTGTCCGCACGAGCAGGTCGACGCGCTCATCAATGTCGGGGTGTACCGCGACGCCAACCTGGTGGAACCGGCGGTGGCGGCGCTCATCCAGCAGGCCGCCGGTGTGGGCCTCGAGTACCGGCCCGGTGATGTGCCGTGCCTGTCGTTCGACCTCATGAACGGCGCCTGCGGGCCGGTGAACGCCATCGGGGTGGCCGCCTCGCTGCTGGCCGACCTGCCCAACGGGCACGTGGTGATCGTCTCCGGTGACGCGCATCCGTCGATGAGCGCGGACGCGCACTTCCCGTTCCAGCCCGTCGGCGCGGCGTTCGTCCTCGAGAACCGGGCCGACGCGGCCGGTTTCGGTGACGTCCACGTGAGCGCGGGCGACACCCTGCCCGATGCGCAGGGGTACGTGGCGCTCGCCGAGATGGGCGCCGCGGGGCGCTCCGCGCTGACCGTCGAACTCGCCACCGGCACAACCGAACTCGTCGAGCACGCGGTGATCGCGGCGCGCGACGCACTGACCACCGACGGTCTCGACGCGGCCGATACAGTACTGGTGTGCGGCAAGCCGACGCCGGACTTCGCCACCGAACTGGCGCGCGAACTCGGCGTCGCGGCGGTGGTGACCGACGACTTCGCCGGTGACGCCCATACCTCCGCCCTCACCGGCGCCTATGTCGCCGCGCGAGCGGCGGGACACGACAATCGTGCGCTGCTGTTCGTCGCCGCCGACGGCGGGCCGACGGCGGCGGCGGTGACCTACCGAGGACAGGGAGTGCGGTGAGCAGTCGTCCGTTGCATGCGGTCTCTACGGAGGGTGATTTCTGGCAGGTGAGTGTGCCCCAACCGGGCCGTCACCGGGCCGAACCCCCGCGTGCCCCGAGCCGCGAGGCGGTGCTCGCACTGCGGGCGATCCCGGTTTTCGGGTGGTTGTTCCTGATCCTCGGTGTGGTCCGCCCGTTCCGCACCAAGCTGCTGCGGGTCGCGTTCTGGATCGATGTGGTGCTCAGTGTCGGCGTGCATGCCGCGCAGATCCCGGCCGCGCGGCGGGTGGCCGCCGAACGCGGTATCCCGGCAGGCCGGGCCGCGCTGATGACGATGCTGCTCGGCGCCACCTGGTGGAAGACCCTGGGCGAGCCATGACCGACCGGCGCCCGTGAGAAAGCCGCTGTGGGTGGTGATCCCCGCGTTCGACGAGGAACGCGGGATCGAGGCGACGCTGGAAGCTCTTGCCGCCCAACGCGACACCGATTTCACGGTGGTCGTCGTCGACAACAATTCGACCGATCGCACCGTCGAGGTGGTGCGTAAATTCGCCGCGGCGAACCCCGTTCCGGTGATCGAGGTGATCGGCGAGGCACAGAAGGGCACCGGCGCGGCGGCCGACACCGGCATGCGGTACGCCATCGCACAGGGCGCGCAACTGCTGGCCCGCACCGACGCCGACTGCCTGCCCGCACCGGACTGGACGCAGCGGATCCGCGCCGGGTTCGACTCCGGTCTGCGCCTGGTGAGCGGGCAGCTGATTCCCCGGACCGACGAGGGGGTTTCGTGGCGGGACCGCACGATCATCCGCATCGCGCTCGAGGTGGCTTCGCTGTTCGGGAAGGTGCGCTCGGGCAATCGTGACCCGAGATATCTCGGGCCGTATGTGATGACACCGGGGTGCAATATGGCCATCACCGCCGAACTCTATTCGGCCGCAGGCGGATTCCCCCGGACCGCCATCGAGGACCTGCACGAGGACCGTGCCCTCGTGAACGCGGTGCGCACCATCACCACCGATTACGGGCTGCGCCGTGACGTGCGGGTGTACGGGTCGAACCGGCGGGTGCGCGCGTGGGGTATTCGCAAAACGCTGGCCTGGTACGCCGATCACCGGTACCGGCCCGAGGTGGTCGACATCCGGTGAGCTCGTTGTTTCCCGATTTCCTCGACCGTCTCGCCACCCACGCCACCCGCATTCCGGACGCCTCCGCGCTCGGAACCGTCGGCAAGCGGGCGCTCACCTATCGCGAGCTGGTCGACACGATCGGCCGGGTGGCACACAATCTGCGGGTCGCCGGGTTGCGGCCGGGTGATCGGATGCTGTTCTCGATCCGGCCGTCGGTGAGTTCGGTCGGCTTGATCTTCGGCACCATCGCCGCGGGCGGGACGATTGTATTCGTGGATCCCGGCGTGGGGCCGGAGTTGTTCGCCAAGCGCATCGCTCTCGTCGAACCACGCTGGGCGGCAACAGAATCGCTGCTCTATGCGGTGAGTGGGCCGCTGGCCGGATTCGGGCGCAAGCGTGGGTTGACGTTGCCCCGGTTCAGTGAGCTCGAAGTTCGGCACCTGCACAGCGGGGTGTGGTTGCCCGGCACGCCCATGCGATCCCTCCCGCTGCGCCGCGTATTCGGTGATGCGCCGGATTCGTCTCTGCCTCAGGGTGATCCGGAAGCGGAGGCTTTGATCGTCTTCACCTCGGGCACCACCGACGAGCCGAAAGCCGTTGTGCATACCCGTGCTTCGCTGAGCGCAGGGCTGGCGGCGATGGGTGGGCAGACCAGCCTCGCGCCCGGCGCGTTCCTGCACACCGAACAGCTCATGATGGGTCTGCCCGCGCTGATGTCGGGTGCGCGCTGGGCCATGCCGAAGTATCCCCGCTTCGGCACCCACATCGATCCGGTGCGGTTCACCCGCGACCTGCGCAGCGCCACCCACGCCTTCTACACCCCCGCCGACCTCGCCGTGGCCCTCGACGCGCTGGAGGCGGGCACGATCGCCGCACCGCAGAACCTGCGTCAGGTCGCGCTCGGTGGTGCGCCGGTGACGGCCGCGCTGCTGCGCCGGGCACAGAAGTCGTTGCCCGACACCGAGTTTCTCGCGGTATACGGCATGACCGAGATCCTGCCCGTCGCCGTTGCCACCGGCGCGGACAAGCTCGTCCACGACGGTGACCTGCTCGGCACGCCTGTTCGCGGCGTCCGGGCACGCATCGCCGACGACGGCGAACTCGTCCTGAGCGGACCGAACCTGTGCCGCGGCTACCTTGGTTCCGCACCGCTGACCGAGATCGCGACCGGCGACCTCGCCCGTTTCGACGGCACCAGGCTGGTCCTCACCGGACGCAAGAAGGACATGATGATCCGGGGCAAGACCAACATCTACCCCGGACTCTACGAACCGGCGATCGCCGGCGTCGACGGGGTGCGCGAGGCCGTGCTGGTCGGGCTGCCCGACGAGATCGGCGACGAACGCATCGTCCTCGCGATCGTCGCCGAGCCCGGCGCGGGCGATGTGGTCGACCGCCTCCGCACGGTCTTACCGCAGCTCATCGACACCTCCGCCCTGCCGGACGACATCGTGGTCGTCGACCGCATCCCTGTCACAGGCCGGACAAGCAAGCCCGATCGGACCACGCTGCGCGAAATGGTGCGAGCTCTCCTGCCATAACCGCATCCGTAGCATTCTGTACACGCCGTAGCAGCAAAGTACAACTCGAGCCATTGGTTCGCCGGACATTCGTGCCGGTCTCCGAGCTCGCGCGCACCAGCGCGACCTTGCCTGCTGTCGGATACGAACAGTGGCGTGCCGACCTCGATGCGATGATCGATCCGGAAGTCCCCGGCCGTGAGTGAGGCTGCCGAACCTCTCAATATCCTGCTGGACACTTCGGTCCTCATCGATTACGCCGAGATCCACACCGAGCTTCCCAGTCAGGCCGAAGCCGCGATTAGCGCAGTCAGCCTCGCCGAACTCGCGGCCGGAGTCCACGCGGCGAAGGACCCGGTGCATCGAGCACAGCGACAACTCCAGTTCCACTGGGTAGTACGAACCTTCGATCCCTTGGTATTCGACGCCGAGACAGCGCATGTTTACGGATCATTGGCTTTACTGGTCGAACAGCTCGGCCGCAAACCCCGCAGTCGCGTCGCAGACCTGCAGATCGCTGCGACCGCTGTCCAGCATGCACTGCCGCTATACACACGGAACCCGGACGATTTCAAGGATCTAGGTCCTCTGCTCAACGTTATTCCGGTCTGAGCAACCGACTATGGCGGTCATGGTGTCGGCCAGGGCTTCAATGGTTGCCCTGGGGAGCATGGTGTCGACGTAGCAGAAGGTGATCGACATGGTGTTGTCGAAGGTGGCGACACCTACGGTGAGGGCGCTGGCACAGGAGTTGGTTCCCGCTACCGTGACGTCGGTGATGTGCAGGGGCTCGGGGGTTGCCGGTGGAGTGATGCGGCCGAGGTTGCTGAGGGTGACGTTCCAGGGGGCGCGGCGGTCGATGAGTTCGATGGTGCGCCTGCCGGATTCGAGGGTGCGGGGGCAGCCGTAGCGGATGGCCGCCAGGGAGCGCAGGTCGATGTGGCGGGCGATTCCCCTGTCCAGCTGTGCTTTTGCGGATCGCGCGGCGTCGGACGGATCGGTTCCGAAGGGGACGAAGGTGGGGACTACTGCGGTGAACATGCCTGGTTCGTCCTCGGCGGGAGATGGATTCAGGCGGGTGCGGATGTCGACGGGGATGCCGATGCCCACCGTGCCGGTCTCTTTCGGGGCATAGCCGCCGATCGTCTCGGCCAGCGCTGCTGCCAACAGCGCGTTGACGGTGACACTTTCGCTTTGACAGCGGGCGCGCAGCGCAGTGAGCTTCTCCCCCGCGATCGTGCGAACGACCGTGCGGGTGCGGCGTAGCGGCAGCGGTGGCGGACAGCCGGGCAGGCTCACCGCGCGCCGGGCGAAGGCGGTGAGCTGGGCGGACACATTCGTCCACAGGCAGCGCGACATCCGGGTCTGCGCGGGAGGGATGAGATCATCCGGCGCCGGAATCGCCGGGCGGGCGGTGACCACCGGTTGGGCACCGAAGGCGTAGGCGAGCAGTCGCCAGACGAGCGCGACCATCGAACGCCCGTCGAGATAGACATGCGAGAACACCACGATCAGATCGTGCTGCTCGTCGTCGGCGCCCGGCCGAAACGCGAGATCGATAATCCGGCCCGGCGCGGTCGCCGAGTCGACAGGCGTCGCGAGCTGAGTGTCGAACACCGTGTGCCAGTCATCGAGCTCGGCGACGATGCGATGCAACACCGGCAGATGCGGGTCCGCCGACGCGGCGAAACACGGCCCCTCCCCCACCACCGCCCGCAACAACGGAAACTCCGCGACAAGCGCTTCGGCAGCGAACTCCAGCCGATAAGCCCCGATCGGCCCCCGCACCCGAATCCGCACCACACAATTCGCGGGCGACAACTGATCCACCAACCAGAACCACCGCTCCGACGCCGACAACGCACGCTCTACCGCCACCCGCATCGCCCGAGCGTACGACGCCACCCGCTGCTCAGGGCCGTGTTGACCGACGGCGCCGAAGACCGGGCGCAGGTCTGCGTTATCCCTAGAACTTCCATTCGGAGCTGAATCGAAACCCTCGACCAGAGGATCCGCTGACAGAATTTCCTGATCAAGCAGTAGAAATTCCAGTGCGACTATCACCGAACCGAGGTGTTTGGACATGTCGAATCCACAAGATCCATCGCATGATCAACCGCACGGCGAGCAACCACCGCACGGGCAGCCCCAGTACGGCGGCGGACCGGGATACGGCGGGCAACCGGGATATGGCGGACAGCCTGGTTACGGTGGGCAGCCGGGATTCGGCGGGCAACCGCCGTACGGCGCGCAACCGTATCCGCCGCAACCGCCAAAGAAGAAGAGCAAAGTGTGGTTGTGGGTGCTGCTCGGTGTGCTTGCTCTCGTTCTGGTCGTGTGCGGGGGTTGTTTCGCGCTTCTCGACAACGCCGGCGACGAAACCACCAACAGCTCCGACCGGGCGTCGTCGGCCGCTCCGGTGGGCTCGGAGGTCAGGGACGGCAAGTTCGCTTTCGTCGTCACCCAGGTCGACCCGCCGGTCGCCACCGTCGGCGACAACGAGTACACCAGACAGACCGCGCAGGGTGAGTACATTCTCGTGCACGTCGACGTCACCAACATCGGCGACGAAGCGCAGTCCTACTTCGGGGAGAATCAGAAGCTCATCGACAGCGCCGGCAAGGAATACTCCAACGACACCAGTGCCGAGTTGGCCATCAATCCCGATCTGACCTCGGAAATCAACCCGGGTAACAAGAAGTCGGTCATCATCGCCTTCGACGTTCCCTCCGGGACCGATCCCGCGGCCCTCGTATTGCACGACTCCATGTTCTCGAACGGTGCGCGCGTGGCCTTGAAATAGGCCGGACCGCACGCACCGCCACCCGCATGGGCCCCGCACGCATGAAGCGTGCGGGGCCCAGCACGTACCGGTTCGATACACAGCTCTTTCACAGTCCGTTACTACGTGCGTATTATGGACTTATGGGTTTCGAGTGGCCTGATTGGGCGATCGCTCACCTGATCGGCATCGAACCCAGCGAGGTTCGGCAGGTCCTCGCAGCGTCACGACGGTGGCCGCGCCCGGCCTTCGACGGCCAGGTGACCGTCTTGACGGTGTGGGGGCGCACCACGGCCGGGCGTCCGTTGATCGTGGTCACACGGCAGCGCGACGACTGGACGTGGGTGATCATCGGCGCACGGACGATGCGTGCCGAGGAGCTGGCGCAATTCGAGCAGTGGGAAAGTGGGAATCCATCATGAGCGATCAGGACTTTCCGTCCAGCCGAGAGGAACTCGCCGATTTCATGGACCGGCTGAGTTTCTCCGACGAGCCTGCCGACGCGCCACCCCGACTGCCGGCCAACGAGGACATCATGGTGACCACCTCGATCCGGTTACCACTCGGCCTGCACTCTCGCCTCAAGGATCTGGCCGACGAACGGCGCGTCGGAGTATCGACGCTACTGCGCGAATGGGCCGAGGCCGCCGTCGCCGAAATCGACGACGAAGACCACATGATCTCCCTGGCCGAAGCCAAACGCGCCCTCTCCCGAGTCCACCCCATCCACCGAGCCAGCTGAGCGGCCCTACTGGATCGGCGCAGTATTCGCGGCCGGCAGAACACGCACCGCGCAGGTGATGCCCGACGCGTTCGCCAGCCTCGAATCGGTGGTGAGCAGATCGCAACCATAAGCCTCGGCCGCGGCGACATAGGCGGCGTCGTAGGCGGTCAGATTGTCGTGCAGTGCCCAGATTCTCGGGACGAGTACGCGCGTGACCGGAACTTCGGGGTCGAGTTTTTCCAACGCGGTGACAGCGCGAGCGGCCTGCTCGGTGGTGATGGTGCCCGCGCGGACGAAGCGGCGGATGACGGACAGGACCTCGACAGTCCAATGCTGCGGGGCGATCCAGCGATTGTCGGCTTCCAAGGCATCGCGGCAGACCGTACCGAGTGGGTCGGGATTCAGAAGCGCATGAACGAAGACCGAAGCGTCGACCACGATCACTCGCGAGCCCCCGGACCGTCCAACGCCGAGTCCCGCGCGGAGCGTTCTTCGTCCAAGGCCACTATTACGTCCTGAGGAGTGAACGCGACATCCCAGGTGGCCGGACTGAACTGCTTGAGCACCGCGATGTTGTCCTGACGCCGGGCTTCATCGCGCACCAGGTCGAAGAGGAATGCCTGCAAAGACTGCCCACGCTGGCGAGCCAACGCGACCAACTGGTCCCGCAGGGGCTCGGGAACGTCTCGAATCTGCAAGGCAACCATGCATGCAATTGTACATGCATGGTGGTGGTGGTGGCGATGCGCTCGTGATGGACGCTGACGCGCATGCCGCCGTCCCAGCCGAGAAGTTCGTTGTGCTGAGCAATCGAAACCACGCCCGAGCGCGGGTTTCGTTGCGGACGGAACCGGCTGCGGGAGAGCAGATTCCGGGCGCATTCTGACGCCGTGCGGACAGTGTTCACGGTGATACTCGCGGTGCTTGTCGGGTTCGGTGCGGTGGCGTGTGACCACGAGAAGGCGACCGAGACGACACAGGATGTCGTGTGCGAGATGGTTGTGCCGGTCGTCGAGGTCATCGCGCTGAAACTGCGCGCGGGGGTGACGGTGACGGCGGCGCTGGTGACGGCGGCCACCGGGATCGCGCTGAGCGCGGCCTGTGAGTACGTGATCGACCGGCTCGGCGCGGCGCCCGACGAAGAACACACCGTCGAGCTCGAAAGCGGAAACGGTAGCGAGACAACGACAGTCAGCGCCAAGACATTCACCAGCGTCACCGAGGACTGGTGCAACAAGACCGGCGGCTGCACCGGCTTCGAGCGCTGCCCCACTTCATACGTGTGCGTGTTCACCGGACACGACGGCGCGGGCAAGATGTCGCTGTTCAAGATCGGCTCCCCCGACCTGAGCGGCCAGCATATCGATGCCGCCGCCGTCTCGGTATTCAACCGCACCGGCAAGACGGTCACCCTCTTCGACACCGCAGGACATGAGGGCGACAGCTACACCATCGCGGTGTCGACCAAGGGCAATCTGCCCGAGGAATGGCAGGGCCGGGCCCGGTCGCTGACGGTGGGACCGGTGCCGACCACCACCTCGAAGAAGACCACCACGACAACCGCACCTATCCCGTCGAGCACGACCCGCAAGCCGACAACCACCAAATCGACGGTGACAACCGCCGCCCCACCCTCCTGACAGAGTCATTGCCTTTCTCACCTCGCAGCGAGAACAACGGTTTCGGAGCCGATGTGTTCGAGCACGTGCTGCTGCGCGAACTCGCGGACCTCAGGATCGGTGAAATGGCGGAGTCGCGCCTGCACCGTGTGATTGGGCTGTGGTGTCGACGAGGACGGACAGCTGGCGGTCGGCTTCACCACTGCGGAATATGGGCGCCGCCCGTCGGTTCGTTTGCGCCCATCATGCAACTGCCGAGCCGGCAGCGGTAGTCTCGTACGCGCCTGCGACAAGGAGGAGTTGACCAATGACCGCAGTGCATCCGGAGGAACCGCAGCGGATCACCGCCGAAGAGTTCCTCGGGTTCGAGCCAGACGCCCTGAGCAGCACATTCGGCGATTTCGAGATCGTCGACGGACTCGTTGTTCGGGCGATAGCGCAGAGCGAGGCGCACAGCAGGGTGGTGCGCAGGTTGGCCGCTGCTCTCGAAGATGCGCGTGACCCGGCTGGCCCTTGCCTTCGGGTTGCCTCCGATGTCGCTGTACGTTTCGCAGATGCTGAGGACGGAGCAGCGGATCGCCGCCTCAATGTGCGGTACCCCGATATTTTTGTGCGCGATTGTGAACCGTACGACGTCAATTCGGTGCGTAGCCATATCGCCTTAGTTGTCGAGGTCGCCTCGCGCGCGACGGTGGACAGCGACACCGGGATCAAGCGACAAATGTATGCCCGGGCGGGAATTCCGGTCTATCTGATCGTGCATTTCGACAAGAGCTGGGAATCCATCGATCGGATCGAGGAGTATCGGCTCGATTGGTCGGGGATGCGGTACATGCCGCATCGGGTTCACCGCATCGCGTTGGTTCTCGACAATCCGGTGACGTTGGCAATCACCTTCGACGCGTTGGATCGTCCGTAGGAATACAACGAAGGCCCCCACGGAAAACCGTGGGGGCCTTCGTTGTTCAAGAGATCAGCGGCGACGCTTGCCCTTGGTTTCGGTGCGGGCGGCCTCGCGGCGTTCGCGGCGGGTGCCGGTGGACTGGCGGCCGCCGTATTCCTGGGCGTCGGAGTGGGATTCGGCGCGGCCGTCCTCGGCGGGGCCCGAGTAGTTCAGGCCGCGGGGGGTGGACTCGTCGATGCCCTTGGCGCGCAGGGCAGGCGGGGCCTGGGTCTGAGGGGCGGCGTCCTGGGGGCGGGGGGCGCCCACCGGGGAACGCAGGCCCTTGTCGATGGAGACGCCTTCGGGCTGGGGCTGCTGGACCTCGACCTGCAGGTTGAACAGGAAGCCGACCGACTCCTCCTTCAGGCCCTCGAGCATGGCGGCGAACATGTCGAAGCCCTCGCGCTGGTACTCGACCAGCGGGTCGCGCTGGGCCATCGCGCGCAGGCCGATGCCCTCCTTGAGGTAATCCATCTCGTAGAGGTGCTCACGCCACTTGCGGTCCAGGACCGAGAGCAGGACCTGGCGTTCCAGGTTGCGCATGGCGCCCTCGCCCGCGAGGCCGTCGATTTCCTGTTCGCGCTTCTCGTAGGCGTTGTGCGCGTCTTCGAGCAGCGCTTCACGCAGTTCGTCGCGGGTGAGTTCGCCCGCCTCGCCGGTGGCGGTCTCGCCTGCCAGCTCCTTGTAGTCCAGGCTCACCGGGTACAGCGTCTTCAACGCGGTCCACAGCTTCTCCAGGTCCCAGTCCTCGACGTAACCCTCGGCGGTCGCGCCGTCGACGTAGGCGGTGATCACGTCGGTGATCATGTTCTGGACCTGACCCTCCATGTCCTCGCCACGCAGGATCCGGTTGCGCTCGCCGTAGATGACGGTGCGCTGCTGGTTCATCACCTCGTCGTACTTCAGAACGTTCTTGCGGATCTCGAAGTTCTGCTGCTCGACCTGGGTCTGGGCGCTCTTGATGGCCTTGGAGACCATCTTCGCCTCGATCGGCACGTCGTCGGGCAGGTTCAGGCGGTTCATGATCGCCTCGAGCGCGGCGCCGTTGAAGCGGCGCATCAGCTCGTCACCCAGCGACAGATAGAACCGCGACTCGCCCGGGTCGCCCTGACGACCCGAACGACCACGCAGCTGGTTGTCGATACGGCGCGACTCGTGCCGCTCGGTGCCGAGCACGTACAGGCCGCCGGCCTCGCGCACCGTCTCGGCGTCTTCCTCGGTCTGCTTCTTCACCTGCTCGAGCGCCGAATGCCAGGCGGCCTCGTACTCGTCGGGGGTGGTGACCGGGTCGAGGCCCTGCTTGCGCAGCAGGATGTCGGCGATGATGTCGGCGTTGCCGCCGAGCACGATGTCGGTACCACGACCGGCCATGTTGGTCGCCACGGTGACCGCGCCGGGCCGACCGGCCTCGGCGATGATCTGGGCTTCCTGCTCGTGGAACTTCGCGTTCAGAACACTGTGTGCCACACCGCGTTTGGTGAACTGCTTGGACAGGTACTCCGAGCGCTCCACGCTGGTGGTACCGATCAGGACCGGCTGGCCCTTCTCGTGGCGCTCCACCACATCGTCGACGACGGCGTTGAACTTGGCCTCTTCCGACTTGTAGATCAGGTCGGCCTGGTCCTTGCGGACCATCGGCTTGTTCGTCGGGATGGGCACCACGCCGAGGCCGTAGATCGAGTGCAGCTCGGCGGCCTCGGTCTCGGCGGTACCGGTCATACCGGACAGCTTGTTGTAGAGGCGGAAGTAGTTCTGCAGGGTGATCGTGGCCAGGGTCTGGTTCTCCGGCTGGATCTCGACCTTCTCCTTGGCCTCGATCGCCTGGTGCATGCCCTCGTTGTAGCGGCGCCCGACCAGGATGCGGCCGGTGAACTCGTCGACGATGATGACCTCACCGTCGCGCACGATGTAGTCCTTGTCGCGCTGGTAGAGCTCCTTGGCCTTGATGGCGTTGTTCAGGTAGCTCACCAGCGGCGAGTTCGCGGCCTCGTACAGGTTGTCGATGCCGAGCTGGTCCTCGACGAACTCCACGCCCGCCTCGTGCACGCCGATGGTGCGCTTCTTGATGTCCACCTCGTAGTGGACGTCCTTCTTCAGCAGCGGCGCGATGCGCGCGAACTCGGCGTACCACTTGGAGGAGGCGTCGGCCGGGCCCGAGATGATGAGCGGGGTGCGGGCCTCGTCGATGAGGATGGAGTCGACCTCGTCGACCACGGCGAAGTTGTGCCCGCGCTGGACCAGATCGTCCAGTGAGTGGGTCATGTTGTCGCGCAGGTAGTCGAAGCCGAACTCGTTGTTCGTGCCGTAGGTGATGTCGGCGGCGTAGGCCACGCGGCGCTCGGCCGGGGTCATGCCGCCGAGGATCACGCCGACCTCGAAGCCGAGGAAACGGTGCACGCGGCCCATCCACTCGGCGTCGCGCTTGGCGAGGTAGTCGTTGACCGTGACCACGTGCACGCCGTCGCCGGAGATGGCGTTCAGGTACGCGGGCAGCACACAGGTCAGGGTCTTGCCCTCACCGGTCTTCATCTCCGAGATGTTGCCCAGGTGCAGCGACGCGCCACCCATGATCTGCACCTTGTAGTGCTTCTGGTTCAGCACGCGCCACGAGGCCTCGCGGGCCACCGCGAACGCTTCGAGCAGCAGGTCGTCGAGGGTTTCGCCGGCGGCGTAGCGCTCGCGGAACTCGTCGGTCTTGGCGCGCAGTTCCTCGTCGGTCAACGCCTCGATCTCGTCGCCGTACGCGATGACCTCATCGGCGAGGTTCGACAGCCGCTTGACCATGCGGCCTTCACCAATCCGTAGCAACCTCGTCAGTGTCAGCGCAGGCACGGGTCTCGTCAGTCCTCTGGTCGGAGTCGGGTTCGGGCTAGTGAGCCACAGTGTTGTGGCAATGGTAGTCCGCAGACCACCGTACCCGGCCGCACGTACCGATGCCCGGTGTACCGGGTGCTCACATCCGCCCAGGTCACGGCATCCGGTGAGGCGCCTTGCCCGGCATCACGATTCACCTACTGTGCCGTAGGATGTAGCCGGTGCCCGATCTGCGCCGCCGAAGGCGCGCGAAGCGTGCAACGGAAGGAGCATCGGAGCGCGTGATCACGAGATTGACGCCGCAGGACGCGGCGTTCTACCGGCTCGAGTCGAGCAGTAATCCGATTCATATCGGCTCTCTCGCGATCCTCCAGAACTCCTCCGGCGACGGCTCCGGCCAGGTACTCGACTACGAACAGCTCATCGAGCTGGTCGAATCCCGGCTGCCGCTGGTTCCCCGCTACCGCCGCAAAGTCCGCGAGATCCCGCTCGCGCTCGGCCGCCCGGTGTGGGTGGAGGACAGCCGCTTCGACATCAGCTATCACATCCGCCGCTCCGCGCTGCCCGCCCCCGGCACCGACGAACAGCTCTACGACCTGGTCGCCCGGCTCGCCTCCCGGCCGCTGGACCAGGGCAGGCCGCTGTGGGAGATGTACCTCATCGAAGGGCTGTCCGACGGGCGAAGCGCGGTGTTCACCAAATCGCATTCGGCGCTCGTCGACGGTGACACCGCCCTCGAGATCGGGCACGTGATCCTCGACAACAACCCCCTGCCACGCGAACTGGCCGACGACGCCTGGCGCGCACCACGCGAACCGACCGATGTGGAACTGCTCGCCGGCGCGCTGTCGCAACTGGCCGCGCAACCACGCGAGGCCTACTCGGCGGTGCGCGACGCGGGCTCGAACGCGTTCGGGGTGGTACGCGGCGCCCGGATGGCGGTGCACGCCGCGGCCAATGCCGTCCGCGCGGCCACCTCGGGCGCACCCGACAGCCCGCTCAACGCCCGCACCTCGCGCAGCCGCCGCTTCGATGTGGTGCGCACAGACCTCGAGGACTACCGCAAGATCCGCAGGCACTTCGACTGCTCGATCAACGACACCGTGCTCGCGGTCGTCACCGGCGCCCTGCGCAATTGGCTGCTCTCGCGCAACGAGGCACTCGTCGAATCGACGAATCTGCGTGCGGTGGTGCCGATGTCGGTGTACGTCGACGGCGACAACCAGTTGACGCCGGCCAGCGAGGTGTCCTCGTTCCTCATCGATCTGCCGGTGGGCGAACCCAATCCGACGATGCGGCTCTCGCACATCTCGCACGCCACCGAGGCCGCGGGCAGGCAGCGACGCGGCGTGCGGGCGCGCACCCTCGTGCACCTGGCCGGTTTCGCACCGGCCAGCCTGCACGCGATGAGTGTGCGCGCGGCCAGTACCTTCGCCGACAACACCTTCAACCTGGTGATCACCAACGCGCCGGGCCCCCAGAACGCGATGTACATCGGCGGTGCGCGCATGCTGGAGATGTATCCGGTGTCGCCGCTGCTGCGCAATCAGACCCTGAGCTTCGGGCTCACCTCGTACGACGGTCAGGTTTTCTACGGACTCAACGCCGACCGCGACGCCATGGCCGATCTCGACGTCCTCGCGGCGTCAGTGCACGAATCGATGGAGGAGTTGCTCGGTGCCTGTCTCTGAGAACGCCAAGATGCGCGTCTACATCCCGGCGACGATCCCGATGCTGCGGCAACTGGTCGACGAGCGCGAACTGTTCCCGCTCGGCGCGACCGCGTTCGCGGTGACGCCCGCGCTGCGCGAGGCCTACGCCGCGGGCGACGACGACGAACTCGCCGAGGTGGCGATGTCGGAGGCCGCGCGGGCCTCGCTGCGGCTGATCGCCGCCGAACGCGACGGGCTCGACGACGCCGACGACGACACCACCGCCCCCGACGAGGCCGCCAACCCCGGCAGCCCGACCTACCGGCGCTGCGTGATCGCAGCCGACGTCACCGGCGCGAAACTGCGCCCCGACCTCGACGACGCGGTGGTGAAACTGGCCGGGCCGATCACCTACGACCAGGTGGCCTCGGTGCACGTCGACCTGGCCGAAGCCGAACCCCAGGTGGCCAAGGCCGTCGACGTGATCGACGTCGCCGACATGGGCGACCCGGACGCCGAGTTCGTCCTCGGCGACGCCGAAGACCACCAGCTGGCCTGGTACGCCACCCAGGAACTGCCCTTCCTCCTAGATCTGCTGTGACATAGCGGCTGGCGCTGCGGTTCTCCCAGTCCTTCGGCTGGCGCCGAACCTACGATGCCGTAACCTTGCTGCGAGTGAGCCACCGCGGGTGGCTCGGATGCGCGACAGGGAGTAACGGCGAAGCAATGGTCCTGAACAAGTTCCGGGAATGGCTCGAGGCACCGGCGGCGCAGGTCGCCGATCGCGGCGGCAAGCTGAACGTGCTACGCGGTGTGGTCGCCCGGGTGACCACACCCCTGCTGCCCGACGACTACCTGCACCTGGCCAATCCGCTGTGGTCGGCGCGGGAACTGCGTGGGCGCATCGTCGACGTGCGCAAGGAGACCGCCGACTCGGCGACGCTGGTCATCAAGCCGGGCTGGGGTTTCGACTTCAAGTATCAGCCGGGTCAGTACATCGGCATCGGCATCCTCATCGACGGCCGCTGGAACTGGCGTTCCTACTCGCTGACCTGCCCGCCGGACTGGACCGGCGAGGGCGGCAAGCGGCTCATCTCCATCGCCGTGAAGGCCATGCCCGAAGGCAAACTGTCCAGCCACCTCGTCAACGGGGTCGCCGCGGGCACCATCGTCCGGCTCGCCGCACCCCAGGGCGGGTTCGTGCTGCCCCAGCCGGTCCCCGAGAAGGTGCTCTTCCTCACCGCGGGCAGTGGCATCACCCCGGTGATGTCGATGCTGCGCACCATGGACCGCCGCGACGGTGTGCACGACGTGGTGCACGTGCACTCGGCGCCGACCGACGCCGACGTGATGTTCGGCGCCGAACTGCGCGCCCTGCACGACAAGCACCCGAGCTTCGTCTCGCACCTGCAGCTCACCGACGAACAGGGCTTGTTCGCGCTGTCGAGCCTGGACGAGCTCTACCCCGACTGGCGCGAGCGCGAGACGTGGGCGTGCGGTCCCGCGCCCATGCTCGACGCCATCGAAGCGCACTGGAAGGCAGCCGGCATCCCCGAGAAGCTGCACGTCGAGCGTTTCGAGGTGGAACGGTCCGCGGTCGGCGAGGGCGGCACGGTGACCTTCGGCACCACCGGACGCACCCTGACCGTCGACGGCGCGACGAGCCTGCTCGAGGCAGGCGAGTCGGTGGGCGTGCAGCTGCCGTTCGGCTGCCGGATGGGAATCTGCCAGACCTGCGTGGTCACGCTGTCGGCGGGACACGCCCGCGACCTGCGCAACGGTGACGAACGCCAGCCGGGCGACAAGGTTCAGACCTGTATCTCCGCCGCGGCGGGTGACTGCACACTCGACATCTGATCCCACCGTCACGCTTCGGTTACGGGTATCCTCGAATCATGCGCCGGTCATATGACTGACCGGCAGCGGCTGGTCTCGGCAGTGGCGCCGTAGCGTCACCGCCGGGCCCCTCGTGTGTGGACCGAGCGTGCAGGCCGTCAACCGAACAAGAGAGGACCCCGGTGGCCATCACCGATATCCAGGCCTTCGCCCATCTGACGGCGGCCGACATCGAGACCCTGGGCAAAGAACTCGACTCGATCCGACGATCTGTCGAAACCTCGCGCGGTGAGCGCGACGCCAAATACATCCGCCGCACCATCGCCGCCCAACGCGCCCTCGAGGTCGCGGGCCGTGCGGTGCTGTTCGGCAGCCGCAACCGCTGGGCGTGGCTCGGTGGCACCGCGTTGCTGTCGGTCGCCAAGATCATCGAGAACATGGAGCTCGGGCACAACGTCAGCCACGGGCAATGGGATTGGATGAACGATCCCGAGATCCACTCCACCACCTGGGAGTGGGACCAGACGGGTCCGTCGGCGCAGTGGCGGCGCGCGCACAACTACTCCCATCACACCTACACCAACGTGCTCGGCAAGGACGAGGACCTGGGTTTCGGCATCCTGCGGATGACCCGCGACGAGGCATGGGAGCCCAAGCACCTCGTGCAGCCCGCCGCGAACCTGCTGCTGGCCGCCACCTTCGAGTGGGGCATCGCCTTGCACGACCTCGGGATCGAGAAGGAACTCGCGGGCGTACCGACCAAGCAGCTGATGTCGGAGCCGAACAAGGACTTCGCCCGCAAGGCGGGCCGCCAGGTCGTGAAGGACTTCGTGCTGTTCCCGGCGCTCACCGGTCCGGCCTGGAAGTCGACGCTCAAGGCCAACGCCACCGCCAACCTGGTGCGCAATCTGTGGGCCTACGCCGTGATCTTCTGCGGGCACTTCCCCGACGGCGCCGAGAAATTCACCATCGAACAGCTCGACGGTGAGACCCAGGGCGAGTGGTATCTGCGTCAGATGCTCGGTAGCGCCAACTTCAAGGCGGGCCCGGTCATGGCGTTCATGAGCGGCAACCTCTGCTACCAGATCGAGCATCACCTGTTCCCCGACCTGCCGAGCAATCGGTACCCGGAGGTCGCCGCGCAGGTACGTCAGCTGTGCGACAAGTACGACCTGCCCTACACCACCGGCTCGCTCGGCAAGCAGTACCTGCTGGCCTTCCGCACCATCCACAAGCTCGCGCTGCCCGACCGGTTCCTCAAGCGCACCGCCGATGACGCGCCCGAGACGTCGTCGGAGCGCAAGTTCCACGGCATCTCGTTGCCGGAGGCGCTGCGCGTCGACCCGGAGACCGGCAAGCGCCTCGGCCTGCGTTCGGCGCTGCACGATGCGAAGGTGAGCCTCGAGGCGAAGGCGCGGCACGAGAAGGAAGTACTGCGCGAGGCCAAGGTGGCGCTGAAGAAGCGGGCGCGGCAGGAAGAGGCGGCCCTGCGGAAAAGGGCGCGCGGTCTCAGATAACATCTGCGTCTCGATCGCGCAATAGGACACATCCCACAATCCATCGCGGAAATCACCAACCTACGCTCTCGTAACCTACGGTACTGTAACCGCCATGGCGATCTCGGATGTCAAGGAATACGCGCACCTCACCGCCGCGGATGTCGAAGCTCTCGGTGCGGAGTTCGACGCGATCCGCCGCGAAATCGAATCTTCGCGAGGCGAAGCCGACGCCCGGTATATCCGCAACGTCATCCGGTTACAGCGAGCCCTGGAGATCAGCGGCCGCACTGTCCTGTTCGCCAGCTTCCTGCCCCCGGCCTGGTTGGCCGGCGTCGCCCTGCTCGGCACTGCCAAGATCATCGAGAACATGGAGATCGGGCACAACGTCATGCACGGGCAGTGGGACTGGATGAACGATCCGGAGATCCACTCCACGTCCTGGGAGTGGGACAACGCGGGCCCGTCGGCGCACTGGAAGATCACTCACAACTTCCTGCACCACAAGTACACCAACGTCCTCGGTATGGACGACGACATCGGCTACGGCCTGCTGCGCGTCACCCGCGACCAGCGCTGGATGCCGTTCTACCTGGGCAACCCGATCTACAACTTCCTGCTGCAGGCGCTGTTCGAGTACGGCGTCGCGATCCAGCACCTCGAGCTGGGCAAGGTGGCGAAGAAGAAGTGGGACAAGGATTCCCCGGAGTGGAAGCAGTTCGACGCCGACCGCAAGCTGGTGCTCAAGAAGATCGGTAAGCAGGCCGCCAAGGACTATGTGATCTTCCCGCTGCTCACCGGGCCGTCGTTCTTCTCCACCCTCACCGCCAACTTCGCCGCCAATGTCGTGCGCAATGTGTGGACCAACGCGGTGATCTTCTGCGGGCACTTCCCCGACGGCGCCGAGAAGTTCACCAAGGCCGACATCGAGAACGAGACCAAGGGCGAGTGGTACCTGCGCCAGATGCTCGGCAGCGCCAACATCAGCGGCGGCCCGGTCATGCACTTCATGACCGGCAACCTCAGCCACCAGATCGAACACCACCTGTTCCCCGACCTGCCGAGCAACCGCTACGCCGCGATCGCGGTGCGGGTGCGCGAGTTGGCCGACAAGTACGACCTGCCCTACACCACCGGGTCGCTGCCGGTGCAGTACTTCAAGTCGTGGCGCACGATCCTCAAGCTGTCGCTGCCCAACAAGTACCTGCGCCACACCACCGACGACGCGCCGGAAACCAAGTCGGAGCGCCTGTTCGAGGGCAAGGCCGTGCCGACGATCGACCCGGTGACCGGTCGCAGGCGCGGGTTGCGCACCGCGCTGGCCGCCGGACGACGGATGGCGCGTAGGTCGGCCTGACCTCGCAATGCCACACTGCACCGGTGTGTGCTGAGCAACTGAGCGTCTACGACGCGATCCGTCTGCGTCGCGATGTGCGCGCCGAATTCACCGGCGAACTCGTCGACGACGACACGTTGTGGCGGATCCTGTCCGCCGCCCACCGGGCGCCGAGCGTCGGCAATTCCCAGCCCTGGGACTTCGTCGTGGTCCGCGAAGCGGCGACCTTGCGCCGCTTCGCCGACCACGTGGCGGGCAAACGCGTCGAGTTCCGTGACGCGCTGCCCGCCGACCGGGCCGCTACCTTCGACCCGATCAAGATCGAGGGGATCGTCGAGAGCGGTACCGGGATCGTGGTCACCCACGACGACCGGCGCGGTGGACCACAGGTACTCGGCCGGGCCAGCGTCCCCGAGACCGGTGTGTATTCGACCGTGCTCGCCATCCAGAATCTGTGGCTGGCGGCGACCGCCGAACAGGTCGGTGTCGGCTGGGTGTCGTTCTACGAACCCGGATTCCTGCGCGATCTGGTCGGCCTGCCCGAGGGCATCACGCCCATCGCCTGGCTGTGCGTCGGACCGGTGCACGAGTTCCAGGAGGTGCCGGATCTCGAACGCTTCGGCTGGCGGGCGCGGCGGGCGCTCACCGACGCCGTGCACTACGAGAAGTTCGGTGGCTGAACGCGATCCGGGCACCCGCGCCCGCGGGTGCCCGGAGTTCCGGATGGGTCAGACCAGCCGGATCAGACCGTAGTCGAAGGCGTGTCTGCGATAGACCACCGACGGCCGGTCGGTTTCCTTGTCGTGGAAGAGGAAGAAGTCGTGCCCGACCAGTTCCATCTGGTACAGGGCGTCGTCGACCGTCATCGGCGTAGCCGGATGGTCCTTCGTGCGCACGATGTGGCCGGGACCCTCGTCCTGGGGTTCCTCGTCGTGTTCGTGCGCCACGTGCCCGTTGGCCTGGGCGAACAGCGAGTCGTCGACCAGGGACGCGGTGGCCTGGGCTACCGAGACGGGCGTCTTGTCTCCGTAGTGGACCACGCGGCGCTTGTCCTTGGACCTGCGCAGCCTGCTCTCGATCTTCTGTGATGCCGACTCGAACGCGGCATAGAAGCTGTCGGCGCACGCCTCGGCACGCACGATCGGGCCACGCCCGCGTGCGGTGATCTCGACGCGCTGGCAGGCCTTGCGTTGACGACGGTTGCGCTCGTGGAACAGCTCCACATCGAAGAGGAAGATCGACGGATCGAAGCGCTCCAGCCGGGAGAGCTTCTCCGAGACATAGATTCGATAGTGGTCGGGTACTTCGACATTGCGACCGGAGACCACCACTTCCGCGTGGGGTGTCCGAGTCGAGTCGGCGGCACTGTCCTCCAGTGCCGAAGGGTCAGCATCGTGCACTGATGCCCGTGCAGAAGTCGTCACGCGAGTACCTCCCGGATATGGCCGCACACCAGAGCGAGTGCGGCGGGATTGAGCTGTGCCGATCGGGAATCGCTCGACACCAGAGTTCGCGGCGCCACCTCCCAGAAGCTGTGGTTCGGTGTGTGTTCGCGACGCTAGTCCGCCACGGACGAGTCCGCCACTGTTCACGCAAATTTCGCTGAGTCAAGCCGCACAGGTCACCAAAACGGCGCACGGATGTATGCCGATCCGGCTAAGAACACGTATCGATTCGGTGGCGGTGGCGCCGGTGGTCAACACGTCGTCGACCAGTACTACCTCGGCATTCGCCGGAATTGGTGCCCGCGCGGTGGCCGGGGTCACGGCGATGATCTTGTGCGCGAGATTGTGTACGCGCTCGCGCGTGCCGAGCCCGACGGAGTCGCGGACACCGGGCCTCATACGAAGCAGACCGACCGTCCGGCAATCGATCAGCCACCTCGCCGCACAAGCCGTAGAACGGGCTACGGGATCGCCGCCGCGGCTACGGGCGGCCGACGTCCGGGTGGGCGCCGGAATCAGCACCAGCGGGCGGTCAGCGGACCGTAACCGTGCCAATGCCGCGGCGAGTGCGGCGCCGAGCGGGTCGGCCAGGTCGCGTCGGCCGTGTTCCTTGGCCGCCAGCACGGCGCGCTTCGCCGGACCGCGATAGGGGCGAAGCGCCCAGCACGGAACACCGGGGTCGGTTCGTGGGCGTACCCGCACCGGACCCGTGGCCAACTCGGCCGCGCACGCGCCGCACCAGGGCGTGCCAGCCAGCGCACAGCCGCCGCAGCGGACCGGCAGCACGAGATCGAGCAGAGCCTTCATAGCCGGTGAGCATGACAGCGGGTACCGACAGAATCAGGTCGGCAGGACCGGGACCACGCCTTCGCCGGTGAGCCCGGGTACCTCGCGCCAGAAGCGGTCGGTTCGGGTGGGGTCGGCGGTCTGCAGTTGCAGCACCGCGCGGGAATCGGCGACGTACTGGGTCGACTGCGTCGCCGTGACCACCCGGACCGGCGGAGTCAGGTTCTGCGACGTCACCGGCGTGAACTGGGAACCGTCGATGGACACGGTGAACACCGGGTCGACGTTGCCTTCCCGGGCGACCATGAGCGTGTCGCCGGTGATCCAGCTCAGCGACACCGCAGGCGTGCTCAGCCCGATCGCCACCGGCAGCGCGGAGGTGAGCGCGTACTTGCCGTCCGGCCTGCGTTCGATCACCGCCACGTACACCTTGCCGTCGGCGATCAGCGCTGCCCGCACACCGGTCCGCGAGACGACCACCTCGGTGATCGGCAGTCGCGGCGCACCCGCGCCCTCGAACAGCGCCGAGGTGTCCACGTCCTGCAACGACACATTGCCGGTGGCACGATCGGTGACCGCGCGCACGACGCGTTGCTCGTCGAGCACGGTCCACGCGGCGCCACCGTCCATGGTCCAGGACGGCCGGGCGATACTCGCCGCCTCGACCACACCGAACGCGCCCGCACCGTAGTTGCCGATCAGCAGGGTGCGGCCCGGTTCCGGTGCGGGCCTTCCGGTGTCGGCGACGGCGGCGACGAACTGGCCGTCCGACGAGATGCCGACCGACTGCAGGTTGGTCGCCTCCCCGAAGGCCCCGCTGGGCGCGACGATCCCGTCCGGTGTCACCTGCACGAGGGTGCCGTTGCGCAATGCGTGCAGCCCGATCTTGTTCCCGGCGGGCGCCGCCGCACTGAACTGGTCGACATCGGCGACCGACCACCCGCTCGCGAAGCGTTCGTCGAGCGGTTTGCCGTCGGCGAGCAACACGTACGGGCCGAGGATGTCGGCGCGCGACAGTGTCGTCACCACCTGGGCGGCCAGCAGTTCACGACCACGTTGATCGAGCGTGCCGAGCCCGCCGAAATCGATACGCACCCCACCGATCCCGACACCCACCTCGCCGGGGTCGTTCTCCGCCTTGATGATCGGGCTGCGCACCGCGGTCGGCGGGGCGAGCAGATTGCGGACCACCCCGGCGATGGCCGACTGTGGGCCGCCGCTGAGCAGGCCGACGAGCCGCTCGGTGAGTTGACCTCGTGGCACCGAGAGCCAGCGCGGATCCGGCACGAGCAGCTGGGCGGTGCTGTCGAAGTAATACAAGACGTAGCGCTGGTAGGTGCTCGCGAACGACGCCGAAGCCATCACGACGCCGTCGGGCAGGTCGGTGATGCGCCATTCCCCGTCGACCTTGCTCATCTCGATCTTGTTCTCGAGCATGCCGTCGGTGGCGCGGTAGACGCCGTCGCGGCCCAGCTCGCCGACCTTGCGGGCGCGCACCACATACGTCGCCCGGTCGCCGGTGCGCGATTCGCGCAGCGTGTCGGGCCGATCGACGATGGTGATGCTCGCCTCGTCGTTCCACTCCCCCGCCGTGTCGTCGCGCATGTACTGGCGGGCGGCGGCGTGCCGGTTGGTCGGGTCGGCACTGGCACCGAGGAAATCGCCCACCAGCAGGTCGGGATCGCGGCCGGGCTCCGGCGGCGGCGGACCCGCCGACGTGGGTTCGCGCTCGATGGTGCCGAGGGCCTGCGGCGCCGACGATTCGGGCAGGCTCGCGCACCCGGTGAGGACGAGCAGGCAGACGAGGGCGAGCAGCCCCACACCCTTGCGAACACCACCCGCGTTACTCATGACTCTCGGTCTCCGGTCTCGGTCGCTGCGGCTTCTTCGTTGTCGTCGGCGGCGTCGTCGCGTGGGATGTCGAGGACCTCGGGTTCCGGTTCGGCCTCGGGTAACGCGGGCACCTTGCGCAGCATCGGTTCCAGCGCCAGCGGGCTCGGGCCGAGTTTGCGGCCGCGCACCATCGGCAGCAGCAACCGGAAGCTGGCGCCGACGCCCGGATCGCCCCAGGCCTCCAGTCGGCCCTCGTGCAGGTTGGCGTCCTCGACACTGATCGACAGGCCGAGACCGGTGCCGCCGGAGCGGCGCACCCGCGAGGGGTCCGAGCGCCAGAACCGGTTGAACACCAGCTTCTCCTCGCCCGGTCGCAGACCGACACCCTGATCGCGCACGACCGTCGCCACGGCGTTGGCCTCGGCGTCGCCGCGCATCCGGATCAGGACCGGTTTGCCCTCGGAGTGGTCGATCGCGTTGGCGAGCAGATTGCGCAGCACCCGTTCGACGCGACGCGGGTCGACTTCGGCGACCACCGGTTCCTCCGGCAGGTCGACGACCAGCTCGACCCCGGCGTCCTTGGCCAGGTGCCGCACCGTCGTGATCGCGGCCCGCGCGCACATCCGCACGTCGAGGGACTCCACCTGCAATTCCGCCACACCGGCGTCGTGCCGCGAGATCTCCAGCAGGTCGTTGAGCAGGCCTTCGAACCGGTCGAGTTCGTTGACGAGCAGTTCGGAGCTGCGCGCGAGCGCGGGATCGAGGTCGTCGCTGGAACCGTGGATGAGGTCGGCGGCCATGCGCACCGTGGTGAGCGGGGTGCGCAGCTCGTGGCTGACATCGGAGGTGAACCGGCGCTGCAGATTGCCGAACTCCTCGAGCTGGGTGATCTGGTTCGACAGGCTCTCGGCCATCTCGTTGAACGCCTGCGCCAGCCGTGCCATGTCGTCCTCGCCGCGCACCAGCATGCGTTCTTTGAGCCTGCCGTCGGCGAAGCGACCGGCGATGCGCGCGGCCGAACGGATCGGCAGCACCACCTGCCGGGTGACCAGCGCGGTGATCGCGGCGAGCAACACCAGCAGGACCACGCCACCGATGAGCATCGTGCCGCGCATCAGCGACAGGCTCGACTCCTCGCTGGCCAGCGGGAAGATCAGGTAGATCTCGAGGGTCGCGATCTCGGCGCTCGGGCTGCCGATGATCAGCGCGCGGCCGCGGTAGCCGTCCGGGTCGGCGACGGTGGTGAACTGGTAGGACACCTGGCTGCGCTGCACGAATCGGCGCAGTTCCTGTGGCACCTCGGAGATGAGATCGGTGGTGATCTCCTGCGGCGGGGTACCACCGACCATGGCCAGCGCGGAGTCGAAACTACCGGCGGCGCCCGTGGATTGCCCCGTGCCGCCCCGGCTGGACAGCGCGCTGCGCGCGTCGGCCAGTTGCTGCTGGCGGCTGTTGGCGCCCTCGACACCGTTCAGCTCGTTCTCGATCGTGCTGCGGGCGCGATCCATCTCCTCGACCGCCGCGTTGATCTTGGCTTCGAGGAGTCGGTCGGTGATCTGACCGGTCAGCACGACCCCGAGGATCGTGATCCCGATGAGGGAGAGAGTCAGCGTGGAAACGATGACCCGCAATTGCAGCGAGCGACGCCACAGGTGACCCAGCGCGGTGCCGATGGTCTGGAACCAG